>NZ_CP044310.1:142500-750000 GCF_009664365.1 Paenibacillus xylanilyticus
TACGTGGACGTAGACCCGAAACCGGGTGATCTACCCCTGTCCAGGGTGAAGGTGCGGTAACACGCACTGGAGGCCCGAACCCACGCACGTTGAAAAGTGCGGGGATGAGGTGGGGGTAGCGGAGAAATTCCAATCGAACTCGGAGATAGCTGGTTCTCCCCGAAATAGCTTTAGGGCTAGCCTCGGAAAACAGAGTCGTGGAGGTAGAGCACTGATTGGGTGCGGGGCCCGCAAGGGTTACCAAGCTCAGTCAAACTCCGAATGCCATAGACTTACTTCCGGGAGTCAGACAGTGAGTGCTAAGATCCATTGTCAAAAGGGAAACAGCCCAGACCATCAGCTAAGGTCCCCAAGTGTGTGTTAAGTGGGAAAGGATGTGGAGTTGCACAGACAACCAGGATGTTGGCTTAGAAGCAGCCACCATTGAAAGAGTGCGTAATAGCTCACTGGTCGAGTGACTCTGCGCCGAAAATGTAACGGGGCTAAACACACCACCGAAGCTATGGCTTGATGCTTTGCATCAGGGGTAGGGGAGCGTTGTATAAGGGTTGAAGGTGTACCGTAAGGAGCGCTGGACATTATACAAGTGAGAATGCCGGTATGAGTAACGAAAAGATCAGTGAGAATCTGATCCGCCGAAAGCCTAAGGGTTCCTGAGGAAGGCTCGTCCGCTCAGGGTAAGTCGGGACCTAAGGCGAGGCCGAAAGGCGTAGTCGAAGGACAACAGGTCGAAATTCCTGTACCACCGTAAATCGTTACGAGCGATGGGGGGACGCAGTAGGGTAGTGACGCAGACTGATGGATGTCTGTCCAAGCAGTGAGGCTGATGTGTAGGCAAATCCGCACATCTAAGGCTGAGCTGTGATGGGGAGTGAAAATTACAGTAGCGAAGGTCATGATCTCACACTGCCAAGAAAAGCCTCTAGCCAGATGAAGGTGCCCGTACCGCAAACCGACACAGGTAGGCGAGAAGAGAATTCTAAGGCGCGCGGAAGAACTCTCGTTAAGGAACTCGGCAAAATGACCCCGTAACTTCGGGAGAAGGGGTGCCCCGGTAGTGTGAATAGCACGAGGGGGCCGCAGTGAAAAGGCCCAAGCGACTGTTTAGCAAAAACACAGGTCTGTGCGAAGCCGTAAGGCGAAGTATACGGGCTGACGCCTGCCCGGTGCTGGAAGGTTAAGGGGAGCGGTTAGGAGCAATCCGAAGCTGTGAACCGAAGCCCCAGTAAACGGCGGCCGTAACTATAACGGTCCTAAGGTAGCGAAATTCCTTGTCAGGTAAATTCTGACCCGCACGAATGGCGTAACGACTTGGGCGCTGTCTCAACGAGAGATCCGGTGAAATTTTAATACCTGTGAAGATGCAGGTTACCCGCGACAAGACGGAAAGACCCCATGGAGCTTTACTGCAGCTTGATATTGAATTTGGGTACGATCTGTACAGGATAGGTGGGAGCCTTTGAAGCATGAGCGCCAGCTTGTGTGGAGGCACCGTTGGGATACCACCCTGATCGTATCTAGGTTCTAACCTGGTGCCCTTAGCGGGTACGGGGACAGTGTCAGGTGGGCAGTTTGACTGGGGCGGTCGCCTCCTAAAGAGTAACGGAGGCGCCCAAAGGTTCCCTCAGAATGGTTGGAAATCATTCGAAGAGTGCAAAGGCATAAGGGAGCTTGACTGCGAGACCTACAAGTCGAGCAGGGACGAAAGTCGGGCTTAGTGATCCGGTGGTACCGCATGGAAGGGCCATCGCTCAACGGATAAAAGCTACCCTGGGGATAACAGGCTTATCTCCCCCAAGAGTCCACATCGACGGGGAGGTTTGGCACCTCGATGTCGGCTCATCGCATCCTGGGGCTGAAGTAGGTCCCAAGGGTTGGGCTGTTCGCCCATTAAAGCGGTACGCGAGCTGGGTTCAGAACGTCGTGAGACAGTTCGGTCCCTATCTGTCGTGGGCGTAGGAAATTTGAGAGGAGCTGTCCTTAGTACGAGAGGACCGGGATGGACGTACCGCTGGTGTACCAGTTGTTCCGCCAGGAGCACCGCTGGGTAGCTATGTACGGACGGGATAAGCGCTGAAAGCATCTAAGCGTGAAGCCCCCCTCAAGATGAGATTTCCCAGTATGTAAGACCCCTTGAAGACGACGAGGTAGATAGGCTGGGGGTGGAAGTGCAGTAATGCATGGAGCTGACCAGTACTAATCGGTCGAGGGCTTATCCAAATTGCAGGTTCTAGTCGCAAGTTTCGTTTCGGATCTAGTTTTCAGGGAGCAATCCTTGTTATATTGTTTGATTGACTGTTTGGAGAGATACCCAAGTGGCTATAAGGGGACCCTCTGCTAAGGGGTTAGACTGCGTAAGCGGTGCGAGGGTTCGAATCCCTCTCTCTCCGCCATCTTTATCCTAAGATGGACAAGCAATCAGTGATTATTAATATGGCGGTGTAGCTCAGCTGGCTAGAGCGTACGGTTCATACCCGTGAGGTCGGGGGTTCGATCCCCTCCGCCGCTACCATATTACCCAGGAGGCTTAGCTCAGCTGGGAGAGCATCTGCCTTACAAGCAGAGGGTCGGGGGTTCGAGCCCCTCAGCCTCCACCATATACGCCGGTGTAGCTCAACTGGTAGAGCAACTGACTTGTAATCAGTAGGTTGGGGGTTCAAGTCCTCTCGCCGGCACCATTAATGCCTGGAACCGTGGTGTAGTTGGCCTAACATGCCTGCCTGTCACGCAGGAGATCGCGGGTTCGAATCCCGTCGGTTCCGCCATTAATTTATAAAATTGAATAAGGCTCGGTAGCTCAGTCGGTAGAGCAGAGGACTGAAAATCCTCGTGTCGGCGGTTCGATTCCGTCCCGAGCCACCTTTTAATCCTGGAGGATTAGCGAAGTGGCCAAACGCATCAGACTGTAAATCTGCTCCCGTACGGGTTCGGTGGTTCGAATCCATCATCCTCCACCAGTTTTTATGAGTCATTAGCTCAGTTGGTAGAGCACCTGACTTTTAATCAGGGTGTCGAAGGTTCGAGCCCTTCATGACTCATCTTGTTAGAAAGAGCGATTAATCATTAAATTGATTAATCGCTCTTTTTGTATATATGAAAATTAAACAACTGATTACAGATCCAAGGCATCGAAGGCGATGTATTGTAAGATATGATAAAATAATAAAAAAAAGCAAAGTGGTGGCGTTCATTATATGAAGCTCATACTTGGTCTTAAACAACAGATTGAATCCATTATCGGCACGAGCTTGGACGAATACGAGATTACCGTAGAAGAATGGAATCAATCTGCAATGCAGTTAGTTGGTGGGGAACAGAAACAAAGCGGTTTGCTTGAGATGGAAAGCCCCGAGGAAGGACAAACTAAACAGGAGTTTGCTTCTGACGCGATAGCGAGTGTAAAGAGTTTAAATACAGAGGAACGTATCTACTTCAAAGTTAAGTCTAATAAAAATGAAAGAACTTTAGTATGTTGGGGTTGTTCTGCTAGCTCCATAACCACGGAAACACGGCGCTTAATTGAATTGCTGATTACTAACAGTTCAGACAGAATAGCTGAGGAGCTGCCAGTAATTTATGAGAATAATCGGGAACAGGAACTTGCTGAATTGGGGAAATGGCTTCGGCAGAAAATAGAGCACCCGGCGGAGCAGGAGTCCATTCCGGAGCACTTTTCATTTCGAGATGAGCTGCATTCTGAAAAGATCCCGTTTCTATTGCAATGTGAGACACCAGACGCCCATCGTATTCGTTCAAAGGAATTGAACAAGTTGCTGGGGAGTTATTTTGGTGAGGACATTATGCTGATTCCTCTGGGAGAGCAGGACTGGCTCTTTTTGAGCGACGAGCAGATTGTAACAGGTGAGGCGGAAGAGGATACTCTCGAAGCAAAAAAGGATTTACTAAATGCTTTTTGTTTGGGGCTATATGAGTTGGTGGCGAGTGAATGGGCCGGTGTGTTTCATTTATCTGCGTCCATGCCGTGTATTCCAGTACAGGAGTTATCGACAATTACAGGTCTGCTTGAAGAGAGTATTCATTTGGGAAGAGCATTTCACGTAGCTCAGCATATTCACTTACCATGGGAACTGCATCTTGAGCGATTGGTGGCGAGTATTCCTGAACAGCAGCGTCTTCGTTTTATCAAGGAGACAGGTAAGGATACGACGATATTTGAGGATAGTGAGACACTTGCAACACTGGAGACCTATTTTAGTCTGGACTGCAATGTCAGCGAGACAGCAAAGCGCCTTTTCATCCACCGCAATACACTCGTATACCGTCTGGACAAGATCAAACAGGAGATTGGTTACGATGTAAGAAGCTTTGAAAGTGCTGTTCTGGTGCGGCTTTTGCTCCTTATGTACAAAGTGACGAAAAAGCTCTGATATTTTTGTGCAGTTTGCGAATAGTCAAACATCACATGGATGGGTTAATATAAAACTACAAAATGTATTCGATTACAAAATGATCTCTGAGGAGGCAACAATCATGGCTGGTGTACGTTTAGAGCATATTTTCAAAAAATACCCGGGTTCTGATAAAGCAACAGTAGTTGATATTAACCTGGACATCAAAGATAAAGAATTCTTGGTACTCGTTGGACCGTCCGGTTGTGGTAAATCAACAACACTGCGTATGATCGCAGGCCTTGAGGAAATTTCTGAAGGTAAACTCTATATCGGTGACCGTGTCGTTAATGATGTTGCTCCTAAAGACCGCGATATCGCGATGGTATTCCAATCCTATGCCTTGTATCCGCATATGAGCGTATATCAAAACATGGCGTTTGGTTTGAAACTGCGTAAAGTGAAAAAAGACGAGATCGACAAACGTGTTCGTGAAGCAGCTAAAATCCTGGATATCGAGCATTTGCTTGAGCGTAAACCTAAGGCATTGTCCGGTGGTCAACGTCAGCGTGTCGCTCTGGGACGTGCGATTGTCCGTGATCCACAAGTCTTCTTGATGGATGAGCCTCTTTCCAACTTGGATGCGAAACTTCGTGGTCAGATGCGTGCGGAAATCACAAAGCTTGCTAAACGTTTGGAAACAACAGTTATCTACGTAACGCATGACCAGATCGAAGCCATGACCATGGGTGATCGGATCGTCGTTATGAAAGATGGTATCATTCAACAAGCAGCTTCTCCTGAAGAGCTGTACAACCACCCAGCTAACTTGTTCGTAGCAGGCTTCATTGGTTCCCCGACAATGAACTTTATCTCGGGTAAACTTGCTGAGCAAGGTGCTAACCTGCACTTCGTAGCTCCAGGCGTGGACGTTGAAATCCCGCAAGGTAAAGCACAAGTGCTGAAATCAAGAGGATACATTGGCAAGGAAGTTATTCTGGGTGTTCGTCCAGAAGACATCCACGAAGAGCCAGTATTCCTGGAAGCATCCCCGAATTCTGTATTCTCTACACACGTAGACGTAACAGAGAACCTGGGTCACGAAATGCTCCTCTACTTGAGCGGTGTGGGTAATGATACGACTATCGCACGTGTAGATGGACGTTCCAATACTCGTGATGGTTCCACAGTTAAAATGGCAATTGACATGAACAAGGTTCATATCTTTGACAAAGAGACTGAAGTGAACGTTCTCCTTCAAGACTAATCATACTGGGATTCCTCGGATCCGATGGAACATCAGTTAACGCAATCATACATTGTATTCAGAGCCCCTTCCGTTGTTGCTGGAAGGGGCTTTTTTGATTAATGGGCGGCTGTGGTCCGCGATTGCATTCAACACTGAATTCATTTAAGATTATTTGAAGGCTGGTTTTGTTTTGTAAAGTCTGTAACATGAAACAAGCAAAATGAATGCGCTAATAATGGAATGGAAAAGACGCAAAAAATGCTGATGTACATAGAGAGGCAGCGAATGCTGAAAGGAAGAGACAAATGGCGAAAAAAGTGAAGGTATCTGAATTGGTACAGCAGTTCCAGCTTGAGGTCGTTTCCGGATCTCAAGGTTTGAAGAGAGTAATTACGGTAGATGACTTGAACCGTCCTGGCCTCGAAATGGCCGGTTATTTTGAATACCATCCACAAGAACGGGTACAGCTGCTTGGGAGAACAGAGCTGGCCTTTTTTGCAATGTTACCTGAAGCAGAACGTCGTGACCGGATGCAGCGCTTATGCACGGAGGAAACACCGTGTATCTTGGTGACTCGCGGACTGGAAGTGCCACAGGAACTTATTGAAATCAGTGAGGAGCAGAATCTGGCCGTGCTTCGCAGCAACATGGCAACAACGATTCTGTCCAGCCGTATTACCGGATTCCTGGAGCGTAAACTTGCGCCAACAGCAACCATTCATGGCGTACTATGTGATGTGAACGGAGTTGGTATGCTGATTACTGGCAGCAGTGGTATTGGTAAGAGTGAAACGGCACTTGAATTGGTGAAGCGTGGACACCGCCTGATTGCCGATGATGCCGTTGAAATCCGTCAAACATCAGACTTCCAGCTGCACGGAACCGCACCAGAGCTTATCCGTCACCTGCTTGAGATTCGCGGAGTCGGGATTATCAACGTAATGACATTGTTTGGTGCAGGAGCTGTTCGTAACAATAAACGGATTACCCTGGTAGTGCGTCTTGAGGCTTGGCAGCAGGACAAGCAATACGATCGCCTCGGTCTGGATGAGGAAACAACTCGAATCATCGATACGGATGTACCGCTGGTAACCATTCCAGTTCGTCCGGGACGAAACTTGGCTGTCATTATTGAAGTAGCGGCGATGAACTATCGTCTCAAGCAAATGGGACTTAACGCTGCACTGCAATTTACGAACAAGCTGACAGCAACGATTTCGGAAGACATGGAAGACATGGACTAGGATCGTAGAAATATTTTTTAGAAATGTAGGAACATGAGTTATATGTATTTAAATAAAGACCAGGACTGGCCTGCTCTACTTCTTACGGAATTTGGAGCAGGTCCCATTTGGTCATGCATACAGATGAGTGAATTTATAGGAGTGTGAATGAATGGATACATTATTACTGTTGAACCCCATTGCGTTCTCCATAGGAGCGTTAAAGGTTCACTGGTATGGCCTTATTCTCGGTACGGCAGCACTCGTAGGTCTGCTGCTGGTGATCCGGGAGGGCAAGCGTTACAACATACCGCAGGAAGTATTTATGGATATGGTCCTGCTGGGTGTACCTTCTGCCATTATCGGAGCACGTATATACTACGTAGCTTTTCGATGGGATGATTATAAGGATAATTTCTGGGATGTCTTCAAGATATGGAATGGTGGTATCGCCATATATGGTGCGCTGATTGGCGCAATCATTTGTGCTGTCATTTTCTTCCGGCGTAAAGGGTACAATTTTTGGCGTATGGCTGACATTTGCGCACCTGGACTCATTGTTGGTCAAATGATTGGACGCTGGGGGAACTTTGTAAACCAGGAAGCCTACGGCGGACCTGTGGAAGAGTCCTTTTTACGGGACAAGCTGCATTTGCCAGACTTTATCGTCAATCAGATGAATGTGGAAGGTGTATTCCACCACCCTGCATTTTTGTATGAGTCGTTATGGAGCCTTGTTGGCTTGGTGCTGTTGTTAGTTCTTCGCCGGCAGAAGTTTCTGCGTGCTGGTGAGTTGTTCATGTCCTACTTTATCTGGTACTCCATCGGTCGATTCTTCATTGAAGCTCTGCGTACAGACAGTCTGGGCTTCCAGGCGCCACAATGGCTTGCTTCGCTCGTCAACGGTCTATGGTCTCCAATGACTGCACTGGGCTTCGAACAGGGTTATCTGGATCCAGCCTACGGTAACGTAAGAATCTCGCAATTGCTCGCCATCGGCATCATTATTGCAGCTATCATATTTATTGTTGTGCGAAGAGTAACAGGAAAAGCGGATGCACGTTATAGTGATCCAATTGTATCTTACAAGGTTTCATCTGAACCAACGGATGATATGCCGCAAGCAGGTCCGGTTGCCAGCAAAGAGAGTAAAGCAAGCCCAAGTCCCGCTAAAGAGGAGACGAAGCAAGCTGAGGATAAAAAGGAGTAATGCAGCATGATTGAAACGGTACTATTTGATCTCGACGGAACGATTATTGATACAAATGAGCTGATTATCAGCTCATTCCTGCACGTCATGGAAGGATGGGAGCATTCTGCTCCGTGGACGCGTGAACAGATTATCCCGCACATGGGAGGCACACTGGAGCAGCAGATGCGTACCTTCTCCGGACAGGATGAGGTGGCCGAGTATGTTAAAGGGTACCGCGCATATAACGATATCCATCATGAAGCGATGGTAAAACCTTTTCCGCATGTGAATGAGGTTGTTGAGGCTCTGCATCAAGCGGGCATTGTGATGGGAGTAGTGACGACCAAGATTCGCCCATCTACGCTTAAAGTGCTGGAACGTTTTGACCTGATGAAATATATGAAATCCATTGTAACGGTGACCGATGTAACCCATCCGAAACCTCATGCTGAACCTGTACTTAAAGCAATAGAGGAGTTAGGTGCAGATCCGGCTACAACGCTGATGGTTGGGGATAGCCCGGTCGATATCCAATCCGCCCAAAATGCGGGTGCACTTGCAGCAGGTGTTGCCTGGTCTCTCAAGGGAGAGGCAGTACTGAGTGAATATGGCCCGGATTATATACTACATGACATGAAGGACTTGCTTGCGCTGACCCGTATTGAAACGGGACGTTCATGAGGAAAGTCACCCGCTATCCGGTAGAGGGCCACAATGCACTCTGGCATATCTACAAGACGGTAAGTCCGTGGAAGGGTGTTCGCAACTTTATATGGATTCAGTTGTCACGGTATTGTCCTATTCTTCCGGTGAAGAACTGGATCTATCGCCACATGCTCGGTATGAAGGTGGGCAAACATACGGCATTTGGACTGATGGTTATGGTGGATGTGTTCTTTCCCGAGAAGATCACAGTTGGCGAAAACTCAGTTATCGGTTATAACACAACCATTCTCGCGCATGAGTACCTTATTAAAGAGTACAGATTGGGAGAAGTCATTATCGGTGAAAATGTGCTGATCGGTGCCAACACGACAATCCTTCCAGGGGTAACCATCGGGGATGGAGCAGTGGTCGCAGCAGGAGCGGTTGTTCATAAGGATGTAGCCCCAGGAGCTTTTGTCGGTGGGAATCCACTTCGTGAACTATCGCGCAAGGTCGATACCAGTGAATTGGAGCTTCACGTGAAAATGGATGAGCGTGTCCATTAGGGTTGGGTATCAAAAGGTATAGCAGTGGACACCCTGTGGAGTCGCCCTAAATTACATGATATACAGAGGCACACGACAATTGTGCTTGCTTCTGATGAGAAAGAGCTGCTGATGGCAGCTTTTTTCGTATACAGATGTTGCTGAGAGGACTTGTTTGAACAGATATAAATGATAAGGCAGAGCGGGTAAGCTAGAGAACTGCTTTGTTGACGATGAGGAGTCATTCATGTTATCATATCCCATATCCTTTAGTTTGTTAGCACTTTACCATATGAAAGTATTATGGAATAGTAAGAACCTATCATCAATCAAGAACAGATCGAGAATGCATCAAGAAGGCTGCCCGGCAGCATCTGAACAAGGTCCCTTAATAAAGGGTAATAGAAGATGGAATCGGGATTTACGATACATAAATCCTATTTAAGATAAAGCTAAAGCCCATAAACCAAACTACTGACTCGGGGTGAATGATACCAATGTCCAAACCAAAAGGCTTCGAAAAACCGACAGGTTTTCGTGACTATACACCACTTGTGGTAAACAAGCTGAGAACGATTGAACGGAACGTATTGGAATGCATGGAACGCTGGGGTTATCGCCAGATTATAACGCCAACGATTGAATATTACGATACGGTAGGAGTGGCGAGTTCGACTTCGGATCGGAAGTTGTTCAAACTGCTGAATAGCCGGGGAACTACACTTGTACTGAGATCGGATCTGACAGCACCCATTGCACGAGTAGTATCTTCTCTATTAAAAGATGAATCGCTCCCGCTGCGTCTGTCCTATCATGCGAATGTGTTTCGTTCCATTGAAGAAGAAGCCGGACGTGAGGCTGAATTCTTTCAGACAGGTGTAGAGCTGGTTGGGGATGACTCACCAGAGGCAGATGCCGAAGTGGTTGCACTTGCGATTGCCTCGCTGCAGGCAGCGGGTGTGTCTTCTTTTAAAATAGCGATGGGACATATGGGATTTCTAAACGGTTTGCTGGAGGAAGTCATTCCAGGACAGACGGCACAACAGGCCGCACTCAAAGAAGGGTTGCTCGGACGCGACTATGTTGGATATCGTCAGTCGATCGAGGAGCTTAATCTGGAAGCCAAACCGAAAGAACAATTGGAAGCCATTCTGCGATTGCGTGGCGGGAAAGAAGTATGTGCACATGCAGCAGAGCTTAGCTCCAGTGCTGAAGCAGCGCAATCCATTGCTCATTTGTGTGCTGTGTTTGAAGTACTGGAAGCCTACGGTGTCTCAGAGCATGTGCTGATTGACCTGACAATGATCGGAGACTTCTCCTACTATACTGGAATGACCTTCGAAGGGTATGCGGCAGAACTGGGATCACCGGTGTGCAGCGGGGGACGGTATGACAATCTGCTGCAGCAGTTTGGCCGCTCGCTTCCGGCAACGGGATTTGCGCTGAAAACGAACCGGATCATCGATGGTGTGCACGGCATTGCAATGGAAGAGAACAAACCTGTGCTTATCCAGTACGACAAGGCGCGCCGAGCTGAAGCACTGGCGGAAGCGGCCCGTTTACGGAGCAGCGGACAAAACGTGGTGACCAGCCTTTTAACGGATCATGAAGTAACAGAACCAGCAGCAGAAGTGGTGGCATCATCCGGTGGTAGCTCAGTGCGTTCATCAAGGGACGTCTACGATCAGGTTATCACCTATCAAGCTGAACAAGGAGGACGCTGAGATGTCGGATATTTTGAAGGTAGCCATGCCCAAGGGCCGGATCTATAAAAAAGCTTCCAAGCTCTTCCGTGAAGCGGGCCTCGATATTCCTGTTGATGTGGACGATACACGCAAATTGGTCATTGAAGTACCCGAAGCAGGAATGGAGTTCATCATGGCGAAGCCTGTAGATGTGCCAACGTATGTTGAATACGGTGTAGCGGATATCGGAATTGTCGGTAAGGACGTACTGCTGGAGGAAAATCGTGATGTCTACGAGCTGCTCAATCTAGGGATCGCACAGTGCCGGATGTCGGTGATCGGTCTGCCGGATTGGACACCGGGTATCCAGCAGCGTGTGGCAACGAAATATCCGAGAATTGCCTCTCAATATTTCCGCGAACAGGGCCAGCAGGTGGAAGTGATCAAGTTGAACGGCTCCATTGAACTTGCACCTCTGATCGGGCTAGCTGACCGGATTGTGGATCTGGTGGAGACGGGACAGACACTGCGTGAGAATGGATTGGTTGAGATGACAGGCATTCTGGATATCACGAGCCGCCTTATCGCAAACCGGGTGAGTTATCGGATGAAAAATGGACGGATTCAGGCATTGTGCGATGCATTGCAGCAGGTCATTCCAACGCCTAATGAAATTTCGGCAGGAAGCCTTCAGGGATAAATGATCGGCAAGATAGAATAGAGGAATGGATGAACACTTATGGCTGACAGGAAATACAGGGCCAGGGAGGTAGAACGCATGAAAATTGTACCTGCACGGGAATTTGATCTGAAGCGGGAAGTGGATTACGGTACACCTGAGCAAAATGAAACAGTCCGGCGCATTGTCAGTGATATCCGCCGGGAAGGAGATGCGGCCCTGCTGCGCTATACGGAGGAGCTGGACCGCACGAAGCTGACTGCTGCCGGACTGCGCGTGCCGCAGGAAGAACTTCAGGCAGCCTACGCGGCTGTAGAGCCATCCTTCGTGACGGCGATTCGGCAAGCCGCCGCCAACATTCGAGCGTTTCACGTGAAACAGAAACGTAACTCGTGGATGGACTGGCAGCCGGACGGCAGTCTGCTGGGCCAGGTCATCCGGCCGCTGAAGCGGGTCGGAGTGTATGTGCCTGGCGGCAAAGCAGCGTATCCTTCGTCGGTGCTGATGAATGTCATTCCGGCACAGGTTGCCGGCGTGCCGGAGATTGTTATGGTGACGCCGCCGGCAACCAACGGCGGCGAGGGCATTGACCCGTACATTCTCGTAGCTGCTGCGGAAGCAGGCGTGAACGAGATGTACCGGGTTGGCGGCGCGCAGGCCATCGCCGCCTTGGCTTACGGCACGGAGAGCATTGCCCCGGTCGATAAGATCTGTGGACCGGGTAATATCTACGTGGCGCTCGCGAAGCGTGAGGTCTACGGCGCGGTCGATATCGACAGCATCGCCGGGCCGAGTGAGATTGTGGTGCTCGCCGATGAAACGGCGAACCCGGTGTATGTCGCCGCAGACCTGCTGTCGCAGGCGGAACATGACGAGATGGCATCGGCCATTCTCGTCACGACCTCGGCCGTGCTGGCGGAAGCCGTGCAGGACGAAGTGCAGCGCCAGCTTGAGGCGCTGCCGCGGAAGGCGATCGCCGCTGCTTCGGTGGAGCAGTATGGCGCGATTATTGTGGTCGATTCCATGGATGAAGGAATCGACGTGGTGAACCGGCTTGCACCAGAGCATCTGGAGATTCTGGTGCAGGAGCCGATGGCTTATGCCGGCCGGATCGAAAATGCCGGCGCGATTTTCCTCGGCCCGTACAGCTCGGAGCCGGTAGGAGATTATTTTGCCGGACCGAATCATATCATTCCGACAAACGGAACCGCACGGTTCAGTTCTCCGGTAGATGTGGATGACTTTATTAAGAAATCAAGCTTGATATACTACAGCAAGGAAGCGCTGCTTCAAAACGGAGCGGCTATCATAGAACTGGCCCGCCATGAAGGGCTTGAAGGGCACGCCCGTGCAATCGCTGTACGGTTAGAACAGGAAGGAAAGGCGGAATCGGACAATGGATAAGCTAAATAACGGAGTAGAGCTTGAAACTACAGGTGCTGTGCGCCAGGCAGAGGTTGACCGCAAGACGAATGAAACCAATATTCAATTGGCATTTGCCGTAGATGGTACAGGGCAATCGACGATTGAAACAGACGTTCCTTTCCTGAACCATATGCTCGATCTGTTCACGAAGCACGGACAATTCGATCTGAATGTACAGGCGCGTGGCGACATTGATATTGATGATCACCACACCGTTGAGGATATCGGAATCTGCCTGGGGCAGACCCTTCGCGAGGCGCTCGGAGACAAACGGGGCATCAAGCGTTATGCGAGTGTATTTGTACCGATGGATGAGGCACTTGCTCAAGTTGTCATTGATGTCAGCAACCGACCTCACTTCGAGTATCGTGCGGAGTATCCATCCCAGCAAGTAGGCAGCTTCTCGACGGAGCTGGTGCATGAATTTCTGTGGAAACTGGCGCTGGAGGCACGGATTACGCTGCACGTCATTGTTCACTACGGACAGAACACACATCACATGATTGAAGCGATCTTTAAGGCATTGGGACGTGCACTGGATGAAGCAACGATGATCGATCCACGTGTAACGGGCGTGCCTTCCACGAAGGGAGTGCTGTAGACGATGGCGATTGCAATTGTCGATTACGGTATGGGGAACCTGCACAGCGTCGGCAAAGCGGTCGAACGTCTTGGCTATGAAGCGCTGGTGACAGGTGACAGGGAAACGATTTTACAGGCAGACGGGGTCATCCTTCCTGGCGTTGGTGCATTTGGCGATGCCATGGAGCACCTGCGGGAGAGTGGATTGGACGCTGTTGTAAAAGAAGCGGCAGCTGGAACCAAACCGCTGCTTGGGATCTGTCTGGGCATGCAGCTGCTATTCAGCTCCAGTGAGGAGCATGGGGAGCACACCGGATTGGACATCCTGCCAGGGAAAGTGGTGCGTTTTGCAGCAGGAGAGCTGAAGGTACCCCATATGGGCTGGAATCGCCTGGAGTTCCTTCATCCGGAAAATCCTCTCTTTGAAGGGCTTGAGGCCGGACATGTTTATTTTGTTCATTCCTATCATGCACGTACCGAAGTAGAAAGTGATCTGCTGGCAGTAACGGATTACGGACACCCGGTGACAGCCATTGTGGGAAGAGGAAACAACTTCGGCATGCAGTTTCACCCGGAGAAGAGCGGTGAACTGGGCATGAAGCTGCTCGGAAACTTCCTGAAGTTGACAGGCAAGCCGAATCAGGGGTAAATCTGATTTTCCGGCAGGAGAACTGTTAGGTTGAAGCTATGCAGGATAGGCAGCCCCTATCCTACTTTTGATAAGCAGTCATACTCATATAGATGGATAAACAAATAAAGAACAAATCAGGAGGCCTTGTATGTCATCTTTTATCATATATCCGGCAATTGATATCCGGGACGGCAAATGTGTAAGACTGGTGCAGGGGGACTACAATCAAGAGACGGTATATAATGATGACCCTGTACAGGTTGCCCTCTCCTGGGAGAAGCAAGGTGGTACATACGTTCATCTGGTCGATCTGGATGGTGCAAAAGCGGGTCACCCCGTAAATGACGAACTTATTGGTCGCATTGCATCTGCAGTGAACGTGCCTGTTCAGGTAGGCGGCGGGCTGCGTACCGTAGCTGATGTAGAACGTTTGCTGGGTCTTGGTGTGAGCCGGCTCATCATCGGAACAGCAGCTATTGAAGACCGTGCATTTACCGAAGAAGTGTTAGGACGTTATGGAGATAAAGTGGCGATCGGTATCGATGCCCGAAACGGTTATGTGGCTACTCGCGGCTGGCTGGAAACATCTGAGGTGCAAGCTGAAGTACTGGCGAAGGAACTGGCGGCATTTGGTGCCGAGACGTTTATCTTCACCGACATATCCCGTGATGGAATGATGCAGGGGCCAAATGTGGAAGCCATTGTATCTCTCGCCAAGGCGAGCGGACGTAATGTTATCGCTTCCGGAGGTGTCAGTGTGATGGATGATCTGCTTCGCCTGAGCCGTCATGCGGATGATGGAATCGGAGGAGCAATCGTTGGTAAGGCGCTGTATACCGGCAGTATCGATCTGTCCGAAGCGGTGCGTGCAGTCAACAAGTAAAGGAACTGGATAGAGAGGAAGAGGAGTATGCTGGCAAAAAGAATTATTCCCTGTCTGGACGTTAAGGATGGCCGGGTTGTCAAAGGCGTTAACTTCGTGAATCTCCGCGATGCGGGTGATCCGGTTGAGCTGGCGGCACTGTATGACCGTGAAGGTGCAGACGAACTGGTATTTCTCGATATTTCAGCTTCTGTAGAAGGTCGTGAAACGATGGAAGAAGTGGTACGGCAGACCGCTGGCGAAATCGCCATCCCCTTTACTGTTGGTGGTGGCATCTCCAAAGTTGAAGACATGAAGCGCATTCTGCGTGCGGGTGCAGACAAAATCGCAGTCAATACAGCTGCTGTACTGAATCCCCAGCTGATTGCCGACGGTGCTCGCCGCTTCGGTTCCCAATGTATTGTAGTGGCCGTAGACGCCAAGTACAATGAAGCCTGGGGAGAGTGGGAGGTCTACACTCATGGAGGACGGAAACCTTCAGGAATCAAGGCGCTCGAATGGGTAAAACAAGCTGAGGAACTGGGAGCCGGCGAAATTCTGCTAACCAGCATGGATGCGGATGGAACCAAAGATGGATTCGACCTGAAGCTGACTGCTGCTGTATCCGAATCAGTACGAATTCCTGTCATTGCTTCAGGCGGTGCGGGTAAGGAATCTCATTTCTATGACGTGTTTACTGCAGGCAAAGCAGATGCAGGACTTGCTGCAACGATATTTCATTATAAAGAGATCGCTGTACCGGCGTTAAAACAACATTTGAGAGAACAAGGGGTGGAGATCCGTGAGTAATGTAAGTAACGAGATCAGGGAGCGCTTATCCCTGGAGCAGGTTGTAGAGCATATCCGCTGGAGTGATGGTCTGGTTCCTGCAATCGTGCAGGATGCTGAGACACGCCAAGTGTTAATGATGGCATATATGAACCGGGAATCATTGAAATTGTCACTGGAATCAGGAGAAACCTGGTTCTGGTCCCGTTCACGCCAAGAGCTGTGGCATAAAGGCGCTACGTCCGGGAACGTACAGACGATTACCTCACTGAAGTACGATTGTGATGGGGATACGCTGCTGGTAGAGGTTAAACCAAACGGTCCTGCTTGCCATACCGGTGAAGTGACCTGTTTCCATAATGAAATTGTAGGACTGCCTCAGAAATCGACAGAACAATCCGGAAATGAAACAAACGTAGACGCCTCGGAATCAAGAACCGAAGGTCGCTTTGAGGTACTTGCTGAGCTTGAATCCGTCATTGCTCAACGTGAAGTGGAACGTCCAGAAGGTGCATATACCACGTATCTGTTTGATAAGGGCGTTGATAAAATATTGAAAAAAATCGGCGAAGAAGCGTCCGAAACGATCATCGCCGCCAAAAATAAAGATAATGACGAGCTTCGACTTGAGGTCAGTGACCTGATGTATCACCTGCTCGTTCTACTGCAAGAGCGCAAACTGCCGCTGGACGACATTATGGCTGAGCTGAGCCGCCGTCATGAACGGCCACGCCGCGATTAGGGGGGCTCTAATGCGTATTGACTATCACACTCACCATGAGCGCTGCGGTCATGCTGTCGGCAAGCTTGAGGCTTATGTACAGCGAGGCGTGGAGATTGGACTGTCCCAGATTGGACTGTCTGATCACATGCCTTTGCTGCATGTAGATCCAGCGAATTATTATCCCGAAATGGCCATGCCCATGGAGGAGCTGCCTCGCTATGTGGAAGAATGCTTCTCACTGAAAGAGCGTTACCGCGGACAGATCGAGGTGCGTGTTGGCCTTGAAGGGGATTACATCGAAGGATGGGAGTCCGAAATCCGGTCAATCATTGAACGTTATCCTTGGGATTACATCATTGGTTCGGTTCATTTCCTTGGGGAATGGGATATCACCGACTTCCGCCAGACCCATCACTGGGAAGGAAAAGATATTTTAGAGGTATACCGTCAGTATTATGATGCTGTAAGTAAAGCTGCTGCTACAGGCATGTACGATATTATGGGGCACACTGACGTTATTAAACGTTTTGGCTTCAATCCCTCACCGGAGCAGACGGAAGAGCGTATTGCACTGGAGAATGCAGCTCTGCAAGCCATTGCGAGGAGTGGCTGTGCTATGGAGCTTAATGCGTCGGGATTGTCGAAGCCTTGTGCCGAGATGTTCCCTAGTCGCCGGATGTTAACAGAAGCCATTAAGCTGGGTATCCCGCTCACCCTTGGTTCTGATGCCCACGACCCACTTAAACTGGGTGAACACTTGCCTGAAGCCGAGCAGCTTCTGAAGGAACTGGGTTGTACGGAGGTAGCTGTTTTTGAAGGCCGCCGCCGCTCTTTCGTTCCTTTAAATGTATAAGGCAGTGGGGTATAATGAGGTTAGGAAATAACCTTGTTCAATAAGGGATTATATAGGGAATCTAACCCTCGGGAGGGGCATTATGCAACATTCGTTACGTATTTTTTCCGGTTCATCGAACCCCAAGCTGGCAGAACAGGTATGTGACAAGCTGGGTGTACAGTTGGGCAAAATTAAGCTGTCCCGGTTCAAGAGCGGAGAAATATACGTTCATTACGAAGAAACCATCCGTAACTGTGATGTGTTTCTGGTCCAGTCACTGTCTCATCCGATTAATGAGCTGTTTGTCGAACTGCTCGTGATGATTGATGCGGCCAAACGGGCTTCTGCCCGCACAGTGAACATTATCGTTCCCTATTACGGATATGCCCGTCAGGAGCGTAAGTCTGCACCACGTGAGCCGATCTCGGCTAAAATGGTGGCAGATGTTCTGACGACAGCCGGTGCAAACCGGGTGGTGACGATTGATTTGCATGCAGCAGCGATCCAGGGCTTCTTCAACATTCCTGTCGATCATATGACATCGCTTGATCTGATAAGCGAGTACCTGCTCAGCAAAGGCATTGAGAATCCGGTGGTCGTATCCCCGGATGCAGGACGGGCATCCATGGCGGAGAAGCTGGCCAATCGGTTGGATTCACCTTTTGCCATTATGATCAAAAAGCGGCCGAGCCACAATGAATCCATCATTACACATGTGATTGGAGATGTAGAAGGACGCACGCCAATTATCATTGAGGATCTCATTGATACAGGGACGACCATTTTGAATGTGGTGGAAGGGTTGAAGGAACGCGGGGCCAAAAATGTGTATGTGTGTGCGACACACGGTCTATTCTCGGGTAATGCGCTAACCAAGCTTAATCATCCATCCATAGCCGAAGTGGTTGTCACCGATTCCATTGCGCTGCCTGATGACCATCCGGAGTGCTTCAAAGTCCTGCCTGTTGCGCCAATGCTGGCAAGAGCCGTTCGCATTATTGTGGATGGAGGCTCCATGGCGACATTGTTTAGAGATTCGGGAATTTAATGTGTTCATGGAGATTTGCTGTTCCGTGTTTGAGTAGCTAGCTGCTCAGCACGGTTTTTTTGTTTTTCTAAATTATATCTGAACTGCTTAATGCTATAATTCCCTGCTTGGCTGCTCTGAAGCTTGTGCTATAATAACATCAAATTGCATCTATCGGACTTATTTGGAGTTACCCGAAAACGCCACAATCAGAGCAAGAATGAATGAAAATGTGATAAATAGGAGAACCACAGCTGATGTACATTAGCTCAGTGGAGTGAGGAGTGGGGTCTATTGTCCCGTACTTGGTATTATCGGTTACTCTTTTCGTATTTCCCTATTTTTTTTCTTACCGTGACCATACTCATTTTTATTGCTTTTGTGTTCATTAACGATATCTCCCGAGAAGAAACGAGAAAAGCAGACCGTATATCCGCCAGTTATCTGGTAGATAATCTTGATCGTACTATTCGTGATATTGAACTGTCGGTGACGGAGGCCGTACAGAGTGAGCAGGCGTATAAGCTCTACTTCAACAATCCAGGTCAGGCAAGCAAGGAAACCGTCTATACCATCGCGCAGAGTTTGCGTGAACTGACGAATTCCTCCTCATGGATTCAATCGATTTATTTATATGATAAAAAGAATGATAGCGCTTTAACTTCAAGCGGAGCAAGAGAAATAGAAGGTTTTGCAGATCAATACTGGATTGAACAGATTATGTCTGGTTCCCTTGGTCCCGGGTGGCAGCCTGTCCGCGTATATGATGTGGAGTCGGTTCAGCGTACCCCAATCCGGGTGCTCACGGTTAATAAGGACATGCCTTTACCCTTTGGTACCGATGGTGTACTGGTCATTAATATCAAGATGAGCAGTATTGAGCAGAGCATCGACAGCATGGTGAATGGACAGCTTTCCTTCATGACGGTTACGGATCAGAAGGGTCAGGTTGTATATAATGCCCACTCAGACAGTGAAGGCGCTCATGGGGGACAACCATTAAATACACTTCACCTCGAAAGGCTTGGTTGGACGCTCGATAGTGGTATTAAGGCAGGCAATCTCTTTGGCTGGGTATCGGTCATTTCTTATGTATGGGTGTTTATTGCAGCCCTGACTGTTGTCTGTGCCATCATTTATATTGTCTATATCACTCGCCGCAATTATAAGCCTATTCAGATAATCATGAACCGAATTGAGGCCCATCAAATCAGAGCATCGGAGCAATCAGGGTCAAGTGTGGATGAAATGAAGCTGATTGACGGCGTGCTGGAAAATCTGATTAATCACATGATGGATTATGACGAGAAAAGCAGGGAAAATGCGCTGCTGCAGCGGAGCAAGCTATTTAACGATCTATTGCAGGGTGACAATCTGGATCGTGCCACTGAACGATTAAAGGAGCTATCACCGTTAACGGACACGGATCAGTCATCACACTTCACGGTTGTACTGGGAGAAATCAATCGATATGAGCAGGGGTTCCAGGAACGATATACGCGAGGTGAGCAGAACACGCTAAAATTCGCTCTGATGAACGTCTTGCAGGAGCTCACTCGTAACACGGGAATGCAATGCTGGATGGAGTGGGTGAGTGCGGACCGGATTGCGATCCTGTTTCAGTCCCTGGAACCCAGTGAAGATATGACTGACCGAATCTGTGCAGTTGCAGAAGAGTTCAGGTCTTGGGTGGAACAGAATCTGCGTATTTCGCTTAGCTTCGGAATCGGGCCGATTGCCAGAGGGGTAGGAGCAATCCGTGACTCATATACAGCAGCAGAAGCCGTAATGCAGCGCAAGCTCCTGATGAATGGAGATGTGGTTTTGGCCGGGGCTGGTGAAACCTCTCAGCAGCTGCTTGAAACCTACACCTACTTGCAGATGATTGCCGATTTTGTGAAGCGATTCCGAATGTCGAGCGGCCAGTGGCGTGACCTGCTTGAGGAGATTTTTACTGCCTTCGAGCACAACATGCTGCCTGATGAAGATATTCTCTCTCTTCTCGAGGCCATGCTGCAGATGCTTCGCCGCGAAGTGGCCATGATGTCAGAGGAGCTGCAGGAGAAATTATCCGAAGAGAACTTGAATCAGTGGTTAAAATCGATGAAGGAAGCGAAGACGCTTGAGGATGTTAAATCCATGCTGTTTGATGATCTGACTGAACTGTTCCGAACCTATGTATCGGTGACCGAAACCAAGAGTTACAGAGCACTGGTCAATGAGATGAAAACATACATCGAAGAACAGTTTGCGAATCCTGATCTTTCGCTGAAGCATCTGAGTGATCGATTCCAGGTTTCGGGCAAGCATGCAAGTTATTTATTCAAAACAGAGTTTAACATGAAGTTTGTGGATTTCCTGACCGAGCTGCGGATGAAGGAGGTTGAACGACTTCTGGTCCACACCGATCTTTCGTTGCAGGACATTGCTCTGAAAGTGGGGTATGCCAACGGAATTACCCTTGGACGTGTGTTCAAACGGGTAACAGGGATTACACCAGGTGATTATCGCCGTTCGAAGCGTGAGCATCCCGCGAACAATTATAAAGAGAAAGAGTCGAGCGGCTGACTACATCAGGACATGTACAGGGCGGATTTCGTGCAGGCGCTCTCCGTCAGGAGAGCATCATGCACGAATTCGCCCTATTGCTGTTGTAGCATAACGATTCAGCTGTTAGAGGGACAGTTCATCGTGTGACAAACTCACATGATTCCGGTTTATTGTGTTCATGCGAATATAGGCAGTGTATGAAAATGGTTTATCGTGTTTTGAAAGCAGGTCGGTTGGGCGGTAATAACACTGTGCAGCATGAATGGAATACATGGGTCAAGGAACCAATGAAAATGGTCAGTGTACGAAAATCGTCGCTGGCATAAACCATTCTCCTTATGTAAGCGTTTACGAAACGGGTTTGTTGCCAATGTCAGGAATGATGTGGAATACTCTGGGCAGGATTTAACCATTCACACAAGGGCAAAGGAGATGACACAAATGACAGGAAAAGCAACCAAAGGGAGTCTAAAGAAATGGGTAGGACTTGCGCTTACGATGGTAATGGGAGTTTCCTTGCTGGCCGGCTGTTCATCCGCATCAGAACAAGGCGGAGCAGATGGCAATGCGTCAGGTAATGGCGAGCGTGTCACCTTGAAAGTGGAAGTGTTTGATCGTGGTAACAGTCCTTCACCTTACACCATTACGAATAACTACTTATCAAAGCTGGTGCAGGAAAAATTCGGTGACCCGAATAATATCGATGTGCAGTTCGTACCGATTCAACGCTCGGAAGAAGTGACGAAGCTGAATGTTCTCATGGCCAGCAATACCGATGTTCCCGATATTGTTTTTGTATATGACTCAAGTGTGTTCTACCGCTATGCCCAGCAGGGCGGGCTGACCGATGTCGGTGAACTGCTGGATCAGTATGGACCGAACCTGAAGAAGTTCCTGGGCGAGGATACATTAAAGTTTGGACAGCTGGAAGGCCAGCAGTTCGCTATACCGGGTAAACGTGCGATTACAGGACGATACAGCTCGTACATTCGTAAGGACTGGCTGGACAAACTGGGATTGCCATTGCCTACAACCACCGATGAACTGTATACCACTTTGAAGGCATTTAAAGAGAAGGACCCTGGCCAGCTTGGCAGCAAAAACATTCCAATGGGAATGGCGCTGGCTCCAGCTCAATTTGAAACATTAATCTACTCCTTTATCAAGCCGGTTAGTGGTGACCTGACTTACGCTCAGCGTTTTGAGCTGCCGCTGCATGAGGGTTTCAAGGATGCCATGAAGTTCATGAACAAGCTGTACAACGAGGGCTTAATCAGCAAAGACTTCAGTCTGGATGAAGATAAAACTCAACTGGCCAAGGACGTGCAGAACGGTAACATCGGCTACTGGTCTGAAGATGTGGATGCCATCTTCTATGCAGATGGAACGCTGGACAATCTGCGCAAAAATGTAGAGGGAAGCAACCTGGTTCCAGTTGATGCTTATACCAATGCGAATGTAGACAACAAACATATTAAGTCTCGTTACGGCTCCAACGGCATGTACATCATGATTCCTAAAAGCAGTAAACGCGCTGTGGAAGCCATTAAATATTTGGACTGGATGGCTTCAGACAATAACCTGCTGGATATCCTCAATGGGGTTGAAGGTGAGAACTATGAACTGGTTGATGGACTTCCTGTTGTCAAAGAGGATGCCTCGCAGGAAGCCAAGGATCGTCTTTTCAATGCAGGGGATATGGCCATCATTTCGAACGGCAAAAATGTGGGTGACCAGGCCATGAATGAAAAAGCTTGGGTCTTGGGATTCCCGCAGAACAATCAGGAGATGTTGAAGCAGTCCATTGATATTGCCAATACGGACACTGTAGGACCGATTATCTTCGACAAACCGATTGAAGCGGAAATGAAATATGGTACAGCACTCAAAGATAAGCTCAATGTCATTATCGTCAAAACAGCAATGGCGAAACCGGAGGAATTCGAAGCAGTATACGAACGGGAAATGAATGATTACATGTCACTCGGCGGTGAAGCACTGAAGAAAGAACTTGAACAAGCTGTTCAGGAGCTTGCTGCCAAATAAGAAAATGATCCTCGCAAGTGGTACAGAGCTGACTGGAGAGAGCAGATAAACTTTGAAGTGACCTGTGCCGTCACCGTCACTTGAGGCGGCACAGTTTATCTTCACGGATTGGAGGAGACAGATATGACCCCCTACTTGAAGAGGTATTGGCAATTGTACGCGTTGATTTCCCTGCCCCTTATTTACTTCGTGATTTTCCGTTACGGACCGATGTACGGCGTACAGATTGCATTTAAGGATTTTAACCTGTTCCAGGGTATTGGCGGCAGCGAGTGGATTGGCTTTGATGCCTTCCGCGAGGTATTTGGGATGCGGGACTTCTACACCACGCTGCGAAATACCTTTATGCTCAATTTTCTGGATCTGATTGTATCTTTTCCTGCTCCAATTATCCTGGCAATCATGCTCTATGAAATTCGGTTTAAATGGTTCAAAAAGCTGTCGCAGACCATTCTGTATATCCCTCACTTCATTTCATGGGTGATTATCGGAGGGATCGTATACCAGCTGTTTGGCAACCAATCAGGTATGGTAAACGGTGTGCTCGAGAGTATGGGGCTGAACCCCATCCCATTTCTGACGGAAAAGAATCCGTGGCTTGTAACCTACCTTTTTACCGGTGTCTGGCAAAGTGCCGGGTGGGGAACCATCCTGTATCTGGCTGCGCTGACGGGTGTGAACAAGGAGTTGTTTGAAGCGGCTGAGATTGATGGAGCAACACGTCTCAAAAAGATCTGGCATATTACATTGCCGAGCATCAAGCCGACCATCGTAACCTTGCTTATTCTGAATCTGGGGCACATGGTCACGATTGGATTCGATCGTCCTTACATTATCGGGAACACAGCGGTGCGTGAATATTCAGATGTTCTAAGCACCTTCGTATACCGGATGGGTTTGGAATCCGGGCAGTATACACTGGCAACGGTAGTCGGACTGTTCCAGGCCGTCGTGGGTCTTATTTTCGTGCTGGGCTCCAACTACATTTCGAAAAAGGTAACTGGTGAAGGGATTTTGTAGAGGAAAAGAACGTATTGCGAGCCTGTTATTCTCTAGACCATCAGTAGAGGAGTTGTGCGCATATGAGTGACCGCACCTCAAATCGGATTTTTGATATCGTTAATATCTCCTTTGTAACCCTGTTTGTCGTGTTCTGTTTGGCTCCTTTTCTGCACACGATTGCCATATCGTTTAGCTCCAACCGAGCGATAACATCGGGAGAAGTGAGGCTGTTTCCGAAGGAGTTTAATTGGGATGCATACGTCAAGGTGTTCTCTGACCATTCCATGCTCTATTCACTTGGTTACACTGCGCTTCTGACGATTGCGACTACGGTATTATGCATGGTGTTTACTATTGCTGCAGCGTACCCGTTGACCAAGAAGAAACTGAAGGGCCGCAAGCTCTTCATGTATGTGATCATCATTACGATGTTCTTCAGTGGCGGGATCATTCCGGAATACTTGCTGATTCGTGATCTGCATTTGCTGAATTCGGTCTGGGCCTTGATACTGCCGGGCTTGGTCAGTCCGTTTAACCTGATTATCCTGATCTCCTTCTTCAATGGCATCCCGGAAAGTCTGGAGGAGTCGGCTGAGATCGATGGAAGCTCACATCTTCATACGTTGTTGAAAATCATTCTTCCGCTCTCGCTGCCAGTGATGGCCACCTTGTCTCTCTTCTATGCGGTGGGACGCTGGAACGGATTCCAGGATTCCCTGATGTACATTAACGATCCACAGCTGTATCCGCTGCAGCTTAAGCTGTTCCAAATGGTACAGAACAACATGGTGAGTGAACTGACACAGATGGAGGGTGCAAACCGCGCACCGCTTACGCCGGAAAGTCTGAAGGCTGCCACCGTTATATTTGCTACCGTTCCCATCCTGCTGGTCTATCCTTGGCTGCAGAAATATTTCGTTAGTGGTGCCATGCTTGGAGCTGTAAAAGGTTGATTGAAGCCATATCCATCATATGTGGGAAAGGTTGCAACAGAAAGGAAGAGTGAGCTTGTATGCAGCAAAATGACAAGGGTGAGTATTCGTTCTCCACATGCTGGAACATTAAGCGTCATCAGGTAGGCGAGGCCATGATCGAGGAAATTCGCCAGCTTGGCTTCCGCCGTGTTGAACTTAACTACAACGTGACGAAGGAAATGCTGACATCTATTGAGCCTATGATTGAGCGCGGGGAGATTGGTGTTTCCAGTGTGCATAACACATTTCCTCATGTGGCGGACCCGGATTACGGTACAGACTCGGTACTGCTCGGATTCCAGGACGAAACGAAGCGTCAAAAGGCCATTAAACTGCTTGTCGGTTCCGCAGAATATGCCCATCGTTACGGTGCAGAGGCTGTTGTTGTACACCCGGGAGAGGTACCTATCCCGGAGAGTGTCAGCAAGGAGCTTGCTCAGCTGTATCACGACGAGGGGAAGGATTCACCTAAGTATCGCAGCAAATGGGAGGAATTCGTTGAACGGCGGCAGGCACTGAGCACCGGTTACGTCCAACAGATTATTCGCAGCCTGGATGAAGTCTGCAATCAGGCAGCAGCCCAAGGTCTCCATGTCCAATTCGGCATCGAAACCCGCTCAAGACCCCAGCAGATTCCTACGCTGGCTGAAGCCAAGACCATTATTGAGGCTCTGCAAGGGGCTACAGTCGGCATCTGGTATGATACCGGGCATGCCATCATGATGGATCGTCTGGGGCTCTACGACAGCGTGGGTGAGATGCAAGGGCTGATGGATGATATCGTAGGCGTTCATATTCATGAGACACTCGGCCTTTCGGATCACTGGTGCCCGTATGTGCACAGTCAAGATATGCATTTCTATGATGCATACCTCCCCATGATCCGCCGGGCAAGGGTCAAGGTCTATGAACTGAAATCAGCTTGTACACCGGATGAAATTCATGAGAGTCACGAACTGCTTATGAAGAAGATGGATACGGCAAGGGAGGAACGATGATGTAGGAAACAGACCGTGCGCTGGATGAGTGCGCTGCGGCTGTTTCTTTGGCAATCCAGCCCAGCCACGCGCAAATACTCAGTTTGGAGGGAATGGCACATGTACAAGCAACTGGTGGATAGCAATGACAAGGCGGTGGAGAGAGGCTTGTCCCGGCAGGTGCTTGATCCAAATAGCCGATACTACGGTGGAACAATCGATCCCTACACCGGTATCGCCTGGGTTAATCATACGACCGGAACCCCTACGGATATGTGTTACTGGGGGGCAGCGCTTGCTAACCCCGATTCAAGCTATTATCGGAATGAAGAGCTGTTACATTGCCTTCTACTGGCAACGGAGTTTGTGCTCCGTAACCAGCATGAAGACGGCTCCATATCTCCGGGATGGACCAACTATCATTCACCGCCAGACACGGCGTTTGTCGTGGTGGGATATGCTCAGTTATACCAGCTGCTTCAACAGCAGGATTGGGAGGAGCTGCAGCCTGTGCTGGACAATATGCGGTTATTTTTGGAACGAACTGTACCTGTCATGCTTACAGGAGGTTGCCATACGCCGAACCATCGCTGGGTGTTATGCGCGGCTCTTGGTTTCCTGCATCAGCTGTTTGACCTGGAAGAGGCAGTGAAGCGTGCAGAGCAGTGGCTGGCGGAAGGAATGGATATAACTCCAGATGGGGAGTGGACAGAACGCAGCAACGGAATCTATAACGCGGTTAGCGACATGATGCTGATCCATGCGGCTCGCTTGTTGAATCGTCCTGAACTGCTTGAGCCCGTCAGACTTAATCTGAGCATGATGGTGTATCTGGTACATCCGACAGGTGAGATTGTTACGGATTACTCGGGCCGTCAGGATCTGGGCAGTATGCATGACTTGTCCCCTTATTACCTGCCATATGCAATCCTTGCGCGAATAGACCAAGATCCGCTCTTGGCCAATATGGCGAAATGGGCAGGCGATTCACTAACAGACCCTGGCGTATGTTCGGTCAATTCGCTCATTCGGTTATTGCTGGAGCCGGAGCTGCAGGAGATATATGAGGTCGAAGATGAACTGCCTAAGCAGTATGAGATCATGTTGAATGAACACTTTGCGCGCGAAGGTTATTTACAACAAATGGCGTCAGCAGGACATTATGGACATATCTCTCATAGCCGGATGCATACGGATTTTGGCGCGCCTGTTGCCCGAATAAGGGATCATGCGACAAGCATAACCATAATGACGGAAGTGCCTTCTTTCTTTGCTCTTCGTCATGGTTCGGTGCGTCTTCTGGCCGTGCAGCTGGCCTCCTACTTCAATCCCGGCTATGTGCCAATGCAGCAGATGGACCGATTGCCCGCAGGATATCGCCTGAAGGGTGAACAGAAGAAAGGCTATTATGCTCCTATTCCTGCAGATCAGCTGCCCGAGACTGTGAAAACTTCCACTAGCCCTTGGTATCTGCTGCCTCATCAGAGCCGAGAACTTACGCATGAACAGACATTCCGCATAAGTGCGGAGGTAGTACCAACGGAGAAGGGGTGGAAGCTGGATTTGTCAGGTGACGAACCCGAGGAGGTTATGACGCAGTTGTCCTTCGTATTCGGAGATGAAGGGGAGCTGTCATCTGGCGAGCTGCTTGAGACGAGTGGCGGGCATTATCTGTGGAAGGGTGGAACGCTCCGCTATTCTTGTGGAGAAGACTGGATCGAGCTAACCGGAGGCGAGATAGGCCATCTGGTAGCAACCGTACGCGAGGCGAAATTACCAGACAGGTGCAAGGTTGTGCTGGTCAACTTCATGACACCGTTCAGGAAGACGATAGACATTAGACTATCACCGACGATGGCAGCGAAGTTGTAAATGGAGAGGGATCTCCATTTTCAAAGAGAAATTCCCATGAAATTCAGATGGCATTTCACCCTTCAAGGAGGATGGAATGGCATCTTTTTTATGTGCAATTTTTGCATAAAGCTCTTGAAACTACATGTTGAGAAGACCGCCGCCAGATGTGGTATACTGGAGAGTATGAATGAAAGCAAAGAGGAGGTGCCTTGGAAGATGAAGGGCAAGCTAGTGCGGGCAGAAGGACCCCTTGCCAATATTATACCGATTCACTTGGATGCTTCTTTCTTTTTCGAGAGAGCTGTCCGCTCGCTGGACCGTAATCATGTTGACAAGGCATTAAAATATTTTCGTAAAGCTGTTGAATATGAACCGGAAAATCCGGTGAACCATTGCAATATGGCGGGTATATTATCTGAGAAGGGAGATTACGAAGCTTCCAATGCTGTTCTGGCGCATGTGCTGGAGGTGGTGGATCCGTCCATGACGGAATGCTACTTCTATATGGCCAACAATTATGCGAATATGGACCGGTTTGAGGAAGCCGAGCAGGCACTTGTTACGTATTTGGAGGAGGACCCACAGGGGCAGTTCATGACGGAAGCCGAAGAGATGATGGAGCTTCTGTATTATGAGCTGGATCGCCCGGCCAAGCTGAACCGGATCAAATCCCGTAAAGGTGTGGTTGAGCACGATCAGGCAAGAGAGCTGCTGGAAGAGGGGAAATTTGCTCAGGCAGCCGAACTTCTGGAGGGCATGTCACCCGACTACCCTGACTATTTGGCAGCCCGTAACAATCTTGCGCTTGCTTATTACTATATGGGACTGTTCCCCAAGGCGAAAGAGACGATTGCCGAAGTGCTGGAGCAGGAGCCGGGAAACCTGCATGCCTTGTGTAATCTCGCGATCTTCCACCAGAACGAGAATCGGGCAGACCAAGTGTTATTGTTGATCAAAAAGCTGCGTGTCATCGTGCCTTACCAAAAGGAGCAGGTGTATAAATTGGCTACCACCATGGGGATTCTTGGGCAGCATGACTCGGCCTATACCCATTTCCGCCGACTCTTGAAGGATGAAGAGACGGCAGCCGATCCGGCGCTTGCTCATTACGCAGCTGTGGCAGCATATAATACGGCGCGTTACGATGTTGCAGAGCGGCTATGGCGCCATGTGTCCAAGCTTGATCCGGGCTCAGAGGTTTCCCAGTTCTATCTGTCTGGCCTTGATGCCGTTCGGGAAGGGGAGCGTGAGCCGGAGAAGCTCAGCTATCACTACCATCTTCCGTTTGACGAGCAATTCAGACAATGGGAGAACTATGGTAACGGTATACCGGAAGAGATGAAAAATGACCCGCTCATCCGTTCATCGTTCTTCTGGGCGCTGCGTCATGGAGATCGTGCAACCAAGCTTCAGGTCATTCATGCCTTGGCCATGATTGGTGATTATGAAGTGCAGCAAGCCCTGCAATCCTTCGTACAAGAGCCTGATGAAGATCAGGATCTGGTTGCTGCGGCTGAATCTGTGCTCAAAGGGCTCCAAATGAAAGAGCAGAATCAGGGCAAGAACCATGATCAACAACCGGTATCCGGGATAACAGACCGTCTTCTTTCTAAGATGCAATCAAGTACAGTGCAAGCCAAGTCGGAAACGACTTCGCACTGGCAAGCCGTAGTGGAGCGTGCTCTGCAGATGACAGAAGCGAAAGCAGAGCTGCAGCAGGAGATGGAACGGATCTGGACCGATTATGTATCCAGAGTGCATCCGGATGGCCCGGGGTTCAAGCAAATTGAAGGCTGGGCTGCGGGGCTGGAATATCTCGCAGCCAAAATCCACAGTCGTCCCGTTACCTATCAGAGCATTGCGGAACGGTACGGCATATCGGCTTCCACTGTTAGCAAATACGCACGGCAGATTGTTCGGGTGTGCGGAAGCATCCCGCCAACCGTGTAGTCTACTCCGGGTTACATGTACCCTTTCTTGTTGGCCGTATAGATGAGCAACATTACGTGCTTGGAGACAGTTTGAGAAAGATCGGAATTTCATGAAGGATACAATTGCCTGCAAAACGGGTAAACTTAACGAATAGGCTTCGTTATATCACTCTAGAAGTTTTCCAGTCAACACACTCTCAACCTTATCAAGGAGGCGGTATCTATATGTCTAAATACAGAACGATTGTGATCGGAACCGGACCTGCAGGTTTGACGGCAGCGATATATCTGGCTCGTGCCAACCTGAACCCTTTGGTCATAGAAGGTTTGCAACCTGGAGGCCAGTTGACAACCACGACAGAGGTTGAAAACTTTCCAGGGTTCCCGCAGGGCATTATGGGGCCGGAATTAATGGATAACATGCGGAAGCAAGCAGAGCGTTTTGGAGCGGAATTCAAGAATGGATGGGTAGAGGAAGTTGACTTCAGCAAGCCGCCATTCAAGGTGAAGGTCGGAGGCATTGGTGAGCTTGAGGCGGAGTCGATTATTATCTCTACCGGTGCTTCTGCCCGCTATCTCGGCATTCCGGGAGAGCAGGAAAATGTGGGGCGCGGCGTAAGTACGTGCGCGACATGTGACGGATTCTTTTTCCGTGGCAAGAAAATCATTGTTGTGGGTGGCGGCGATTCCGCGATGGAGGAAGCCAGCTTCCTGACCCGTTTTGCAACAGACGTGACACTCGTTCACCGCCGGGATGAATTGCGGGCATCGAAGATCATGCAGGACCGGGCGCGCAGCAATGAGAAGGTGAAATGGGCTCTGAACCGGACACCGCTCGAAGTTGTGCCAGAGGCACTGGGTGTCAAGGGATTGAAGGTGCGCAATAACGAGACCGGTCAAGAGGAGCTGCTCGAAGCCGATGGCGTATTTGTAGCGATTGGCCACACGCCTAACACGGGCTTCCTGGGTAACCAGATTGCTCTGGATGACCACGGTTATGTTGTGGTGAAGCCAGGAACCACCGAAACGAACATTCCAGGTGTATTCGCCTGCGGTGACGTTCAGGATACGAAATATCGCCAAGCCATCACGGCTGCAGGCTCGGGCTGTATGGCGGCCATGGACTGTGAGAAGTACCTTGAAGGCAGTATTATCCACGACTGGAGCGAAACGCTGGATAAATAAGCATGACCAAGGTAGTGAGCTGCATAAACTATAAATAAGAGACAACGGGAAGTCTCATCACGTGAGAGAAGCCGGGAGGCTTCTCTTTTTTTGAAACCAAATGGACATGAGATCGTATACATAATGGGCATATTAGCTGCGAGGTGAAGATTTTGGGGGAAATGATTAAAGAGTGGTTAAAAAATGCAACAGTCAGACGCTTTTTGATTCTGCTGTTGTTTTGTTTGGTCCTGTTCAGCATGGGGAGTATGCTGCACATGATCTTGCTGCTATTTCTAGTGACGTATGTCATGAATCGGTTGCAGCAGTTTATTACGGGGAAACTAAATCGGCTATTTCCGATTAATTATAAAGTCGTCGTCATACTGCTCTATCTGATCGTCATTGCAGCTATTGTGCTGGGGATATCGAGATATTCACCGAGAATTGTCAATCAGGTCATTCAGTTAACCAATGAGATTATGACGTTCTTCGATACCGCCGAAGGGGATAATCTGGCAGCCAAAGTGGCCAGCTTCCTTCAATCATACGATATCAAGAACTATGCGAACGATGCATTGAAGTATATATTTGCTCTGAGCAAATGGCTTGAGTTTATTCTACTGGTCATCATACTCAGTCTGTTCTTCCTGCTGCAGAAGCAGGAGATCGTCAAGTTCACATCCAAGTTCAAAACGAGCAAGATCGGCTGGTTCTACAATGAAGTGGCTTATCTTGGGGACAAATTTGTATCGTCTTTTGGTAAAGTGATTGAGGCTCAGCTGATGATCGCCGTATTCAATACCGCTCTGACCATTCTGGGTCTATGGATACTCGGATTCCCGTATCTGTTTGCTCTGACGATTCTCGTATTCCTGCTGAGCCTTGTACCGGTAGCAGGCGTTATTATATCATTGGTGCCTCTGTGTCTGATCGGTTATCAAATGGGCGGAATACAGCTGAGCATTATCGTTATCGTCATGATTGTCATCATTCATGCGCTGGAAACGTATTTCCTTAATCCAAAACTGATGGCACATAAGACGAAGCTGCCGATGTTTTATACGTTTATCGTACTAATTCTGTCACAACACTTCCTGGGAATCTGGGGCCTTATTATCGGTATTCCGATCTTTGTCTTCCTGCTCGATATCCTGGATGTCAACAAAATGGAGAAGACCGAAGAACCAGTACGTGTGGAAACCAAGCTATAACGATCGGCTCAACGACTGGGATTAGTGAGGATTATACGGCTGAAAAAGTTGAAACGCCTCCCGTAGGGAGGCGTTTTTGTTTTGCGCACGGGCCAGAGGCCACGTTTTTGTATATGTAGTTCGCCCGTGGATCGCGTCACTGGATGACGCAAATCCGATTTACAACCAGCCTTTCTCCTCAGCCACACTGACCGCTTCCATCCGATTTTTTGCCCCAAGCTTGTTAAAGGCTTCGGACAGGTAATTACGTACGGTGCCGTACGAGAGATGGAGTGAGGTTGCGATATGATTGGCGTTCATGCCGGTTGCTGCCAGTTTCAGCACTTCCTTCTCCCGCTCCGTTAAGGGATTAGATTCCTTGGCAGCGCCAAAGACCAGTTCGGGGGACACTTCCCGCCCACCATTCATGACACGGCGAATAGCTTCCGCTAAACGGTCACTTGGCTCGTCTTTCAACAGATAACCTTGCACACCGGCCTGAATAGCTCGTTCCAGGAAGCCCGGCCGGGCAAAAGTTGTAAGGATGATAATACGGCAGGTCAGGCCAAGCTGCTCTATACGTTCTGCGACCTCAAGACCCGTCATGACAGGCATTTCAATATCCATTAGGCATAGGTCAGGCTTAAGAGAAGAGATCTGCTGAAGTGCTTCTTCTCCGTTACCTGCTTCACCGATGACTTCAAAGTCGTCCTCGAGATCAAGCAGTGATGCAAGTGCGCCGCGCAGCATGCGTTGGTCTTCGGCAATCATGATTCGAATCATTATTACACTCCTCCTTGGGGTTCACTGGCAATCAGCGGAAAGGAAAAGACGAGAATAGTTCCTCCTGCATCGGATGTAATCCGTAGAGAACCATCAATCAGTCCCAGGCGTTCAGACATGCCCTTCAGTCCGTTGCCTGGACGTTCGGTGGAAGGCATGCCGTGACCATTATCCCTTACCGTGATCTGAACGCCATCGTGTGTTCGTTCCAGATGGATCAGACTCTGAGAGGCACCACTATGTTTCACGACATTGGTTACGGCTTCAAGCATACAGAGACTGGCCATGTTCTGGGTCAAGTCCGGCACATCGCCATGCGGCTCCAGATCGCCTGTTATTTGAAGCTCAATGTCTGCACTCTTCAGCATCTCTTGGGCGTCGGCTAGCGCTTCAGCTATGCTGATCGCCCGCATGTCAGAGACAAGCTGCCTTACTTCACGCAGCGCTGCTCGAGAGGTGCGTTCGATCTCACGCGCTTCCTGTATGGCACGTTCGGGATTTTTGGTGATTAATTTGGTGACGAGTTCGCTCTTGAGCGTGATCAAAGAGAGTGTATGTCCCATCGTATCATGCAGATCGCGGGCGATACGCATGCGTTCTTCCCGCTTGATCAACTCCTTGATATGCTGGTTGGCCTCATCCAGCTTCGCTTCCAGCTGCTGACGATCCAGCATGGTTCTGATTCCATAGGGAGATACCAGCATAATCAGGTAAAACGGAGTAAAGAACAGGAGTTGCTCCGCAGTAAATTCCTTGATGTTAACAGCAATGGGGATGGTCTGGACGATGGCAAAAAGCAATAGAAACCGCCGGAACATCCGTTGCTCCGTATACCATCCGATAAAGTTGGCCGAGAAAAAGCCCAGAAAGAACATGTTCGGATCAATCATAAGACTTAATACCAGTACGGCAGCCATCTGCACACCAAGCCAGTAGGAGAATGCGGAGGTTCCGGACGTCTTATATAGCTGCCGGTAAGTCAGGATAAATATAATGAATACCGTGACACCGATGTACAAATCAAGCCCATGAGCTTTCCATAAATAATAAATCGGCATAGCAAGATAGATCATCCAGATGTATGGATAAATTCCGTACCGCTTAGGGAAAAGCTCAAAACGCTGAAGCATGCCAAGATTAAGCCTCCTTTTGTTTGCTGCGGATATATGTGGATATTAACATAAAAGCCGCCAAGTATGCTGCCAATAGCAGGATATCCCGTAGCTCAGGTACACCACCGGTTACAATAACCCACGCTCCATTGCCGAAACTGTAGGAAGGCAGCCAATGACCGATTTCTGCAAGCCAGCTCGGCATGACGTCCAACGGCATCCACATCCCCCCAAGTAAAGCGAGCGAAAGATATAGAGCGTTGCTGAGCCCGGTAGCGGTATCGACACGGCGGAAGGTGCCAATACACGTACCAAGGGCGAGAAAGGGCAGAGAACCAGCCAAAATCCACAGTGCGGAGCCGATCCACTCGGAGACCGAGAGGGTAACGCCATTAATCAGATAGCCTGCTACAAAAATAATGACAATGGAACACAGATGCATGGCTGTCTGACCGATCATTTTGCCGCTGAAATAAATGGAGTCCGGGAGAGGAGTGACGCGCAGATAGGTGACCCAGCCGTGTACTCTCTCCTGAACGAGCCGGATCCCCAGGGTCATAATGGATGAACCCATAACGCTAAAACAGGTCATAGACATGAGGTAGTGTGCGTTCCACTCCTTCGCATCTACTGCATCTGTGGTAAATATGCGGGTGTAGAGAACGTAGAAGATCACAGGCATCAGCAGTGACCAAAACACAAAGTAGACATTGCGGGACATGCGAAGCATTTCAACGCGAGATTGGGCAAACAGTATAGACATATCAATGTTCCTCCTTCATGGTATCGAGCAAGGTAGCGTAAGCATCGTCCAGTTGTCCGGTTTCAATACGGATTTCTCTAACAGGCAGCTGGCTTGTAATGATGACACGAATCAGAGCGTCTGTATCCTGTGTATGAAGAATACAGCGGTCTTTGCGATACTCGATCCGTTCAACCCCAGGCAGTTCTTCAATCTGTGTACGGATGTCCAGTAGTGCTGCATCGGGAGTTACAAGTCCGTTATCCATCTGGCCAACTGGCAGCGAGAAGGAAAGCGTCCGTTTGGTGATTCCGTCTTTGATACGATCAGGCGTATCGTCTGCAACGATTGAACCTCCCGCGAAAAAGATAATCCGGTCGGCTGCTTCATCGGCTTCCTGCAGGTAATGTGTCGTGAAAAGTATCGTCTTGCCGTGCTGGGCCAGCTGGCGAATCTGCTTCCAAAAATACCTTCGGGTCTCGGAGTCCAGGCCAACCGTAGGCTCATCGAAGAAAAGCACATCCGGGTCACCTGCCATGGCAAGGGCGAAGTTCAGACTACGCTTCTGACCACCTGACAGCTTCTCAGCCCTTCTATTCAGATCTTCAGGCCTTAGACCTGTCAAAGCTTCGATCTTGTCCGCATTCAGCGGGGTAGGATAGTAGCTGCGCACCATACGAATGATTTCTCGAACCGTAAGGCCGTCCATGACACTCACGTCCTGAAGCATGACACCGATGCGCTCACGGACTTGTCTATGGCCTGGCGGCATTCCCAGAACGGTCACCTCTCCTGAGGAGGGGGTGGACAGGCCAAGCATCATGTTCAAGGTGGTTGTTTTGCCTGCGCCATTTGGGCCAAGGATGGCAACGATTGAGCCGCGGTTAATCTTCAGGGAAATAGGGTTAACGGCCAGCTTGCTGCCGAACCGTTTGCTGACTTGTTCAAGCTGTATGATGGTTGAGTCGGTATTCATCTGTAATCACGTCCCTTGTCTGTTCTCTAAGATATTTCCATCTTACCGAACGAACTGTGACGGGATTAGTAAGAGTTGTCATGACTTTCAGGTGACAACTGTCATCTTTTACGCATGGAACGAGTGATCATGAAATATCATGAGTTGAGGCTTCCCTTTCTAGTAGGGAAGCATGAAAGCTTGCGTTTTGGTAGAAGAGAGGAGAGGTTGTATACGTATACATGATACGGATGTGATAGGGTTCACAATCGCGGCGAAGCGTTCTGTATCAATGGTCTTATCGTCTTGACCCAGGCGTATCCTTCAATTATAGTTGGTACGTAGGATTAAACTATTTTAGATAGATAAAGGTGGCTTGCGGCATGTCTGAGAAAATCTACGTTGGGGTCGATCTCGGCGGAACAGCAATCAAGGTCGGTATATGCAATGAACAAGGTCAGCTTATGCATACGTATGAAGGGCCGACAGAAGTGGATAAGGGCGTAGATACGGTTATCGCCAACATCGAGAAGTATGTCCGTCATATCGTGGCAGAATCGCCATATAGCTGGGAACAGCTTGAAGGTGTAGGGGCTGGGGTAGCCGGGTTCACGAATGTACGCGAGGGTATTATCGTTCTCGCTCCTAACATCGGATTTCGGAATGTAGCCATTCGTTCGATTCTGGAAGAGCGTCTGGGCAAGCCAGTCAAAATAGATAACGATGCTAACGTTGCTGCACTGGGTGAGGCTTGGGCAGGTGCTGGCAAGGGTGTGGAAAATTGCGTATGTTACACGCTCGGCACAGGTGTTGGCGGAGGCTTGATATTGAACGGCAAAATCTATCAGGGCTTTTCCGGCATGGCAGGAGAACTGGGTCATGTCAGTGTTGTGCCTGATCTGGAAGCCATTCAGTGTGGTTGTGGTAAAATGGGATGTGTGGAAACTGTATCGTCCGCAACGGGCATTATCCGTATGGCTAAGGATGCAGTAGAACGCGGCGATCATACGTCACTTGCGCTTGTGGACAAAATTGCAGCCAAGGAAGTATTCGATGCAGCCAAAGCTGGCGATGAAGTGGCTCTGCGCATCGTAAATCGTGCTGCATTCTATCTGGGTAAATCGATGGCGGCTGTTGCTGCAGTCATAAACCCGGAAATGTTCATCATCGGGGGCGGTGTATCCAAAGCCGGTAATATCCTGTTTGACGAAGTACGTGCTGTATTTGCGAAACTGACACCTGAACCGCTGCAGGAGGGTGTGCAGATCTTGGAAGCAACTCTGGGCAACGATGCGGGAATTGTTGGCGCGGCAGGACTTCTCTTGCGTTCTTAGTAACCTCGGAACCATATGATTAGGCAGCAATATGATAAGGAGGGGACATTTATGCTTGAAGGTGAAGTTTCACCAGGCACAGGCGCCACGCTCATTATCATTACGGGCATGTCCGGAGCAGGCAAAACAATTGCGGTACAGAGCCTGGAAGATCTCGGCTTTTTCTGCGTGGATAATCTGCCACCGGTGTTGATTCCGAAATTTGCGGAACTGATTGAACAATCGAACGGCAAGATCGGTAAGGTAGCCCTCGTGATTGACCTGCGGGGACGGGAATTCTTTACGGCTTTGTCCGAGTCTTTGAACTATATAAAAGATCATTTTACCATTCATTGCGAAATTTTATTCCTGGATGCTACTGATTCCGTCCTTGTACAACGCTACAAGGAGAGCAGACGCAGACATCCGCTGGCTCCTGAGGGCATGCCGCTTGACGGCATCCGTCTGGAGCGCAAGATGCTGGAGGAGCTTAAGAATTCGGCTACCCAAGTGCTGAACACAAGTACGATGAAGCCGGCGCAGCTTAAAGAGCGGATTATTTCCCGCTTTTCTCATTTGGAAAGTCATATGCTGTCGGTGAATATCACATCGTTTGGATTTAAATATGGCATTCCAATCGATGCGGATCTGGTGTTTGATGTTCGTTTCCTGCCAAATCCGCATTATATTGATCATTTGCGTCCGAATACGGGGCAGAATAGTGATGTATATGAATATGTCATGAAATGGCCTGAAACACAGTCGTTTTTGACCAAACTACTCGATATGCTGCACTTCCTGATTCCGCAATACCGGAAGGAAGGCAAAAGTCAGGTGATTATCGGGATTGGATGTACCGGCGGCAAGCATCGTTCGGTAGCCATATCCGAATATTTGGGCAAAATGTTGGGAAGCAGCGAAACTGAAGCTGTTACCGTGAGCCATCGCGACGCTGACCGTGATCGTCATTGAAGAGGGTGAAGGGATGAAAGAAGCCGGACCACGAAGAGAACGTCCGAGGATTGTTGTAATGGGCGGCGGAACCGGGTTATCCGTGATGCTGCGCGGTTTGAAAGAGAAGCCGCTGGACATCACGGCCATCGTCACGGTTGCAGATGACGGTGGTAGTTCAGGCATCCTGCGCAACGAACTGCAAATGCCGCCTCCGGGCGACATTCGTAACGTGCTTACGGCGTTGGCTGATGTTGAGCCATTGCTATCGGATATGCTAAAATATCGTTTTAATACAGGCGCGGGGCTTGCAGGCCACAGCCTGGGTAATTTGATTTTGGCTGCAATGACGGATATTTCAGGCGACTTTGTAACCGCAGTGCGGGAACTTAGCCGCGTGTTTGCCGTTCGCGGTGAGGTTTTGCCGGCAGCCGGGCAGGCGGTTGTGCTGCATGCGGAGATGGAGGATGGCTCAATTGTTACAGGCGAGTCCAAGATCCCTGAAGCAGGCGGACGCATCAAACGCGTTTTCCTTGAACCGGATCACGTGGAGCCGTTGCCAGAGGCTGTGGAGGCTATTCGACAAGCAGATGCCATCCTGATTGGGCCAGGCAGCTTGTATACGAGCATTCTGCCTAACTTGTTAGTTCCCAAACTGGCAGAGGCTGTCGTCGAGGCAGAGGCCGTGAAGATGTTTATATGCAATGTGATGACACAGCCTGGAGAGACGGATAACTATACGGTGAGTGACCACCTCAAGGCGGTTCATGAGCACGTGGGGCATCAGCTCTTTGACTATGTTATTGTTAATAATGGTGAAATTCCGCTGCAGGTGCAGAATAGGTATGCGGAAAAAGGAGCCAAACCGGTTGTTTTGGATATGGATGTACTAAAAAGTTCAGGCTATCAGGTAGTTGCGGATACACTTGTTCTGTTTAGAACCTATCTGCGTCATGATGCTGATAAGCTTAGTCACCACATTTATCAGCTGGTACAAAATTGGATGTTACGGAAGAGGTGAAGTCCCATGTCGTTTGCAGCACAGACCAAAAAAGAATTAACCATGATTGAGAGTGAACCGTGCTGCGAAAAGGCGGAACTTTCAGCCCTCATCCGTATGCTAGGTGCGGTGCAGTTATCGAATAAAAAAGTAATCTTGGATATTTCGACGGAGAATGCCGCGATCGCAAGACGGGCATACTCTCTGCTTAAAAAGCATTTTCAAGTGCATACGGAATTGCTTGTCCGCAAAAAGATGCGGCTGAAAAAGAACAATGTGTATATTGTTCGAATTCCGTCCATGGTACAGGAGATATTAAAGGATCTGTACATTGTATCGGAGGGCTTTTTGTTTACTCCAGGAATTAATCAGGAGCTGTTACGGAAAAACTGTTGTAAACGGGCTTATCTACGCGGCGCGTTTATGGCGGGTGGCTCGGTCAACAACCCTGAAGGATCCTCGTATCACCTGGAGATCGCATCCATGTATGAAGAGCACTGTCAGGCCCTCGTGGATCTGGCCAATGAATTTCATCTTAATGCCCGGTGTATAGAACGCAAAAAAGGATTCATCCTATACATTAAGGAAGGCGAGAAAATTATTGAGCTGCTCAGCATCATTGGTGCGCATCAAGCCTTGTTCAAGTTTGAGGATGTACGGATTATGCGGGATATGCGTAATTCCGTTAACCGGATCGTCAACTGTGAGACAGCTAACCTGAACAAGACGATCGGGGCTGCAGTGAGACAGATTGATAATATCAAGCTGCTGCAAAAGGAAGTCGGTTTGGAGTCTTTGCCTGAGAAGCTGCGTGAAGTCGCAGAGGTTAGACTGGCGCATCCTGACATTAACCTGAAGGAAGTTGGCGAGCTATTAAAAGGTACCGTCAGCAAATCGGGTGTCAACCATCGGCTTCGCAAGATTGACGAGTTGGCTGAGAAAGTGCGGAATGAACGTCACGGTTAACGGATTTGGACCTGGTTAAATAATCAGAATTGTGCTGGTTTTTTTTCTTCTAGTGTCCTGCGCGGGTTAATGGTATAATGTTATAAATATAATTGTGTATTTAATGTCTAGATTTCTAATAGGGGGTAAGTTTCCATGACAAAGCACCCGGTAGTTGTCCGTTTGAAAACGGGTCTCCATGCCAGACCTGCGGCACTGTTCGTTCAAGAAGCGAATAAGTACTCATCTGAAGTGTTCGTCGAGAAGGACGACAAAAAAGTTAATGCAAAAAGTATCATGGGGATCATGAGCCTTGCAATCAGTACTGGTACAGAAATCCAAATTAGTGCTGAAGGCGCGGACGCCGAACAGGCTGTAAACGCTTTAGTGAGTTTGGTGAGCAAGGAAGAACTTGAAAACCAATAAGATATGATTAACATGACATGAAGAAGTCCCGCAAGGGGCTTTTTTGCGTTATGGGCATAATCAAGTGCAACATTTTGGAAAATGTCTCCGTCTGTTAAGGTATCAAAATGCTTTGAGATTGAGATCTTAGACATAAGGAGGCTATGCGTAATGGGTAAACAATGGATGAAACCGCTTGGTGCGGTATTGGTGGCAGGAACATTGCTGGTGGGTGGTACAGCGTGGGTGGCACCGGGGAATTATGCCTATGCTGCTGAAGTACAAGGGGTACAGCAAAATGTGATTAATGTCGTGGGCAAAGGCGAGATTCAGGTAAAGCCGGATATCGCTTATCTATCGATCGGAGTGAATAGCACAGCTGAGACAGCAGCCTCCGCCCAGAAGGCAAATGCCGCAAAAATTCAAAAGGTATCCAACCTGCTGAAGAATACGTGGAAAATCAGTGCAGACGATATTCAGACCAGTCAATTCTATTTACAGCCAAACTATACGTATAGCGAAAAAGAAGGTCAGAAAGTTAAAGGTTATACCGCTCATCATACGCTGACGATTACGTACCGCGAAATGGACAAGATTGGTGAACTGCTGGATGCTGCTTCACAGGCAGGTGCCAACAATATTGAAAATGTACGTTTTACGGTAGAACATCCGGAAAACTTCGAAGCACAAGTGATCGAGAAGGCTGTAGCCAATGCAGATGTAAAAGCTGCAGCGATTGCCAAGGCCGTTAAACGTCAATTGGGTGCTGTGTTGTCTGTAACTCAAGGTGATGCCAATGTTCCTGTGCTCTATGCAACAGAAAGTTCTACGGCCAAGGACATGGCAATGTCTGCTGCGGGTACAGAAATTGAAACAGGTCAGGTAAAAGTGAGCACGATGCTTAACATTACGTATGAAATGAAATAAACCTAGACGTAGATGAAGATATGAAGAGACTGTGTCCAATTGGGCAGGGTCTCTTTTGTTATATAGAGGAGCTTTAAAGAAGTTAGGCATTAACATCCTTGCTTTAACGAGAATAATGAGGAATGATTTGATGTCTTTTTTGTATATTTGTTCGTAACAAAACCTTTACCAAATGGATTTGGATTGAACAACATTGTAACGGGTGCTGTAAACCTTTCCTGAATTGGGTTAATTATAATAAAGAGGTGAGCGTATGAGATATACGATCAGGATACATACGCAATGAACCATAGGCAAATATCGAGAGGAGTTTTATATATGACATCATGGAAAAAGTGGACAAGTGCATTACTCGCGGCAGGAATTATTGTAGGTAGTGGGGCGGTATGGCAGGATAACTCCGTGCAGGCAGCTTCGGTTACGTCAAAAGTTACGGCATCCACAGATGTTACATTGAAGTCTGCAGGCAAAACGTTGACACAAAAGGGACTTCTACAAGGTGGATCCACGTGGGTATCACTCACTGCTGTTAAAGATGTGGCTGGTGGTACATTAACCTATAACGCAAAAACAAAAGAGTACGCACTGACTGCAGCGAATAACACGATGAAAATCAGCCTGGCGGACGGTGAACCGTCGCTAAAAGTAAATAATTATTATCCTAACGTTGAAGCGAAGCTGATCAAGGGACGTCTGTACATTCCTTTTTCGGCGATGAGAGATTATCTGGGAGTTCAAGGCAGCTGGGATGGTAAAACCAAAACACTGTCGCTGAGCAAAGTGAAGCAAAATAGCGTAAAAGTGAAATCAGCAACCGTGAAAGTGAATATCAAAAATGCTGAGGTAGATATTCAATATCCGCAGGTGAGTGGACTTGCTAGCGATGAGGCCGAAGCGGCAATCAACAAAGTGTTGAAAAACGAAGTGGATACATTCGTAGCTGCTTTCAAGAAGCAGACGGCAGAATACGGAACGGCAGCAGCCAACCGTCCATATGCATTCGAGAGCACCTATGTGGTGACGTACAACGAGAACGGCGTGCTGGGATTGGTTACTCAGCGTTATGAGGATTATGCCGGAGCCCACGGGATGACTACACGGACAGGTCACACCTTTGCGCTGGATACAGGTAAAGAGCTAAGTCTTGATGATGTGCTGCAAAACAACAAAACAATGCGCGATACGCTTGGCAAAAAGGTTGGTGAACAGCTTAAGGCTCGCGGTGGTTACCTGGACGGCTATAAAGGTCTGAACAAGGACCAGGACTTCTATGTAACGCCTACAGGGGTAGTTGTGTTCTTCCAACTGTATGAATACACTGCTTATGCAGAAGGTTTCCCGGAATTCCCGTTTACGTACAAAGAGTTACTCCCTAAAGGTACACAGCCATTCAGTGGAATTGCAGCAGAGTAATTATTCGTAAGCATTCTAAAAAAAAGCGCCCCTCGTCATGTTCATGACAAGGGGCGCTTCTTCGTAGTATGAACAGGTCAACCCAATTGGCCTGTTCATATCTTCAATATCCAGTTACCTCGGCTTATACGCCTTGGGAGCCAACGTTTGCGATGACTTTATCAATGATACCGTAATCGGCAGCTTCAGCAGCACTCATGAAGTAGTCACGGTCTGTATCTTTCTCGATACGCTCCAGTGGTTGACCTGTGCGCTCAGCGATGATGCGGTTCAAGGTATCACGCATTTTCAGAATGCGGCGGGCACGGATTTCGATATCCGAAGCCTGACCTTGTGCGCCGCCCAGCGGCTGGTGAATCATGATCTCACTGTTAGGCAGTGCAAAACGTTTGCCTTTTGCACCTGCATTGAGCAAGAAAGCGCCCATGGAAGCAGCCATACCTACACAGATGGTAGATACATCAGGTTTGATAAATTGCATTGTATCGTAAATGGCCATACCGGCTGTGATGGATCCGCCTGGGCTGTTGATGTATAGATGAATGTCTTTCTCCGGATCTTCCGCAGCGAGGAACAACATCTGTGCCATGATGGCATTCGCAACAACGTCATTTACATCGCTGCCTAGAAAGATAATACGATCCTTCAGCAATCTGGAATAGATGTCATAGGCGCGCTCACCGCGGTTGCTCTGTTCAACGACCATAGGAATATAACTCACGTGAAAAACCTCCTCGGAAATGTACATGGAATAGTGTATCTATTTAAACTGTTACCGTATTACCCACATCATAAACAATTTCAAACAAAAAGTCAAAGAAAGTCAAACTAACTTTGAAAAAAAAGAAACCTTTACGGTTCCATTGGTTAAAAGGGTTATGAGCTGCTAATCAAGAATGGCGCGCCCGCCAAGAATCGAACTTGGATCTCAGGCTTCGGAGGCCTACGTCATATCCATTGGACCACGGGCGCACGTTGATGTGACAGCAATAATGATTATAGCTCATGGCATTCTGAATTGCAAGAGATATGATCAAGCTTATGGTTTGGATTGACCTGAAATTGATCATGATGATGAAGAATGGATAAAGAAAGCATTTAAGTAAATGCTAAGAGAAGTTTTGGACAGGTTGCATGAAGCACAATCCTGGAGTCAGTAGAAGCGATATATAGATGAGAAATTTGGTTTTCTTCTATATATGGTATGAATGTGGCTGCGCGTTCCTGTGGAAGTTGGAGATTGTGAAAATAAGCGCGTACAATGGGCCAAAACGTTGTGAAATAAGGCTTTTGAAACACTTGCATGTCACGTCAGTTTTAGGTAGAATAGACGTGGGACTTAAAAAGTTAACCCGGGACATTTTAGGGCCATGAAAGAGAGCTTGGAACGAGAAGCTTGCGGGAGTGGAAAGCATGCGAACGATTTTAGAAGTGCAAAAGCAGCTTCTGCCTGATCTCATGGATGTTTTGAAGAAGAGGTATACGATTCTGCACCAGATCATGTTATCGGATGTGATCGGGAGAAGGACGTTAGCCAATTCCATGCAGATGACCGAGCGGGTTCTGAGGGCTGAGACCGATTTGTTAAAGGCTCAGGGACTTATTGAAATTGACAGTGCAGGGATGAAGATCAGTGAGGCAGGGCATGATCTGCTGCAGCAGTTAGAGCCGGTTGCCAAGGAGCTGTTCGGATTATCCGAGCTGGAAGAACGCATCAAGCAAGCCTACGGTCTGCAAAAGGTAGTTGTCGTTCCCGGCGATTCGGACATTTCTCCATTTGCCAAACGGGAACTGGGTAAGGCTGGAGCGAAGGCTCTTAGTCAAGTAATGAATGATAACGACGTTGTTGCCGTTACAGGCGGGTCAACAACGGCAGGAGTAGCAGAGCAGCTGACTCCGCCAACATCGCTAAAAGGTGTATGGTTCGTACCTGCACGCGGCGGTTTGGGAGAAAGCCTTGAAATTCAGGCCAATACGATTGCATCGACAATGGCAAAACGGGTAGGAGCACAATATAAACTCCTGCATGTACCGGATTTGCTGAGTGATCATGCCTATGAATCGTTAATTCAGGACCCAAGCGTTCAGGAGATTCTGCAGCTGATCAGACAGTCACGCATCGTAATTCACGGAATCGGTGATGCCGTGGAGATGGCACGAAGACGCAAACTTGCAACGGAGATCATTGAAGAGCTTCAGGAGCAAGGGGCCGTATCTGAATCCTTCGGTTATTATTTTAACGATCAGGGTGAAGTGGTACACACCATGCTAACTCTGGGCATGCGACTTCAGGATATTGAACGGACCGATGTGGTAATTGGAATTGCGGGCGGCAAAAGTAAAGCAGCTGCCATTCATTCCGTACTGCGATTCGGGCAGGAAGATATTCTGATTATTGATGAGGCAGCTGCCGAAGTCATCGTTGCCGAAATGGAATAAAGGTTTTCTTTTACCACAACTCTTGTTGTCTTGACGGACTTCACCGTCTGTCTTGAATATATAGCTTCATAAAAAAATTAAATCAAAACTTGGGAGGAACTTACTCATGATTAAAGTAGGTATTAACGGTTTTGGACGTATTGGTCGCTTGGCATTCCGCCGTATTCAAAATGTAGAGGGCATTGAAGTAGTAGCAATCAACGACTTGACTGACGCTAAAATGCTGGCTCATTTGCTTAAATATGATACAACTCAAGGTCGCTTCGATGGCGATGTTGAAGTACACGACGGCTTCTTCAAAGTGAACGGCAAAGAAGTTAAAGTACTGGCTAACCGTAACCCAGAAGAACTTCCTTGGGGCGACCTGGGCGTAGACATCGTTCTGGAATGTACTGGATTCTTCACAACTAAAGAAGCAGCTGAGAAGCACCTTAAAGGCGGCGCTAAAAAAGTTGTTATCTCCGCACCAGCTACTGGCGATATGAAAACCATCGTTTACAACGTAAACCATGAAATCCTCGACGGTACTGAAACTGTAATCTCCGGCGCATCTTGCACAACAAACTGCCTGGCTCCTATGGCAAAAACACTGCAAGACAAATTCGGAATCGTTCAAGGTTTGATGACTACAATTCACGCTTACACTGGCGACCAAAACACATTGGATGCTCCACACCCTAAAGGTGACTTCCGTCGTGCTCGCGCAGCAGCTGAAAACATCATCCCTAACACAACTGGTGCTGCTAAAGCAATCGGTTTGGTTATCCCTGAACTGCAAGGTAAACTCGACGGTGCAGCTCAACGTGTACCAGTAGCTACTGGTTCCCTGACTGAGCTCGTAACTGTTCTTGGACAAAAAGTAACTGCTGATGAAGTTAACGCAGCAATGAAAGAAGCTTCCGATCCACAAACTTTCGGATACACTGAAGACGAAATCGTATCTTCCGATATCCAAGGTATCACTTTCGGTTCCCTGTTTGATGCAACTCAAACTAAAGTTCTGACTGTGGGCGACCAACAACTGGTTAAAACTGTAGCTTGGTATGACAACGAAATGTCCTACACAGCTCAATTGGTTCGCACTTTGGAGCACTTTGCAAAAATGATTAAGTAATATCTGCAATAACATAGAGCGGAAACAGATGCTATTGTTTCCGCTCTTTATCTATCAACATTTTGCAAATTTCTCAAAAACACCAGGATTGACAGGGGATTTGGGCTCCTGATCGGTCCACCAAATACATGGGTGCGGAGGAAATACAGATGAACAAAAAAAGTGTACGCGATATCGAATTGACAGGAAAACGGGCTTTTGTCCGTGTAGATTTCAATGTGCCGCTCGAAGATGGTAAAATTACAGATGACAAACGTATTCGTGCAACACTGCCAACGATCAACTACTTGATCGAAAAAGGTGCAAAAGTCATTCTGGCGAGCCACATGGGTCGTCCAAATGGTGAAGTTGTGGAATCCTTGCGTTTGACTCCAGCGGCTGAGCGTCTGTCCGAACTGCTTGGTAAAAAAGTGGTTAAAGCTGACGATTCCATCGGTGAAACTGTGAAAGCACAAGTTGCTGAACTGAACGACGGTGACGTCTTGCTGCTTGAAAACGTTCGTTTCCATGCAGGCGAAGAGAAAAACGATCCAGAACTGGCAAAACAATTTGCTGAACTGGCTGACGTTTTCGTTAACGATGCTTTCGGAGCGGCTCACAGAGCACATGCTTCAACAGAAGGTATCGCTCACTTGCTGCCAGCAGTATCCGGTCTGTTGATGGAGAAAGAACTTGAAGTGCTCGGCAAAGCCATTTCCAACCCTGAGCGTCCGTTCACTGCAATCATTGGCGGATCCAAAGTTAAGGACAAAATCGATGTAATCGACAACCTGCTTAACATTGCAGACAACGTAATCATCGGTGGAGGATTGTCCTATACGTTCATGAAGGCTCAAGGCCACGAAGTAGGCCAATCCCTGTTGGATGAGTCCAAACTGGATGTAGCTCTGGGCTTCATCGAAAAAGCAAAAAAACTGGGTAAAAACTTCTATCTGCCAGTAGATATCGTCATTTCTGATGATTTCAGCGCTAACGCAAACACAAAAGTTGTTGAAGTTGGCGACATTCCTGCAGATTGGGAAGGTATCGACATCGGTCCTAAAACACGTGAGATCTATGCTGACGTTGTTAAAAACTCCAAACTTGTTGTATGGAACGGACCAATGGGCGTATTCGAAATCGAGCCTTTCTCCCACGGTACTCGTGCAGTGGCGGAAGCTTGTGCAACAACGGATGCTTACACAGTAATCGGTGGTGGCGACTCCGCAGCAGCAGCTGAGAAGTTCAAACTGGCTGATAAAATGGACCACATCTCTACAGGTGGCGGTGCATCACTGGAATTCATGGAAGGCAAAGTGCTTCCAGGCGTAGTTGCATTGAACGACAAGTAAGTTTTAAGCTATAGCATGAAGGAGTTGAAAACCATGAGAACACCGATTATCGCAGGTAACTGGAAAATGTTCAAAACGGTTTCCGAATCCAATGACTTCATTCAGGAAGTTAAAGGAAAAGCGGAAGTTGAAGGCGTAGAGACTGTAATCTGTGCACCGTTTACGAATCTGCCTACATTGGTAGAAGCTGTGAAAGGCACAAACATCAAAATTGGTGCTCAAAATCTTCACTTTGAAGACAACGGTGCATTCACTGGTGAAATCAGCGGCGTAATGCTGAAAGACCTGGGCGTGGATTATGTAATCATTGGTCACTCGGAGCGCCGTCAATATTTTGCGGAAACCGATGAGACTGTCAATAAAAAGCTGCATGCTGCATTCCGTCACGGATTGACTCCAATCTTCTGTCTCGGTGAGACACTTGAAGAGCGTGAAGCGAACCAAACAAAAGACGTATGCAAAGTGCAAACGGAAGCTGCTTTTGCAGGTTTGTCTGCAGACCAAGCGGCACAAGTGGTTATCGCTTATGAACCAATCTGGGCGATTGGTACAGGTAAATCCTCCACATCCCAAGATGCGAACGAAGTTATTGCATACATCCGCAGCCTGGTGAAGGATCTGTACGATGAGAAGGTTGCAAGTGCAGTTCGTATTCAATACGGCGGCAGTGTTAAACCAGAGAACGTAACAGAATACCTCGGACAAAGCGACATCGACGGCGCGCTTGTTGGCGGTGCCAGCTTGCAGCCGGCTTCGTTCATCGCGCTTGTTGAGGGGGCGAAGTAATGACAGCTCCAAAACCTGTAGCACTGATCATCATGGATGGCTTTGGTCTTCGTAACACGGTTGAAGGCAACGCAGTAGCGCAAGCCAAAAAGCCGAACTACGATCGCTTCATGAGCCAATTCCCACACACAACTCTCACTGCTTGCGGTGAAGCTGTAGGTTTGCCAGAAGGGCAAATGGGGAACTCCGAGGTAGGTCACCTGAACATTGGTGCCGGCCGGATCGTATACCAGGATTTGACCCGTATCTCCAAATCGATTCGCGATGGAGAGTTCTTCGACAACGAAACACTTGTCAAAGCTGTGCGCGAAGCGAAACAAAACGGTAAAAAGCTTCACCTATACGGATTGTTGTCTGATGGCGGCGTACATAGTCACATCGACCACCTGTTTGCCATGCTGGATCTGGCCAAAAAAGAAGAAATGAATGACGTTTATATTCATGCCTTCCTGGATGGCCGTGACGTTATGCCGGATAGCGGTAAAGACTTCATGAAGAAGCTGATCGCCAAAATTGAGGAAGTCGGTGTAGGTCAAATCGCAACGGTTCAAGGTCGCTACTATGCGATGGACCGTGACAAACGTTGGGAACGTGTTGAGAAATCATATCGTGCCATCGTTTATGGTGATGGACCAAAATACAACGATCCACTCAGAGCGGTTGAAGAATCGTATGAGAAGTCCGTATTTGACGAATTCGTTGAACCAACGGTTATCGTTAAAGCGGATGGTGAGCCGGTAGGTTTGGTAGAAAGCGGCGATTCCGTAATCTTCCTGAACTTCCGTCCTGACCGTGCGATTCAGCTGTCGCAAGTATTCACGAACAAGGATTTCCGTGGTTTCGACCGTGGTCCAAAATTCCCAGAAGGCTTGCACTTTGTCTGCCTGACGTTGTTCAGTGAAACGGTTGAAGGTTATGTGGCTTACTCGCCTAAAAACCTCGACAATACACTGGGTGAAGTTTTGGTTCAGAACAACAAGAAACAGCTGCGTATTGCTGAAACCGAGAAATACCCGCACGTTACCTTCTTCTTCAGCGGTGGACGTGATGTTGAGCTTCCGGGCGAAACTCGCGTGCTGATCAACTCGCCAAAAGTTGCAACGTATGATCTGCAACCGGAGATGAGCGCTTACGAAGTAGCTGATGCATGCGTTCGCGAGATTGAAGCGGACAAACATGATGCGATCATTCTGAACTTCGCCAACCCGGATATGGTTGGACACTCCGGCATGCTGGAGCCTACCATTAAGGCGGTTGAAGTGACTGACGAGTGCATGGGACGTGTTGTTGATGCAGTGCTTGCCAAAGGCGGCGTTGTGCTCATCACTGCTGACCATGGTAACGCGGATATGGTATTCGATGAGCAAGGACGTCCGTTCACTGCTCATACAACGAACCCGGTTCCATTTATCGTTACAGACCCTAACGTAACCTTGCGTGAAGGTGGAATCCTGGCCGATATCGCGCCAACGATTCTGGACCTGATGCAATTGCCTAAACCGGAAGAAATGACAGGTACTTCTGTCATCGCTACCCGCAAATAAGTTACACAGCCACATATACAAAGTGGGAAGTTTGCAGTTTGCCCCTGAACGAAGGAAGCAGAAATGGTCTGAAGAAAAGAAGTGTTCGCCTTTATCACATGATTTCAACTTATTAAAATAAGTTCAAAGAAATCAGGGGATAACAGCGATCGGAAGGCGATTCTGCTGACGTAGTGGCCTAAAGGCAAACACAAGTGTCCCATATTTAAAATAAATTCAAATTAAAAGGAGATTATCACTCATGACTATTATTTCTGACGTGTACGCTCGCGAAGTCCTCGACTCCCGCGGTAACCCTACAGTTGAAGTTGAAGTATACCTGGAGTCCGGCGCAATCGGACGCGCAATCGTTCCATCTGGTGCATCCACTGGTGCCCACGAAGCTGTTGAGCTTCGCGATGGTGACAAATCCCGCTACCTGGGTAAAGGCGTTCTGCAAGCTGTTAAGAACGTAAACGAAACAATCGCTCCAGAAGTAATCGGTATGGACGCTTTGGATCAACTGGGTATCGACAAAATGATGATCGCTTTGGATGGTACGCCAAACAAAGGTAAACTGGGTGCTAACGCAATCCTGGCTGTATCCATGGCTGTAGCTCGCGCAGCTGCTGACGCTCTGGACCTGCCACTGTATGTTTACCTGGGCGGATTCAACGCTAAAGCATTGCCAGTACCAATGATGAACATCATCAACGGTGGTGAGCATGCTGACAACAACATCGACGTTCAAGAGTTCATGGTTCTTCCTGTTGGAGCACCAACATTCAAAGAAGCTCTTCGCGTAGGCGCAGAAATCTTCCACAACCTGAAATCTGTACTGAGCTCCAAAGGCCTGAACACAGCTGTAGGTGACGAAGGTGGTTTCGCACCGAACCTTGGTTCGAACGAAGAAGCAATCACTACAATCATCGAAGCGATTGAAAAAGCAGGATACAAACCAGGTGTTGACGTATTCCTGGGTATGGACGTGGCTTCCACTGAGTTCTACAAAGATGGTAAATACACACTTGCTGGCGAAGGTAAATCTTACACTTCCGCTGAGTATGTTGACCTTCTGGCTTCATGGGTTGAGAAATACCCAATCATCACAATCGAAGACGGTATGTCCGAAGATGACTGGGATGGTTGGAAATTGCTCACTGAAAAATTGGGAGACAAAGTACAACTCGTTGGTGACGACTTGTTCGTAACGAACACTGAGCGTCTGGAAAAAGGTATCAACGAAGGTATTGGTAACTCCATCCTGATCAAAGTTAACCAAATCGGTACACTCACTGAAACATTCGATGCAATCGAAATGGCTAAACGTGCAGGATACACAGCTGTAATCTCCCACCGTTCCGGTGAGTCCGAAGACAGCACAATCGCTGACATCGCGGTTGCAACAAATGCAGGACAAATCAAAACAGGTGCACCTTCCCGTACAGACCGTATCGCGAAGTACAACCAATTGCTCCGCATCGAGGATCAACTGGGCGAACTGGCTCAATACAATGGTCTTAAAGGATTCTACAACCTTAAAAAATAAGCTGTGTTCACAGCTTCTAGGGCAAGCCGGGTAACCGGCTTGTCTTTTTCATTTCTTCATAACAAGACAGTATCATGGATAAGGTTGTAGATTGGGAATAGCTGTGGTACAATTAAAGTAACTGTTTTTATGGTGAGATGTTATGCCCACATGGGTAGGAGGTGGAAAGAATGGATATTGCTTTGAAATTGCTGCTCGTTGTTTTCTCGATCGGTCTAATCACTGTAGTATTGCTGCAGCACGGGAAAAGCGCTGGTTTGGCGGGTGCCATCTCCGGTGGTGCGGAACATCTTTTCGGTAAAACGAAAGCGCGCGGATTGGATCTTTTCCTGCAACGTGCAACCGTTGTACTGGGTGCAGGATTTATGATCTTGGCTATCATTGTTACAGTCATTTCCAAGTAAGGAATGCTGTATTGATTGGTAGATCAAGCATATATGAATGAACGACCTAAGATGATGAACCTTCGTTTCGAGAAGAAACGGAGGTTTTTTAATATATTGGCGCATGTCCAAAGTTTACCAACTGCTTTTTTTCAACCTATGTAATCTTCGGTTCCCCACTTCCATTTCGTTTTCCTTCCCGTACTTAGCCCAGTTGCCTACTTAGTGGTTCGTTACGAACGACTTTGCTCTATACATTTCATATTTATTTCGTCTTTGAACGTAGTTCTTTAAGGAATTTGTTATCTTACAATCCAATGAAAACGTGTACTCATGACGTGAAGTGGTGCGTTCGGCTAAGGTTTGGATTATTTTGCGGGGTACGGATGCGGTGGATTGAATTCGTGTATACTAGGGTATGAGATAGTGAGGGCATGTGTTACGTGGCATGAAAATTGCAAAAATTCCGATACATAAAGACAGGATACAAACCAGATTACACTTTTACGTTTCCCGAGGTGAATATTAATGATAACAGAACAACAATTGCTCGACTTCATGCGGGAAACCGCTTATAAACCGATGACCTATCAGGAGCTGGAACAGCACTTCGAGATTGAAGATGCAGCTGATTTCAAAGCCTTTTTGATCATGCTGAATACACTGGAGGAATCCGGCAAGATTCTGCTTACCCGTAACAACAGGTACGGCATGCCTGAACGCATGAACCTGGTTCGCGGAAGACTGCAGGCACATGCGAAGGGATTTGCTTTTCTGATCCCTGAAGATAAAGAGCATCCGGATGTCTACATCCATGCCAATGATATGAAGAGCGCGATGAACGGGGACACGGTCCTTGTTAAAGTGACGTCTCAGGGTCCATCCAATGGACGTTTGGAAGGCGAGATCGTTCGCATTGTTACCCGTGCAATTACCCAAGTGGTTGGTGTGTTTCAAAGCCATGAGGTATACGGCTTCGTCATTCCGGACGATAAGAGAATTAACCGTGATATTTTCATTCCGCGCACGAATTCTGCCGGGGCTGTAGATGGACAAAAAGTCGTTGCCAAAATCGTGAGCTACCCGGAAGGTCGCGCTGCTGCAGAAGGCGAAATTATTGAGATTCTTGGACATAAGGATGATCCAGGCATTGATATATTGTCCGTCATTCGCAAGCATCAGCTGCCGGAAGCTTTCCCGGATGAAGTGGTGGAAGAAGCAGAACAAGCTCCGGAATCCATTACGGATGAAGAGATCGTGCAGCAGGGCCGCCGTGACTTGCGTGGATTAAACATCGTAACCATCGATGGCGAAGACGCCAAGGATCTGGACGATGCCGTCAATGTGGAGAAGCTGCCGAACGGAAACTACCGTCTGGGTGTCCATATTGCGGATGTCGGCTATTATGTACGCGAGAACTCCAAACTGGATCAGGAAGCATATAATCGCGGATGCAGCGTGTACTTGGTAGACCGTGTTATTCCGATGCTGCCGCACCGGCTCTCGAACGGGATCTGCAGCTTGAATCCGCAGGTGGATCGCCTTACACTGTCCTGTGAAATGGAATTCAACGACCAGATGAAGGTTGTGAAACACGACATCTTCACGAGTGTGATCAAAACCAAAGAGCGTATGACGTATGCCAACGTTCGCAAAATTCTTGAAGGCGAAGAGCCGGAATTGCTGGAGCGTTACAAGGATCTGGTGGATGACTTCCATCTGATGAAAGAAATTGCCCTCAAGCTTCGCGCCATGCGTATGCGCCGGGGTGCGGTTGACTTTGATTTTGAAGAATCCAAAATCATTGTGAACGAAGAAGGCAAACCGGTCGATATCGTTAAACGTGAGCGTTCCATTGCAGAACAAATCATTGAAGAATTCATGCTGGCGGCCAATGAGACCGTGGCAGAGCACTTCCACTGGTTGAAGGTTCCGTTTATCTATCGTGTGCATGAAGATCCTGATCAGGAGAAATTGCAAAACTTCCTCGCTTTTGCAGCGAACTTCGGACACCATGTAAAAGGACGCGGTAACGCGATCCATCCTCGTGCACTTCAGTCCCTGCTTGAGGATATCAATGGAACGAAGGAACAGACGGTGATCAGTACGATGATGCTGCGTTCCATGAAGCAGGCGAAGTATGATGCAGAGATGTCAGGACACTTTGGCCTCGCGGCTGAGTTCTACAGTCACTTCACGTCACCGATTCGTCGTTATCCCGATCTGGTCATTCACCGTGTCATTCGGGAAGTGATTGAGAACAAGGGTGCGCTGCCTGAGAATCGTCAGGAATACCTGGCGTCACGCATGTCCGACATTGCACAGCAATCGTCTGAGCGTGAACGTGTTGCAGTTGAAGCCGAGCGGGATACAGAGAAAATGAAGAAAGCCGAGTACATGCTCGATAAGGTCGGCGAAGAATTCGAAGGCATGATCAGCAGTGTAACCAGCTTCGGCATGTTCATTGAACTCGAGAATACGGTAGAAGGCCTGATTCGATTGAGTGCACTGACGGACGACTATTACCATTTTGACGATCAGCATATGGCTCTCATTGGTGAGCGGACCTCGAAAGTGTTCCGTATCGGAGATGAAGTGAAGATTCGTGTTGCTCGCGTGAGCATGGAAGAGTACACGATTGACTTTGAAATGGTGGATATGAAGCCACGCAGCGAACGGCCAGGCGGTTTTGGTGGCGGTAACCGAGGCGGCAGAGGTGGACGTCCTGCTGGCGGTGGTGGCCGGAGTGGCGCCAAAGGCGGTTCTGGTGGATTCAGTGGCTCACGTGGAGGCAAAGGTGGCGGCAGCCGCGGTGGAAGAGCACCGGAAGAGAGCAGCAAGGGTGGACGTGGCAGCTTCAGTGGAAAAGGTGGCGGTAAACCGAAAGGTGAACGTCGCACGGGAGATGCCAGTGCACCAGCTGCTGCTCGCGGCAAAGGCACAGGAGCAGTTAGCTTTGGATTTGGATCGGGTAAAGGTGGATACAGCTCTGCGCCGTCCAGTCAGGACAGCAGCACTGGCGGTCAAGGGACTGATCTGAACAGCGGTAAGGGCCGTGGCGAAGGCAGTTTCAAATCCGGCAAGGGCGGCGGCAAAGGCGGTAAAGGTGGCGGCGGACGCAAAAAGACGTCACCTAGCGGGATCTTTATCGGCGAAGCAGCTACACCTGGAGGTACGCAGGAAGGCGGAGCTCCGCGCCGTAAACGGAAAAAGAACAAAGGGGCTTCCGCTAATGGAACAGCTGCTTTTGTACGGAAGAAGAAAAAGTAAATCGTTTCGCACAGCATGAAATGTGTGTAATGAGAAGGGGCGGCATATGCTGCCTCTTTCTTGATTTTAACAGCGGTCCTTGCTACAATTAAGGTCTGGCATAGGGTACCTGGGCATCATCGGGTGCGCGGCTATAGAGCATGGTACCGGCTTATTTTACGGAGAAGGAGTGAGGACATGGGCAAGAATGATGGACAGAGTAAAGTGCTCGCACAGAATAAAAAGGCTTCCCATGACTACTTCATTGAAGATACGTATGAAGCGGGCATGGTGCTTACCGGAACGGAGATTAAATCTCTTCGTAACGGCCGTGCGAATATTGGAGATGCGTTTGCCACGATTCGCAACGGTGAAATTCACATTCATAATATGCATATTAGTCCTTTTGAACAAGGGAACCGACATAATCCGCTTGATCCGACGCGTACACGCAAGCTGCTGCTGCACAAGTCACAGATTAACAAGCTGCTTGGATTGTCGAAGCAGGAAGGGTACAGTATTGTGCCGCTGAAGATTTATGTGCGTAATGGATATGCGAAACTGCTGCTTGGCCTGGGTAAAGGTAAGAAGCAGTATGATAAACGTGAGTCTGCTGCGAAGCGGGATGCACAACGTGATATTCAACGGGCACTGCGTGAGAAGCAGAAGATCGCTCGCTGATCGAATTGCTTCAGCTTCGCAGGATGCGTCATAAGTTAATTTTAGATGCGAAGTAAATGAGGATCTCAAGTTTGGCCCAGAACTGGGCGGAGCTTGGGATTTTTTATTTTACGTGGTGCTGCGGTTAGAACGTTTGGGAGAGCCTTGAGGAAGTAAACCTGCAAGCACAGGATGCACAAGATAGAGTTAGGTGTGTGATTGCTGAGTGAAAGGATTCAGCTGATGCTAAATGTAGCTGCGCTCTGCGTAGCCTGTACAAATTGTGGGTAAAATAAAGGAGGTACAGTTGTTCGCAATGTCATGCTGGTAAACTTTACTTCGTCCGTGGGACGCGGTATAATATGTAGACGATTGAGCCTCAGATGGTGCATTGGTTAATCTTGCACAGATGCTCAGCCTGCTGGTATGACTTCCAGTAATCTGTACTATATCTGCATTCGGTCCTGTGATATGATTATTCATGTAGCAGACAGGAATGCCGAGTTTGAAAGAGCATCTTTTTACCTTGGAGGAAAAAGATGTGCAGCACCTTTGCTCCGTATTCACGGATTAATCCTGGAGCCCTTCTTATATGAGGGGGCGTTTATGGATTCGACGGGGATAGTTCGAGCATGGGTAGCGGGTAGTGGGGACGCGTCCGCTTCATCAACGCTAAAGCCTATTAAACGGCAAACAACAAAACAACTACGCTTTCGCAGCTTAATAACCTGTGAGCGTGCTCTCGCTCTGTATCGCCCATGTACCGGGATGAGGGCTCAACTTTAGTGGGATACGCTGTCACATCTCCGCCTGGGGTGTGCTGAAGAAGACAATCAGGCTGACCCAACGTATAGCCGGTTACGGGGCGATACTCGGGTGACATCAAAACTGTGACTACACCCGTAGAAGCTTATGTGTCGTTATCTTCGGACAGGGGTTCGACTCCCCTCGCCTCCATTTTCTAAGTACGTGAAGGCCACCAACCAGATCATCTGGTTGGTGGTTTTTTAGTTGTGATATAAAGTTAAAGGCGTATAGGAAATACAGGAATTTAGACAAGTGGAGCATCTGAAGGATGTTCCACTACTTTCATTACTCCTTGTTTGGACTAGCCCAAACAGAAATGAGATTCTTATCTGTTGTTTATACTAGAACAAATTCAACGAGAACTTTTAGACCAAACCTTACATTTGGTAATGATTTAGGCTCGGTAATGATACTAGCACTTACTCAATAAACGTGAAATACAGGAGAGTTATAAAGTGAAACTCAATAAGACAATTATTATCTCATCAATATTGTCGGCTGTAGTATTAAGCATATCAGGAATTTCGTTAGCTCAGACCTCTGACATATCTTTAAAAGGTGTACAGGAGGTTAGGCAAATAGAAGCGCCTTATGACATAAAGGCATATGATGCGACTACAGAATCTGAAATAATAACTCTTCATGACAAGGATAGATTAAAGTTGCTAGGAATGAAGCTAAGCACTCCCCTATTTGCTGCCAAAATAAGCGAAGAAGAAGCGATAATAATTGCTTCAGCTAAAAGTCTAAAGTTTGGGTTTTTGCTAAACAACCTGTATACATTGTCACATTTTTTGATATAAAAGGTACGGGGCACGCAATGAAAGGGAAGGAAACTCCGACGTATAGCCAGTTTAATGTAGTCATTGACGCTAATTCTGGTAAATCACTATTGTCATTCACTTATAGGTAATGAAAACCCCACTATATTCCTGGTGGGATTTTCTACGTTGAAGTTTAATCAAAAGCATATCTTATCTTTAGAATCTAATGAATTTATCTTTTGGGCTAGCCTCAACTGAAACTGAAGCCAAAAGCTATTGACTGAGCTTAAATACAACCAGCAGCGGAATCTTGTCCAGAAACAAAATGTCTTTTGGGGAATTCCTAGAGCACCGGCTGGCTTCCCCTCCAGCGATCGAATCCACCACTCCTTTAGCTCGTATAAAACATTTGTCTGGTCTTTATTCATAGCTTTGAGGTTACTCTGCTATATAAATTGAACGGTAAGCGTCAAAATCTACATATGCCTTAGTATTGAATCTAAACTTGGCCGTGATACAAAATACAAATAAGTTGAATCGGTTGTTTGTATATAAGCCGCACCGTTCCATTTTTCATCTATAGGAAAAAGGATAGATTTGAATTTTATGCTTTCGGATTTGCCATCTCCGTTATTGATCTGTATCGAGATCGGTTTATTATAGAAATATTCTACTGCAGATTTTCTCATCTCATTGACTTCTTCTTCTGATAATGGAGCATTTCCTCCTGACATCATATCTCCTTTTTCAAATACAATTAAACGAAGGATCTGATCGAAGAATTGCGGATCCTCTACTTTTGTAACCTGGCTTTGTTCTTCATTATAGTAAAGATTAATTTTGTCTGGAGTCCACTTCTCCTGTTCACTATTTGGCATTAAATACCATCCAAGAATGAAACCTACAGCAATTGCAATGAGCAGCATAATGGATATTTTTATATTCATTTTCATACATTAATTCACCTCTCTCCCACTTAGATTAACGAACCGGTCACGATAAATGTTTCAAGCCAAAAGCCGGGAATAATATCCCCGGCCCTTTTAGTATATTCGACAATGAAAACATAAGAACAGAATATTATGGTTTTGCTGTGTAAGAAAGAGAGAAATCTTTGGAGATTGGGGTGGTTGTGTATGTCTCGGCGTTCCATACATCAAATTTCAATTGTAGATTGCCGGTTGTACTTTTTGAGGATCCATTTCCCTCATAATTAAGCACGACATGATAAGTAAAGTAATGACCGTTATCAGTTTGCCCGCTATGATCGGTACACTCCTCTAACTTATATTTACTAGTGAGCTTTTCGCCTGCCGCGGAAACAGGACTACCTGATAAGTTCACACCTGTACTACCAAGTCTCACATCTCCTACCACAGACGTTGCGGTGTTAATATATCCAATGACATCATTAATTGTGCTTCCATAAGGAACTTTGCTTATTGTTTTCTTGATAAGGTTAGCAGAGATATTATCGCCGGTTTTTTTCAAGCCGCTTGTAGTATCATAAACTCTTCCTTGTTGGAACGTCCTGATCATGGTTGAATAATCGCCTGATCCAAACGCAATTTTTACATTCTTATATTCAAAAACGTTATTGCCGTAATAGGTGTAGTTGCCGACTTTTGTATGCTCAGCAATTTTAAATTGAGCAATCCATGTCGAGTCTGATGAGCTTACATTTACGTGTTTGTAGCTAAGATAAGGCAACGAGTAGCATTGTGTATAATCGGATCCTACGTAAAATGAAGTGTAATAAGTAGTAGGGTTAGTCCAGGTAGAAAACTCGTTTAACGCCGTTGGGGAGATACTGGTATTGGTATTACCTGAAACCTCAGCAATCGACGTTTCGCTTGTAGGTATCTCCTTAACAGATAAAGGCTCTGCCAATCCACTAAACCAGAACATTTCCTTTTTGTTATCTTCAACTTCAGCAAAAGACTTCGCTTCCAATGTGTTCAATGTTTCAGGTACATCCATCTCGAAAATAAGGATATTATTATTGCTGTCGAGCAAATACAGCTTCAAATGCGGCTTTCCATTCAGGTCGTGATTAATCAAAAGATTATCATTTTGGGTATCATTGAAGATTTCGAACAGCAATACTTTAAAATTGCCCGTTGCATCCGTTAAATCTCCTACGATACTGTTCATGTCATTTTGAATTTTATAACTCGCATGCAACGGTCCGGACAACGAAATAGCGGTTTCACCAACATTCGCATTAAATGATACACTTTCATCCTTTAACGTGAAATCCCCGAGCTTCAAATCAAGTTTATGTAAAGATTTTTGGCTCATAAGCGATTTTCTATTTTCTTTTCTACCCACCAACGTTTCATTAAAACCTTCAACCGTCAGTGAAATCCCTTGGTCCTCAATAACTGTGTTTAAAATTTTGGGCGTGTTATCAGCAGCAAACACGCTCGCTTGAAACAGTGATCCAGCGAGAACGGCGACAGCTAGCAATGAAATTTTGAATCTTTTCATATTTTTTTACCCACCTCATCCGTAGAATTAGATATTGTGTGAATATTGCTACAATATTCACAAAGTGCTTAAACAAAAGAAATACATTCATGATCTTACGACAAGATTCTAAAGATTTAGTTTGGTTAAACAGGAAACTGAAGTGCGATAACATCAACTCCTTTCATTTTATATTAAATTTATCAATGAATGGTAATTTTGTAAATAGTAACAAATACTCATTCATACATGATGTGTTGTGTCGAATTTTGAGGTTAATTTGCGTGTATTAAAGTGTTTTTTCTTTCTCAAAAAGCTTGCTTTATTAAACCAAAATTCATTAAAGAGGTTGATCAATTTGAAATTGCTTTCTCACATACGATACCATTTCAAAAAACTTACAAAAAGTGATGATCGTTGGCTTTGTTGGTATTATCCCCTTTTAGTAGACATGAGAAAAAAGACATCTGTTAAGATGAACTTAATCATGTAAACGAAGGGGATTTTTTCATGGCTAAAAAAGGGCAAACATTCCGGCGGCACTCTTTGGATTTGAAATTGGAGGCAGTCCGGCTGGTCAACGAAGAACATATGAGTATACGTGAAGTAGCGACACGTTTAGATATTCAAAATAAATCTCAGGTACAAGTGTGGGCAGCCAAAGCGAAACAAGGAATGAGTCTAGAACCTGCTACACCCAAACGGGGACGCCTTAGAACCAAGTTTTCCAGTATGGAAGAAGAGATAGCGTACTTGCGGGCGGAGATTGAATACTTAAAAAAGCAGTATCCAAATCTACACAAGGAGTGACGAGTAAAGCGGCCAGATTTCAAATCATTGAGGACCTACGGGCACACCACGGTCTGGTTCGGCTCTTGAAGTTAGCTGCGGTTTCCCGCTCGGGTTATTACAAGTGGAGAAAAAGCATAGCAGCGGCAAAAGAGCGTAGACACAAAGAACATGAACTAGAATCCCATTTGCTTGCCATCCATCGCGTGCATCCTTACTTTGGCTATCTTCGAATGAGCGTTGCTTTACGACGGGAAGGTCTTCGGGTCAACCAAAAAAGGGTGTACCGATTAATGAAACAATTAGGCATCTGTTCTGTCATTCGAAAAAAGCGTCGATTCTTTGGAAAACAAGTCTCTGTGGTGAACCCGAACCGGCTGGAGCGTCAGTTTCGGGCGGATACACCACGAACGAAGCTGGTTTTACCGACATTACCTATATTCGTGCTGGAGAACAATTTGTGTATCTCTCTGTTATTCAGGATTTATACAATAACGAAATTGTAGCGTGGCATCTTTCTGAACGAAATGACCTTGCATTGGTTCATGAAACGCTGGATAGACTCCGTCAGCACGTGGATCTGAGTGGCGTAATCCTACACTCGGATCAAGGATTTCAATATACTTCGAAGCCCTATAACCGTAAACTAAACCAGCTCGGCATGCTAGGCAGTCATTCCAGGCGTGGAAATTGCTTAGATAATACTTGTATTGAATCTTTTTTCTCTCATTTGAAGACGGAGAAAATTTATTTGAATAAGGCAGCAAACAAAGCAGAGGTTGAGCAGCAAGTGAATGAATACATACTGTTTTACAACCAAAACCGATTTCAGAAAAAACTAAACGACCGTTCCCCGGTTGAATACCGGGAAACGGCCGCAGCTTAAATCTTGTCTTTTTTTGTACTGTCTACTTGACAGGGTTATGACCAGGTTGGTGGCTTTTCGGTTTATATGAAGCGTAAGCTGATGATCTGATTATTGATGAGCTATCTACTTCCTCATAAATCCTTGATAACCTCTACATATCGATCAAACTCCGTTTGACTCATTGTATCACTCATCTGCAAAAGGATATTATCTTGGGCATAGGCATGCGAATTAGGCATTAGCGTTGATTTTCCGGGTTCCTCATAATAATCCTTCAGTTTCTCAAGATCCGTTTTATTCTCAAACAAGAATAGATACCCACCCTCACCTTCACCCAAAGCTGGCACCAAAATGCGCTGCACATCTTTAAAACCTAAGTCAGCCAATACGTGATCCTCGCTAATAGACTCCATTGGAGTTTCAATCTCAAGTCCGGCCTCTCGGAACTTGGTGACAATATCATCAAGAGTAATCGCAGACTCACTCTCACTCGAAGAACAAGCTGCTGTTATACATAGAATGAGGCCCAATAAGAAAACCAGACCAACATATTTCCTCAAGTCAATCACCCTCCTGTAAAAATATGAAGTAAGTATAGTCTACCATAATTGGATTTTATTATTTGGAAATTGCACTGCATATGTCCATATCTACTCTGGATTCTTAACTCCAACAAACTAGCATACCTTTTATAACGTGCCTCTTATCTTGAATTTTGCTTCGTACCAGAGAGTCATTTATAATGAAAAGCTAAACTAGACTGCGTTAGGAGGAAACAATGGATTTTATCAAAAAACAACTAGACGGAACGGGCATGAGTGAACAAACCATTGGCATTCTTTCAAACATCATCATGGTTATTTTTATAGCGATGGTCTCCATCCTGGCGAATTATATTGCCAAAAGAATCGTGCTGAAGACGGTTCATCATATCGTCAATAACAATCGGTACAAATGGGGCCATATCATTGTGGAGAAAAAGCTGTTCCACAAGCTGTCGCATCTCGTGCCGGCCATTATTATCTATTATTCTGCTTATGTCTTTCCATCCTATCAGGCCTTGATTGAAAAGGCTGCAATGACCTACATGATTGTCATCATGATTACGGTTTTCAATGCCTTACTTAATGTGTTTGATGACATATATCGTTCCTATGAAGTCTCCAAGATCAGGCCGATCAAAGGTTATATCCAGGTCGCCAAGATTATTCTTTTCATCATCGGGGGCATTATCGTCATTTCGAGCCTTATCGGTCAGAATCCGTTGATTATTCTCAGTGGGCTTGGTGCGTTATCCGCTGTGCTGATGCTGGTCTTCAAGGATTCCATTCTGGGCCTCGTGGCAGGCGTTCAATTATCGTCGAATGACATGGTGCGTGTTGGCGACTGGATTGAGATGCCGAAGTATAATGCTGACGGGGATGTCATTGACATTACACTCAATACAGTTAAGGTAAGAAATTTTGATAAAACGATCACGATGATTCCGAGCTATGCCCTGATATCTGACTCGTTCAGAAACTGGCGAGGCATGCAGGTATCGGGCGGCAGAAGGATTAAGCGAAGCGTCTATATTGATACAAGCAGCATCACCTTTTGTACCGAAGACATGATTGAGGAATTCCGGAAGATCCACTATCTTACCGACTATATCGCTACGCGAATCAGTGAAATTAACGAGTACAATATGGAGCATCAGATTAATACGGAGAGCAAAGTAAACGGCAGACAGCTCACGAATGTGGGGGTATTCCGGGAATACATCCATCAGTATCTGAAAAATCATCCGAAGATTCATCAGGATATGACGTTGATCGTGAGACAGCTAGCACCGGGAGACAACGGACTGCCACTCGAGATCTATGCATTCAGCAATGATATCACCTGGGGGGTGTATGAGTCGGTGCAGGCCGATATCTTTGACCACATCTTTGCCGTGGCGCCGACGTTTGGTCTTCGTGCTTTTCAAAACCCAACGGGTCACGATATCGTTCAGCTTAAGGAAAGCCCGCAATTTTCACGTGGCTACTAAAGTAGGAATACCAAAGGATACTGAGTTCAGCTCATATGCATTATGAAGACCTGTACCGTCTGGAAAGAATTGATTCAATCGTGCATAGAGGGGTAGAATAAACGAGAGGGACTAACTAATTTTCCATTCGTTTTGTATACCTTTTTAGCAAAGGAGAGTCTTCAGATGAATCATCGAATTCCGGAATATACGTTGAATGATGGCTTGAAAGTGCCGGCAATTGGGTTTGGTACCTATAGCTTAAAAGGTGCAGAAGGCGTTAAATCCATCGTATCTGCGCTGGATGTGGGTTACCGATTGATTGATACGGCCTATAACTATGAGAACGAGGCGACAGTCGGAAAGGCCATCAAGCAGAGCTCTGTTGCGAGAGAAGAACTGCTGATCTCTTCCAAACTGCCTGGGCGTTATCACGATTATAATAAGGCAATCGTAGCCATCGAGGAATCCTTATACAGAGCAGACCTTGATTACTATGACCTTTATTTGATTCACTGGCCGAATCCGAAGCAGGATAAGTATGTAGAAGCCTGGCAGGCACTCATTGAGGCGAAGAAACGGGGATATATTCGCTCTATCGGAGTTAGTAACTTCCTGCCTGAACATAATGAGCGTCTGATTAAAGAGACTGGGGTAGCCCCAAGTCTGAACCAGATCGAGCTGCATCCGTTTTTTGACCAAGCCGAGCAGCGGAAGAAGGATTCGGAGCATGGTATTGTCAATGAATCCTGGAGTCCTATTGGCCGCGGTAATGATGCCGTGCAGGATGTGGTGAAGGATGAGAAGATCCTCCGCATAGCAGAAGCTCATGGCAAAACGGGAACACAGGTCATTTTGCGCTGGCATACCCAGCTGGGTTCCATTCCAATTCCGAAAGCAGGCTCCCTTCAACACCAGAAGGAAAATATCGATATCTTCGATTTTGAGCTGAGCGAGCAGGAGATGGAAGTGATCTCGTCGTTCAATCGTCAGGATGGACGGTTATGGGGACAGGACCCGAGCGAATACGAAGAGTTTTAAAGTAAGTAATAAAACCGTACTATTCACCATAAGGGTGAGAAGAACGATTATGTAGGAAGCGACGCCTCCCATCTGCAGAGATGTAGATAGGAGGCTTTTTGTTGTGTTTTTATTTGAAAAGGAGAATTGAATTTTCAACCCATCCGTAGTTGATCATCTTCTAACGTGAGTCCTAACCTACTCCACCAATGTTTCAGACCTTTGCACCATATCCCGTAAAACACGAGCCACTCTGCTTTTCCTGCCTGCTGCTCTTCGCTTTATTTTAGCTAATGATTTTTTGTATGCCTCTGCATCAGATTGGAGTAAGAACTGCTTGGCTGCAATTCGTAGTGTCCTTTTTAACAATCGTGCGGAAGAACGTGTTGTTCTGGACCGGAACCCTCTGCGCAAGATCCTCAGTGTATTCTTGTAGGTTTCGAGGTCAGCGGATGGAGGCACAACGCAAAATAAATTCAGTGCGGAATCATTGAAGCCATAGGTTTCCAACATGATTCGCAGATTCTCCGTATTGAGCACATCCCCCCGGAAGTGGGTTGGGTGCTCCTGATGATAGCCTACGACCTCTTTGATGCAATAGAAAGGCACTTTCAAACAGTGCAGCCTATAGCCCAAATCCCAGTCTTCAAGCCCATAAAGTACATATCTTTCGTTGAAACCCCCAACGCGATTCAGCAGACTACGCCGGACGGATACACACCGAGTAACAAATACCATCCATGGAGCTACATCTGTGCTCGCAAATTGTTTGATGACTCCCGGCGGCATTTTGGATGGGAAAACGACTCGTGACAAAGCATCTGTATGATGAATGATATCTGCGGGTGTTACCAACGGGATAATTTCATTCGCAGCTTCTAGTTCGGGACGCCATGAGTTTGATGCTGTGAGGACGGCATGACAATGTTCTTTCTCTTCTGGGGAAAAGTCCGGATAGTAGTGGGTATATGAACCATCGAAAGAATGTGGAAAGCCAGAAACCACGGCTCTTGGATTTTTACGATGATACTGCCGCACGGTTCGAATAAACTCGGGTAGTGCCAGAAAGTCAGCATCGCAAAAGATAACATACGACCCTTTGGCATACTGGAGCCCCAAATTACGGATCGCCGATCTGCCGCGCTGTTCTGTTTGGGTTACATAGGTCAACGAATATGAAGCACGATAAGCTTCAACCAGTTCTTTCGTTCCATCCGTTGAACCATCATCAGCGACGATAACTTCAAAAAGATGTTTTGGGTAGGTCTGCGCCTCGAAAGCCGCCAGTGTAAGTGGTAACTGATGAGCCCGGTTATAGGTTGCAATAATGATACTGTAGCGGATCGCCATGCTAATTTCCCCCTTAGGTTTGTTGATGTTTTTTTATGGATACCCGAACAGGTCTAAGAAGTGATATTAGTGTATTCCTGGATTTTCGTGGGGACTGGTCAAACACCCTAAGATTTCAGAAACAGGCTTGGTCGATGGCAATCATAATCTACATGCTTAAACCTAGACGGTTTAAGGGAGATAATCAGCCTTCATTTGAATCGTACAGTTCATTCCTCCAATATGATCTTGATCTTTTGCCTGCATGTGCAAATCCTGCGCCGAATAAGGGAATATCAAATTTTGAATATGTCCGCAAGAATGAAGGATAGCCATAATAGCGGTCAGGCAGTACCTTTATGAAGAGAGCTCCGCATCAAGGGTCAGACATCTTACACGAACACATGGGGGGACGTGAAGCGATGAAACGGTCATGGAGAAAGCGGCTGGCGATTGGAATCTGCCTGATGATGGGATTCACAATTCTGGCAGGATGCACAGGGGACAATGGAAACGCGGGTGGGGCAGAGGGAGATGGCACTACGCCAATATCGATCTGGATGTCAATGAACACGAATGCTTCCATTACGCTCAAGAGTATGAATGAAATCACGGCGATTAAGGAATGGGAGAAGAAGACCAACACCAAAATCGAATTTCAGCATCCTGCGGTGGGTGCCGAGACCGAACAGTTCAATGTCATGATTGCCTCGAATCAGCTGCCTGATGCCATGTTTGTAAATGGAGATTACGCCAAGCTGTTCAATGATGGTACCATCATCCGTCTTAACGAGCTCATTGATGAATACGCTCCCAATTTGAAAAAGATTTTGGATGAGAACCCGGAGGTCGCCAAACAGTTAAAAGCAGACAACGGCGATATCTATGCCATTCCGCATCTACGGCTGGGGGAATACAAAACCTTCGGCGGTACATTCATTCGTCAGGATTGGCTCGATGAGCTAAAGCTGGAGAAACCGGAAACGCTGGAAGAATGGGAAACCGTACTTAAAGCGTTCAAAGAGAAAAAAGGTGTGTCCGCGCCCCTGTTGTTCGGTGCACCGCCTAAAATGACAACGATGGGACCCGCAGCACCGACCTATCTGGAGGCCTACGGGATAACCAACAACATATTTATGCAAGATGGGAAAGTAGTCTACGGACCAATTGAGCCGGAATACAAGGAATTCCTGACGATGTTCCATCGCTGGTATCAGGAAGGGCTGATCGATCCCGATTTTGCTACCAATGACCAAAAAACATATGACGCCAAAATTTTGAGTGGTCAGGCAGGTGCCTTTTTCACCTTCATCGGTGGAGGTGTAGGCCGCTACCTCCCCGCTCTGCAGGAAACCGACCCGAACGCCAATCTGACAGCCGTCCAATATCCGGTGTTGAATAAGGGCGATGAACCGATGTTTACCGGACGTTCCTGGGAGTGGAGCAGCAGCGGCGTCGTGATCACCAATAGCAATAAGCACCCGGAGGAAACGGTCAAAGCGCTGGATTACTTCTTCAGTGAAGAAGGGCATATGCTGAAAAATTTCGGTGTGGAGGGCCTCACGTATACGATGAAGGACGGTTACCCGACCTATACCGATGAGATTTTGAAAAATCCGGATGGATTGTCAGTTGCCCAAGCAATGGCGAAACATTTTATAGCCAACTATCCCTTCGTGGGTGAGGATGACGACCGGTACAATGAGCAGTACTATCAGCTTCAGCAGCAGAAGGATGCCGCGATTCTCTTCTCCAAATACAGCGAGAATACACTGAAGGTGGGTCTTCCTCCAACCAGTCTGACAACAGAAGAATCCACGGAATACAGCAAGATTATGAGCGATATTGGAACGTACCGGGATGAAATGTTCGTCAAGTTTGTCATCGGGGTAGAGCCGATTGAGAACTTTGACAAGTACGTCGATCAGATCAACAAGTTTAACGTCGAGCGGGCCATTGAAATTCAGCAGGCAGCGCTGGACCGCTATAACGCCAGATAACGAAGAAGTCGTCCGTGGGGAAGCCCGCTTTTTACCTCGCGGATGCTCTCCTTCGAATTGATAAGGAAGGGGATGGAGAAGGTGTCGCACAAGCTCTCCTTGTTATGGCTCAATTACAAAAAGAATAAAGCGATCTATTGGATGGCTCTTCCCGTCGTTTTGTATTTTCTCGTCTTCAAATATCTGCCGATGTATGGAGCGATCATTGCATTCAAGGATTATTCAGTGGGCAAGGGCATATGGGGCAGTGATTGGGTGGGACTGCAGCATTTCCGGGATTTCTTTCAGAGTTACTATTTCTGGCGGATTTTGAAAAACACCCTGGTGCTGAGCTTTTATCAACTGTTGTTCGGATTCCCTGCACCCATTCTTCTTGCCCTTCTTCTCAATGAGCTTCGCAACGAAATATTCAAGCGCACCGTGCAGACCGTTTCTTACATTCCGCACTTTATTTCCATCGTGGTCATCTGCGGCATGATTGTGGATTTCTCATCCCGGGATGGACTGTTTAACACCATCATTGAATACTTTGGCGGCCAGAGCAGTGCGCTTCTCAGTGATCCGGCCAATTTCCGTACGATGTATACCGCTTCATCCATCTGGCAAGAGCTCGGCTTCTCCAGCATCATTTATCTGGCTGCACTTAGTGGAATCAATCCCGAGCTGTATGATGCTGCGAATGTGGACGGGGCAAGTCGCCTTCGCCAAGTCTGGCATATTACGTTGCCTGGCATCATTCCGATGATTCTTATTCTGCTGATTCTCCGTATTGGCGGATTGATGGAGATCGGTTTCGAAAAAATCATTCTGTTATACAACCCGAACGTCTATGACACGGCGGATGTCATCTCGACATTTGTGTACCGCAAAGGGATTAGTGAAAGTGCCGAATTCAGCTATACAACCGCGGTAGGCTTATTCCAATCGGTCATTAACTTTACACTGCTCGTTGGTGCCAATCGCCTGTCGAAGGCGGTATCCAATACCAAGCTATTCTAGTCAGGAATGAGGTGAAGGAGGGAAGTTCAGATGAGAATAAAACGATCACTCGGAGAGCGGCTGTTTGGTGGTGCCAACGCCATCCTGATGACGGGCCTGATTATTGTTACTTTGTATCCGCTGCTGCATGTGCTGAACGCATCGTTCAGTGATTCCGGCCAGCTAATGGCCCATAGAGGTCTGTTGCTCTTTCCGAAAGGACTGACACTGGAGAGCTACAAGCTGGTTCTCAGCAACCCGAACATTCTGTCCGGGTACCGAAACACCATATTCATCGTCGTGGTGGGTACGGCACTGAATCTGCTGTTCACCATTCTGGGAGCATATACCTTGTCTCGCAAAAGCTTCATGCTTCGTAACCCGATTATGCTGGCGATCGTGTTTACGATGTTTTTTAACGGGGGCATCATTCCATCGTATCTGTTGATCAACAACACGCTTCATATGGGGAACAGTCTGTGGGCTCTGATTATACCTGGGCTGATCAGCAGTTATAATCTTATTATTATGCGGACTTCATTTCAGGAAATCTCGGAAAGCCTGCTGGAATCGGCCCGTATGGACGGGGCGGGAGAGATGTTAATCCTTTGGCGGATCGTAGTGCCGTTGTCCATGCCGGTGGTCGCAGTGATGATTCTCTTTTATGGAGTGAGCCATTGGAATTCTTGGTTCGGCGCCATCTTGTACATCCGGGATCGAAATCTGTTTCCGCTTCAGCTGGTACTGCGCGAAATCCTCATCCAGAACAGCACAGACTCCATGACGACAGGGGCGTCAGCCGTGGACAAAGAGGCGATCGGGGAAAGTGTGAAATATGCAACGGTCATGGTTGCCACGCTTCCAATTTTGTTTATCTATCCTTTTCTGCAGAAATACTTTGTCAAAGGTGTTATGATCGGAGCAATCAAGGAATAAATCAGTCGTAAGCCATGCCAAACCACCATGTGAGGAGGAGACTCATGAAGAAGAAAAGCATCCTGCTGTCCTGGAGCATTTCTTACATGGTCATTCTGCTCATCCCGATTGTGATTGGTGCCGCTGTATTTGCCGAGTCCCGCATCTTGCTTGAGGAAGAAGTGAATCGCTCCAACATGGTGCTGCTCTCTCAAGTGCAGGAGACGATCGATAACCAGATTGGGGATATTGGCAGCATCAGCAATCAACTCATGGCCGACTCTCAGTTAACAAGCTTCATTAATCATGCGTCTGAACAGGATGGCCGGTGGCGGTTAATGGGACTGGAGCTCATCAAAAATCTGAAGTCTACACGCGTCGGAAACGGCCTAATTAGCGAATTATATATTTATATCAAGGACGCCGATGTTGCCTTGTCCTCTTCTTCACTTATTCAGAAGACCTATCTGTATGACATGTTCTACAAAGGCACGGATGTATCCGAGGAGGCGTGGACCGGACTTATGCACGATACCGACACGAGCAGTTTCAGGAAAATGGCGGTTCGGAGTGAAGATCGGCGCATTGAAGATACACTTGTCTACCTGCAGCCATTCCCCATCCAGAGTGCGGCGGATAGTCCTGCAACCTTCGTGGTCAACCTGGACCCGAATCGGTTCCAACAGGCGATTGATAATGTCCGTTTGGAAAAAGAGAGCACGGTATTCATCCTGGACGATGAGGGGAACACGTTGTTTTCCACAGGAGGTTTTGAAACCCCTTACAAAATAAATGGAGATCTGAATTCCGGGCAAGATTCGGGAGTCAGAACCGAGACGATCGATTGGAACGGTGAATCCGTCACCATGTCCCAGATCTCTTCCAAGGTCCAGGATTGGAATTATGTATCGATTATACCTACCCGGATCTATGCCAAGAAACTAACGGTCATTCGCAATATTACAATTGGAGGCGTGGCCGCTGGACTTCTGCTGGGTGGGGTAGCGGCCTGGTGGTTCACCAGGAGGAACTATCGTCCGCTGGGACGGATCATGAACATTATCTCCGATAAGGTCAAATGGAAACTGGAGCAGCCGGACGATGAATATGGCATTCTGCAATCCGTGCTGGTCCGTGCCTGGGAAGAGCAGGATCAATTCGCGAGCAGGCTCAAGGACCAGCAAAACGTAGTACGAAGCAATTTGCTTGCCAAGCTGATGAAGGGCAGGGTTCAGGCAGGTGAAGAATTTGCCTCAACGCTGGAACGGCTTGGTGTTCACTTCGAGACTCCATCGTTTGCCGTACTGCTCCTGCACATTGAGAATGTGGATGGGTTGTTCCGGACAAAAGTACGCGAGCAGGACCAGGAGGAGAAAGAACAATTTGTGCAGCTCATTCTGACCAATGTGCTTGAGGAAATGATAGGCCCCATTGGCCAAGTGTTCTCGGCAGATATTGATGGAAGGATCGCATTTCTCATCAACATTCGGGCAGATGAGGAGAATACCGGATACCGGCTAATCAGCGCCATTGAGGAAGCCCAGCGTTTTATCGGATCACGGTTTTGCGTGTACTTTTCGGTGGGGGTAAGCGATGTTCACCACGGCATTGCAGCGATCGGAGACAGCTTTCGGGAATCGGAAGAGGCACTGGAATATCGTCTGATTTTGGGGATCGGGCAGATCATTGACCAAAACCGGATTCGCAGGCCGAAGGAGGAATTATATTATCCTCTCGATCTGGAGAGACAGCTTATTAATTATATTGCGACAGGCAATTATGCCCGTTCAACCGAAGTGATGAACGAAATTCTCATGACCAATTTTACGGGAGAGCCCTTATCCGTTGAACTGGCACGCTGCCTGATGTTTGAGTTAATCGGTACCATTCTGAAAGCTACGGAACAGATCAAGTCAGATGACCAGAATGAGATGACGCATCGTAATGATCTGATTCGGCAATTATTTGCATGCGAGACGTTTGAGGAGATTGAAGCCGAGCTGCTGCGAATCCTGGAGACCGTCTGTCAGATGGTGAATGAACGCAAACGCTCCCGCAACGAAGAGCTGAAAGACCAGCTGATTGAATTCATTGTAGAGAACTATGCAGACGTTAATCTGGGTTTGACTCATTTGTCGGAACGCTTTCGCTTCCATCCAACCTACGTCTCGAAGTACTTTAAGGAGCAGACGGGAATCAACGTGATTGATTACATCAACCAATATCGCATCGAACAATCCAAGAAAATACTGCAGGCTGAGGAAGGGACCATTCAGGATGTATCCGAGCGTGTAGGGTTTCTCAACAGCAATTCGTTCATTCGTGTCTTCAAAAAGTATGAGGGTATCACTCCTGGTCAATATAAGCAAAATAGCAGACTTGTCCAACATGAAAGATGAAAAAATAGATTCATAGAGGAGGACTTATTCCATGTGGAAAAATGCCATTGAAGATGCACTCCAAGTCACGAGAAGCAACATTGACCGATTTGGGGAGCGATTTCCCCATGTAAGTAACGGGGATGAGCATTATGTGCTGAATGTTAATACAGAGTGGACGGCAGGTTTCTGGTCAGGCATCCTATGGCTATGCTCGGAATACACACAGGACCCGCTGTATCGTGAGGCAGCTGTTAAGACCGTCGATAACTTTCGGATGCGCATGGAACGGAAGAGCATTTTTGACCATCATGACATAGGCTTTCTCTACTCGTTGTCCTCCAAGGCCCAATGGATCGTGGAACGTGATCCTGCTGCACGTGACCTTACGCTGGAAGCTGCAGATATGCTGATGAAGCGCTGGCGTGAAGAGTCAGGTCTGATCCAGGCTTGGGGACGCAAGGGAGATGTGAACAACGGAGGTCGTATTATTATCGATTGCCTGCTTAATCTTCCATTATTGCTATGGGCATATGAACAGACTAATAACGAAGAATATCGGCGAGTCGCCAAACTCCATGCGGAGAAAAGCCGGCGTTTTCTGGTTCGTGGAGATGATTCCAGCTATCATACCTTTTATTTTGATCAGGCGACTGGTGAAGCCATTCGTGGAGGGACCCATCAGGGCTATAATGATGGCTCCACATGGACACGCGGCCAGGCATGGGGGATATATGGCTTTGCGTTATGCAGCCGATATCTGCAAAGTACAGAGATGTTCGAGACAGCGAGGCGTCTCGCCCGTTACTTCATTGCCCATGTACCGGAGGATCATGTAGCCTATTGGGATTTTGATGCACCACAGACATCCGAAACCAAGCGTGACAGCTCTGCATCTGCTATTGCAGCATGCGGGATTCTGGAGATCGCCGAGAGATTGGATCCAACCGATCCGGAACGGCAGTTCTTCATGGACGCGGTGCAGAACTCAATGGTGTCCCTGGTACAAAATTACTCTACACACGGGTCCGAATCCGAAGAGGGCTTACTCAAGCATGGTTCCTACTCCGTAAGAGGTGGAGATTCACCGGATGACTATGTCATCTGGGGCGATTATTTCTATCTCGAAGCATTGATGCGTTTGGAGCGAGGCATTCCTGGATATTGGTATGACCGGAAGTAGAACGGTAGGCAAAATGATGAAGCATATATGATCAAGCAGGGTACATGAAACATAAAAGCAGCGACTCTTCCCCTCAAGGAAAAGTCGCTGCTTTGTTTTGCTTCTATAGTTGAATAGGTTTGAATGCGCCCTATTACATTTACATTTTTGGAGCAAGCTCAATGGCGGAGCGAATGGCTGCGAGCATGCTTTTATCATCGGCGATGTTTTTACCAGCGATATCGAAGGCCGTACCGTGGTCAACGGAAGTGCGGATGATGCCGCCTTTTAAGCCAACAGTGATGTTCACGCCTTCTTCGATGCCCATAACTTTGATCGGAGCATGTCCCTGATCGTGGTAGCAAGCAACTACGATATCGAAGTCACCGCGGCCTGCACGGAAGAACAATGTATCCGCAGGAAGAGGACCAACCACATTAATGCCTTCCTGCTGCGCACGCTCAATACCTGGCTGAAGTTTTTCTTCTTCTTCACCATTACCGAACAAGCCGTTCTCACCTGCGTGCGGGTTAATACCGCATACCGCTACACGCGGATTCTCGAAGCCTGCTTTTTTGAGTGTATCGTGAGCAAGTTTAACCACCGTGTAGGTTCTTTCGGGATTGATGCTGGCAATCGCATCGATCAAGCCCATGTGTGTTGTCAGGTGAATAACCCGCAGGTTAGGCGTCGTCAGCATCATGGAGAAATCCTGTGTATCAGTTAGATCGGCCAGAATTTCGGTATGTCCCGGATACAGGTGACCACCTTGGTGCAAGGCCTCCTTGTTCAGAGGAGCAGTGCAGATCGAGTTGATTTGCTGTTTTTTGGCCAGTTCAATGGACTTGGCCAGGAATTGAAAGGCTGCATCGCCCGCTATAGGAGACACCTTTCCATATTCGAGATCGGCAGGAATGAGATCCAGATCAATGACATCCACCGTGCCGAATTCATATTTGGCTTCCGAAGGCTCCTGAATGGCATTGACGTTCAAGCTAGATCCAATAACGGGCAGAACACGTTCCAATATTTTTGCATCACCAATAACGAGTGGATTGCAGTTGTCGTAGACCTCCTGATGGCCTAGTGCCTTCATAATAATCTCGGGTCCGATACCTGCGGCATCGCCCATTGTAATTCCAACTGTGGGTTTCATACTGGAATCCCTCCTTTTAATTTTTCAATCGCATGGATGAAGACTTCTGGTGTGCCGAAGCCTCCTGCTTTGGTAATGACATGTAAATCTTCGATTCCGATAAACTTGGAGATTGGAACACCAATCTCAAGCTCGTCCAGCAGCTCGAAGCCGCTAATATTCCACTTCATACAAATTTGCTTGGCGGTGTCTCCACCGGTCATGGATACACCTTTGAAATTACCTTCTTCAAGCAATCTGGCACAAATCTCGCCCATCGCCCGCACGATTTCGTTGCTGACCTCGGTATGATTCAGACTGCGAGCTTCACCCGTGGCACGTGCCAGTTCAATATCAACCTGCTCTGCCGTGGAGTACAAGACAACGTCTTGGCCTGCAAGAGACTTGGCTTTTACTTCTTTATACACACGCTCCATTTCCTCTGTCCGATCTGCTGCGGCGGATACGGCTTTGAAGGAGTGGAATGCAACGGAGGAAACGCTGGTCTGTCCCAGCAGTTTCTTCAACTGAGCACGTGAGTTTTTATTTACACTGCCTACGACAGTTAGAATAGGTCCAGAATTTCCCGGTATTGTCAGTTCTGTTGATTTACCCTCCAGACTGAAATGTCCGGGAAGATAGTTGGCAATTCCTGCAGAGCCTGCCCAGGCAAAGGTATATTCAAGCGCGCTGGTCATTTGCAGGATTTGCTCCAGATGCATTTCCTCTGTCGAATCTACAAGTACATATGGAATGCCATTTTCTTTGAACTGGGTTAACCTCTTCTGGATATGCTCCTTACCAGCTTCCAGATCCGATACGCTGATCTCACCTACTTCATACTTCGTCTGAAGCTTCAGCAGTTCCGGAAGATACGAGACCGTCACAGGTGTTTTGGGATCGTTCGCGATCTCGGTGTCAGCCAGTGGGATTCCGTTCAGGTAATGTACCCCGCCCAGGATCGTACGATTATTCTTCGGATACCCTGGTGCAATCATCATGAAATCCGGTTGAATCACGTCGTACAGTGCATCAATCTCAGTTCCAATGTTACCACGCATGGTGGAATCCATTTTTTTGAAAATGGTATCGAATCCATTTCTCGTCAGAAACTCGGCTGCATTACGAACGCGCTGATAAGCTTCATCCGAGGCAATGGAACGGCTGTCCGTGTCGAAAACAACAGCATCGTAATGACGAATATTATTCTCGTCCATGTTAAATAATACACTGGTTTTCAAGCCATGACGGGCAAGCTGAACCCCGCTGTCATTGGCACCAGTCAGATCATCTGCAATAATGGCTAATTTCATGCTGTTCTCGCCTCCTTGAGAAAAAGTGAATTCTTGTCCGCTCAGTATAAGTTTGTTGCTTTATGTGGTCGGTCTTTGATTGTACTTCTCGACGCCGCCTGATTTCTCCAGCCGTTTGGATAGGAAACCAATGAAGATCGGCAAAAGAATAGCGGTGGTTACGACACTTGCCGCAATTTGTACGGTAGCAATTTCAGCAATAGGGGCAAAGGAAGCATTGGCCGCTACGATAGCAGCAGGTGTACCTACAGCGTTACCCGCTGTGGAACCTTCCGAAGCTCCGACAATAGGATTCCAGCCGATGGCTTTGAAGAGCAGGTAGCCAACGCCGCCAGTGATCAATACTGTAATTACACCCAGCATGATGCCGCTTAGTCCACCTTGAATGATAGACGAGAAGTTGATTCCCATACCGAGTGAAAAGGCGAAGAACGGAACGAGCTTGTCACTGCCTTTATGCAGCCATTCAGCCAAGTTGCGATCCAGGTTACCAATAACTACACCGACGATCAGTGGAAGCAGTACGGCTACAAAAGCCATCGGGGAGAACATGCCATTGGCGAAGCCCATCGCACCGAAAATAGAGAGTGCAACCATGGTAAGAAAAGGTCCGTCGCTGAGTGCGAGGAATGGATAAGCTGCCTTGTCATCCTCTTTGCCGTATTGTCCGGCCAGGGCGATGTACAGTCCGCCGTTGGAATTCGTCATAGCAGCGATAATGGCAAGTGGTGCCAGACCAAGGAATAATCCATTGGAATCTGCGAAGAAAATGGCGATCAAACCTAATATTGCACCAACAGCCCACTTGAACACAAGCAGTGTAATACCTTTACCGACAGATGAACCGGCTGTCTTGAACGTAATCTGTGTTCCGGCAATCAGGAGGAACAAAGCGATCAGCGTGCTTGAACTGTTAACGAACAGGGCTTCGGTAAATCCGCCAATCCGCAAGGCATTGGGGAAGAATGTGTTAATCGTTGCACCAAGTAACAGCGGGACAACCATCATACCGCCAGGAATACGATCTAATGTCGCTTTAATGTTCATAGTAGTAGCTCCTTATTTAAGTAATCGTTTTTATGAAGCGCTTGCAGGGACTATCTTAACGCAGATTGTTTATTTTAGCAACAATAATTTGCTGTAAATTTTAAGTAATCACTTAAGTGTTTAATAATGCAACACATCGAGTCATAAAAAAAGCACAAACTTAAAGATCATTCTTTAAGTTTGCGCCAAAGTGTGGCTCGATTAATCCCCAGGCGATCTGCAGCCTTGGATTGGTTATTGTTTTCTTCCTGCAGAACGTGCTGAATAATTTCCTTCTCGATCTCTTTCAGCGTACCATTCAACCGCATCGTGTTCGTTGCAGAATGCTGATTCAGCAGGCGGGACAACGTATCTGTCGAGATCACATAATCCTGCTCATTTAGGGCAGCCTGTTTGATAAGATGCTTCAGCTGGCTGACTGTCATCTGTGGAACCTGCTCCCGGATTAACTGCAGTGCATCCTCCTTGATCTTCACCGCAGCGGTTCCATACTTATGATAATAGTCGGTAAGGAACTGCTGGATCAGTGGAGCCAGATCCTCCAGCCTGTCCGCAAGACTTGGCATGATCATGGTACTCAGCTCGATATCAAGCGTCCAATACGGATTCAAGGGCTCTTCTCCCAGAATGAATACACCAATCTGCCTGTTCAGACAGGTCTGAATGAATGAGGTCACCTCTTCATCATGGAGCCGCTGTTCGATATGATTCAGCTCCACGTTGCGGACTTTGGAGAGCGGTATTTTATGCAAATGGCCGGCAGGTACCTGCGACAGGTCTATTTGCAGCAGCAGTCCACCGCCTGAGTACATCTGATGCATGTGTTTTACGAGAAATGATTTACCTGAATCTGCATGTCCGAGCAGATAGATGGGTTCGTGATTTTCATATACAGCCTGAATGTTCTTCAACATCACCTGCATGGCTGGTGATTCGGCAACAATGGGCCCGATGGTTATATCCGTGTAGGTGGTTATGCCGAATTGTGCAAACTGGTAAGGCTGTCCTTTTTCAAGCGTGTAGACTTTATAACCCTTATTATTCAGCGTTGTTTCATGGGCTGTTACTGTCAGCTGATAATCGTCAACCATGAACATATGTTGAACCTGAGATTGCTCAAACTCCAGATTGGTATTTATCAAATGAATAAAATTTTCCGTCAATGGGTTCTTCTCAAAATCGGTCAGGTTTTCGAATACGATATCATTCCGTTCATCCAAGATCAGCAGATTGGGGTGCTCTTGTGTGACCAGGTTGTTCAAAATAACAGAAATGGCTTGGTTCTTGCTCAGATAGCGAAATACCAGCTGGGCATCTTCAAGCGCGCGTAGAATGGCTTCCTTGCCAGACTGAATCAGTAAGCCTTCGAGCCCATAGGTTCTGGCGGTATCTACGGTGATCACATCTCCGACAATCTGACGATATCCGGATGCTTTCAGCTCCAGCAGCAGCCTGGCGACATCTTCGGAACTGCGAATCGTATATACCTTGAGGGGCAGGTCCATCAGATCAATAATGGATTGTGCACCTGAGGTGATATTCGAAAAGCCAACGATGGCCGTTTTGCCGTTAAACTGGCTGGCGAGAGTCAAGGAACGAATCATGTCATATCCCGAGAGCTGTACATCAATCACGGGAATCGTGACGGCTTCCTTAATCAGCTGTGCAGTACCCCCACGGCTAATGATAATTTCAGCCCCGTTTCGTTCGGCTTGTGAAGCCAGTTCGGCCCCCTTCGCCAAGTCGCCTACATCGCATTGAATCGATAATTGAGGAAACTGGGGAATGCATTCTTGTATAATGGTAGTCATGGATTCGTAAGGAGCAATGATATGAACTCGTGTACGCATAATGTTCCTGCCTTTTATAGAAATCTCATTTAATGGTTCCCTTATTATAGCCAACTTACGAGAGATTGGCATCTTTGCTCTAGAAGCTTTAGGTGCAGGATCGCAGAGGAGCGATAAGCCAGGCTGTTTGCTGCAGCTGTTACCTTGTGATCATTATCACGGAAGTTCGGAATCCATTTTTTCAAAATGAATACATAAGCATCAACGATGGAAAAGGAAAGAAAGGAGCGTCATGCGATGTCAGCATTTCGTGAAGCGGTAGAGCAGGATCATATCATTCAATGCGTGGTTAATGAGTTTACGTGCAGAGTGCTCTGGAGCGAAGGTCGTCCATGTCTGGAGTATCAGCACGAAGAGGATCTGAAGCATATTACGGCATATGTTGAGGCAAACTTTGGCGTAGAACTGCTGGATGTATTCTTTACCGCGGTGGAGAGTCTTCCCGCCTGATCTGGATAGCCATACCCGTTAAAAATGGATAGTGTAGCATAAGATAACCATCAGCAGGAGCTGGTGGTTTTTCATTTGGGAAATGTCGTCCAATCCAGGGAAATGAAACCTCGTTCTTGGAATTCATGTATTATAGGGTATATGTAAACTTTTCGGAGGAGGAACGCAGGAATGGGAATCTTATCGAGGTTTAGGGACGTGATGAAGGCCAATGTGAACAGCTTGCTGGCTCGGGCGGAAGATCCGGAGAAGACTGTGAATGAATATATGCGGAGTCTGAGCAGTGATCTGGGACAGGTGAAGGCAGAGACCGCGGCTGTTCTGTCGGAGGAGAGCAGGGCGAAGCGAGCTTTGGACGAATGCAGTGCTGAGATGAAAAAATTGCAGCGGTATGCAGAGAAGTCGGCAGAGTCAGGCGATGAAGATAAGGCCCGGAGTTTTCTGGAAAAGAAAGTGAAGCAGACGGAGAAATGGAACGAATTACAGGCAGCATATGAACGTGCCTCCGCAAAAGCCAAAATGATGAAGCATATGAATGATAAATTGGTAGCAGATCTGGGACAATTGGAAGCCAGACATACCGAGCTGAAAGGCAGAATGGCAGAGGCGAAGGCCCAGCAGCAGGCCAATGAACGGAATGCTTCAGCAGGGAAAGCAAACGCGGCTTTTCAGGCGATGGAAGAGAAGGCCAATCAGGCCTTAAATGAAGCAGAAGCACTTGCCGAGCTCCGGGCAGGGAAGCAGGAAGATGATCTGGATGAACTTATTGCGCAGCTGGAGAGAGAAATGAACGCGGAAGCGGGTAATAGTGACAATAAGGCTCCGAGTGCGGAGGAAGAACTCGCAGCAATTCAGGAGAAGCTAAAGAATAATTAGGATGGATACGATTATATTTCGTTAATATTGAGGTGAGCAGATGCCAGTTATTGAATACAAGTGTCCCAACTGTGGCAGTGGTATGGTTTTTGACAGCGCGACAGGTTCATTATCCTGCCCGAGCTGTGGGCGACAGGACAACATTGAGCAAATCCCGGACCCGCTGAAGAAACAGGTATTCACGGAAAATGAAGTGAAGCAATATCACTGTAACAGCTGCGGCGCGGATATCGTTACAGAACCGGAGACGAGCGCAACCACGTGCAGCTTCTGCGGAGCGGCAGTTGTGCTGAGCGATCGGTTGACGGGTGATCTGGCACCCGTCATGGTTATTCCTTTTTCCATCAGCAAGGAGCAGGCGAAGCAGGCATTCAAAAAGTGGTGCCGGAACGGCCTGCTGACCCCGAGCGGATTCATGAGCGCAGACCGGATTCAGAATATTACGGGGATGTATGTGCCGTTCTGGTTATATGAGCTACATAACAAAATCGAAGTTCACGGCCGCGGAACCAAGGTGAGAACCTACACACAAGGCGACTACCATTATACGGAGACACAGCATTTTGATATTTACCGGAAAATCCGGCTCAACTATGTGAATCTGCCCATTGATGCTTCGGAGAAAATGAAGGATGAGCTGATGGATAAGCTGGAGCCATTTCCCTATAATCAGCTGAAAGAGTTCAAGACCCCGTATCTTGCGGGATACATTGCAGAGAAATACAGCTACACCGATGAAGAGTTATATCCGCGGGCCAAGGAGAAGACCAGATCTTATATTGATTCATATATTGCTTCAACCGTATCCGGATATAACAGTGTAAGCTACACGGACAAACAAATTGATACGACGCTTAAAAATGCAGACTATGTGCTGCTTCCCGTATGGATGGTCTATTATGACTTCAATCATGCCCAATATACCTTTGCCATGAATGGCCAAACGGGAAAAGTGGTCGGCAAACCGCCCATTAGTAAAGCCAAAGTGGCTGGATGGTTCGCCGGCGTTTCGGCCGTCTCCTTATTATCCTTGAAACTGATCTCCTGGATGATGGGAGGTGGGTTCCTGTGAAACAGGTCAAACAGCTTGCAATGGTGACCACGCTGGTAATGATGGTGTTTAGTTTGACATTCTCCTTTTTGACTGTTCAGACTGCCTCGGCAGCCGAGGGTAAAAATCTCATCTATGATGAGGCTAATCTGCTGAGTGAGCAGGAGAAAAGTGAATTGAACGCACTGGCGAATGAGTATGGAGCCGAGAGGCAGACAGATTTTATTATCCTGACAACAAACAATACAGACAATCAAGATGTGGAGCTGTTGACCGAGGACTTTTACGATGAGCAGGGGCTGGGATTTGATAAAGTTCACGGAAATGCTGTCATATTGACGATGGATATGAACTTCAGAGAAGTGTACCTGGCCGGATTTTATAAAGCAGAAGATTATCTGGACAGTGGACGGCTCGATGCTATCCGCAGCAGGATCACTCCGGATTTGTCTAACGGGGATTATAAGCTTGCTTTCGAGAAATATATAAGGCTCTCTTACGAGTACATGGGGTACAGACCGGGTGTGAATCCAAATAATATTTTGTTCAACGGTTGGTTCCAACTAGTCGTGGCTGTTGCCATCGGAGGCATCGTAGTTGGAATCATGGCCTACCGTTCAGGAGGGCGGGTTACCGTCAATCGAGCAACATATGAGGATTCCAGTTCCTCCAGTGTAATTGATCGACAGGATCGGTATATCCGTACCACGGTCACCAAACGAAAAATAGAAAGAAACAATAACAACGGCGGAGGTGGCGGTGGTGGAGGCACCACCCGTGGCGGCCACTCTCACAGTGGAAGTAGAGGTTCGTTTTAGTATTTGAACGTTTGGAGCAGTACCACATAGAAGGGATGGGAACGAATATGGGATTTTTCAAAAATCAATTTTCAAATGTAGTGGAATGGGAAGAATTCAGAGATGACATGATTTTCTGGAAGTGGAGCAACCGGGAGATCAAGAAGGGCAGTAAGCTGATTATCCGTTCGGGTCAGGATGCGATCTTTTTGAACAACGGCAAGGTTGAGGGAATCTTTGAGGATGAGGGTTCGTTTAATATCGATTCCGAGATCATTCCGTTTCTGTCTACATTAAAAGGATTTAAATTCGGGTTCAACAGCGGCATGCGGGTCGAAGTGCTGTTTGTGAATACAAAGGAATTTACCGTTCGGTGGGGAACGCAAAGCCCTGTACTGATTCCAACACCTCAGCTTCCGGGCGGAATGCCGATTCGGGCCAACGGTACGTTCAACTTCAAGGTGAGTGACTACGTCACGCTCATTGATAAAATTGCTGGCATCAAGCAGAGCTATCTGGTCGAGGATGTCAAAATCCGCATGACTTCTGTACTGGATCAGCTGCTTATGAAGTGGATCAGCCGTGAGGGCAAGGATATGTTCAACTTGCAGGCGAACGCGTCGGAGATTGCAAAAGGCATTCAAGAAGACCTGGATATGCAAATGATGGACATCGGAATTGGCATTACCGGATTCCAGGTGATGAGTTTCAATTACCCGCAGGAGATCCAGGACATGATCACGAAGACCGCTTCGCATGAGATGATCGGTAATTTGCAGAAATACCAGCAGGTTAGCATGACGGATGGCATCGCATCCGGCAAGGTGAAAGGCGGCGGCGCAGCATCGGATATGGCGGGCATGATGATGGGTATGAATATGGCTAACGAAATGATGAAGAACATGAGCCAGAATCAAGGCCAGAATCAAAATAATAATAACAACAGTTCAGGCCAAAACACGGATCAACCATCCGCGCCCAAGGAAGGAGCTTCTTCCGAGGGGGCCAAGAAGCCGAACTTCTGTCCGAACTGTGGTGCCAAAAATGAAGGAGCCAACTTCTGTCCCAACTGTGGTCAAAAGCTGGTTTAACATAGCGGAATTGAAAAAGGGCTCACATCGGAGTGGAAACTCCGTATGGGTCCTTTTTTTCTTTTAATATTTCATTTTGATAAAAGTGTTGACAATACTCCCAAAATGATTTATCTTTAATTTAAGATATTTAATTCAAAGAAAAATGACACCAAAGAATAATATCTGAATCCAATTACAAGGAGAGAGATCAAGATGATGATTCCAACATTGACCAGAATAAATGAACTTTCCAGAAAAGCTAAAGAGGCAGAACTGACAGAGATGGAGAAAGCGGAACAAATTCGTCTGCGCCAGGAATACCTGCAAATCTTTCGCGGTTCGATCAATGATATTCTGCTGAATGTCACCATCTATGATCCGAACGGCGATGACGTTACTCCCGATAAATTGAAACAGGAACAAGCAAGCCAAAACAACAACTAAATTCAATCGGTCATATATCTTAAAATAAAGATAATACAAATTACAATAAATAAAAAACTAAAACCACCATATCCAATTCGAAAATCCAAGGAGGAATTTATTATGACACTTCAAACTGCAGGTATCCATCATATTACGGCTTTTGCGGGCGATCCACAGGCCAATGTCGACTTTTACGCTGGGGTTCTGGGACTTCGTCTCGTGAAAAAAACAATCAATTTCGATGCACCAGATGTGTACCATCTGTACTTCGGGGATGAACAAGGCAGCCCGGGAACCATTATTACCTTCTTCCCATCTGCCGGATCACCTCGAGGCAAAATTGGCGGTGGCCAAGTCGGCATTACCTCTTATGTCATTCCTCCTGGGACTATTGGCTTCTGGCAGGATCGGCTGGAACGTTATAACATTGAGGTAACCAAAACAAGTCGCTTCAATGAAGAGCTTCTTCAATTCGAAGACAGTGAAGGCTTGCGGCTTGAGCTTGTTGAACGGGAAGAAGGTGCTGCCAGCACATGGGAGCATGAAGGCATTCCGGCAAACAAAGCAATTAAAGGCTTCGGCGGTGCTGTATTATTCAGTGTGAATCCGCAGAGAACAATGGATGCGCTAGAGAACATTCTGGGATTCGTCAGAGTCGATGAAAATGAAGAGTATGCCCGTTTCCGTTCCAGCGGAGATATCGGTAACGTCGTGGACGTTCCAGTTACCCGCATACCTCTGGGTGTAGGCGGCTCAGGCACAGTACACCACATTGCGTGGCGTGCCAAAGATTTTGAAGAGCATGAGGCATGGAGAGGGGCCGTATACCAATATGGCTACCAACCAACCCCAGTCCGCGACCGTCAATATTTCAATGCCATCTACTTCAGAGAAGCAGGCGGAATCCTGTTTGAGATTGCAACAGATCCACCGGGATTTGCCAAAGATGAACCTGCTGATGCACTCGGAGAGAAATTGATGCTGCCAGAGTGGTTCGAACAATATCGTGAACAGATCGAAGGCAATCTGCAGCCGATTGTGGTAAGAACGTTGGAACCTGCAACAGCTGCTCAGTAACGGACAATATAAACCATAGCGGCCAGAACGATGTTCCGGCCGCGAATGGATTAACTTTTACATAAGACAAATGAAGACTTGAACCCAAAGGAGCATCGAAGGATGATGGAGAAAAAGGTTACCTGGCTGGAGCTGTTTTACGATCTGCTCTTCGTCGCAGCCGTATCCAAGGCAGGACATGTCCTGCTGCATGCCGAACACGGCGTTATTTCGTTTGAATATCTAATGAAATTTGTATTGATCTTCATCCCCGTCTGGTGGGCATGGGTGGGCCAGACCCTATTCATTAATCGATACGGTCAGGATGTCCTCAGCCATCGCATCTTTCTCATCCTTCAGCTTCTGTCGGTTCTCGTGATGACGGCAAGTCTTTCGACTCATTTTGATCAGTATTACCTGTCATTCTTCGTAGGATATATCGGTTCAAGGGCATTTACCGCGATTCAGTATCTTACGGTTCACAAGTCCAAAAGCACACATCAACAACAGGCCGCCCGCTATCTCGGGATCTGCTTTATCATCGGTATTCTGATCTCCTCCGGTTCCCTGTTCTTCGATTCCTGGGTGCGCTACCTCGTGCTGTATGCGGGGATTGCCGTTGATATCGTACTGCCGCTGATTGGGCGCAAAAATCTGGTGAAGGTACCGATCCAGACGCATCACCTGCTCGAACGCTTTGCACTCTTTACACTTATCCTGCTCGGTGAGTCGGTAATTAGTATTATTGCTGTACTGCAGGCAGATCACTGGGATCTGAGATCCATCCTGTTTGCTGCTTTTACTTCCATATTCGTCATTGCGATGTGGTGGCAGTATTTCGATAACGTGGAGAAAAAGGTCAGCAAGGAAATTCAGACGGCCGGGCAAGCGATCATCTATGGCCATCTGTTCATCTACATTTCAATGAGCATGATCGCCGCTTCCATTCAACTGCTGTACCTGAATGAGCTTAACTATGTATTCATGCTGGGTTTTGGCTTCGGATCTGTACTGCTGTACTTCCTGTCAACCTCGCTCGTGTTCCATCGTTACCGACATGCGCACTTAAGACTTCGTCCGGTTCATCTGGTAACGATGGTTGGCGTGCTGGCTGCATTTGTCATTGTAGATCTGATCTATCAGGTTCCGAACTACGTTATCGTGGGTGAAGATATGTTATTCTTCCTTCTATATGCGAAGCTGACGACTTGAGTAGCAGTTTGAAATGAATTTATAAGTCACGGACGGATTGCGTTCGTGGCTTTTTGGTTTAATTTTTCTAAAATGTCATGTCGACAATGTGAAAAAGCGGTTTCTTGAGTTATTTTCTTCTATAGAATCTGTTAATATGGGACTATGTACAAGTGAATCTACCAAATCACTGAATAGGGATAGCGATTCATGGATTATGGGGAGAACAATCAGGAGGGAAATCATTGAGTACACATCAAATCGGGGTTCCATTGGAAGGGTTTGCAGAATTTAGTCGCACGGTTGCCGCAGAAGGCGCGGTACTATTGAGAAACGAAGGTCTGGTACTTCCTCTTCGTGACAACGAAAACGTTTCAGTTTTTGGCCGGATTCAAGTTAACTACTATCGCAGCGGCACAGGTTCAGGCGGAAGCGTGCATGTAGCATATACAACGAACCTGCTGGATGGGCTTCGCAGCAAGAAGAATATCACTGTTAATGAAGAGCTGGCAGCCGTTTACGAAAAGTGGATTGAGGAAAATCCATTTGATGATGGCGGTAAAGTATGGGCCGCTGAGCCTTGGAACCAGAAGGAAATGCCTCTGACCGATGAATTGGTTGCACAGGCAAGAAGCAAGTCCGGCAAAGCCATCGTGGTCATTGGACGTACTGCTGGGGAAGATCAGGATAATGCCGATGCACCAGGCAGCTACCAGCTGACTGAAGATGAGAAAGCGATGCTGAAGCAGGTTACAGCGCATTTTGAACATACCATTGTGGTACTGAATGTCTCCAACATTATCGATATGAGCTGGTTGAACGAAACGTATGTACACCCGATTCAGGGCGTTATCTACTCCTGGCATGGTGGTATGGAGGGTGGTAACGCAATTGCCGATGTACTGGCGGGTGACGTTACACCGAGCGGTAAACTGACGGATACGATTGCCTATTCCATCGAAGATTACCCTTCAACAATTAACTATGGCAACGAGTTCAAGAACCTGTATCAGGAAGATATTTATGTAGGTTATCGTTATTTCGAAACGTTTCGACCTGAAAAGGTGCAATTTGAATTCGGTTACGGCCTGTCTTATACGACGTTTGCCATTCAGCCGCAAGATGCTCGCACGATTTCCAGAGAAGGCCAAACCTTCATTGAAGTTCGTGTAAACGTGACCAACTCGGGCACAACATATGCGGGCAAAGAAGTTGTACAGGTGTACTATGAAGCACCACAGGGCAAGTTGGGACAACCTGTGAAAGCTCTGGCTGCCTTCGGCAAAACAGGACTGCTCCAGCCTGGAGAATCAGAATTGCTGACGGTAAGCTTCCCGGTACATACCATGGCATCCTATGATGATGCAGGCGTCACAGGATATGCATCTGCTTACGTTCTCGAAGAAGGCACGTATCGATTGCATGTCGGTACCAGTGTAAAACAAGCTGACCACATCGAAATTGACGGTCAGGATGGGTACATCGTAGAAACGATTCAATTGGTAGAGCAGCTGCATGAGGCGATGGCTCCAACCGAAGATTTCACTCGGATGAAGCCTGGTGCTCGCAAGGCGGATGGGTCGTACGAGCTCATTTATGTAGACGTGCCGAAGCGTCAGATTTCGATGGCAGACCGGATTGAGCAAAACCTGCCTCAAACGCTGGAGCAAACAGGTAACCAAGGTTACAAATTGAGCGATGTCAAAAACGGAAAAGTCAGTCTGGAAGCCTTCGTTGCCCAATTGAGCGATCAGGATCTGGCTGCGATCGTACGAGGCGAAGGTATGAGCAGTCCGCTTGTTACCTCCGGTACAGCGTCCGCATTCGGTGGTGTCAGCGACAGCCTGTTTAACTACGGCATTCCTGTAGCCTGTACAGCGGATGGCCCGTCCGGCATTCGTATGGATAGTGGGGAGAAAGCGACACAAGTCTCGATCGGTACGCTGCTGGCAGCAACATGGAATACCGATCTGGTTGAAGAGCTGTACGTCATGGAAGGCCAGGAGCTGCTGAGAAATCAGGTCGATACCCTGCTCGGACCTGGACTCAATATTCGCCGCAGCCCGCTCAACGGTCGTAACTTCGAGTACTTCTCTGAAGACCCGCTGATCTCGGGTGTGTTTGCGGCAGCTTGCACCAAAGGTATTATGAAGGGCGGATCCAACGCGACCCTGAAGCACTTTGCCTGCAACAATCAGGAGAAACACCGCAGCAAGGTCGATGCTGTAGTCTCGGAGCGTGCCCTGCGTGAGATATACCTGAAAGGGTTCGAAATTGCCGTGAAACAAGGCGGCGCCAATTCTATCATGACCTCCTACAACCCGATTAACGGACACTGGGCTGCATCCAACTATGATCTGAACACGACGATTCTTCGCGGAGAGTGGAATTTCGACGGGATTGTTATGACAGACTGGTGGGCCATTATGAACGATGTGGTCGAAGGCGGAGAGGCTGACCGCAAATATACAAACTGGATGATTCGTGCCCAGAACGATCTGTACATGGTTGTGCCGAACTATGGCGCAGAGATTAACGGCTGGGATGATAACACGATTGAATCCCTGGCAAATGGAACCCTGACACGCGGAGAGCTCCAGCGCTCGGCGATCAATATTTGCAAGTTCATCATGAATGCACCGGTTTCCTCGAGAAAACACGAAATCGTGGAGAACGTGGCTTCCTTCCAGGCCAATGCATCCCTTGCTGCCGACCGGGCCCAGGCTCTGGCTGAGAATGCACAGGTGAAGCCTGCTGTAAGCGAGCCAGTCTACATGAAAGTGGACGAGGCAGGCCAATATCGGATTATCGTACAGATCATGTCCCCTGAGCCGGAACTGGCGCAAAGCGCATGTAATGTGCTTTTGAATGACCAGTTGATGACGACCATTCAGACCAATGGTACAGAAGGCAAATGGATCAGACAGAAGCTTGTAAAAGTAGAGCTGGAAGCAGGGCTGTATGAGTTGAAGCTGGACTTCACCAAACCGGGTCTGCAGATCGACTGGATTGAATTCAAACAGGTCTAGCACAGGCATATAGTCATCCCGTGATGGGCATGTTGTCACTGGACAGGCTGACTGTTATGATGTTGTTAGGAGATCCTGGAATTCTGAACAATCTGGTCAGGAGTGTTGCGAAGGATATGAGAAGGTATAATTTTTGGAGTCCAATCCTGCTGATTGCAGTGGCGTTGATTGTAAGAAGCCTGGTAACCAACCTGGGTATGCTGTTCGGCATGTCGCAAGAATCAGCTAGTAGTATCGCCATGATTGCCATGGTGATTGCCGCACTTATTATGTTTAATCGAATGACGAAGGCTCGTCGCAAAAAATAAAAAAAGCCTGGATGACCAATTAGGAAATCAAGGCAAGATAGACACCCTCCGGGGTGTCTTTTTTTGTATTGACGTGCTGAACCTAACGTTTTAGACTAAACCTAAATCATGATAACGATATTTAGATAACAAAAATAACAAATTAAACAATAGGTTAAATCTCACAATTACATGGGAACGCAGAGGACAGAAAAAACGGAAGAGGCGAAGGGTTCCCCTCACCCTGGATATTAACCTTCAAAGAGTGAGGAATAAGGACCGCCAATGCACAAATGATGCGCTTTGACGGTCCTTATGTCATAGGGCGTGGACGGAACTGGTTCGGTGAGAGTCCGGTACCCCGTCTGAATTGCCTGGAGAAGTGGCTCACGGAGTGATAGCCAAGTTCATCTGCGATATCCTCAATGGTCTTGTTGGTACTGACGAGCAGTTGTTTTGCATGGTTAAGCTTCTTCTCCGTGACATATTGCCGAGGGGAGATACCGTATATTTCTTTGAATATTTTGGTGCACTGGCTGCGGCTGAGATTCAGCTCCTCGGCCATCTGTGAGATGGAACCTTCACTCGAGATCATGTTCAGCAGCTGCTCTTCGATGCGATGTGCAGTATCAGCCTTATGCATGGTGACCTCCGGTATGGCGTCCGGGATAGAATCAGCTTCTTCGGATTGCAGCAGGATGATCTCCTGAATGATCAGGAGGATGTAGGCTTGCAGCGCCATTTTCTGAACAGAGGTCAGGGTGATTCTGGTTTCTGAGCCATTTGCAGCTGACAGGGAAGTCGAGGACAGACTGTGCTGCATCTCCCGTTCAATCTTGGCTACATAGGCAGGCAGTTCAGTGGCAGCTGCCTTGCTGTGGGGAATCAGGCGATATTCCTGCTGGCTCAGCGTTCTTCGCAGCTCGGAATCATCTATGTCGAAGTGAATATTAAAAAAGTCAAAGCGTGAATGATGGATCGGCTCCATGTCGCCTGTGGACTCGCTGGTATGGGCGTTCTCCATCTGGTGTCTGGCACCTGCACGGATGAAGAACCAGTCTCCTGGACCAAGCAGAATTTCATCCGCACCGATCAGCATTCTGCCTTCTCCAGATTGGCAATACAGAACTTCATATAAATGATGATGGTGTTTTGGATAGACCCAGCCGGGTGGTTTTCTGCCAAAATGACAACCCGTAACCTGCAGTGTGCTCGTCATATTGGGAAAGATCACATCCGTATCCATGGAATCACCGCCTTGAACTTGTTGTCACAGATTATACCACTCGGCCAGTAGGCACAAAAGGTCAAAAAACCGGACGCTTTGTGAATGGTGAGAAGCCTCAAGGACTTATATATTGGAAGGAACGAAGGGAGTTATCCAATGAAGAGACAGCCCATATTGGAAGTGATTGCAGTAGATGCAGCAGACGCCAGGGCAGCCGAGCAGGGTGGAGCAGATCGAATTGAACTGGTCTCTGCCATGTCTGAAGGAGGCCTCACCCCCAGCGTTGGCATTACCCAGCAAGTGGTGTCCCAAGTTTCCATTCCGGTATACGTGATGATTCGTCCGCATAGCCGCTCGTTCTGCTATAGCGCCGAGGACATCCGTGTTATGACCCAGGAGGTGCGTATAGCTAGAGAACTTGGAGCATCTGGCATTGTAGTCGGTGCCTTGTCGGAAGGCGGAGAGGTTGATCTTGCAGCCATGGAGTCATGTCTAGCCGAAGCACAGGGACTTGGGGTTACATTTCATCGGGCCATAGATGTGAGCGTAAGTCTGACAGGAACACTCCATTCCATCAGCACGTTGGGACCGGTCGAACGTGTACTGACATCTGGAGGAAAACGCACAGCACCTGAAGCCATTTCTGAATTGAAACAGCTCCATGAACTGAGTCAGGCGTTGGATATAACGGTAATGGCTGGCTCAGGGGTAACCTTGGATAGGATTAGGGATTTGGTAAGGCAAACGGGTATCACGGAAATACATATGGGTTCAGGTGTCCGATATGAAGGCAGTTTTCATAAGCCCATTCATCCGCAGATGGTTGAAGAAGCCAAGCAGCATCTGTTAAGTGCATTCCAATCCACGAAATGACGGGAGTGATACACGATGAGTCATGGCCTGCAAGCAGCCGATTGGGTCAAAGCTGCAGCACAAGTCAGTCCTTCCAAGCGCCAGCTGGAATGGCAGGAGATGGAGTTCTACGCCTTTATTCATTTTACGGTAAATACATTCACGGATTGCGAATGGGGGACTGGCGAAGAAAGCCCAGCAATCTTCAATCCTTCGGAACTCAGTGCAGAGCAATGGGTAGAGACGTGTAAGGCAGCAGGTATGAAGGGATTGATCCTGACATGCAAGCATCATGACGGGTTTTGTCTGTGGCCAAGTCAGTTTACCGAGCATACAGTCGCAGCCAGTCCGTGGAGAAGCGGCACAGGTGATCTTGTAAAAGAAGTGGCCGATGCCTGCCGTGAGGGCGGGTTGAAATTTGGCATTTATTTGTCCCCCTGGGATCGTCATGAGGCATCATACGGGGATTCAGAGAGGTATAACGAGTTTTTCCTCCATCAGCTGCGCGAGCTGCTCACCAATTATGGCGATATCTTCTGTGTGTGGTTTGACGGAGCATGCGGCGAAGGTCCGAATGGCAAAAGGCAGGTCTACGACTGGGACGCTTACTATGCGCTTATCAGGGAACTCCAGCCGGAAGCTGTGATCTCGGTATGCGGCCCGGATGTCCGCTGGTGCGGCAACGAGGCTGGTCATACACGTGATTCGGAATGGAGTGTTGTGCCGGCGCATATGCAGGATAATGAGAAGATTCAGGAGCAGTCCCAGCAGGTGGATGATGGGGAGTTTGCTAGAAGGGTCAATACGCAGGACAGTGATTTGGGAAGCAGAGAGGTTATCCGTGATCTAGGTGACCAACTGATCTGGTACCCTGCCGAGGTGAATACATCCATTCGTCCAGGGTGGTTCTATCATGCAAGCGAGGATACTCAGGTCAAAACGCTAGAAGAGCTGCTCACCGTTTACTACGGCGCAGTAGGGGGCAATGCCAGTTTTCTGCTCAACCTGCCGCCGGATACGCGTGGCCTTATTCACGAACGGGATGTGGAACGGCTGCAAGAGCTCGGAGATGTTCTGCGTACCACGTTTCAGGAAAACCTGGCATGGCATGCACAGGCTGAAGCATCGGAGACGTTGGATGAACAACATGAAGTCTTGCAAGTGCTGAGTGAACACCGGGATACGTTTTGGTGTCCGCGCGAAGGAACGGAGCAGGCGTGGATTGAGGTGGATTTGCTGACGGAGACAACGTTTGACCGGGTTGTGCTGATGGAACAGATCCAGATAGGTCAACGGATTGAGCGTTTTAAACTGGAGGTTAGCAGGCCAGACGGTACCTGGGATGAGATATATACCGGAACGATTGTAGGGTACAAACGAATTTGCTGCTTTCCGAGAGTCACATCGAGAAGGGTTCGACTAACCATTCATCAATCCAGGTGGTACCCTACGTTGTCCAGGCTGGGTGTTTATCTGAGCGAGCGGGGAGAGGTGTAGCATGGCGGTTCTGACCTATCAAGGTTCACAATTCATGTATGATAACAAGCCTGTTCAAATTTTGTCAGGAGCCATCCATTATTTCAGGGTAGTCCCTGAATATTGGGAAGATCGGCTATTGAAGCTGAAGGCTTGCGGATTTAATACCGTGGAGACATACGTGCCGTGGAATTTTCATGAACCACAGCCGGGACAGTATCGTTTTGAAGGCATGGCGGATCTGGAGCGTTTTATTCAGATTGCAGCAGATGTGGGTCTGTATGTGATTGTCCGTCCGAGTCCTTATATATGTGCCGAATGGGAATTCGGGGGATTGCCTTCCTGGCTGCTGGCTGATGATGCCATACGTCTTCGATGTAATGATGAGCAGTTTCTGGCGAATGTGGACCGTTATTATGATGTGCTTTTGCCCAAATTGCAACCGTTCCTCAGCACCCGAGGCGGACCAATCATCGCGATGCAGATCGAAAACGAATACGGCAGCTTCGGAAATGATGCGAGTTACCTGAAATATTTGCGCGACGGCATGGTGCGGCGTGGTATCGATGTACTGCTCTTTACCTCGGATGGTCCGACAGACCACATGCTGCAGGCTGGATCAGTGCCAGGGCACCTGGCTACGGTCAATTTTGGCTCAGGGACGCAAGGGGCTTTTGCCAAGCTGCGTACATATCAAGCCGAAGAACCATTGATGTGTATGGAGTACTGGAACGGTTGGTTTGATCACTGGGGAGAATCACATCACACTCGTGATGCGGAGGATGTAGCTAGTGTATTCGAAGAGATGCTGCAAGAAAGAGCTTCAGTTAACTTTTATATGTTCCATGGCGGAACAAACTTCGGATTCTACAACGGGGCAAACTGTCAGCAAAAGAATCAATACGAGCCAACCATTACAAGTTATGATTACGACTCTCTGCTTAGCGAATCAGGGGAGCCGACAGCAAAATTCCATGCAGTACGTGAGCTTATTGCCCGGTATAGCGGCCGCGATATGGGAGAGCTTGTGCTGCCTGAATCAAAGGGTACCTTTGCTTACGGGCGAGTGGAGTTGACGGAACAGGCCGAACTGTTGAGACAGGTGGACAATATCTCGGTCCCAGTTCAGCGAACCAATCCGGAACCGATGGAAAAGCTCGGTCAGGATTATGGATTTATTTTGTACCAAACCCGAATTTCCGGGCCAAGAGAGCGACAGGAGCTGGTGGTTCAAGAGGTGCATGACCGCGCGCTGGTGTTTGTGGATGGTCAATTCCAGGGCGTGCTGGAACGCGGCAATGATGCTTTGTCAGTATCCTTTGAAGTGCCTGCTGAAGGTGCGAACCTATCGATCCTTGTTGAAAACATGGGGCGAATCAACTATGGACCTTACCTGAGAGATCCGAAGGGCATTACAGAGGGAGTACGTCATGGCTTTCAATTTCTATTCGATTGGACCATTCATTGTCTGCCGCTGACAGAGCTATCCGGATTGCAATTCGGCGAACGATCTAAAGATATGGAGGGTCCGGCATTTTACCGGGGGAACTTTCAAGTCAACGAAGCGCAGGATACCTTTCTGCGTCTGGACCCTTGGACCAAGGGTGTCGTTTATGTAAACGGCTTCAATCTGGGGCGATATTGGGATAAAGGGCCGCAAAAAACCTTGTACGTTCCTGCGCCGCTGCTGCGACAAGGTGTAAATGAAATCATCGTGTTTGAGCTGCATAAGACGACCGATCAGGCAGTAACTTTTGTAAATAAGCCAGATTTGGGCTAGGAACAGGAAAAAAGCATAGCAAACGATTATTGGGAATTGTCGAGCCATCCGGAAAAAGGTATACGTTGGGTATGGTCATCGACTACAAGAGAGGATGAGGTGAAGTATGAAAGTTGGACTTAGTACCTACAGTCTGCAGCAGGCGCTTGATCGCAAGGAATTGACCGTGCCGGATGCTATCCGATTTATTGCCGAGCAGGGCGGCGAGCATGTGGAGATTGTACCGATGGGATTCAGTCTGATCGACAATCCAGAGTTGATTGATGAAATTAAACATACGGCAGAAGAAGTCGGAATCGACATTTCCAATTATGCGATTGGCGCAAACTTCGTTGTACAGGAGGACGCGGCTGCGCTGGAGCAAGAGATACAGAATGTGATGCGGCATGTGGATGTGGCGGCTGCGCTGGGTGTTAAGCTCATGCGTCATGATGTAGCTTTTCGTCCGGCGGAAGAAGGGACTGTAGCGCAGTTTGAAAGGGACCTGCCGGTACTGGTGCAGGCCTGTCAGAGAATTGCAGATTATGCGGCAGGCTTCGGAATTACAACGAGTGTGGAGAATCACGGGTACTATGTGCAATCCAGCGAGCGGATTCAGCGTTTGCTGCATGAAACGGCACGGGAAAATTTCAAAACCACGCTGGATGTCGGTAATTTTCTTTGTGTAGATGAAGATCCGGTGAGTGCTGTGAAAAATAACATTCCATACGCGTCGATTGTGCACGCCAAGGACTTCTACTGGAGATCTTCGTACCGCAATCCCGGTGAAGGCTGGTTCCAAACCTCGCACGGCAATTATCTGCGCGGTGCCATTGTAGGCCATGGTGATATCGACATGCCTGAGGTGTTCCGTGTACTGAAGCAATCAGGATATGACGGATATATTTCGGTTGAGTTTGAGGGTATGGAAAATTGCCAAACTGCCTCACGCATTGCGATGGATAACGTTCGCCGCCTATGGGAAGAGGCATAGGGCTGAGTACTTGTTTTAAATAAATTGATATTAAGCATGGCCTAATCGTTAAAATTTGCGGAAGTAGTGTAGGGGCGAATTCGATTCTGGAGAAGCGGAGCGTGCGCCTAAAAGCTTTCTGCAAGAAAGCTGCTTCGGAAGCATACGCTATCCCCGGATTTCCACCTTTATAGAGTCATTGAATAATCTGGGGATAACAGCGATCGGAAGGTGGTTCTGCCAGCGTAGTGTTAATGTGTGACTAATTTTATTTATGGAGGGATCAGCACAATGTCCAAATTGAAAGTCGCCGTCATCGGTGCCGGATCAATATCCGATTGCCACCTGCAAGCCTATGCCAGTAATCCAGACGTTGAAATATACGCCATATGCGACCTGAATGAAGCACGTGCCGCAGACATGGCAAAAAAATATGATGCAACTCATGTATTCACCGACTACAAGGAACTGCTGGCCTTGCCCGAGATTCATTCCGTCAGCATCTGTACATGGAACGATTCACACGCAGAGATCAGCATTGCCGCACTGGACGCGGGCAAAAACGTGCTGTGTGAGAAGCCGCTATGCCAAACCGTAGAAGATGCCCTCGAAGTAGAGAAAGCCGTTCATCGCAGCGGCAAGCTGCTGCAGGTCGGTTTTGTACGCCGCTATAGCGACAATGCGCAGATTCTGAAGAAGTTCATCGATGCGGGTGAGCTGGGCGAGATCTATTATGCCAAAGCATCCAGCCTGCGTCGCCTCGGTAACCCGGGCGGCTGGTTCTCGGATATTAATCGTTCCGGCGGCGGTCCGCTGATTGATATTGGTGTGCATGTCATCGATATTTGCTGGTACCTGATGGGCAGACCAAAGGTGAAATCCGTTTCTGCCAACGTGTCCAATCGACTCGGCAATCGTGCCCATATCAAGAACCTGTCCTTTTACAAAGCCGCAGACTATGACGCTGACCAGAACACGGTTGAGGACATGGCGAATGCCCTGATTCGTTTCGAAAATGGGGCAAGCCTGCTTGTGGATGTCAGCTTCACACTTCATGCGAAAGCGGATGAAACCTCAGTCAAACTGTACGGCGACAAGGGCGGTGCCGAATTGGAGCCGGAAATCTCGATCATTGGCGAGAAATTCAACACCATTTTGAATATGACCCCACAGGTCGATTTCAAATCCTTCGATTTTATGGGCTCGTTCCGCAATGAGATCAACCATTTTATCGACAGCACACAGGGCCGCAAGGAAACGCTTAGTCCGGTAGAGGACGGCGTTGAAGTGATGAAAATGCTCTGCGCCATCTACGAGTCTGCACGCGAGGGACGCGAAATTTCACTGTAACTGAAACGAGAAATCGAGAGGTCCTAGATAACGATGAGCCGAAGGTGGCAAATTGCTCGATCATGTTGGGGTTAAAAGCCACTTCTTTAAAATAACGTTTATGCAAATAGAGAGTGCAAAACCGATCTTAAGGAACAAAGTGACAGGGTTTATATGCCTTTCTCAGTTGAACTAAACCGTTACACGATAACGGAGAGGGCAGAACCAATCTGGAGAAGCGAAGCGCTCGCGTTTATTCCCGGATTTTCCCTGCAGGAAAAGGGAATCCAAAAAATCCGGGGATAACAGCGATCGGAGGATGGTTCTGAACGCGCAGTGGCCCAGTGTAAAGCTATTTATTCAGCTTATGACATCTAATCCAAAGGAGATGAACGGGATGAGCGAAACCAAAGACGTGGTGCTGGAACAGGAAGAACAGGTCGTTGAAGCCGGGGTGCACAATTTTAGCAAAGAGGAAGAATGGGTCAAACCGGAAGATCCGCTGCTCCTTGAGCGGCTGGAGTGGTTCAAGGACCAGAAGCTGGGGCTGATGATGCACTGGGGTCCCTATTCCCAGCTTGGACTCGTGGAGTCCTGGGCACTGAGCGATGAGGATGGCGATTGGTCGCGCGATGACATCGACTGGACGGACGACATGGAGCATTTCAAGCGGGAATATTTCGATCTGAACAAAACCTTTAACCCGATTCGTTTCCAACCCGAAGAGTGGGCACAGATGGCAGCAGACAATGGCTTCAAATACTTCCTGTTCACGACGAAGCACCACGACGGTTTCTGCATGTGGGACACCCATACGACCGATTATCGGATCACGGGCAAGGATACCCCGTTTCACACCCATAAATATGCGGACATCTGCAGAGTACTCTTTGACGCATTCCGGGCCAAGGGGCTGGGGATCTCGGCGTATTTCTCCAAAGCGGACTGGCATACCCCATATTATTGGGCACCTGGAATGGAGCGCGGAAGCCACATGTGGCGCGGACCATCGTACGATCCCCACAAGTATCCGTGGCTGTGGGAGAAATTCGTGGAGTTCACACATGAGCAGATCATGGAGCTGCTGACGAATTATGGCCGGATCGAATGTCTGTGGCTGGATGCCGGTTGGGTACGTGAGGGTCGCCACGGCCAGGATATCCGGCTGGGGGAAGTTGTGGAGCGGGCACGTCAGACAACGCAGCCATGGCTTCTATCAGCAGACCGCACGGTGGGTGGACCGTACGAGAATATTGTTACCCCTGAGCAGACCATCCCGGAACACCCGATGAATATCCCTTGGGAGAGCTGCATTACAGTAGGTAATTCCTTCGCCTTCGGATTTGATGACCAGTATAAATCGGGAAGACAGTTGGCGCACATTTTGCTGGAAGTGGTGTCCAAGGGCGGCAACCTGGCGCTGAATGTTGGACCGCAGCCGGATGGTCGTCTTCCCAAAGGGGCAGTGAGGGGCATCAAGGCACTTGGTGAATGGCTCAACACCTACGGTGAAGGGATCTATGGAACCCGGATCTGCGGACCTTATTTTACGAAGGATTGGGCCTTTACACAGAAGGAAGAGATCAACATCGTGTACGCCTTCCGTTTATACAGAAACGAGAATGAAGCAGTAGAAGCACAAGTCATCATCCCTTATTTGGAGAAAGTAGAGCGAGTCGAACTTATTGGTACCAATGACGTAATTTCGTATCAGCAGACTGAAAATGGACTTGTTGTTGATCTGCCACCATCGGCTATATCGGGGACAGCGCCGATCACGCATACGTTCAGATTGTTAACACGTGGGTAGATGGCATGTGAATTCCGGGGGAGCAATCAGGGCCTCCGGGATTTTTGTATTCAAGCATATGGAGGTGGAATTCCGCATAATAAAGGCGCAAAAATGCTTGTGCCACAAGGGTTTATGGAATATGGAGAGGTGGGAGAAAATTACGAATTGATCAAAAAACCAGGTTCCATGTACTATCGAATCAGGAAAGCGCTACCTGATACTATTACTAACACGGTTAGCGCCAAAATATCAATTTGATCGAAAAACAGGATGTTTAAGAGAAGTGAATGTAATGTATTATTACACTTGAGGTGTAGAAGGAGTGACGCAAATGAGTCGAGCTACGGAAAGCATACCCGCCAACCTGGAGCTCCAGCAAAGGAATCAGGTGGAGCCCAAAAGGCAGCATCCATTCATCAAAAGCCTCAAGAAGCATTGGGAGCTCTATCTGCTCGTTCTGCCTCCCGTGTTGTATCTGTTGATCTTCAAGTACATTCCCATGGTTGGGGTCCAGATCGCCTTTAAGGATTTTAGTGTAGTCAAAGGGATCTGGGGAAGTCCTTGGGTCGGATTCAAACACTTCGAAGCATTCTTCGAATCCCCCAACTTCTGGCTCCTGATCAAAAATACGATCGGCATCAGCTTCTACTCCCTGATCGCCGGGTTCCCCATTCCGATCCTGCTTGCGCTGGCGCTGAATGAGATCCGAACGGGTTACTTTAAAAAGACCGTCCAGATGGTCACTTACGCTCCGCATTTTATCTCCACGGTTGTGATGGTATCCATTATTATTCTGATGCTGTCCCCGCATGTGGGCGTGGTAGACAAGCTGTTCACCCTGCTCGGCTTCCCGATGACCAACTTCATGGGCATTCCGGAATACTTCAAATCGATCTATGTCTGGTCCGGTGTGTGGCAGGGCATGGGGTACTCATCCATCATATACATTGCCGCCCTTGCTGGTGTGGATCCATCACTATATGAGGCAGCGAAGATGGACGGGGCTTCAAGGCTTCGAAAAATATGGCATATTGACCTTCCAACGCTCGTTCCGGTCACCGTTATCATGCTGATTCTGAGTTTGGGCAGCATTATGGGTGTCGGCTTTGAAAAAATATATCTGATGCAGAATCCGCTCAACACAAGCGCATCGGAGGTCATCTCCACGTATGTGTACAAGGTTGGTCTGATCGGTGCCAATTTCAGCTTCTCCTCGGCAGTAGGGTTGTTCAACTCCATTATCAATCTCATCCTGCTGATCATCGTCAACGGCATTTCCCGCAAAGTATCCCAGAACAGCTTGTGGTAAAGGAGGAGCTCATCCATGTTCAACCTGTTTAATCGGAACCGGATCAAGGATCCGCTCGGTGACCGCATCTTCATGACATTCAACTATATCTTTCTGTTCGCCATACTGTTAACGGTATTTTACCCCCTCTTGTATATCATCAGTTCTTCATTCAGCTCTTCACGAGCCGTTACATCCGGTCAGGTGTGGCTGTTCCCGGTGGATTTTAACATCAAGGCGTACATCTCCATTTTCAAAAGCCAGCAGCTCATGCTCGGTTTCTACAACACAATCATCTATACCGTGGTCGGCACCTTCATTAATGTGGCCCTGACCGTCATGCTGGCTTATCCCTTGTCACGCAAGTCGTTCTATGGACGAGGAGCCATTATCATTTTCATGATGATTACGATGTTCTTCGATGGCGGTTTGATTCCAACCTACCTCCTGATGAAGGACCTGCACCTGCTCGATACACGCTGGGCGATGTGGCTGCCAGGGGCGCTCGCGGTGTTTCAGGTCATCGTCGCGAGAACCTTCTTCCAGTCTTCCATCCCGGAAGAGCTCGGAGAGGCGGCGGAAATGGACGGCTGCCGGGATATCCGGTATTTGATCAGTGTTGTTCTTCCGTTGTCGAAGCCCATCCTGGCTGTCATGACACTTATGTATGCCGTAGGTCACTGGAATGCGTATTTTGACGCTCTGATCTATCTGCGTTCCGAAAAGCTGTTCCCGCTGCAATATGTGCTGCGCAATCTGCTCATCCTGAATGCGGCTGATCCGGCGATGCTCGCCAATACCAGTCAGCAGATGCGAGATCAGGGCTTCGAGCAGGTATTGAAATATGCACTTATCGTTGTCGCAAGTATTCCAATTTTGATCATGTATCCGTTTGTACAGAAGCATTTTGTCAAAGGGGTCATGGTGGGTTCCCTCAAGGGATAATTCACAGCAATGATGCCCGGCTGGCCTCTTGAAAGGAGGTGGAGGGAACACGCCGGCTTCCGGGATCGGTTTTATACGAGTGCAGTAAACGAGTTGTATGCCGTTTTGAACAAAAAGGAGGAGTCAGATTGAGAAAATCTTGGATTTCGATGTTGTTTCTGGTCTTTGCTTCAATGGCTTTGTTGTCCGCATGCGGTTCATCCGAAGAATCGGGTGCAGCTAGCGACGGTAGCGGCGAGAGCGGTGGCCCTGTAACGATGACTTTCTTTGCCCCGCAAGGCAAAGCGTCCATGGAAGAGAATGAGTTCACCCAATTTATCGAAGACAAGTTCGACGTAACCCTGAAATGGGATCTGGCCCCGACAGACGCATTGCAGGACCGCAGACAATTGCTGCTCGCCAGTGGTGATTATCCCGAAGTGTTCCTTCACGGCAAGTTCACCACCTCAGATCTTCAAAACTATGGAAAACAAGGCGTGTTCCTTCCGCTGCAGGATCTGATTAAGGAATATGGCCCGAATCTGACCAAGATCATGGAAGAGAAGCCATATTTCAAAGAAGCCATTACAGCTCCGGACGGCAACATCTATGCCCTGCCGATTTTCAACGAATGTTACCACTGTACGTACGCACAGAAATACTGGATCAATACGGAATGGCTCGATAATCTGGGCCTGAAAATGCCAACAACGACGGATGAACTGTACACGGTGCTGAAGGCATTCAAGGAGCAGGATCCCAACGGTAACGGCAAGGCTGATGAGATTCCACTCACTGGCGCACCGAACAAGTATGTATGGAATGGCAACATTGATGCCTACCTGATGAACAGCTTTATTTACAACGATAACGACAAATACCTGATTGTGAACGATGGCAAGGTTGATTTTGCAGCAAACAAGGATGAGTGGAAAAAAGGGCTGGAGTACATGCACAAGCTGTATGCGGAAGGCCTGATCGACCCGGCTTCCTTCACGCAAAACGATCAGGCAATCGGACAGCTGGGGAATAAGGAAGGCGACGAAGTGGTCGGCTCCATTACAACAGCACTGGTCAGCTATCTTGTGAACACCTATGACAAAGATATTACACGTCACCAGCATTGGGAGATCGTTCCTCCATTGAAAGGACCCGATGGCGTACAGACAACAGGTGCTACACAGAGCGTAGGCGAGTTTGAGTTTGCCATCACGAACAAAGCGACAGAAGCACAACAAATTGCGGCGATCAAAATTGTGGATTACATGTTCAGTGAAGAAGGTGCCCTGTACGCGGAGTATGGCCCGACCGAAGGCAAGGGATGGAAGAAGGCTGATGCCGATGAGAAAAACATCAATGGTGAGCCTGCCAAGTACAGCTACTACAACCTGCCTGAACGTGACCCGAACGTTGTGGTTAACGAAAGCTGGTCGCAGATCGGAGCACATGACTTGTCCAATACGTTCCGTAACCTGTTTGCCGAAGGTCAAAATCCATTAGAGGCAGAAGGCTACGGTACAAGGCTGGCTCAAGCGACCAATGTGTATGAACCTTATGCACCAAAAGAAGTATATCCTGCAAATGTATTTATTCGTCCGGAGGATACCGAATCGGCAGCACAACTTACCACGGCCATCAAGGATTATGTGCAGACCAATATGGCACAGTTCATTATCGGCAGCAAAAGTATCGATAAGGAATGGGATTCATATGTCAAAGGCTTCGATGGACTGGGACTCAGCAATTACCTTGAGATCTACCAGCGTGCAATTGAGAAGGATCAATAATAGTTGAGGAATTCAAGATTGAGACTGTCCCGAAGTCACTTGTGACCGGGACAGTTTTATCCTTTGACAACCCCACTTCCTCCGATATAATACGGATTATTTATAGGTAGTTAGCGACCAGAGCGAGTGGTTGTCGTCACATGTATAAACAGTGGTGGGGGGACCTTGGGGATGAACAACAATTGGTTTAGACGTTTGCTGCTTTCGTATCTGCCTGTGTTCTTTATTGTGACTACGATTCTATTTATTATCTTTTTCCAGATTTTCAATGAACAGAACCGCAAGGAAGCGCTCAAGGCCAATGAATTTCTGGCTTCACAAGTGACGCAGTATTTGGATAATTCCCTGCGCTCGATCGATTTCAAGGTGCTGCGCGAGATTTTGACCAATCCGAATCTGAAAAATTATTACGCGATAACCGGAAATGATGATGTCTATGCCGGCATTCAGGCAGTTCAGGTTATCGACGAATTGAAAATAGAATATCCGCTGATCGACTCCATTTATATGGTGCGGTACAGGGATGACAAGGTATTCAGCAATGGCAAGCCCGTGCCCATTGGGGAATTCCCAGATGCAGCATTTATAGAAGACAGCCGGGCGGCAGAAACGCAGAAATGGGTCGGCGGAAGAACCTTCAGGGCCTTTCCCACAGAGGAAGGGAAACAAGTCATTACACTGATCCGCGGCGTTGGCAATGGGAGTGGCCTAATTGTAGTGAATGTCGATCTGCAGACGCTGCAGAAGTCCATTATGCAGATGTACGATCCGGAGTTCACCTTCGTCAATATCTACAATCGGTCGGGCGGCAATCTGTGGGACAGCAGTGTGACAGAAGAGCACGAGGCCAAAGCCTCTTCCGGCGAAGTCTTCTCCGAGTTTACTTCAAGCTACAGCGGTTGGAAGGTACAAACAGGGCTGAACAACGGCAAAGTTGTCAAATTTGCTCTGAAATTCTACAATATCTGGTTTGTGTTTGCCTTGGCTGTTGTCCTGATTGGTGTGGTGTGGGTGATCTATGTAACTCGCAGGAATTACAAGCCGATTCAGCAGATCGTTACGTTAATTGAGACGGTTGCTTCACAGAAACAGCCAGGCATCGGCCATTCCAAGGAGAACGAATTCCGATTTATCCAAGCCACGCTGGAACAAATGATTGACCAGACGAAGCAGTATCAGGAGGAGTACGAAGAGAATCTGATTTTGAAGAAAAAATACTTCTTTCAGGAACTGCTGGAGGGAACGAGGGAATTTACTGCCGATGAACTCTCGGCCGAGATGAACAGGTTCAGTCTGCCGCAATTGGACGACAGATGGACCGTAATGGTCGTTGAGATCGACCGCTATTCCCGCTTCATTGAAGAATATCATGTGCAGGACCAGTCCCTTCTGAAATTTGTATTGTCCAGCATTCTGCAGGAGAGCGCTCGCAAGGAAGATACGGAAGTATGGGCGGAGTGGATCTCGGATCATCGCCTGTATGCCATCTTATGGTTGCCGGACAATCCGCAGCCGGAAGAGAGTGAACGCAGACTGTTGGAGGGCTATCTGGATCAGGTCGAGCAGTATCTGAACTTCACGGTAACCATTGGAATTGGGCGGGTGGCTGTTGATCTGCGTGGTCTCAGAGCATCCTTCAAGGAAGCGGTCCATGCGCTCGATTACAAAGCGGTGCTGGGTGTGAACCGGATTATTCCGTACGGTGATGTACCGGGCTCAACCAATGATGTGTATGAGTTCTTGAAGACCATATCGCTGTTGGTGCAGGCCATGCGGCTGTCTGATGACGATTGGGGTAAGCATTTTGACAAACTGTTTGAGCAGATTCATGCCTCGATGCTATCCCGTCAGGAAATCATGAACACGATCCAGCTGCTGTTCCAGCATGTAAACCGGGAATTCGCAGAGCTGCCTCGTGAGTACCACGAGCTGTGGGCGGAGGTCATGGGTCATCTGCTTCGGAATGTGGAGGATTGGGAAACGGCCGAAGATCTGCAGGAATTGTGTAAGGATGGGTTCCAGACACTTGCCGGACAGATGCAGGCGCTCCGTTGTTCCAAGAAACACCGGACGCATATTCTGGAGATTCGCAAGTATATCGAAGAGAACTATAACAATCCGGATCTGTCTTTGAATTATTTGAGTGACCTGTTCGATATTAATCCGAAATATTTAAGCAAGCTTTTCAAGGATGAGATTGGTGAGAAATTTGTGGATTTGCTGATCAGTCAGCGGATTGAGAAGGCCAAACAGTTAATGCAGGAGACGGATAAGGCCATTCAGGAGATCAGTGAGGAAGTCGGATACACGAATTACAACTCCTTCAACCGGGCCTTCAAAAATGTGGTAGGAGTCGCACCGAGCGATTACCGAAAGGCCATTTGATCTCAAGTGGAACACAAGCAGCAAGCCAAGCCAAATGCATAAGGAGAATGTGCACATGGATTATAGAGATGCTTCGTTACCGATCCCCGAGCGGGTACAGAATTTGCTTGAACAGATGACTACGGAAGAGAAAATTGGGCAGCTAATCCAGCCGATGGGCTGGAAGACATACCGGAAAGAGTCGGATGGCACCGTACAAGTGACGGAGGAATTCAAAGAAAATATTGCGCAAGGTGGTGTTGGTTCTCTATACGGCTTGCTTCGTGCCGACCCGTGGACCGAGGTAACACTGGAGACCGGGTTGACCCCGGGCCAGGGAGCGGCTGCCACCAATGAAATTCAGCGCTATGCGATTGAAAACTCGCGTCTGGGCATTCCCATTTTGTTCGGGGAGGAATGCTCGCATGGCCATATGGCGATCGGGGCAACGGTATTTCCGGTGCCGCTGACCGTAGGAAGCACGTGGAACACGGAATTGTATCGCAAGATGTGTGAGGCCATTGCAGTCGAGACTCGCAGCCAGGGCGGAGCGGCAACCTATTCGCCTGTGCTGGATGTGGTGCGGGACCCAAGATGGGGACGAACCGAGGAGTGTTTTGCCGAAGACCCGTATCTGATTGGTGAGTTGGCTGTGGAAGCGATCAGGGGATTACAGGGGGAACGTCTCGATTCGGACCGGACCATTATGGCAACGCTGAAGCATTTTGCGGGCTATGGAAGCTCGGAAGGAGGGCGTAATGCCGCTCCTGTGCATATGGGTCAGCGCGAGCTGCACGAGGTAGACCTGCTGCCTTTCAAAAAGGCGGTAGAGGCCGGCGCATGCTCTGTGATGACTGCGTACAACGAGATTGATGGTGTACCGTGCACTTCCAGCACGTATCTGTTGAATGATCTCCTGCGCGAGCAGTGGGGCTTTGAGGGGTTTGTCATCACCGACTTTGGTGCCATTCAGATGCTGGTTAGCGGACACAACACAGCCGAGAACGGGGAGCAGGCTGTAGCTCAGTCCCTTCAAGCGGGTGTGGACATGGAGATGTCCGGATTCATGTATCGTAAACATCTGGCGAAGGCACTCGAGCAGGGATTGATTCGTCATCAGGATCTCGATACAGCGGTATGGCGGATTCTGGAGATAAAGTTTAGATTGGGGCTGTTCGAGCAGCCTTATGTCGACCCAGACTTTGCGGAGCGAGTGATCGGTTGCGAAGAGCATGTGGAGCTGGCAAGGAAGGCAGCCCAGGAAGGGATTGTTTTGCTCAAAAATGAGGAGAATCTCCTTCCGCTCAGCAAGACGAATCCGAAGATCGCGGTACTGGGTCCGAACGCCAATCATACGTATAACCAGCTGGGAGACTACACCTCACCACAACCAAGTGGACAGATCGTTACGGTGCTGGAAGGCATTCGCCGCAAGGTTGGTGCTCAGGCAGATCAAATCCTGTATGCGCCCGGCTGCCGGATCAAAGGTGATTCCAAAGAGGGCTTTGCGCAAGCGCTCGCTTGTGCTGAACAGGCCGACGTCATTGTGATGGTTATGGGTGGATCAAGCGCTCGCGACTTCGGGGAAGGCACAATTGATCTGCGAACGGGTGCATCGGTTGTAACGGATAATCCATGGAATGATATGGAATGTGGTGAAGGTATCGACCGTTCATCGCTGAATCTGATGGGTGTGCAGCTGGAGTTGATGCAGGAGGTATATAAGCTGGGCAAACCCGTGGTTGTCGTATATATAAACGGGCGACCTATTGCAGAGCCGTGGATCGACGAGCATGTGCATGCCATTTTGGAGGCTTGGTACCCGGGACAGGAGGGCGGTAATGCGGTGGCAGACATTCTGTTTGGAGATGTGAATCCGTCGGGGCGTCTGACGATCTCCATTCCAAAACATGTCGGACAGCTCCCCGTCGTTTATAATGCCAGACGTACGCGGGGGAAGAGATATTTGGAGATGGATCTGGAGCCGCAATATCCGTTTGGCTTCGGACTCAGCTATACCGAATTCGAGTATGACCATGTGAGAGTTGTGCCTGAAATGATCGAACCGAATGGTGAGGCTGAGGTTCAGGTGGAGGTCACGAATACGGGTAAGGTAGCCGGAGCTGAGGTTGTGCAATTCTATATAACGGACGAAGCTGCTTCCGTCACTCGGCCGGAAATGTCACTTAAGGGTTTTCGCAAGATCTATCTGGAGCCCGGACAGACCCAAACGGTTACTTTTACCGTGAATGCAGAGCACCTGGAGCTCATGGACTCCCGCTATCAGTGGGTGGTTGAGCCGGGCAAGTTCCGTCTGATGGTTGGCAGCAGCTCTAAGAAGTGGAAGGCATGCGATTTACAAGTGCAAAGTGAGGTGGGACCGGTATGATTCGGATAAGCCGATTTATAGAGGATATGTCTCAGCAGCAATGGTTAGCGAAGGTGGAGCTGCCCGAATGGCAGATGCAGAAGGCCAGATATATACGGCCTGGGGAATACCGGATGGAGCAGGAAGAGGCCTCCGTCCAATCTGTAAATCCCCTTCATAGTACACATGGAACGACATATTTTATGAGCAAGCTCATTGAAATCCCTGGCGATTGGGAGGATCATGCCATTGCTTTGACTTTTGAAGCGGGTGGTGAAGGGTTGCTGAAGGTGAACGGCAAGCCGTATCACGGACTGGATCGCAATCATTGGCTGGTCCCGCTTCCCCGAAGCCGGGTTGGCGAATCACCCCTGCTGGAGATTGAGCTGTATGATCCTATTCCGGAGCCGCATGATCCACTGAATCGCCAGGCGGTCATACAGCCGCCGATTCGGGGAATACGTTCAGCCCTCGTACATATCAATCGTCCGCTGCAAAGCCTCATGTATAGCGTAACGGTGCTTACAGAATCGCTAAAGGCGCTGCCTGAAAAAGATCTGAAGCGTATCCGGCTGGTTCGGGCCATTCACCAAGTCATGGATGAGATGTACAACGAGCCGAAGCGTTGGGAAGAGCCAGCGTGGGTGCAGGGCTTCGAACAATCACTTGCACAGTCCGTACAGGAGCAGGACCCGGAAGAAGAACGGGATGGATTCATGCATCTAGTGGGACAGTCACATATTGATATCGCCTGGCTCTGGCCAGTTCGGGAAACCGTGCGCAAGTCCAGCCGTACCTTCTCCACGATGTGTACCCTAATGGACGAACATCCGGGGTTCGTGTATTCACAGAGCCAGCCTCAGCTATACGCCTTCGTGAAGGAGCATTATCCAGATCTGTACGAACGGGTGAAGGCTCGCATTGCCGAGGGTCGATGGGAACTCGTCGGTGGCATGTGGGTAGAACCGGACTTGAATATCCCGAGCGGAGAGTCCCTGGTACGACAGATTCTGTACGGACAGAACTTCTACCAGGAGGAGTTTGGCAAGCGCTCCAGCATCGAATGGCTGCCGGACACTTTTGGCTACTGTGCGTCCCTGCCGCAAATACTTCAGCTTGCGAATGTTCCCTATTTTATGACCACCAAGCTCAACTGGAATGACACCAATGCGTTCCCTTACGACCTGTTCGACTGGGTAGGCATAGACGGTACCTCAGTGCTGGCGTATCTCAATCACGGGGTGAATGAGCATACGCGTCCCAAGGATGTGGATGAACACTGGCAATCCTATAAACAGAAGGATCTGCATCCGGAGCAGATGCTGCTCTATGGACATGGAGACGGTGGGGGCGGGGTTACACATGAGATGGTTGAGTTCGCGGAGCGCGCCCAGTTCATGGTCGGTCAGCCAATCAGCACATTCAGCACGGCTCAGGCCTTTTTTGAAGAGATTTCAGCCAGCAATCCAGCATTACCGAAATGGCATGGCGACCTGTATCTGGAACTGCATCGCGGAACATATACGACGCATGCGCGAAATAAACGCAGCAATCGCAAGGCTGAGGTGCTGTATCGGGATGCAGAAATCTGGGGGCAGTTTGCAGGGATTGAAGCAGAGCAGATCAAGAGCAACCTGGACGACGGATGGAAGCTGATGATGCTGAATCAGTTCCATGATATTATCCCTGGAACATCCATTCCGGAAGCTTACGTTACGTCTGCAGAAGAGTACACGAAGGTGTTTGAGCTGGGCACGTCAGCTCTGAACGATTCACTCGGCAGCCTTGCAGAGCGCATAGCAACGGATGGATGGGAAGGCATCCCGTATGTCATATTTAACAGTTTGGGCTGGGAGCGAGGAGAAGTGGTGACCCTTAGCGGGGGTACTGAACTCAGCGGCATGGCAGCGTTTGACCAGAACGGTAATCGGATGGATAGTGATCCGGTGGAAAAGGAAGACGTACGGACCCTGTCTGTCGTTATCCCATCCATCCCTGCGTTTGGTTATACGACGATATGGCTTCGCCCAGACAAGCATTCTGCTCCGGCTGCATGGATGGAGGACTCTTTCCCTTCCAGTTGGGAGACCCCATTTTATATGGTTGAATTCAACGAGATCGGCGAGATTACCAGATGGTACGACAAATCTGTGGGTCGGGAGTGGTTGAAGCCAGGCGACAAGGCTAATGAGCTGCAATTTTTCCACGACAAGCCAACCTACTGGGATGCATGGGACATTGATCCGAGGTTCGAATCTCAGCCTGCAGGCAAGGTTCAGCTAATCTCGAAGGAGATTGTACAGCGGGGCGCAGCCAAGGATGTACTGCGGTTTCGCTGGAAGCTGAACGAATCAGACATCAGCCAGGATATCGTATTTTATCGTCATCAGCGCCGTGTGGATTTCCAGACCAAGGTCAGCTGGAATGAGAGTCATAAGCTGCTCAAGGTAGCCTTCCCGGTGGATTTGGTGGCTGCGAAAGCAACGTATGAAATCCCGTTTGGTGCGCTGGAACGCCCCACACATAACAACACCAGCTGGGAACAGGCACAGTTTGAGGTCTGCGGGCATCGCTGGGCGGATATCTCTGAGGGCAATAGCGGAGTAAGTCTGCTGAATGACTGCAAATATGGATACGACATCAAGGATCGGACCATTCGCCTGTCTCTGCTGCGTGCTCCGAAGTGGCCGGATGAACATGCCGATCAGGGCGAACATGAATTTACGTATTCAGTATTGCCCCACCAGGGCGATTGGCGGGAAGCTGGAGTTGTACGTCAGGCGATGGAGCTGAATCATCCGGTTCAGGCCGTTGCTGCAGGCAGACATGCGGGCGTCCTACCTGCGGAGCACACCTGGATTGATTACCAGAGCAAGCATGTCATCCTGGATACGGTGAAGGCCTCGGAAGATGGTACGGGAACGATACTTCGTTTCTATGAATCGTCAGGGGGCCGGGAGACGGTAAAGGCCCAGTGGAAAGACCAGAATGTAGAGGCGTCAATTGTTAACCTGTTGGAGGATGAAATACATCCGCTTGCTTCTCAGAAAGGCGCATTCGAGCTAACATTTAGACCTTATGAGATCAAATCGGTGAAACTTAATCCTGTTGATTAAGGATTAGCCAGGCATTGCCTAGACAGGCTGCTTGGAACCTACACGGTAAATGACGTAAAAGGATATAAAAAAATGCCTGATTGATATGTGACGGCGACTCATACTTTAGTTATGATGAGGAAGAGTCGAGGAAGATTCGCTTCTCTATCATGGACGTTCATATCATCTGATTATCGGCTCAGACAGTATCCTGTTTTGAAAATACCAATTCACGGGAGGGCATGACATGACATTAACGAACAAGATCGGTGTAATCGTGGATAGCTTCGGCGTAGGTGTGCGTGAAGGGCTGAAAAAGGCCAAGGATGTGGGTGCTGAAGGGGTGCAAATCTATGCAGTCAAGGGAGAGATGGATCCGGAAAATCTGTCTCCCGCAGCACGCAAGGAGCTAAAAAGCTACATCGATTCCCTCGGTCTTGAAATTTCAGCTCTGGTCGGCGACCTGGGTGGTCACGGATTTCAGGTGAAGGAAGATAACCTATGGAAAGTCGAGAAGTCCAAGCGCATCGTGGACCTGGCTCTTGATCTGGGTACCCATATTGTCACGACCCACATTGGCATTGTCCCGCATGACCCTGCCTCAGAGGTATATGCTACGCTGCACGCAGCATGTGAAGAGCTTGGTCAATATGCAAAAAGTGCAGGGGCGTACTTTGCAATTGAGACAGGACCGGAGACAGCAGCTGATCTGAAAGGATTTCTCGATACCCTCTCAACGAACGGGGTTTCGGTCAATTTTGACCCAGCTAACATGGTGATGGTGACAGGGGATGACCCGGCTCAGGGTGTGCGTCTGCTGAAGGACTACATCGTACATACCCATGTGAAGGATGGTGTACGCCTGAAGGAAGTCGACCCAAGGGATGTATACGGTGCAGTGGGGTATGCGCCGATGGATCATGAGAAAATTGCCGAAATGGTATCCTCAGGTACCTTTTTCCGTGAGGTGCCGCTCGGAGAGGGCGGAGTGGATTTTAACAGCTATTTCGCGGCTCTTCAGGAGATTGGTTATACAGGGTACCTGACGATTGAGCGCGAAGTCGGCGATCAGCCTGAACAGGATATCCGCAAGGCAGTTGAATTTATCAAACAATACCGTTAGGGAGCTGAGAAGATGAAAGTGGGCCTGAGTACGTATAGCTTGTTGAACGATTTGAAGTCGGGCGAGATGACGGTTCTGGACGTGATCGACTGGATTGCGGCAAATGGCGGCGAGCATATGGAAATGGTCCCGTACGGCTACACGGTGGAAGATAACCCGGAGCTGGCTGATGCGATTCGGGAGCGTGCCGCTTCCGCAGGCATAGAGCTGTCCAATTATTCGATGCCAGCCAATTTTGTGCAGGAGACGGAAGAAGCTTTTGAGGAAGAAATGGCCCGGGTCAAAAGGCATGTCGATGTCGTGCACCGAATGGGTGTCAAACATATGCGTCATGACGTGACGGCCTTTACCTTGCCGAAAGAAAACATGACCATTGCCTGGTTTGAGCAGCATCTGCCGCTCATGGTTCGGGGAAGCCAGATTATCGCAGACTATGCCGCACAGTTCGGCATTACAACGACGATTGAGAACCACGGCTTCAGTGTGCAGGCGAGTGATCGTGTGCAGCGAGTGCTGCAGGCTGTGGACCGCCCTAATTTTAAAACGACGTTGGATATCGGCAACTTCATGTGTGTGGATGAGAATCCGATAATTGGTGTGATGAAGAATTTGCCTTACGCCTCCCTGGTTCATTTCAAGGACTTTTATTTCCGTCCATTTGATGAACATCCGGGTGGCGGTGATTGGTTCACCACAACTCATGGCAATTTTCTGCGCGGAGCCATTGTGGGGCATGGAGATATCCCGATCCGGAAAATTGTGAAACTGATCAAGGATTTTGGTTACGATGGCAACATTACGGTGGAATTCGAAGGCATGGAAGAGTGTAAGTCCGCCTCCCGGATTGCGATGGACAACCTGCGCCGATTTTGGGAAGAAGCATAAGGCAATCATTCGGTTATATATTTCGGGCCACTTTACTTTAAAGTGGCTTTTTTGGCTGTTTCATACGATTGTATTTGTGCCGACTGATCTGCGAGTGTACTCTCGGTAAAGCTAACATATATTGGTTTTGTGCAAGGATCAAGTGACGAAGATCACAAGTGTGGTATACTGAATCTATTCAGCCTGGAAATATACTGGCTATGGATAGGAGAGATCACTGATCTATGCAGGTATTTGAGGACTGGAATCAGAAAGTGAAGAAGACATTTAACGCCACCAACCCCGAGGTTGTATTGACCGTTTCTGAAGCAGGCACGCTGCTTGGTTTATCAAAAGACCAAATGAAACTGTATGTGGATAAAAACAAGTTAACCAAGGTGCCCATTATGCGAAGCGTGCATCGGTATTTGCTGCTGGAGAGCGAAATTGCCGACATCGTCAAGAAGAACAAATCCATATAGTCCTTATATCAGCCATCTTACCGACACGAGTTCGGTAGGTGGTTGTTTTTTATTTCAATAAATGGAGTATATGCCCCTTATCTCAGGAGAGTCCGGGGATAAGATCGGACCGGTTAGGGTATTGCTTTAAAAGAAGGAAATACCTGCTTGTCAAAGGACAACCTGTCCTATATACTCATGTCGCAAGCGGCAGGAATGGTTGTCAAAACATGAGCTTAAGGAGATGAAGAACGCATGGCGATTAGTTTGAATGTGTATCTTGTAACGGATGGAAACGGGAAGGAAGCAGTGGCGTTCTACAAAGAGGTTTTCAACGCAGAAGTGTTGGCAATTCAGACATTCGGTGAAGGTCCGTCAAGTCCGGATCATCCGATTCCGCCAGAAGCCAAGGATCGCATCATGCATGCTTCTCTGCAGATCGGGGGCTCTGTGCTCATGCTGTCGGATACGTTCCCGGGCATGCCTCATGTCATTGGTAACAACATTAGTGTTACCGTGAATACGGATACCGCAGATGAAGCCAAGCACATTTTCAACAAGCTCGAAGATGGCGGAGAGGTGAAAATGCCAATCCAGGAGACATTCTGGAGCCCGGCATACGGCATGGTTACCGACAAGTACGGCGTTCAGTTCCAAATTAGCTGTACACCTGGCCAAGCATAACCATTTATCTTCGCTCTATTCATAAAAAAAGCAAAGACCTCCACTGCCTGAGTTCATCACGGGCTAGAGGTCTTTTTGGCCTAAACTTGCTTTTGAATCTTGGAAGGATTGTTGATCTTATAGGGCACCGGATTTCGAGTGAGCTTCTTCTTAATGATCTTTGCTTCAAAAGTAAGGACATCCCCGACTTCAAGCTCCTGCTTCTTCATCGTGGCACTATGGCTGGACCAGGCTTCACCAAGTTCAACGTGATCAGGCTCGGTGATGGCCACGCCTTCATAAACGATGACTTCATCATCATTGTCGGAGAAATGGTTTGGAACCGTTGTAAATTCCTTGACGACTGCAGTCATTTTCACTTTGCCTTCAGGCAGGTCAATCTTGACCGATTTCGCCTTGCTTGCCGTCTTCGCCTTCGGTTTCGCTTCACTGCTTGTCCCGCCTTGTGGGCCAACATATTCCTCTACGAGTCCATCCGGGTCACCTTTCAGTCCGGAATGGCTTTCCCCGGCATCGATGTCCATGTCATTCAGATTAGATGGAATATCGTCTGAATCGGATATGGCATCCATGTCGACTGAAGCAGTAACAGCATGAGCTGTGTCCTCTGTCCGGGAACCGTTCAATGGCTCACTCGCCTTATCTGTTTCTGCTGCCGTCACGGGTCTTACATTGTAGCTCGACGCTTGCATCTCTTTCAGATAAGAGGGATGAATGCAGTGTTTCTGTTCATTATCCAGTTGGATGACGGCTGCCATATGATCCACATAACCAATGATGGTACACGGGGTGTTCAGTCCGTTTCCTTTATAGTAGAACGTTTTGAGCTTGGTTGCTTTGCCGGAAAGCAGGCCCCACTCCTGGCACTTTTCAATGAGTTCCTCATCGTTGTCCAGGGGAATATAATGCTGAGGCTCTATCATAAAAGCATATGTCATATCGTGATTCCGCCTTTCCCATTGTTTCTCCATTCATCGTTTCCAATTTACAATCAGTGTATCACAAGTATATACCCGGAGATGCATTTTATAAAAGTCGATCCAAGGCATGCCTATGGTATAATTTGAGAAGAATACAGGACAGAAATTTGTTATAGAACCTTATTATACATATCCTCTGAAAGGATGGTCACCATGGAGAAAAAAGTGAATCCCCAGGCTCTATGGCTTGGGTTAGGTCTAGCACTCGGAGTGAGTATTGGTACGGCAACGGATCAGCTCGCCCTCGGCATTGCTTTTGGCGTGGCCCTTGGCGTCGTGATTGGATCAGTGGTAAGCAAACGGGCGATTGCTGGTACGGAAGATATGTTGACGGAACATGTCCGTGAACTCCGCAGACAGGAAGACTGGGAAGCGGCACTTCAATCTTCGGAAGATCATCCCGTACTCATCCTGAAGCACAGCACCACCTGTCCGATCAGCGCGAGAGCGTACCGCGAGTTTATGGCATTTGTGGGCTCCAACGCTTCTGATCCCAGACAGCAGATGGACTATCATATCGTCAAAGTCATCGAGAATCGCCCGCTCTCCCGCCGCATTGCGGAGGAAACAGAGGTACATCATGAATCACCACAGGTGCTGCTCCTGGATCAAGCGCAGGTCATCAAGCACACATCCCACGGCAAAATCACGAAAAAGAGACTGCTGCAATGGGCACAGAATCCGTTTGGATAAAGATCAGATCACCGATAGACCCGTTTTCTTTCAGCCATTGGCGAAGAAACGGGTCTATTTTTACGTTTTTTTTACACCCTGGCAGGGATTTCTTTACCCCCTTTTTACAGCGTTCAGGTATAAGATTTTACACGTAGCAGGTTGAAAGAACGGTAGAGAGAGGGAGGAAGGGCATATGGTGAGTGATGCTGCGATGATCGGATTGGTTGTGCTGCTGTTCGTGGTGTTCTGGGGTTTCATTAAGTTCTGCGAGAGAGCCTAGGGCTATAGCCAGAGAGGGGAAGGTGCATATGACCGTTATAGGTATTATTGTGCTGGCACTGATGGTCTATCTGGGCTATGTGCTCGTGAAGCCGGAGAAGTTCTGAATCATTTGGATCGCAGATTAGGGAGGAACTATGGATATGGGTAGCGGTTTATTACAAGTGGCGGTCACGCTGCTGATCATCATCCTGCTGGTGAAACCGGTGGGTAGTTATCTGGTCAAGGTATTCGATGGCAAGCGGACAGGACTGGACCGGATCTTCGGTGGACCTGAACGACTGCTCTATCGATTAATGGGGGTTCGGGAGAATGAGTCGATGGGTTGGAAAAAGTACCTTTCAGCCGTGCTCATTTCCAACTTCGTCATGTTGATATTGATGTTTCTGGTGCTGCGGCTGCAGCAGTTTTTGCCGCTCAACCCGGATGGCATCAGCAACATGCCTGCAGCGCAGGCGTTTAATACAGCAGCATCCTTCATGACCAACACCAACTGGCAGTCGTATACGGGCGAGAATGCCCTCTCATATCTGTCACAGATGCTGGCCGTGACGTTCCCGATGTTTACATCGGCGGCAACAGGCTTCGCTGTAGCGATTGCATTCATCCGCGGACTGGTTGGCCGGAAGGATGAACTGGGGAACTTCTATGTCGACCTGGTGCGGTCGATTACACGGATCTTTTTGCCGCTGAGCTTCATTGTAGCTTTATTCCTGGTCTTTCAGGGTGTGCCGCAGACGCTTGCAGGGGCGGTGAACGCGACCACGCTGGAAGGCGGAGAGCAGACGATCACACGCGGATTGGTTGCTTCACTCGAGTCGATTAAACACATGGGTACGAATGGCGGCGGCTGGTTTGGAACCAATGCAGCTCATCCCTTCGAGAATCCAACGGCGCTGGCGAATCTGGTCCACATTGTCTGCATGATGCTGCTGCCCACTGCACTGGTATATGCATTCGGACTGATGGTAAACAACCGGAAGCAAGGCTGGGCATTGTTTGCAGCGATGAGCTTTCTGTTTCTTGTGATGCTCACGACTGTTTTTGTATCGGAGTATCGCGGTGTACCTGCGCTGGATGCCGCTGGTATTCAAGGCAATATGGAGGGGAAAGAGGTCAGGTTTGGGATAGCCGAATCGGCGTTATTCACGGCAGTGACTACAGCTGCGACAACGGGATCCGTCAACAATATGCATGAGTCGCTCACGCCGCTCGGCGGAATGGTGGCACTTGCTGAAATGATGCTCAATAACGTTTTTGGCGGTAAAGGGGTAGGTCTGCTTAACGGATTGCTGTACGTCATTCTGGCCGTGTTTATCTCCGGATTGATGGTAGGACGGACACCTGAATTTCTGGGCAAAAAAATTGAAGGGAAAGAAGTAAAGCTTGCATCGATTGCGCTGCTGATCCATCCCTTGATTATTTTGGCTCCAACTGCGCTGGCGCTTATGCGACCCGAAGCGGTAGCCTCGATTTCGAATTCTGGCATGCATGGCCTGACCGAAGTGCTTTATGCTTTTGCATCGGGTGCTGCCAATAATGGGTCGGCTTTTGCCGGACTGAATGCCAATACGGACTTTTACAATATCGCCATTGGTGTGGTGATGCTTCTGGGAAGGTATATCTCCATGATTGCCATGCTCGCGATTGCAGGATCCCTGGCAACGAAACGAGTAGTTCCGGTAACAACGGGTACACTTCGCACGCATACCCCTTTATTTGCAGGGATTCTGGTGATGATGATTGTGGTGGTCGGAGCGCTCACCTTCTTCCCATCACTGGCGCTTGGGCCGATCGCTGAGCATTTGGCGATGCTCCGGTAACGGGCAGACAGTCTATGAATGAAATAGTAGAAGTACAGCAAGGACGTTGAGCATGGAGGTGCACGAAATTAATGGGTGCTATAGAGCGAAAGAAGGAACACATGGTGGAAGGAACAAGTAACCAAGCAATGGCAGAAACAGACCAAGAAACATACAGACCAAGCGGAAAGGGTGAGGGAAGGGAGATGAATCCCCACCACCAAGGTCCAAGCAAAAAGAGATTAAGCGGGGACATCGTACGGCAGGCCTCTCTGGACGCCTTTAAGAAACTTAATCCGATGGTTATGATCAAAAATCCCGTCATGTTTATCGTGGAAGTGGGTACGTTCATCACGCTGCTCTTATGTATCGATCCGAATCTTTTTACTGTATCGGAAGCGGGACGGGGTTACAACATGGCGGTGTTCCTCATCCTGTTGTTTACGCTGCTGTTTGCCAATTTTGCTGAAGCGCTCGCCGAAGGCCGGGGCAAAGCCCAGGCAGATACCTTGCGCAAGACGAAATCGGATACGACCGCCAAACTGATGCAAAAGGATGGGACAATTCGGCAAGTATCATCGACTCAGTTGAAAAAGGGAGATATTGTCCGCGTGGAAGCAGGAGAACTGATCCCCACGGACGGCGAGATTATCGAGGGATTGGCCTCCATAGACGAATCGGCCATCACGGGTGAATCGGCACCGGTCATCAAGGAAGCTGGCGGAGATTTTTCCTCCGTAACGGGAGGTACACGAGTTACTTCCGACTATATCGTCATGCGGGTACAGACCGATCCGGGAGAATCCTTCCTTGACCGGATGATCTCTCTGGTTGAAGGTGCGCAGCGCCAGAAAACACCAAACGAAATCGCGCTGACCACGCTGCTGGCCGTATTGACCCTGATTTTCCTGATCGTCATTCTGACGATGGTTCCGATGGCGAGTTACCTGGGCATTCGTCTTGATTTGGCGACACTGATCGCCTTGCTGGTTTGCCTTATTCCTACAACAATAGGCGGCCTGCTGTCCGCAATCGGGATTGCCGGAATGGACCGGGTCACGCAGTTTAACGTGCTTGCGATGTCAGGGAAAGCGGTGGAAGCGGCAGGGGATATTGATACGCTGATTCTGGATAAGACCGGAACAATTACGTACGGAAATCGCATGGCCTCCGAGTTCATTCCCGTTCAGGTTGTGACTGTGCAGGAGATGACCCGGGCAGCGCTGCAGGCCTCGGTTCGTGATGAGACGCCGGAAGGACGCTCCGTGGTGGAGCTTGCAGGCAAGCAGGGTGAGCGCTGGCCTGAGCAGGAATATGCAGATGCGGAAAGTGTGGAGTTTACCGCCGAGACCCGTATGTCAGGTCTCAATCTCGGCAGCGGAATGCAGATTCGTAAAGGCGCAGTCGATGCCATCAAGCATCATATTGCCTCCCGGGGTGCACGAATTCCTGCGGATCTGGATGACATCTCCAATCGCATTGCCAAGGCCGGAGGAACTCCCCTTGCCGTTGCGATCGATGAAAGGATTTACGGTGTAATCTATTTGAAGGATACAGTGAAGCCCGGTCTGAAGGAGAAGTTTGCCGAGATGCGGTCAATGGGCATCAAAACGATCATGTGTACAGGCGACAACCCTCTTACGGCAGCTACGATTGCACTGGAAGCAGGCGTGGATGACTTTATTGCCGAAGCGAAGCCGGAAGACAAGATTGCTGCAATCAAAAAAGAGCAGCAGGCAGGCAAGCTCGTTGCCATGACTGGCGACGGCACCAATGATGCGCCTGCCCTGGCGCAGGCCGATGTGGGCCTGGCGATGAATTCGGGTACCATGGCGGCCAAGGAAGCCGCCAACATGATTGACTTGGATTCTGACCCGACCAAGCTGCTGTCGGTGGTCTCCATTGGGAAACAGCTGCTGATCACACGCGGCGCACTGACCACCTTTTCGATATCGAATGATATTGCGAAGTACTTTGCCATTATCCCGGCGATGTTTATTATCGCCATGCCGCAGCTTCAATCGCTGAATATTATGAATCTGGCTTCACCGCAATCGGCCATTCTATCAGCATTGATCTTTAACGCAATCATCATCCCGCTGCTTATTCCGATTGCGATGAAGGGCGTAAAGTACCGGGCCATGTCTGCCGAGCGGCTGCTCGGACGAAATGTATTGATCTATGGCGTGGGTGGCGTGATCGTGCCCTTTATCGGGATTAAGCTGATTGACCTGATCCTTTCGGGGCTTCATCTGGTGTGACACTAACTCATATAAATTGGACTCCCTTTTACACGAAAACGAAGAGGGCAGAACAAATCTGGAGAAGCGAAGCATTCGCCTAAAAGCTTTCTGCAAGAAAGCTACTTCGGAAGCCTAAGCTTATCCCCATATTTTCACCTTGTGAACTTTAATCAAAAAAATCTGGGGGTAAGAGCGATCGGAAGGTTGTTCTGACCACGTAGTGCGATAGTGTAACAAATTGATTCAAATTGACAAATAATGAATTCAGGATGTGACTGATATGAAGACCATACTGCCTGCCATCCGCTTGTCTGTTGTTCTTATGTTGATCTGCGGCATCGTGTATCCGCTGGTGACGACTGCTGCGGCACAGCTGCTGTTTCCAGCAGAAGCGAATGGGAGCCTGATAACCCAAAACGGGAAAGTGATCGGTTCATCCCTGCTTGCACAGGAAGTAAAATCCCCGGCCATGTTCCAACCCCGTGCATCCAACGCGAGTTATGACCCGACGGCGTCGGTAGGCTCCAATCGGGCTGTAGCTTCAGCAGAGTATATTGGTGAGATGAAAGATAAGATTGCTCAGCTTAGACAGGAAAATCCGGCACTGCAGCAGATTCCTACCGATCTGGTGACTGGTTCGGGCTCAGGTCTGGATCCTGACCTTTCGCCTGAAGCTGCAAAAGCACAAATTCCGCGAATTAGTCAGGCAACGGGTCTGAGTGAGCAGCAGCTCGTAGAACTTGTGGAAGCGCATGTTCAAGGGCGTCAGCTCGGCATATTCGGCGAGCCTCGTGTCAATGTGACTGCACTGAATCTGGCGCTGACAGCAGAGCTCAATTAGCCTGCAGAAATATATCTGAGCTCAAGTCAAAAGCGGCATGGATTGCCTTATCTATCATTGGCCTTCTTCCGGATTTCGGAAGGGGCTTTCTCCATTTTCGATAAATTGGGAGTGGAAAGGAGACATCAACGAATGCACGAAAGCTTCAAGCGCAGATCAGCCGAGGACCTCCTGAAGATGATTACGAAGCTGCAGCAGGGCACGCTCACCATCTATATCGGTCCGGTCAGCGGTTCTGGCAAAACCTATCATATGTTAAGAGAAGGAAATACGCTGCGCCAGCAAGGCATTGATGTGGTGATCTGCGCGGTATCGACCATGCAAAGACCCGAAACCGTGGAACAGCTCGGTGAGCTTGAACGGATACCGAGTATTCACTGGTACCGTCAGAGAGATGGCATGGAGATGAAGGATCTCAATATAGATGCTCTGCTGGAGCGCAATCCGGAAGTGGTGCTCGTTGACGGACTGGCGCATAGAAACCGCGAGGGCGCTCTGCATGCTACGAGGCTGGAGGATATTCAGTATCTGCTGAAACACAACATCAGTGTGATCACAACGGTAAACGTCTACGAGCTGGAAGGGTATACCGAACTGGCCCGTAAACTTACAGGTATTGCGGCAGATTATACCGTTCCTGCGGGGACACTTGAATTGGCTGACGAAGTGAAGCTGATCGATGTGACACCGGAAACGGTTTTGACCCGGCTTGCCGAAGGACATTTGAAGGGGTATGAGGGAGAGGCTTTGTTAAGGCAAGGCAACCTGGGCATTTTACGGGAACTGGCGCTGAAGCTCGTTGCCGAAGGAGTCAATGAATCCCTGCGTGAACACCGGGAAGAGATGGGCATTACCATGACAACAGGCATCATGGAACGGGTGCTGGTGTCGACCCAATATCATTGGAATGGATCCATTTATATTCGGAGAGGGCAGCAGATTGCGAAGAGACTGAATGGTGATTTATGCGTGGTCACGTTCCGCGATATGAAGAAGGCATTAACCAAGGAAGCCACGGTATTTCGCCGAAACATGATCAAGCTGGTGGAGAAATTCGGAGGAGCATTCGAGGAATTGCCCATGACGCATCGTCGCAGGATTCCATCCACCTTGGCACGTTATGCTGCCAGGCAGCAGATTACGCGAATTGTGATGGGTCACTCACGTCATACCCGCTGGCAGGAGTTATGGCAAGGTTCTGTCATCAACTCGCTCCTGCACAAGCTGCAGGGGGTAGACCTGTTCCTGCTTGCAGATCGAACCGAGCTGGATGGAGAACGAGTACTTCCCGCAAAATTGCCGGATACCCGCAGCACAACCTATCGCAGATTAAGCGATCAAGAAGTGAAAAAACAGATCGGCCAGATTCAGCGAGGCAAATTCAAAGTATACATCGGTGCAGCCCCGGGTGTAGGTAAAACCTATATGATGCTGCGGGAAGGCAACGATCTGCTCCGCAAAGGCATTGATGTTCGAATCGGCCTGCTGGAGACGCACAACCGGGCCGAGACCATGGAACAGATCGGACAGCTGCTTGTCATTCCACGGGATCATCGGACATATCAGGGAGTAGCATTGGAGGAGATGGATACGGAGGCTATTCTTCGCCTTTGTCCGGAAGTAGTGTTGGTGGATGAACTGGCCCATACCAATGTGCCCGGAAGCGTAAGGAAAAAACGTTACGAAGATGTGCTTCATCTGCTCGATGCAGGGATCTCGGTAATCACGACTGTTAACGTGCAGCATCTGGAAAGCCTGAACGATGCCGTAGAGCACATTACGGGAATTCGGGTCCGGGAGACGGTACCGGATCAGATTCTGCAAATGGCAGATGAAGTGCAGTTAATCGATGTTGCACCCCAGGCCTTGCGGCAGCGCATGCGGGAAGGTAAAATCTATGCAGCAGCCAAGGTGGAGCAGGCACTAGCGAATTTTTTCCGCATCGGTAATCTGATTGCACTGCGGGAACTTGCCCTGCGTGAACTGGCCGATGATGTGGATGAACGGCTGGAAGCGAAGGAGCAAAAAAGTGCGCTTCGGGGACCTTGGCGAAGACAGGAAGCGGTCTTTGTCTGTGTAAGCAGTGATAAACATGCGGAGCGGTTAATTCGCCGTGGTTTTCGCACGGCCTATCGGTTGAAGGCTGTATGGCATGTACATCATGTACATGTAGGCAGGGCAATGAGTGACGAAGTTAAGGATCAGCTGGAGGCCCTGGAACAGCTAACCGTCCGGCTGGGTGGGGAATTTCATATTCATTACAGTGAGAAACTGAGGAAAGTATCAAGTATTTTGGCAAGCAAGGCAGCGGAGGAAAAAGCAACGCAGCTGGTGGTTGGTCAAGCGAAGAGGCTTTGGTGGCTAAATGGCTATCGTGGTGCCGGATCGGTGGTCAATCGGCTGGTACGGCTGTCCAGACATATGGATGTATTAATAGTTGCAGATTACGATTATGATCCAAGCGGGATGTGAACAGTACTGTGCCTGAACGAAACACAGAAGAGAGGGGAATTCCTCGGTTGCACCGAGTTCCCCAATATGTATGGGTAACCATTGGCATTACCTTGTTAACCCCACTGCTGCATGTCATCGGCATGAGTAGTGATCTGGTTAACGTCTCACTCATTTACCTGTTTCCCATTTTGGTGAGTGCCGTTTACTGGGGATTGGGCCCTGCAATCTACGCAGCGAGTCTTAGCGTAATCATGTTTGACTTCTTTTTTGTACCTCCGAATCTCAGTTTTACCGTTGCGGATCTGCGATATATTTTTTCCTTTATTGTGTATTTGGCCGTAGCGGTGTTAACAGCCACCCTTTCCAGTCGCTTGCGTCAGCAGCTGGATATGGTTAGGAAGCGTGAAGCCACTACCAATTCATTGTATGCGCTCAGCCGCCAGATGACGGCTGTCACGGATCTGGATACACTGCTCCATCATATTGCGAAGCAAGTATCACATACACTGGGTACCCAGGCTGCCGTATATTTGCCTGATGCTCATGATGAGCTGAACGTAACGGCATCTGCCGATGACCTGGGAACTGCAGTCTGGGGTGGAGAGGAATCAGAGATCGCGATTGCCAAGTGGGTGTACAGGAATGGCGAAACTGCGGGGAGAGGTTCTACCAGCCTGCGGGAATCCTCCGGTCTATACGTTCCCTTGCGTACGGAAGATCAGATACACGGCGTGCTTGCCGTCCGTATGGAGGCCCGTGATATTCAGGAGCAGCGGGAACAGCTGCAATTGCTGGAGGCCTGTGGAGGGCTAGCTGCCAGTGCAATTGCTCGCGTCAAACTGGCAGAGGAAGCAAGGGTTGCACAGATGACTGCCGAATCAGAGCGCATTCGCACGGCTTTGCTGGACTCTGTGTCCCACGAACTGCGGACGCCCTTAACGACGATCATTGGATCCGCTACAGGATTGATCGAGAATGACGCTATATTTACCCCGGAAGATCGGAAGGAGCTGACGGGCAATATTCGGGATGGTGCCATGCGCATGAACCGACTGGTGACCAATTTGCTGGGCATGGTGAAGCTGGAGAGCGGCATGCTGCAGCTGCGCAGGAAATGGTGTGACGTTGGGGACATGATCAGCGTGGTGTTAACCCAAGTAAGGGAATTCAGCCAGCATCGGAGTATTCGTGTGGATTTGCCGGACCAACCGTTATTTATATGTGGAGATGAAGTGCTGCTGGAACAGGTGCTGATCAATGTGGTCAGCAATGCGATTAAATATTCCCCTGACTATAGCGAGATTGTCCTCACAGTTACGAGGGATGAGAGAAATGCCAGGCTGACCATTGTGGTAGCGGACAATGGCGTGGGTATTCCCGATGTGGACAAGGAGCGGATTTTTGAAAAGTTTTACCGATCAGAATCTTCTCGTCATGTGACGGGCACAGGACTGGGACTGGCTATATGCAAAGGGATCGTTGAGGTTCACGGAGGGACGATTAGAGCAGATTCCAATCCGGGAGGCGGAACAAGAATGAACATCAGTTTGCCCATGGAAGCGTCGGAAGCATTATTTCCCTATAGAGGACAAGGAGAGGTTGAGTAACATGACGGCATCGCAAGGGGCACGCATATTGGTTGTAGATGATGAACCACAGATTCGCAAACTGCTGAAGGTGACCCTGCAGGCTCATCAATTCGAGATTCATGAATGCGCTGATGGCGACGAGGCTGTCATTCAGGCGAGCATCGTTCATCCGGACCTGATCATCCTCGATCTGGGTCTGCCGGGGATGTCCGGGATGGATGTGCTGCATCGGGTCCGCGAATGGTCTCAGGTGCCCATTATTGTGCTGACGGCGAAGGAGCGCGAGGAAGACAAGATTGCTGCGCTTGACGGTGGAGCCGATGACTATGTAACGAAGCCGTTTGGCATGGGTGAACTGGTTGCCCGGATTCGGGTTGCACTTCGCCATGTGGCGAAGACAACAGATGAACCTGTACTGCGTTTTGGAGCCCTCACTGTAGATCTGGCACAAAGGCAGGTGGAGCTGGACGGGTTGCCGATCAAATTAACACCCACAGAGTACGATATGCTCAAGGTTCTGGCTTCCAACGCCGGAAAGATCATTACCCAGCGCCAGCTGCTGCAGCAGGTATGGGGCGGGCATCATCATGAATCCGACAGTCACTACCTGAGGGTTTACGTGGGTCATCTGCGCAAAAAGTTAAAGGAAGACCCTACGCAGCCACGATTCATCCAGACCGAGCCGGGAATTGGCTATCGCTTTTTGCTTCAGGATTAGTATGAAATTGTAACAAGCATACCCATTAGAAAAGCGCCGGAGCCTCCTGGATTTGCAGAGGCCTTCGGCGCTTTTCTAATCATCAATGAAATACAAATGATCTTTTGCTTTAGGATGTATATTTCGGCAGCCAATCCCCATGAGCCTCGATCAGTTCATCGCACATGGCCACGATGTCATCAATGGACAGCTCGGCAGCAGTGTGTGGATCCAGCATGGCAGCATGATAGATATGTTCCTTTTTGCCCGTCATGGCCGCTTCAATTGTCAACAGCTGCGTGTTGATGTTGGTGCGGTTTAGTGCTGCCAGCTGTGGAGGCAGGTCGCCAATGTATGTTGGGCTGATTCCGGACCCGTCCACCAGACATGGCACCTCGACACAGGCTTCACGAGGCAGGTTGGTAATCAGGCCGGTATTCATTACATTACCGCCGATTTTGTATGGACGGTTCGTTTCCATAGCTTCCATGATGTGCGAAGCGTATTCACGGCTGCGCGTATGTTCAATATGTTCACTGGCAAACAGCTTCTCGCGCATTTCCTTCCATCCTTCAATCTGATTCACACAGCGGCGCGGATATTCATCCAGCGGGATGTTGAAGCGTTCGATCAATTCCGGATAATTCCGTTTGATAAAGTATGGATGATACTCGGCATTGTGCTCGGAGGACTCCGTTACGTAATATCCAAAACGATTCATCAGCTCGAAACGCACCATATCATGATGCTGCTCCTTCTGTTTCTCCCTCGCCAGACGTTTAATCTCCGGATACAGATCCTGGCCATCTCTCGTTACTTCCAGCAGCCAGGCCATATGGTTGATTCCTGCCACTTTTGCAACTACGCCTGTCTGATCCATTCCCAGTGCTTCAAACAGGTGAGGCACGCATACCTGCACGCTGTGGCACAGACCTACCGTTTTGATCCCTCCATGCACGTTCATGACATTGGTCAGGACGGCCATCGGGTTGGTGTAGTTCAGGAACCAGGCGTCAGGACACACTTCCTGCATGTCCCGGGCAAAGTCGAGCATGACCGGAATGGTACGCAAATTACGGAAGATACCGCCAATGCCGAGGGTGTCAGCAATGGTCTGACGCAGTCCGTATTTCTTCGGTATTTCGAAGTCCGTAATTGTACATGGATCATATCCGCCCACTTGAATGGCGTTAATCACATATTTGGCACCGCGCAGTGCTTCTTTGCGGTCTGTGTATTTTTTTACGGAACAACGGCTTCCAAGAGAACGGCCCATACTGGTCAGCAGTCGCTCCGAATCATTCAGCCGTTCGGCATCGATATCAAACAAGGCCAATTCAAAATCCTGCAGTGCTTCGGTCATCATGACGTCACCTAATACATTTTTGACAAAAACGGTGCTGCCTGCACCGAGAAACGTAATTTTGTTCATCACAAGTCCAGCCTCCCTGAATAATGGTGTACCCCAACTATAGGCCGATCCGGCTTATATAACTATGGCTCAACCTCACCCATATATGGCATAATCCCATTTTTGGTCCCGCTTTCAGCTGATATTTAACCAATATACCTGTTATAATCTAAAGTAAGACACATGTTGATGCGGAAGAAGAGAAGGGGTGAGAAGGTGAGTCCAATCGAGATGAACGTGGTGCCCATGGACTGGACACAGATGGAGCTGGTGCTGCTATTTTTCGGCTGGGAGAATTGTGATCCGTCTCATTATTGGGGTCCGGGGGTACGAGATTCCTATGTGGTTCATTACATTCATGAGGGACGGGGAACCGTTCGTATGGAAGACAGGGAGTACCATTTGACGCAGGGTCAGGGCTTTGCCATTCTGCCGGGTACGATCATTCATTATGAGGCCGATGCGAATGATCCTTGGACATACTCCTGGTTCGGATTTAAGGGCGTACATGCCAAGACATTCATGCAGCGGGCAAACCTGAGTCCAGCATCCCCTGTATTTGAAGCTAGCGATCCAGAGGTAATGGATGGTTTATATGAAAACATGGTTCAGGCCACATTGCGCAATGGTGGAGATGTATTCAGCCAGAGCCTGCTGTACCGATTAATGGCTGAACTGATCTCCTCCTCCCCTGATGAGGACAAGCCACAGAGGCCTCTTTCCACCAAGGATGAATACATCAGGCAAGCCGTTCAGTTTATGGAGAACAGGTACAGCCAGAAGACGTCCATCCTTGATATTGCGCAGTCCGTGCGTCTGGATCGTACGTATCTGTCCGGTCTGTTTAAGGAGAAGTACGGGAAGTCGCTGCAAGCCTTTTTTCTTGAATACCGGATGAATCGCGCAGCAGAGCTGCTGCAGAGTTCAACGCTTTCGGTCAGTGAGGTTGCCCACTCCGTGGGGTATACGGATCCGCTTTTATTTTCCAAGATGTTTAAGCGCGTGACAGGAGTCTCCCCGAAAGGTTCGAGAGAGCGGGAATAGGCTGACGAGCTGTTTCAAATTTGAATAAATGCTTTGATCATTATCTGTGAGCCAGCTATACTGGTACAGAATGCATTTCAATTGAATATGTGGAACTGGGTGCTATACCTTCGGGTAGAAGCTTAATAGGGAAGACCGGTGTGATGCCGGCGCGGTCCCGCCACTGTAACAGAGGAGTCATGCAGCGTTATGCCACTGGTTTAGGCCGGGAAGGTGCTGCAATGACGAGGATTCTGGAGCCAGGAGACCTGCCTAGTTTAACAACACAGTAGTACCTACGGGAGATAGGAAGGTGTTTAGAGAGCATGATTTTTTCTGGAAATCTGTTTATTTAAGACGTCCTTATCCGGTACTAGCGGAGAGAGACGTCTTTTTTGATATGCATGGACAAGTCATGTACGGGGTTGGAGATTGGGGAGAGGATGTCAGACATGTGAGTAGATATATTGTGAAAAGATTCATTCAGCTGGCAGCCGTGTTATTCGGCATTTCGTTTCTGACGTTTCTGCTGACTTATCTGTCTCCGGGGGACCCGGCAAGGCTTATGCTCATGTCTACAGGGGTCACACCGTCGGACGAATTGGTACAGCAGGTGCGTGTCCAGCTGGGACTGGATCAGCCGTTTTGGATACGCTACGGAAGCTGGCTGGGACAGGTGCTTACCGGAGACTTCGGAACGTCCTATAAATACGACAGGCCTGTGCTCGACATTCTGCTGTCCAGGCTTCCAGCCACGCTTCGGCTAACAGGAAGTGCCCTGGTGCTGGTCATTCTGATTGCGTTTCCACTGGGCATTTTGTCCGCCGTCTACAGAAACAACGTGCTGGATTACGTCATACGCCTGTTTTCGTTTGCCGGGTTGTCCATGCCCAGCTTCTGGCTTGGGATGCTGCTCATGCTGGTGTTTGGCGTACAGCTCAAGCTGCTGCCCGTCATGGGGAGTTCGGGCTGGAACAGCCTGATATTGCCTGCATGCACACTGGCGTTACCTCTAATCGCCCAATATATCAGGCAGATCCGTACGGTCATTCTGGAAGAGATGTCCCAGAACTATGTCACGGGGGCCAGAGCCAGAGGAGTGAAGGAGAGAGTCATTATGCTGCAGCATATTTTACCCAATATATTATTGCCCATCGTTACGCTCATGGGCATGTCCACAGGCGCCCTGCTCGGAGGGGCAGCCATTGTGGAAAGTTTGTTCGTATGGCCGGGTGTAGGGCAGATGGCGGTGGATGCCATCTTTACAAGAGACTATCCCCTGATTCAGGGCTATGTCATCTGGATGGCAACCATCTATGTATTGCTGAATCTGATGGTTGATCTCTGGACACATCTGCATGACCCGCGGATTCGACTGGACGTGGATGTCTAAAATGAGAGAATTTAAGCTTATTTTGACACAGCATCGCTGGTTCACGTTTCTATGTTCACTGACCCTTCTCTGGGTCATTCTCGCCATGATTGCGCCGCTGCTCGCACCGCATGATCCACTGGCAACGAATTTTGCCAAGGTGCTGCAGCCAGCCAGCTCGGAATATCCGCTTGGAACTGATCAGCTTGGACGCTGCGTGTTATCCCGTATCCTTTACGGGGCCAGGACGTCGCTTCTGCTTACATTTATGATGATCGGAATTGTGTTTGTGCTTGGTGTAGCCATTGGTGTTATCGCGGGTTTTGCCCGTGGGCTGACAGATACAGTGCTGATGCGGTTATCCGATACGCTGATGGCCTTTCCAGGATTAATCTTCGCTATCGCAGTAGTGGGGATGCTGGGGCCAGGCCTATTTAATACGGTAATTGCCCTGGCGGTTGTTTGGTGGGCGAAGTATGCACGACTGGCAAGAAGTCTGGTGATCTCGCTTCAGCAAAAGGAGTATGTCGCGGCGGCCGCCTTCAGCGGCGCGCGGAAGATTCAGATCATCACCAGAACCATCCTGCCCAATATGCTGTCTCCTCTCATCGTCATGGCGATGATGGATGTGGGCGGCATGATGTTATCGATCTCAGGCCTGTCCTTTCTCGGGCTGGGTGCTCAGCCTCCTGAACCGGAGTGGGGGGCGATGCTGAATGAAGGCAGACGATATTTGCAGACAGCTCCGTGGCTGTTGATTTATCCGGGACTTGCGATTTTTTGCACGGTGATCATTTTTAATTTGCTGGGCGACAGTCTGAGGGATGTGCTGGATCCCAAGAAAAAGGCGGCTTAACAGGAGGAACGGGAATGAATTCGAGATATGGAAAAACGCTAACGCTTACCGTACTGTCATTATTGGTTTTATGTATTATCGCGGCATGTGGCCAAACCACAACAAGTACCTCCACCTCATCATCATCTGGCGAAAAGGCGGCTGAGGCTGATAAAGGCAGTGCAGGTACACCGACGCATCTGAATGTAGCGCTATTCTGGCTTGGTAGTAATCTGGATCCGGCAGAGGAGTGGAACGGCTGGACCCTTACACGGGCAGCAATAGGAGAGACCCTGATTCAGTTTGACGAAAATATGAAATTGGTACCGAAAATTGCGGATAGCTGGGATCGTATTGATGATACGACATGGCATTTTCATATCCGGGACGGCGTAACGTTTCATAACGGAAATAAGGTCACAGCAGATGCGGTGAAGAAGTCCATTGAACGTTCCATGGAGCTGAATGAGAGAGGGCAATCGACCTTGCCGGTGGCTTCCATGACTGCAGAAGGCCAGGATCTAACCATCAAAACAACGGAGCCTTATGCCTCCCTGCTCGGCAATATTGCTGAACCCTTGTTTGTGATTGTGGATACGAGTGCAGATACATCCCAATTCAAGAGTGAACCTATCGCCACAGGTCCATTTATGGTAACAGGATATACCCCGGATCAGGAGATTCAGGTGAAAAAGTATGACGGATACTGGGACGGGGCAGCCGATGTGGATACCATTACATTCAAATATATCAAGGATGACAGCACACGTGCCCTTGCACTGCAATCGGGTGAGATTGATGTAGCCAGCAACGTGGGACGAAGCAGCTTGGCATTATTCCAGGATCAGAGTCAATATACGATTGATGAAATCCCGAGCCTGCGTACGCAGTTTGTATGGTTTAATACGCAAAATCCGCTGCTGAGTGAGCCGGACGTACGACGTGCAATTTCATATGGCATAGACCGCGAGATGTATGCAAACACACTGGTGGGCGGCCAGGCGGCCAAAGGACCGTTTACCTCGGCTCTTCCTTTTGGCTACGATCAGGTGAAGGGGTATGACTATGAACCGGAGACAGCCAAGAAGCTGTTGGATGAGGCTGGCTACAAGGATGCGGATGGGGACGGTATTCGGGAAAAAGACGGACAAAAGCTAACGCTTCAATTGATCCTCAATTCAGCTTACGAATCGGACTCCATTGTGGCTGCTGCAATGCAGTCCCAGCTCAAGGAAATTGGAGTTAATCTGGAAATGACCTCTTACGAGGACCTGACTGATCACCAAAAAAGCGGGAACTACGATTTGGCGCTGACCAGCATTAATACAGGGATTACCGGAGATCCCCAGTATATTCTCGACTTTTATTTCAAAACGGGAGCGGAGTGGAACATCGGTGGATACAGCAATCCGAAGCTGGATGCGGTGATTCAGCAGCTGCATTCCGAATTCGATGTGGAGAAAAGATATGAACTGGCTGCAGAAGCCCAGCAGATGATTCTGGATGATGCGGCATACATGTTTATTACCTACACTCCAATTAACATTGTCAGCAAGAGCACCGTACAGGGTGCAACGATGTATCCGATTGACTTTTATCTCCTGGATCGCAATATCCAGGTTGGGCAATAATGAGCGCTTTACTGGGTGTAGACCGCCTTTCTGTAGTGTATAAGAGCGGTTCACCTGCACTGCAGAATGTTTCGTTCGCAATGAATGCGGGGGAGATTATCGGAATCGTGGGCGAGAGCGGAAGTGGTAAATCGACGTTGCTTCGAGCTTTGCTCGGCATGCTTCCAGACGGTGGGCAGTATGCCGGGGGAGACATTGTTTTTCAGGGGAAATCGATATTTAGTCTTTCGCAGAAGGAATGGGGCAGCATACGCGGCAAGCGGATAGCTATGGTTTTTCAGGATAGCGGTTCTTATCTGAATCCCATCCGTACAATAGGAAGTCAGTACATCGAGGCGATCCGTACACACGTTGATCTATCGAAGAAAGCTGCCTATGCCATGGCGGTGGACATGCTCTCACAGATGGGGCTGGATGACCCCGAGCGTATGATGAGCATGTATCCCGGCCAGCTTAGCGGAGGCATGAAGCAGCGAACAGCAATTGCCATGGCGGTAACGATGGAGCCAGAACTGCTGCTTGCCGATGAACCGACCAGTGCGCTGGATGTAACCACTCAGGTTGAAGTGATCAAACGATTGACCAACCTTCGGGCAAGTCAGGGAACAGGGATGATCATTGTGACGCACAATATTGCCGTTGCTGCCCATATGGCAGACTACATCGGTGTGATGCAGAATGGGTTACTGGTTGAGTTTGGACAAACTTCAAGCATGATTACAAGTCCACGTCATGCTTATACCCGCGGATTGCTAGCTGCAGTACCTGAATTGGAGGGGAATACGGATGATAGATGAGGGGATACCCGTTCTGGAAATGAGGAATTTAAGTAAAACCTACGAATCCAGGGGCCAGGGAGCGCATGCAGCATTGCAATCTATCAATCTGAAGCTCTATCCGGGTGAATGTCTGGGAATTGTAGGGGAGAGCGGAAGTGGCAAGAGCACCTTGGCCAAATGCGTGACCCATCTGGAAAAGGCAAGCTCCGGGCAGATCATCTATCGTCAGCAGGATATTACTTGGATAAGGGGAGAGGCCTTGCGGCAGCAGCGCAAGCAGATTCAGATGGTTTTTCAGGAACCTTCGGCAATTTTCAATCCCCGCATGAGGGTGGGATCGTTTATTCTTGAGCCTTTATTGAACTATAAACTGATCAAGCGCAGGCAGGGGGAAAAGGAAATTCATCGTTTGCTGGAGCTGGTGGGATTGCCTACTGCCATTGCTGACAAGTATCCACACGAAATCAGTGGTGGGGAGCAGCAGCGAGTGGTTATTGCGCGGGCGATCGGAGTGCAGCCGGATGTGATCATTTTTGATGAGGCTACCTCGGCTCTCGATGTTTCCATTCAGCAGCAAATATTGAATCTGTTGGTCCGATTGCGTGAGGAGACAGGGATTTCATGTATCTTCATATCGCATGACCTGGCTGTGGTGCAGCAGGTTAGCGATCGCACTGCGGTCATGTACAAGGGTCAAGTCGTTGAGGTGTTAGAAAGTGCACAGCTAACGCGTGCATCCAGTCATCCCTATACACGAAACCTGATGGCTTCGGTGTTGTCGGTGAAAGAGATCAAGGATAAGATGCGAGAGTATGCCCTTCATGGCATTACGGGCTAAGTTGGTACAGTGTATTGTGGTCTTTATAATTAAGCGAAGAAAAAGGATTATTCCGGGTCATGGTGATGACGGTCGGAGTAATCCTTTTACTGTATAAGGACTATATGAAATGATGAACTGCTGTTGAAAAATACTACAATATGCGCAGACCGGTGATCAAACCGATCTATGCACACCGTTCAATGCGATCCAATATGCGTAAGCCTGCTGGCGCAGCCGAGTATTAAGCATCTCCTGTTGTCTTTATTTTAATGTGGTACTTGGGATTGGAAGTCGTTTCGGCTCGACCGATTGGCATGGTAGAAGACAACATCCCCGTCTTGGATGGGCCAAGTATTGCCTTCAGTATTGACCGGATTGTTCTGAAAACCCTCCATCTGCCACTGATTCATCAGAGGTGCATAGATGTACTGGAGATGAGGCGCGTCCGTATCGCCATTTCGTAGACTTTCAATATTGAAGTTGACCACGATATACCCATTCCTCAGGAACACAGCGGACTTTTCATCCAACTGATTTTGTCTCGCAAGTGGCTCCAAATTCGTGCCTTTCGGCACGGCGTATACATCAGCTGGCAGGCTGTATTCTCCGTACCAGTGCTGGATGGCTGCATTTGCCCGATCCAAGTTAACGCCTTGCGGGATGTCTGTTTTGGGTCCGATCAATGTACGAATGGATGAGGGCAGGATCATCCAATCATAACGTCCGACCCACGTTTTCTGGTGCGAGATCTGATCGACGAAACGAACCATGTATTCAGCCAGTGTGCCTTGGCTCTGCTCCTCTTTGGTCAGTTCAAAGGTGTATCGATAACGAGCGGTATCGCCCATTTCGGTACCAGGAACATTCCGCAAACGGGCATTCAGAACCACAAAGCGTTTCTCCAAATCCTGTGCAGATCCAATACGGATAAATCTTTCCTGTCCTCTGTGGTAATACAGATCGACCTCCTGCCGGGAGGTGCCATCCTCGTTCACGAAATGAAAAGTTGGCGTAATCCGTACCCCATCCTGCTGACCAAACATATTACCTTTCGTTTTGAGGTCAAACTTGATATGGTACCCGGTTTTTACAGCCACATTTTTGAATCCCTGTATTGGATGGCTGCCTGGACGAATGGGCAATACGAAAGGTGCCAGATTGCCACGAGGGTCACCATCTATACGATTCAAGCCTGTCCAATAGCTGACTCCCGTTGGCTCGGGGCTGCCTGGCTGTTTGCGAAAAACATTTTCCCAGTTGTAGTCCGAAATGTCGGTGACGTGAAAATCGTATAGCCTACCGATGACGTCGACTGGAACCGTATCGGCAGCTACGTGATGGGCCAGGTTGGTATTGGCATCCTGCTGTTCGGTGAAGTTGGGGGGAGCGTTCTCCGCAATGTTGCGGAATTCAATTTCATAGTTGCCCTCGTCTACCCATACCGGGAGGTAAAAGCTGGTGTCCAGCTGATTTACCGGGATATCTACCCAGGTTTTAGCCGGGATAAATTGGCTTCTATCCGCGGTATAGACATCAAACGGGAATTTCACCTGTTTCATTCGAAAATATTTGGCATAGTCCCGATTGCCATAACCGGGGTAACTTGCTGCGTCCAAATGCTGACCAGTCGTTGGTATACGGACAATAAAAGGACGTTCCAGAATCAGTGCTGACCGGGTTAGATCCGGAGTCGTCTTCTGATTATGAGCCTGATCATCCGATACCAGGGCGTAGTTTACGACTGGGGTGTGCACGGTAACGGTGTTAATGCCGTTAATCGGGAAATCTTTGTTGGCGCCGCCATTTACATTCCCGGGCAGCAGATCGTAATAAATGGTACCGGAACTTGGTGTGTTTTCTTTGTTGACCAGCGTGTTACTAATCATGTTATTTGGCTTATAGAGGACATCCTGGCCAATCGTTGTAGGGTTAGGAATATTCGATGGCGTAGGTCCATCCTTGGTCGCCTCCGTGTCGTCCATAATCTTGGTATTGTTGAATATGACCGAGTCATTATTCACTTTTGCCTGAGGGGTGTTGGACTCCGCCATTCCCTTCAAACGCGACGTATCATCCGGTACATCTGGAGGTGCATCCAGCCCGCCTGTTAATTTGGGTGGGGTATAGGAGATAGACGTTGTTTGCCCTGGTCTGACATGGCTCTCCACGTTTTCATCGTTTTTGGATACCAAAGTTGGCGGTGTATATCCGGATGGAATCATGGTGACCAGTTCACCCGGCAGGGCATAATTCTTCATGGTCGCTTTTGTGATCTTGTATACTTCAAGATTGTTGATTTTCCAGTACGAGTAGTCCCGTGTAATCTGGAAATTGTATGGTTTGGTTACTGTGTCATTGGCTGGAACAGGTGGTCCATCCGTACAGCCATCCTCGGTACAGATATCAGGGCCCGGTACAGTCCATTCCCTGTCATAGGACAGCGTAACACTGCAATCATACGTGACTTTGCCCGACATTTTCGCCCAGGCCTGCTTGAAGAGATAGTTGTCAGCAAATGCATTGGTATACAGTGACTCAGAAGTAGGGATTCCTCTCAATACATTGAATGTCTCATTTCCTCTGTTATCTGCTTTTATAACACCGTTAGCATTTGGATCAAGGTCACTCATGCTCATAATGGTCCCTGTAGATGGTGGCCCGATTGTCGGTGAACAACCAATACCACTTCCGCCCCCATTTCCTCCGCCACCCCCGTTCCCGGGATCTTCTTCTACGCCAATCGTTGTGGTTGTCGTTAATTGGAAGTCGTCTTTTTCCCACAGTACGGTGATGGTGGTAGTACCTCTGCTTACGGCTTGGACAAGCCCTGAATTACTAACGGTTGCAACAGCAGGGTTGGAGGAAGTCCATGTCGTGCGCCCATTACCGCTATTTACATTGGTTTCAGCACCAAAGCTTCCATCACCGGTTTTGGTCTTTACGGTTGCATTTAATTGCTTGGATTGGTTAATGCTGAGTTGGCCGCCATTGGTAAGATTGATTTCTTTGGTGATCTCGGCTAAAGCTTTCCAGTATAGATCCGTGTTGAATTGATAATCCGCATTCCATTTGGGCGGATTATATTCTGCTGTTTTAATTGGTGGAATAGCACCACCAATTTGTGTGGTGAATTTTGTTCTACGGCCAGTAAATGATTCAACAGAAACCAAGATTGGCTCTCCTGGTTCATAATAAGCTGTATTATCCATGTAATGAGGCTCATTAGATCTATCAGTAATTTCTGCATTGGAGCGCTTTTCACCGGCTTTATCAAAGTAATCGGATGGAATGTAAACATCTTTATTCAAGTCAAGGTCGACACAGACTGTTGAGGAAACAGGAAGGTTCTTGCTAGGGTCGTTTTGTAGTTCGATGTTGTTGCACTGACCATCAACTTTCCATCTAAGACTGTCAACCTGGTAAATATATACACCTATGTTGGTCTTTTTTGTCCCCTCAACAGGAATGACCTTTTTTTGCGATTTTGCAGGGGTAGGAGGCTCCATATGAAATGACTCCAATGCAGGTTTGACACCTGGCCCCCCACCTGCATGGACTTGGGTTACTGAAGATACTAATAAAACCAATGACAGAACGATCAATACAGCTTTTTTAAAAAATACTTTTTGCCCCAATATTTATCCCCTCTAATCTGTGGCTATTACGCTGTAGGTAGGACCTTCTTTGGCGACAAGGCTGACATCGGAAATCAACTCCTTATCGAAATGTAAAAGCCCTCTACTCCAATAGACCGGATTATTAACAGTGAATACACCTCTACTTTTAGTGACATCATTAATACTAGGCCCACCATATGCAGTAAATGCATCTGATCTTGGAGAATTCATAGGATTAATTGTTGCTGAGTTCAGTAAACTTCCAGCTTGAAGTGAAGTCATAGTTTTACTTTTCACGTTCAATTCAAGTTCTGCAAAAGAATAGTATGCTCCCCTTAAGAGAGTGAATCCTTCGTCTACAAAAACAGGGTAATAGATACTTCTTGCAGAACCTTTTGCAAAGGTATTAACAATAATCCAATTCTTTATCTTGAGGTCAGCATAACTAGTGTCAGTAATAATATTTTTGTTTCGAACTTTCGAGAAGTCGTCTGTGACTTCGCTGTAATCAACGTTTGGTGAAACCTTCTTTTCTGGTGTTTTCTGATATTTAGGTGCAATAATGCTCAAATTCGTCCCCGTTAAACCAACTGCACGCAACTCATTCAAGCCCTGAAAATCAGCAGGCTTCGTTTTCGCCACACTTGCATAACGAGCGATCAGCACAGCAACTTCGGCCCTTGTCGTAGTGCGATCGGTTCCAAAATTTTTATCATTAGCAACACTCATCAACCCTGTACCCAGAGCAACAGCGACAGCATTTTTTTGGTTGCTTGCCAGTTTGCCTGTGAAGTATTCCTTCGCAGGTATCACCGTATTGGTTACATCAGACAGAGCTTGTTTGTAATCCGAATCAACCACGGTCAGCCCCTGTGCCAGCCAGATCGCCATTTCTCCCCGTGTTAGAGATGCCTTGGCATCGAGTTTTCCATTGTAGTTGGCAGGGCTGATGAAGCCTTTGGCAATCGCAGCGGATACGCCACTTTTTGCCCATTCAGGCACGTCTGTAAAGTTATTTGTTTCTTGTATGGCTGCATTAGGCTGATCGGTTAAACGTCCGAGAATACTAGCCATTTCGGCCTTGGTCACGGGTGAGCTTGGTTTGAATGTCCCATCGGCATACCCTTGGAAAAATCCCTGTTCAACTGCGGAGTTGATCGCTGCAGCCGCCCAGTGTGTCGAAGGAACATCTTTGAATTTTAGCGTAGCTTGAGCGGCTTCTACTGAACTCCCGATACTTCCTGAACCTATTACGCCCCCTGCAAGCAAAGCCAATGCCGTAACCCCGGTTAAAATCATTTTCTTCATGAATACTGCTCCTTTCTAATTTCAATTCCTCGTTGTGGTTATGTACTTGATACTGCTAGATACTAAATTTGTAATAATCATCAATATTCTACCATGTATAACTGGGTATTTGGTATTATTTCTCAATATTGGTGTTCCGAATTTTGGTTTAAAACCCCTCCTCTAGACCCATCCAACCTCCCAAAACACAAAAAAAGGCCACGAATCCGTAGATTCATAGCCTTATGCTTTAAGGTAGAAGATCTAATATGTAGTTGCCAAGCTCATATATTTCAAGGATAACCCATTTTCACCCATTTGAAAAGAGAGAAACAGAATAACACCAAAAATCCAGACTGCACCAACGCAGCCTGGATTTCAGTTGAATTTACATTGAATGTTGTAGCTGTTCCGTGCCTGCTTCTCTCAAACCAGAAGAGGCAGGCGGCTAACAATTCTGCATTAGATATCTTCTATGCGCCGTTCCATTTCTCTCCGGTCAGGTATTTCTCGGTCAAAATCGACAACATCTGAATGCCGACTTCGTTATGTCCACCTTCGGGGATAATAATGTCCGCGTACTTTTTGGAAGGCTCGATAAAGGCATCGTGCATAGGTTTGACGGTTTCGAGATATTGTTTGTAAACGGATTGAATCGTACGTCCACGTTCCTCCATATCCCGCAGCACTCTCCGCAAAATGCGAACGTCGGAATCGGTATCGACAAATACCTTGATGTCCAGCAGGGCACGTAGATGTTCGTCGATGAGCACATGAAGGCCTTCTACAATAACGATATGGTTCGGTGCGAGTTCAACCGTCTCATTGGCAGCACGGTTATCTATGGTGAAGTCATATACGGGAGCATATGCCGTTTGTCCTTGCTTCAGCAGGGTAAGATGCTCAATCAACAGATCATTGTCGAATGCAAACGGATGATCGTAATTGGTGAGTCGACGCTGCTCTGGCGTGAGCTGTGATTGATCTTTGTAATAATTGTCCTGGGATATAAACGTCACTTTGCCTGATCCAAGACGGTCGATGACGGAGCGAGCTACCGTCGTTTTACCGGAGCCGGTCCCTCCGGCGATACCAATAATGAGCATGGTTGTTCCATAAACCTCCCTAGATTGGCAGCATGATCAGTAGATGGAGAGCATCAAAAATGAGCTCTATCTGCATGTCTGTCTGCGAATACACAATTCCTTCATTGTATCACAGCTTGCTGACTTTTTCATCTTAAGGAACAGACCATGTTTTGCCTTTCGGGAGGCATACTCATTTTCAGATTTAAGATTCTAACGCATAGTAGAGCGCTTGTGCCCTCGCATGGTTCAGGGAAGAATCAGGTTCTGGCCAATCAGGCGAATGAGCAGACCAAGAATAACAAAACCAAGCACACTTCCTGCCGTATTCGCAATTAGATCATTAATATCAGTCGAGCGGCCATTCCCCAGAGTAATCCGGATCACAAGCTGCAATATTTCAATAGTGAAACTTAACATTAGGCCCGCCGATGCCGCTTTGCGTATCGAGTCAACCGATGGTTTCAAAAGAGGAAGCAGGAACCCCAGCGGCATAAACAGCACAATGTTCAGAAGGAAACTTGGCGCATCGGCAGTCAGGAGCGGAACCCATTGAAGGTTCTTGTACCAGGGTGTCTGGTTGGCATAGATTCCGATATTCACATCGATTGGGAAAAATACAAAATGCAGCACGCCAAGCATGTATATAGCGAATGTCAGCATCAGCAGATACTGTTTGCTCGTATATCTAACTTTGCTCACCCTGGCGTGGATCACCAGAGCGAGCAGATTCAGAATAAATAGTGGACCAAGGACACTTAGAGATGAAATGGTAAATTGAATGGACATGCGATGACCCCTTTGCAAGGAAATGAGTTCGAGCTATTGGAGCTGAACTTTCATTTCCATTCCCTGAATAAATTGATTGTCTTTGACCTCTTCGGTAAAGTCATCTTTCATTTCAAAAGGTTTTACTACCAGGTATTTTACATCCTTCGCTGTTGTCGCATATATGCTTTCCCATTTCAACTGGTTATCTTCATAGATACCCTCGCCGCTGAGTGCAGTCAGTTGCCGACCTTGATCATCATAGATGGCAAACCTGATGTCCTGCAGCTGTTCTTTTTCTTTGTCAGTCAACGTTTGTTTCCCCTTCAAACCGATGGCGGCAGTTAAGCGTGTTGTGATAGGAGTAACCTCGGCTTTCGTAACAGTGGCCGTAAACAAGCCATTCTCCGTGACGGTATCAGGCTGAACCTTGTAGGTGTCCGTTGTTGATTTGGTAAATGGAACGGTTAACTCAAACTCATGATCCAGCCCTTGCAGTGTCAACTTAACCTTGGCATCGAACTGATCCGGGAATTCACCTTTATGATCCGTAGGAATGATCTGTTCAAAAAGCAGGGTATCGGGCTCGTTCGCCCCGGCTGAACTATAAAATAGGCCTTCATCTGGGCTAAATCCATTTACATTGAGGAAAACGTTGTCGACTGCGCTGCTCAGCTTCACAATGTCCTTGCCGTTATCATACATGCCCTGATTCAGGTTGGGAGCCGTGACATGAACCAGAAATGCTGCGCGTGTGCCATCGTATACCGTTTCCAATACCTTGAATTTTACATCCTGATAAGCAAAGGAACTGTTTACTGGAGTAGTCAAACCTTCGTTACCCGCTGTTCTCAGACCCATATCCGCTTCAATTGAGCTGAAGAGGCTGCCTACGAGCGGAATGTTGCGCAGAGAATCAGCCATGGCTGGAGACACAAATCCGGATGCAAATACAGTAACACCTAATACACCTGCGGCAACGGCAGCCGCTGCGGTACGACGCAGTCCTTTGTTTACCCGGCGCGGACGCTGAGCTTGTTCACTATTCAGCTGGCTGGGTGATTCGGGAAGGGACTCCAGTGTGGCATCAATTCGAGTGCGTACAAGATTAGACATGGCAGGGCGCTCCTTCGCTTGTTTTTTTAACTCCTGATCGATATTAAATGGGTTCGACATGCAATTTTACCTCCCGAAAGTTTTTGAATTTTTGGTATAGTTCCTGCCGTGCCCGGCTAAGTCTCATTTTTACCGCACTCTCGGATATATTCAGCGTATCCGCTACCTGACGCAGGGTTAGATCCTCAAAATAATGCAGCACAATGACAATTCGTTTTGATTCTTCCAGTCGATCAACTGCTTCTCTCATATCTACCTCGTCGTAGGGACTGGATACTTCCTGCTTGGCAGGCACCTCTGCATAGGATGTGGAGAGGGAGCGACGGGAGAGCATGGTATTACATTCGTTAATGAGGATGCGGAACATCCAGGTCTTGAAATACTGGGGTTCACGAAGCGTAGGCATGGATTTATAAGCTTTCAGGATTGTCTCCTGAATGGCATCCGCCACGTCCTCCTCTTTTCGCAGCATGGATTTTGCTGTATTGTATAGGGAATTTTCAATTTCTCGGATGAGCCTGATAAAGGCGTCACGATCTCCCTGAATGGCTTGGTTGACGAGATCGGTCGGGTCCATGGATAACAGCTCCTTTCTTGGATTACGGGATAACAGCTCCCTGCTTGGTTTTTACATGAATTAGACTTTCGATGGGCTGATATGGTCACAATTATTTTTTTTAAAGGAAATGTGGTTGCTTAATATGGACGCTTGGGAACGGGCTGTACCCTTCAGATGGAGATGCTGCGTCTGCAATCCTTGTCCAACAAGCGTAATGAGGCGTTTGACGTGATGACGAACTTTATCAAAAAAATGCAGGATTCCAGATCATCCATCATCGGCAACATGCGTTAATCTACACTTTTTATCTGCCCCTTTGTGGTCAACGAAAGGTCATGAGGTATAACAAAAAAGCGAAGTTCTCGACGCAGCGTCGGTAACTTCGCTTTTCTGCTTTCTTAGCCATTAGCCCATATAGCAGCTTCGGCACTTAACCCGACCAGTCACGGCGGCGAGTAAAGAGATCCTTCAGCTCGTCCGTTGACAATTCGGTAATCCAGTTCTCGGAGCTGGTGATAATATTGTCGCTAAGCTGCTGCTTGCTCTCCAACATCTCGTCTATACGCTCTTCCAGCGTGCCGAGGGAAATAAATTTGTGCACCTGGACATCCTTCGTCTGTCCCATGCGATATGCCCGGTCGGTGGCCTGGTTTTCCACGGCGGGGTTCCACCAGCGGTCGAAGTGAAATACATGATTCGCAGCGGTCAGGTTCAGACCCACGCCGCCTGCCTTAATGGACAGGATGAAGACGGATGGCTGTTCATGCGCAGGCAGTGTACGGGACTGGAAATGGTCGATCATACGATCCCGGGCCGTCTTGGATGTCCCACCATGCAGATACAATACAGGCTCCTGCAGTTCCTGCTGGAGAACCTGCTGCAGCATCTGACCCATACCGATGTACTGGGTGAAAATAAGGCATCGCTCGCCCTCTTCACGCAGCTCACGCACAAGCTCCATCAACCGTTCCAGCTTCGCGGAGCGGCTGATCAGCATCGCCATGTCCTGTGGACTATACAGGTCATACTCCGTATTGGAGCCGTCCGAAGGCAACGTCTCCGGCAGAGCTTCCTTCGTCAGGAGCAGCGGATGGTCACACAGCTGCTTGAGCTGGGTTAACGCAGATAGAATCGCACCTTTGCGCTTAATGCCTTCCAGCTCTTTCATTTTATCCATCAGTGCCTGAACGGATTGATCGTATAGGGCACTCTGCTCGCCGGTAAGATGAATGTAGGTTTTCATCTCGTTTTTGTCCGGCAGGTCGAGCTGGATATTCGGATCCTTTTTCTTGCGGCGAAGCATAAATGGTTTGACCAGCTGCTGCAGATCCAGCATGCGCTGCTCATCTTTGTCTTTCTCAATCGCGGTAATAAACCGGGTTTGGAAAGCACGTGCGCTGCCAAGGTATCCCGGATTAATGAAGTCGTAGATGGACCATAGCTCGGCCAAACGATTTTCAATCGGTGTACCTGTCAATGCGATACGGTGTTTAGCAGGGAAACTGCGTACCGCCATGGATTGCTTGGTTTGCGCATTTTTAATGTTCTGTGCCTCGTCCAGACAGATGGAAGCCCAAGTGTATGACTGTAACATCTCTTGGTCCAGGGTAGCGGTAGCATACGAAGTAATGATGATATCGACCTGCTCGGTCTGTTCCCTGAAGGCTTCTCCGCTAAGCCTGCGTGCACCGTAGTGCAGACTGACGTTAATCGAAGGTGCAAAACGGCTGATTTCCTTCTGCCAGTTGCCAAGTACCGAAGTGGGGCAGACGAGAAGGGCGGGAGCATCCTCGGGTAACCGCTGCTGATTCTCCTTGAGATGCAGCAAATACGTAATAAACTGAATGGTTTTGCCAAGTCCCATATCGTCCGCAAGGCAGGCGCCAAGGCCGAATTTGCGCAAGAATCCAAGCCATGCAAAGCCTTCTTTTTGATAAGAGCGAAGTTCTGCATGCAGTCCAGTCGGAACGGGAAGGGAAGGAGCCCCGCCTTGTCCACCACCAAGCTGTGCAATGATCCGGTTCAGGTGTTCATTCAGCTCGACCTCCAGACGAATATTCTCATTAGACTGCGGCTGCTGCTCCTCCTCGGTTTGCTGTCCTTCCTTCCATTTCTGATGACGATACTCACGCTGCTCATTTTGCAGCAGATGCAGGTGCAGAATGTCTTGAAACGACAGGCCCTGTTCCCGGTCGACACCACCCATGGCCCGCTTAATCTGCTCCAGCAGAGCAGGGTCGAGTGGTACCCACTCTCCGCGGAATCGTACCAGCCGCTCGTTGCGGGCAACGAGGTCGGCGAATTCCTCTTCACTGAGATCGGTATCTCCAATCGCAATGCGCCAGTCAAAATGAATAATGGAGTCCAGTCCGAAGAAGGACTGTCCGCGTTCACTGCCTTCCTCCGGCTTCACCTTGGCACGAAGTTTAGGTTTCTTCTTGCGGGCTGCTTCCCACCATCCCGGAAGCAGTACCTGCCAGCCTGATTCCAGCAGTCTACCGCTGTCTATGGTAAGGAACTGCCATGCATCCTGATCACTGAGCGGATCGCTGAGCACATCACGGCTCCCGCTGATGGAGCGGCTGATTCGCGGCAAATGTGCACGTAGCTGCTCCAGCCACCCGGCAGAACGGTCAAGGATAAATGCTGTCCACACCTCCGGCCATTCACCTTCAAGTCTTCCGCGGGAATCAAGCCGAACGGGAACCAATGAAGCAGCATCCAGCTTATCCTGCAAAACGACACGCAGCCGCCATGCGGGTTCATCGTCATCTGGCTCCAGCAATTGCAGAAGCGGGCGGAACGGGGCAGCATCTGCTTTCCATCCGATGGAGACAAGCCAGGCCTGGGCATCCATTCCAGCTGTCCTTGGTGGTGTCCCTCCTTGAGGGAACAGCTGAGGGAACTCGCGCCGCAGATCAGTTGCAGCTTCCTCAATGTTATACCACCGCTGGAATACAGTAGCTGAATAGGCCGCGTTAAGTCCTTCGGCGTAGCTCTCGTCTGTCTCTTCAAGGGCTTTGCTCAGCGCAGATCGATCCTGTGGCTTCATACTATCCGGATCCCAGCTCCATTGCAGCTGACCTGTACGATAAGCAGCGAAGCTGGGGACATATTTTCGGTTTTCAATGGTTGCAGCAAGGGTAGGAGCAAGCCTGATCAGATGAGCTGCCTGCTCGTCCCATTTCCATTCAATGTGCAGCAGCGTGTGCATCTCTGCGAAGAACGGGATGACCTCTTCCGCAGGCAGTACCACCAGATCGATATCTTCAATCTGTCTCGTCTCCAGCTCGGTTCCGTAGAAGGAAGGAGCATGCCAGGCGAATAGTCGCTGCTTAAGCGACTGCCCCGATACAAAATGATGAGTATTAAGGGCTCCATAAAATAAGGCATCACCGTATCCGGTTAATGCAACGTGGACTTCAATCGTTTCGGTATAGGGATGTATAAGGCTCATGAGATCAACTTACCTTTCCGAAGTTCTTCCTGCAGCGCACGCAGTCTGCTATTCCGCACAGCCAGTGCGGTGATGAAATCTTCCCAGCGTTCCTCTTGCTTCAGTTTTTTGTAGATTTTGGACAGCCGCTTCAGCAGCTTGACCGCTGCCTTGTAACCGTCTCTGTTCTTGTGACCAATGTATCGTTCCACAGCCTGATGGTAGAACGGGAGCAGGAGATCCGGTGCATCTTTTTCAATCGGCTGCAGCACTGCCACGCGAAATTCAAGTGGTTCTGTCTCCGTACTCAACTGAAAATCAATCCAGCGCCGCCACTGTCCGCGGCTATGCATGGCTTCTTCGTAAGCCGGACGGGAGTGAGGGAGCATGCTGACCAGGGTATCCCACATGTGATTTTCCATCTCGGGAAGATGCTTAATCGTCATGTCCCAAAGCTGCATATAATCCTGCAGAGGTTCATTCCGGCGATTGGCCAGCAGTGGTCCAAGCTGTGCAAGCCATGCACCGAGCCGTTTCCAATCCGATTCATCCGCGAGCACATGCAGAAAATGCAGCAGATGTTCTGCCGGGATGCCGTACGCCGTACTCCCGCTCGTCAACCGTTGCCAGGCTTGCTCGTCCTGATGCAAGTGGAAGTATATCCAGCTTTGTGCGAGCACAAGTGGCAAGGGTGCCGATTTTCTAGGCTTACCGGACTGGCTGCTGCCTGTCAGATTGGCAACACTTAGTACACTACCTACGCTATTGCTTGGTGTGTTCACAGCATCCTCTTTCAGCTGATCTTCGATGTCCTGTAAAATGTTCAGCTCCGATACGAGCAAATGATCCTTTTGTAAGTGAGGAACGATCCAATTTAGCCAAACCTGCCGATAGATCGGCGTGAACAGCATCAATGTGGACGTCTCGGACATCATCTGTGTACGGAGGTACGTTATGGTTTCTTCAAGCCGCTTCCACAACTGCTTAATCTTATTGTCCGGAAGCTCTGCAAATTGAAGGGGGCGGCTCAGTACCTGATCCATGCCTTTCTGAAGTGCATCTACGGCAAGCTGAGCAGGGTAACTCAGATAGATAGGCGTATTACTGATTGGATGGCGAGAAGGGATGCAGTATCGCATAAGGTACAGATGTACATGGAATTCAAACAGCTGATCCATCCCGGCGGATAATTTGGGCTTAATCGCATACAGTTCATCGGCAGCTTCTTGCACATATGTTGTACTTGGCGTGCCTGTACCTAATCGGGCCAAGCATTGTTCGAACAGTTCATGCCACTCCGTAATTTCCAGGCCTGCAAGCTCTAATGCCCGTTCCCTGATCTGACTGTACTGTTGATGAGGGATATCTGTATCCTGCTCGGATACCGCATCGGAGCGAAATGCAGACATGGAAGCTGCGGGCTTGGGTGCCTGTTTCAAAGCCGTGCTGGAATGAGCATTAACGATGGCATGCACGGGCCTTTCCAGCAGCTCGGCATAACTCATCATAACGGCAATGATATGTTTACAGCGCGAACCCACCGGGCACGTACAGTAGCTGGTGGGCAGAGACTGGACGCTCAAGGTGACGTTATATTCTTCAGAGCCCTGCACGTCGGCTGTGATTCCGTGATGTTCCGTTAAGGTTAATGATCCAACACGTTTCTGTTTATAATATTGGAATCCGCGCATAATCGTCAGATTATTAAAGTGCTCGGCAACCTCTCGAATCAATTGCTGCCACTGCGCATCATCCAGATTCATGTCAATCGGTATGTTCATCATTCCATCTCCTGGGCAATCATAGGTTTAACGATCCATACGTCTTGACGTATGGTGTGGATTTTCTGTATCCATCATATCAGTTATGGGTGTCCACGTGCATGGATTGAGAGAACTTGTAATAGACTTTTTGATCATTATAAATGGAATCAGCAGGGGTGGATTTACCCACCGGCATGCGTTATTGCTCCATATTGTGTATGCTTAGCGTATGTATTCCTTTCAGGAACGATACAGACCTTGAAGTGGTCAATTTTAATCAACAGGAGAGAGCATATATGAAAATACTTACGTTAAATACACACGCCTGGGCGGAAGAAGATCAGTTGAACAAGATCAGCCAGCTGGCTGATTTTATTAATACACATCAGTTTGATGTAATCTCCATGCAGGAAGTCAATCAATCCATAGAAGAGTCGGCATTGTCTGCAGAACACTTGCAGCATTTTATCTCAACCGATCCTGATGCCGTGATCAAAAAAGACAATTACGCTCATGTCTTGCTGACGCAGCTGACCGATACCTATTACTGGACATGGGTTCCAACGCATATCGGATTCAGCAAATACGATGAGGGTCTGGCGATCCTGAGCCGTACGCCGATTACGGCTTCTTTTGAAGAATATGTCTCTCACATGCGCGATTATAGCAACTATCGGACACGCAAAATTGTGGGAATACAGACATCCGTTGAAGGTGAGGCCGCGTGGTTTGTGAACGGACACTATAACTGGTGGGATGATGCACAGGAACCATTCAAGGGACAGTGGGAATTAACGGAGAGCAAACTTGCTCCATATCTGAATCAGCCGCTGTTTATTATGGGAGATTTTAATAATGTTGCGGAAGTGCGCGGGGAAGGCTACGATCACATCGTCAGCCAAGGCTGGAATGACCTGTACACCACTGCCGAACAAAAAGATGATGGAGCAACGGTAGTCAAAGCCATTGCCGGATGGGCTGACAACAAACGCGATCTTCGGATTGATTACATCTTCTCCAAACATCCGGTGCAGGCGAAGTCTTCTACTGTTGTGCTTAACGGCAAGAACGGCCCGGTTGTATCTGATCACTACGGGGTGGCTGTGGAAATTTAGCGAATGATTCTGGTTGTCCTGTAGCAAAAATAAAAAGCCTCCGCTGGCTTCCTGCATAAGGAAATCAGTCGGGGGCTTCTTTTATTGAATGCATATGTACATATATTGCGTTTGTCTATTTGTCCGTTCTATTATCTTGCTATTCCTACTCTAAGGCCAGCATCTCGGTCACAAATTTCTTCAGATTCGCACTGGTTTCGCTGAGCTGCTCGATACTTTGCATAAACTCACTGACCAACTGCGCCTGATCCACGGTTGCGGATGTAATCTGCCCAATCTCCAGCTCCATATGCTTCATTGAATCTTGGACGCTGCCTAGCGAAGTTTCGATATCTGAGGCTGCTTGTTTGGTGTGATCCGATAGCTTGCGAACTTCACTGGCAACGACACCGAACCCACTTCCCAGATCACCGACGCGAGCGGCTTCAATCATGGCGTTCAGGCCAAGCAAATTGGTTTGTTCAGATACTTCACGAATTACATTGGTTACCTTGGTCACACTGACTGAATTCTCTGCAGCTTGTTTGGAGTTGCGCAGGATCTCTTCCGAGGTCGCGGATAGTTCCTCCGAATGAGCTGCAATCTGCTGAATGCCACCAAGCAGGGCGTTAATGGTTGCTTCATTTTCACTGATCAGTTTCTCAAGGATGATATGGTTATCCAGCGCGTAATTTACGCCCAATATGCCCACAACCTGATCGTTCTCTTTAATCGGAATGAGTATGGCGTCAAAAGGTCTGCCTTGCAGATCGCCTGGCATTCTTGCCACGGTACGGGAATCACGGTTCGTCAGCATTTTGAAATCCTTATAGTCCTCGTGCAGCTCGTCCCCTACTTTTACACCAATCTCCAGCCCGTTGGCCTCGGCAAAATATAACACTTTCTCATGATCATTAATGGATATGGAAACATCGTCACGAAACATCTGTCTTACAAAAGGCATAGCATTTACCAAAGATTCAAGGATACTCAAGGCTCATCTTTCCTTTCCCATACAAAAAGTGGAATTTCCAATCTAATACCTTTATCGGCAGGCGATTCCCATTTTTAAACCGATTCTCTGATTTTGTTCTTACCGTATTTGATAATCTATGAAAAGTAGGGGACTCATTTCTATGATATGAAAGCGCAAACAAATTTCTATAGCCAATCAATAAACCTGTCAGTTATACTGGGGATATTATTCGGCTGTTTTGCAATAAGCTTGGAGTCATAAGCTTACGCTTCAATTGCCTTGGTACAAGGGATTTTCTCACCAAGGTTAAGCGCTATACTCAAATCGTATGCTTGGACAATTACATTTGAAGAGAGAGTGTTCATTCCATCCGGAGAGGACTGTGGCAATCCATGACAACGTATTTTGATGAACCGCAGAGTATGTACTACCGTTTTGGAGAGGATCAGGATCAGATATTGAAAGTGCTGGCTGAGAGGTATATCGGTGCCAATGCGCAAGCTGACTTTGTATATCGGGTGTTCCAGAAGTCGGGTATTCTGCAGAATGAGAAGGGGTTGTATGATTTCAATCTGAGTGAACGGTTCACGGATACCCATAAAGGACAGGTAGCCTATGCCGCAGCATTGGTATGGGGAGATGAGGATCGAAACCTGGATGTGCTCATTCGCTGCTATGGGCCAGTTCGATTCTATTTTAATGATCAGCTGGTGTACCGCTCAACGGTAATGGACGAGATTAATCCGGACGCCACGGTAAAAATGGGGATCGACATCAAGCCCGGCTGGAATACGTTATTGCTTGAGATGAAATATACCCCTGCTGGTTTTGGATGCCAGTTTGGTTCGGATGAAGGAAAGGTGCGCATTTTGAACGTGCTTGCGCCTTTTCAGGAACGTCAGGGACAGGCTGGATGGGTCTATACAAAGCCTATTGATCAGAAAGAAGCTGCCCGCGGATTAAGTACTTCATCCACATCCGAAAGCATTCAACCTAATTGGAACCTGTTTGGACGGGAACAGGATGATATATTTGAGTGGTTTCCAAGTAAGGAGTGGTCCCTCGAACAGCAGGCCAGACCGACATTGGAGCGATTATATGGACATGTTCCCGGACAGCGGGCCTACGCTTGGACACGAATAAACAATAGGGACTCGGCGGGAAGCCTTATAAGTTTGTCCGGCCATTCTTCCGGACCGCTAACGATATGGGTAAATGGGAAGCCAGCTGTACAGTTACAGGAAGCAGGAGCATTCGAGTCTGAAATACAGGCATCTTATGGTCAGAACGATCTCTTGGTATGCAGCGAATGCAGCGCGACCACTGAGCCATGGAGGTTCACTTTGAGCGCAGCCGTGAACGGGAAGCCGCTTGAATTGGAGCTGCCTAAACGTGTGCACGGAGCTTCAGGACAGAAGTGGATGTATGTTGGTCCTTTCCAAGCTGGAATGGAGCCGGAAGTGAAAGATTTATTGAGGACAGACCGTGTGTACAGGATAAATGCCTCGCCGGGCAGTAATGAAGTCGATAACCCAAACAAACATGCGGAGCATACGTATTGGCAGCTGGATCTGCCAGATGCATGGATTCGCCCGTATTATGAAAATGCAATGCTTAGCAATAAGTGGACGGTGGGCAGTGTGACCAATTACGGCCGCTGGGATTATCCGCTGGGTGTAACGGTTTATGGACTACTGCAAGCGGGACGCTATTTGGATCGCCCCGATATCATTCGTTATGCAGCAGAACATGTGCAGGCATGCACCCGAATGTATGATTACTCGCTATGGGACCTTGAACAGTACGGGTTCCCGGCGGTTAACCAGCAGCTGGTCATGATGAAAATGCTGGATAACTGCGGCTCTTTTGGTTCAGCCATGCTTGAGGCGTACTCGGAATGTAATGAACCGACGTTTCTACCGATTGCGGAGCGTATTGCTGATTTCATGCTCTTCCGATTGGAGCGGCAGGAAGACGGCGCATTTTACCGCGAGTGCATTGGGGAATTTGCCGAGAATACCATGTGGGCAGATGATCTCTACATGAGTACCCCGTTTCTGGTTCGGTATGCTCGTCTGACAGGGGAGCAATCGGCGCTGGACGAGGCAGCCAGACAATTTTTACTTTATCGCAAATATCTTTTTATGCCTGAATTCAAAATCATGTCTCATGTATATGATTTCAAATATGAACAAGCGACTCACATTCCGTGGGGACGTGGGAACGGATGGACACTGTTTTCCCTGACTGAAGTTTTGGAGGCTTTGCCAGCAGAGCACCCTGATCGCCCGGCATTAATCCGGTTCTTCAATGAATTGTGTGATGGTTATGCAGCCTTGCAGGGAGAGGGAGGATTATGGCATCAGGTGCTGAATGATGCAAACACGTACCAGGAAGCTTCCTGTACAGCCATGTTCGCTTATGGGTTTGCGCGGGGCGTTCGCTTCGGCTGGTTGGAGCAGCCAGAGCGTTATATTGAAGCTTCAGAGCGGGCCTGGAGTGGATTGACCCGGATAGCTATCGACCGCCAAGGCAATGTACACGGGGTATGCAGTGGATCCAGATATGCTTTCACGGCGGAATATTACGATAAGGATCTGCTGACTGTAACAAATGACAACCATGGTATTGGCATTATGATGCTGGCAGGTACTGAAGTGGCGAAAATGAAAGAGCACTTGGCCAGGCAGACCACAACACCAGCTACAGTGACGCAACCCTCCATGTGAGAAAAGATCAGGTCACTATGAAGATGATGTTTTCTTGACTTGATAAACCGCCGGAGAATATACTCCGGTGGTTTTTACTCCCTAACCCCTTACTTTTTTGACAGGAAAGCTTACTTTTGTTTATGTCATGAGCGGTAATACGCCGTTACAATAGTTTTGTAAGCGATTCCATAATAAAAGGGGAGAAATTCATTCATGTTGATCACTAAAAAATGGGTAACCCTATTCTGCATGTCCCTGTTGTTATTGGCTACAGCCTGTTCCGGAGCATCTACCGGGTCTACTGCTTCATCTGGTGAGGGAAGTGAGGAAGCTGCCTCGGGCGACATTCAGCTGCGCATGACCTGGTGGGGATCACAGACGCGCCATGATCTGACGACCAAAGTGATCAAACTGTTTGAAGAGAAACACCCTGGTATTACGATCAAACCGGAATACTCCGGATGGGACGGATATTTTGACAAGCTGACCACGCAGGTAGCTGGTTCGAATGCACCGGATATTGTACAGATGGATTACGCTTTTCTTACCGACTTTGCCCGGCGTGGTGCACTTCTCGACCTGACCCCATACAGCGAGAGCAAAGAGCTCCGTACAGATGACCATGACGCGAGCATGCTCAAAGCCGGATCGATTGATGATAAATTATACGCAATTACGTTAGGTGTGAATGCGCCCGGAGTCATTTATGATGCAACCCTGTTTAAGGAACTTGGAATCGAAGAGCCTCAGGAGAGCTGGACGTGGAAGGACTTTAGCGATATTGCAGCCAGGATTGCTGCAGAAAAGGGTGAAGGTTTCTACGGATCAGCGGATGTATCGGGAACGACCAACATGTTTGAGGTGTTTATTCGTCAAACAGGCAAGGGACTATTCGAAGGTGGGACGATGGCGGCAACCTCTGAGGAGCTTCAGCAGTGGTTTGACATGTGGGGAGCCCTTCGCGAGAACGGGGGAGTTACCCCTGCCGAGGTGACAGCGTCCACAACCAACGCATTGGAGACACGTCCGATCTCGCTGGGTACGGCCGCCATGGATTTTGCGTGGTCCAACCAATTATTGACGTTCCAGCAGGTGAACAAAAACCAGGATCACAAGCTTGGCATACAAGTGCTCCCGCATGGCGAGAACGAAAAGCAAATCGGTGAATACCTGAAAGCAGGTCAGTTCCTGTCGGGTTACGCCAAAACCAAGCATCCGAAGGAAGTGGCCATGTTTATTGACTTCATGGTGAACGATCCGGAGGCAACCGCCATTCTCGGCTCCGAGCGGGGAGTACCCGTCAACTCCAGCATTCGTGAGCAAATGCAACCTACGCTGCCTGAAGCGGAGCAAGCCATCTTTCAGTTTATCGACGTCGTATCCAAAAACTCCAGTGAAATTGATCCGCCTTACCCGCAGGGATTTTCCGAAGTGGATACCAGCTTCAAGAGTGCTAGTGAGCAGATCGCCTTCGGTCAAGGCAGCACATCGGATGTGATTGCCCAATTCATTGAAGGTGCCAAGGCGACACTAGCATCGAGTCAATAGAGCCTTGAACAGATCCGGACTTCAAATTCCGCGGGGAGGTTGCGAAGATGAGTACAACACAGGTCAGTCAAGCCCGAACCGAGCGTATGACAGCCCGGCGGGTGAAACGGAGGTATGCTCATAGTGGAGCAGCACTTCTGTTTCTGGCCCCATGGCTGGTTGGGTTATTGTTTCTGACCCTGGGCCCAATGCTGGTTTCATTATATATTTCTTTTACAGACTACAGTATCCTGGCCGCCCCTTCCTGGGTCGGTCTGGGTAACTACACGACCATGTTTACATCGGATAAGCTGTTTATTCAGTCGCTGAAGGTGACCTTTACGTATGTTGCTGTGTCCGTTCCGGTTAAATTAATCTTTGCCTTGCTTGTCGCGATGCTGCTTAACAAGGGGATTCGCGGGCTGGGTATTTACCGGACTGTATATTACATCCCCACCTTGCTTGGAGGCAGTGTGGCCATCGCCATGTTGTGGCGCAAAATGCTGGGTGGTGACGGCCTGCTCAATGGCGTGCTTGCCATGGTGGGTATCAAGGCACCGGATTGGGTGGCTAATCCGAAATATGCGCTGTACTCCATCGTGCTGTTATCCGTATGGCAGTTCGGATCATCCATGATTATTTTCCTGGCAGGCCTGAAACAAATTCCACCTGAATATGACGAAGCTTCTGCGGTAGATGGTGCTGGTCCGCTCCGGCGTTTCTTCAATATAACGCTGCCGATATTATCGCCGGTAATCTTTTTTAATCTGGTCATGCAATTAATTACGTCTTTTCAATCGTTCACGCAAGCCTTCGTCATCAGCAATGGTAGCGGGGGTCCTGTAAATTCAACATTGATGTATTCCCTGTATCTCTATAAGAAGGGATTCTCCTTCTTTCAAATGGGTTATGCCTCGGCGATGGCCTGGGTGCTGGTAATCCTGATCGGCGTGTTTACTTTGCTGGTATTCCGCAGCAGCAAGCTGTGGGTCCATTATGAGGATGGTGGGAAATCATGATTGGACAACGGAATTCTGCTGTTTGGGTCATGGCGAAACATATTTTGATTTCAGGAATTGCCCTCGTCATGCTGTATCCGGTGCTCTGGATGCTGGGCAGTTCGTTCAAGCCGGGACATATGATCTTCACGGAGACGTGGTTCTGGCCGCGGGAATGGAACTTTCAAAATTACATGAACGGCTGGACCGGGATCCAGGGTAACCCATTCTCCCGTTTCCTGACCAATTCCATTGTCCTGTCACTGGGTGCGGTCCTGGGTAATGTGGTCTCTTGTTCAATGGCTGCGTATGCCTTTGCTAGACTTGATTTTCGTTTCAAGGCAATCTGCTTCGGCCTGATGTTAATGACGATCATGCTGCCGCATCATGTGACGCTGATTCCGCAGTATATCCTGTTCAACCATTTGGAATGGGTGAATACGTACCTGCCTCTGGTGGTGCCCAAATGGCTCGCCACGGATGCTTTCTTTATTTTCTTGATGGTTCAATTCTTCCGCGGTCTGCCCAAAGAGCTGGATGAGGCGGCAACCATTGATGGCTGTGGACCCGTACGCATATACACAAAGGTCATTATCCCGCTGGCCTTTCCGGCGCTGGTGACCACGATGATCTTTACCTTTTTGTGGACGTGGGATGACTTCTTCAGCCAACTGATCTATTTAAGCGATGTTAGCAAGTACACGGTGCCGCTGGGGCTGCGTTTGTTCCTGGATTCCAGTTCCCAATCGGATTGGGGCCCGATGTTTGCCATGTCCGTGTTATCGCTCGTGCCTTGTTTCATCGTATTTATGGTCTGCCAAAAGTACTTCGTGGAAGGGATCGCGACCTCCGGGCTCAAAGGGTAATTTCCAAACGAAATGAGTTGGTTTCATGTGGAAACGAAGATTATCCCTGTTTATCAATCACAAACTGCAGCAAAGCAAGCTCACCACGCTGATGGTGACTTGCTTTATTGCGTTTAACCTGCTGCTTGTATCTGGCATCGTCTGGCTGGCATATCAGTCGTTCTCTACCGTAACCTTTACCGAGATTAGCAAAGCACGGCTGGCACTCCTTAACGAGAGCACCCGGCGCGGTTTTGATTTTATTACTGGAGTAACAGGAACCGCCTATTCGCTGGCGAGCAACAGAGAGCTCTCAAGTTTGCTGGAGACAGCAGGAACAGGGAGTCTGACACAGATTCACCAAAGACGGGAGTTAGCCAAAATACTGGACCATACGCTTGTGGTTAGTGAAGGCATCACCTCCGTGGAGTTGTATACGGATGCGTTCAATGGGGTTAACGTCACGATGGCTGACCGGATTTTTCCAGTAGATACGATTGCAGGGGACGCATGGTTCACAGCTCTGGAACATGCAGATGCAGCCTGGGTACCTCTGCGGGAAAATGAATCAGGACATTCCCTGGTTGGTTATGCCCAGCGGATCTTCGACAGTCGTGGCAGTACGGCGGCCTATGTCCTAATCCGATTGAGTCGTGCCGATATTGTTCGCCGATTTGCGGACATGCCCATGGTATTGGATGGACAGGTGCTGCTCGTGGACACGGCCGGGAACGTCATTATGCAGATGGGTGAGGCAGATCCGATAAGGGCTTACGACCAACGTTTCAGTGGTCATGAAGATTCAGTTGTCGCTGATTCGCTTCTGCGAGTGGATACAGCCGCTCGGGGAACGCTACCGGTCGTGGATAGTGAATGGATTCAAGAGCATGCCCAGCAGAATGAAGATGGATTCGAGGTAGTATCTGGCGATGGTGGCGGTGCGCAGCTCGTGCTGTATTCCAAGCCCGCGACACTTCAGTGGCGTTTGGTACAGACGATACCTGTACATACACTGCTATCTCCGGTCAGGTATGCGGGATGGCAGGTGCTCGGTATTGCTGTGGTCGGATTGGTATGTTCAGCCGTATTCGCGTATTTGTTCGTCCGGCGCATTATCCGGCCCCTTCGTCAGTTGATTAAGCGAATGAGACAGCTTGAGAAGGGTGACTTCGAAACCAGGGTACAGCTCTCTTTTACCCAGGAATATGCTCATCTGGCTTATGGCTTCAATCATATGGCTTCCAGACTGACGGAATTGATGAACCAGGTGAAGGAGGAGAGCCGCGCCAAACGAGAGGCCCAGACAAGTCTGCTGGAGGCACAGATCAAACCTCACTTTCTCTACAATACACTGGATATGATCCACTGGCGTGCGCTTGATTATGAAGCCAAAGACATTAGCCGCATGATTGTACAGCTCAGCAAACTTTTACGCATTGGCCTTAGTGGAGGTAAAATGTTCATTAAAATTCGTGATGAGCTGGAGCATGCCCGTTGTTATGTCAGCATCCAGGCCGAAAGATTGCCTTTCTCCATTCATTATGAAGAACAGATCGATCCGCGTGTCCGGAGCTGTTACATCCCCAAAATTATTTTGCAGCCCTTTATTGAAAATGCCGTCATACATGCAAATCCCAAAGATGAGACACTTCAAATACGTGTGGAAATAGGGGAAGAGACGGAGGATCCATCCAGGGTCGTTGTTCAGATTATGGATAATGGTCAAGGTTTACCAGAAGAGTGGGGACTGGAAAGTTCATCAGGTATCGGTGTGAGAAATGTACATCAGCGCATTCAGTTATATTGTGGCAAGGGATATGGCGTTCATTTACGTACAGGTAGCTCGGGTGGTGTGCAGGTAACGATCTCACTACCGCGTATTGAGACGGAAGAGCAGTTAAATCTCTGGCTGGACGGTGAAAACATATGAAAACCATCATGCTTGTAGATGACGATCCACATATGATTAAGGCTTTAACCGAACATATTGAGTGGCCTTCTCTGGGTTTGAGAATTGCAGGCACAGCTTCCAACGGCATAGATGCGCTTGAACAATTCGACCGGCTGCGCCCTGATCTGGTCATGACCGATGTTTACATGCCAGGGATGACAGGGTTGGAGGTAACACAGGCACTTCGCCGCAATTATCCTCATCTGCCGATTATCATTTTAAGTGGATACGACGAATTCGAGAATGCTCGGGCTGCCATGCGGTGGGGAGTGAATCATTTTCTGCTGAAACCGGCAGAGGTGGAAGAGATCGAATCCGTGCTGCGTGAAGTTCTGTTGGAACAGGAGGTGCGAGAGCGGCATGAGCGGCTGGAGCGAACATACAAGCAGGAGATCGGAAAGGTAGTTCCCTATTTGCGCAAACAGTTTCTGCACGAACTCCTGACCACACGTTATCAGGTCAATGAGCTGCCAAGTGAACGTATGGATTACGTGGGTATTCCCTTGTCTGCGCAGGTAAGCGCGATTAGTCTACAGCTGAATCGCCCCGGATTTCTGACAAAGATGAAAGAGCGTGACTGGCAGCTGCTCCGCTACGGGGCGGCTGATATTATTCAGGAAACGATCAAGGAACAAACGGTGTGTTTACCGAACAGTCAGGTTGAGATCGTGGATTATTCAGATCAGGTTTTTGTACTGCTTCTTTTTGGCGGAGAAGAGCTGCTTGATGAGATGTACTCCCTTGTGGAAAGGATGATTGACCAGGTATTTACGTATCTCAAAATGGAGATGAGCGCTGGGATTGGAACACCCAAAAATCATCTGTGCGAGGTAATGGACTCTTATTTGGAGAGCAGAGAAGCCCTTGAGATGGCGGAATTTCAGGGAGGAAGCCGAATCTATTCATATAACTCCATCCAAAGAGTCGAAACGAGTGTCCATGATTATTCTATGCTGCTGCAGCAATGGAACGAGTCTTGGGCAGACATGAAGATTGATTTGGCAGAAGAGGCATGGCTTTTGATCCACCAGATGTTTAAGTTTGGCAAATGCACTGGCCTTCAGGATGTACAGGTGGTAGCCGTAAGTCTTTTTAATACCTTAATTCAGAGTTGGAATAGACAATATCCCCTGTTACAGCCGCCAATGGCCTTGAGCGAGTTTCTCAGGGACATTCAAACTAAATATTCATTGCAGGATCTGCTATGCTGGATGGATGCATTTATTGGAGAATGGATCGAGCAGACACGGAAAGAGATGACAGAGAAAAAGAGCAATAAACTTGTCGATCAGGTGAAACAGTATGTGGAGCAGCATTATGCTGAAGAAATCAGTTTTGAGGCCATTGCGAAGGGGCTTTTTGTACATCCCAAATATCTGAGCCAGCTATTCAAAAGGGTAACCGGGGAGAATTTCGTGGGTTATCTAAACGGATACCGAATTCAAAAGGCGATAGAGCTGCTGCAATCTGGTCATTACATGGTCTACGAGGTTAGTGAGATGACGGGGTTCCGAAACGCGACGTATTTTAGTCAGGTATTCAAAATGCTTACGGGCAAAAGTCCATCCGAATTCGGATAGGAAATAGAGGGAAGGGTAGATATGAAGATTCATAGACAGGAGTTTATCATAAAAGGAATGGCTTATTCGATTAGATCGGCAGAAGAAAGGGATGCAAAGTCGTTATCTTCGCTTCGTGTACAGATCGATGGAGAAACGGAGAACATGGACCGAGAGCAGGGAGAAGCTTATATCGATGCAGCGGGGTTCAGGAACATTATCCGTGTTGACTCAGAGAAAGATCGAAACTTGTTTCTTGTGGCTACTGTGCAGGAAGAGATTGTTGGGTACGCCAGATGTGAGGGGTCTGACCTGAAGCGGTTTTCCCATAGAGTTGAGTTTGGGGTGTGTGTTGCCCGAAATTACTGGGGCTATGGCATTGGGAATAAGCTGCTGGAGTTATCACTCCATTGGGCAGACAGAAGCGGTGTTGAGAAAGTAACACTGACTGTATTAGAAACGAATGATAAAGCAATAGAGCTATACCGAAGAATGGGTTTTGAAATTGAAGGTGTGTTGAAAAAGGACCGCAGACATGCGAACGGGGAGTCCTACGATACGATTGTGATGGGTAGATTCGGAAACAAGTAGGAAAGACCGGTAGTGGTTTGGCCATCGTAATCAGATATCTAACTATCAGCTTCTACTATTAATAGAAGATAGATAACGTAGTAGGTGATCCGTAGTAGACCATATAAGTTGTATCAGAGGATTCAGAATGCTTTCAACAGTGAATCCAGAAATGCTTTCGAAAAAGAAACTAATGAGTCTCACCTCTACTGTACAATACATGTCTACCTGAATGACTGGGTTGGAATAGATGTTGACCTCTGTCTGATAAGTTTTAGATATAGTCTGCACACTGATGACTGCAGAATAATGGTCAAAGTATCTGTGTAAATCTATTCTTTCTTCGATATTAGCATTTGGGATATTTTACATGTAGTAATTACTCTTGCAGCATGGTATATTCTAATTCCGGCCAAGAAAACACGAGATACACGGTGCGGTAAGCTGACTTAACAAGCTTCGAAAGAAACTTCAAAAAAAGTGCTTGCCAAATTGGTTCGGACATGATAAGATATAAAAGTTGCTGAAGAGAACAACACTCTGATGCAAACAACGTTTGATCTTTGAAAACTGAACAACGAGTGAGTAACGATCTTACTTTGTAAGATCGATGCTGAGAAATGGGTACAAGTCATCTGACTGTATGATTTCGAAGCGAAAATGAGATTTTTAATCTCGTCAGATTCAAAATGAGCTAATCGCTCTTTTCAATACTTTATTGGAGAGTTTGATCCTGGCTCAGGACGAACGCTGGCGGCATGCCTAATACATGCAAGTCGAGCGGACTTGAAGAGAAGCTTGCTTCTCTGATGGTTAGCGGCGGACGGGTGAGTAACACGTAGGCAACCTGCCCTCAAGCTTGGGACAACTACCGGAAACGGTAGCTAATACCGAATACTTGCTTTCTTCGCCTGAAGGAAGCTGGAAAGACGGAGCAATCTGTCACTTGAGGATGGGCCTGCGGCGCATTAGCTAGTTGGTGAGGTAACGGCTCACCAAGGCGACGATGCGTAGCCGACCTGAGAGGGTGATCGGCCACACTGGGACTGAGACACGGCCCAGACTCCTACGGGAGGCAGCAGTAGGGAATCTTCCGCAATGGGCGAAAGCCTGACGGAGCAATGCCGCGTGAGTGATGAAGGTTTTCGGATCGTAAAGCTCTGTTGCCAGGGAAGAACGTCCTTGAGAGTAACTGCTCAAGGAGTGACGGTACCTGAGAAGAAAGCCCCGGCTAACTACGTGCCAGCAGCCGCGGTAATACGTAGGGGGCAAGCGTTGTCCGGAATTATTGGGCGTAAAGCGCGCGCAGGCGGTCATTTAAGTCTGGTGTTTAATCCCGGGGCTCAACCCCGGATCGCACTGGAAACTGGATGACTTGAGTGCAGAAGAGGAGAGTGGAATTCCACGTGTAGCGGTGAAATGCGTAGAGATGTGGAGGAACACCAGTGGCGAAGGCGACTCTCTGGGCTGTAACTGACGCTGAGGCGCGAAAGCGTGGGGAGCAAACAGGATTAGATACCCTGGTAGTCCACGCCGTAAACGATGAATGCTAGGTGTTAGGGGTTTCGATACCCTTGGTGCCGAAGTTAACACATTAAGCATTCCGCCTGGGGAGTACGGTCGCAAGACTGAAACTCAAAGGAATTGACGGGGACCCGCACAAGCAGTGGAGTATGTGGTTTAATTCGAAGCAACGCGAAGAACCTTACCAGGTCTTGACATCCCTCTGACCGTCCTAGAGATAGGGCTTTCCTTCGGGACAGAGGAGACAGGTGGTGCATGGTTGTCGTCAGCTCGTGTCGTGAGATGTTGGGTTAAGTCCCGCAACGAGCGCAACCCTTGATCTTAGTTGCCAGCACTTCGGGTGGGCACTCTAAGGTGACTGCCGGTGACAAACCGGAGGAAGGTGGGGATGACGTCAAATCATCATGCCCCTTATGACCTGGGCTACACACGTACTACAATGGCCGGTACAACGGGCTGTGAAGCCGCGAGGTGGAACGAATCCTAAAAAGCCGGTCTCAGTTCGGATTGCAGGCTGCAACTCGCCTGCATGAAGTCGGAATTGCTAGTAATCGCGGATCAGCATGCCGCGGTGAATACGTTCCCGGGTCTTGTACACACCGCCCGTCACACCACGAGAGTTTATAACACCCGAAGTCGGTGGGGTAACCGCAAGGAGCCAGCCGCCGAAGGTGGGATAGATGATTGGGGTGAAGTCGTAACAAGGTAGCCGTATCGGAAGGTGCGGCTGGATCACCTCCTTTCTATGGAGAATCGTCTTCTGCAATGAAGACATTCAAATCTAAAATCTAGCCAGGTTGGCTAGTTACTCACTCGTTGCTCAGTTTTGAGAGCTCAAACTCTCAAACAGCTTGCTTTTGCATGGAGCTTGTTCTTTGAAAACTAGATATCGAAACGAAAATTGCGAATTAGAACATTCCTTTTAGCTGAACTTGTGTTAAACAAGTTTCAAATAATAGTGATAACTGCATTGCTCAATTTGAGCATTTGGTTAAGCTACTAAGAGCACACGGAGGATGCCTAGGCGCTAGGAGCCGATGAAGGACGTGGCGAACAACGATACTGCCTCGGGGAGCTGTAAGCAAGCTTTGATCCGGGGATGTCCGAATGGGGAAACCCAGCTGGGGTAATATCCAGTTACTCACAACTGAATACATAGGTTGTGTAGAGGCATACCAGGGGAACTGAAACATCTAAGTACCTTGAGGAAGAGAAAACAATAGTGATTCCGTCAGTAGCGGCGAGCGAACGCGGAACAGCCCAAACCAGAGAGCTTGCTTTCTGGGGTTGTGGGACGTCTCACATGGAGTTACAAAGGAACCGGTTAAACGAAGAGGTCTGGAAAGGCCCGCCAAAGAAGGTAAAAGCCCTGTAATTGAAAGTCTGTTCCCTCCGAGACGGATCCCGAGTAGTGCGGGGCACGTGAAACCCCGTATGAATCCGGCAGGACCATCTGCCAAGGCTAAATACTTCCTAGCGACCGATAGTGAAGCAGTACCGTGAGGGAAAGGTGAAAAGCACCCCGGAAGGGGAGTGAAATAGAACCTGAAACCGTGTGCTTACAAGAAGTCAGAGCCCATTTTAGGGGTGATGGCGTGCCTTTTGTAGAATGAACCGGCGAGTTACGTTCCCGTGCAAGGTTAAGGTGAAGAGCCGGAGCCGCAGCGAAAGCGAGTCTGAATAGGGCGATGTAGTACGTGGACGTAGACCCGAAACCGGGTGATCTACCCCTGTCCAGGGTGAAGGTGCGGTAACACGCACTGGAGGCCCGAACCCACGCACGTTGAAAAGTGCGGGGATGAGGTGGGGGTAGCGGAGAAATTCCAATCGAACTCGGAGATAGCTGGTTCTCCCCGAAATAGCTTTAGGGCTAGCCTCGGAAAACAGAGTCGTGGAGGTAGAGCACTGATTGGGTGCGGGGCCCGCAAGGGTTACCAAGCTCAGTCAAACTCCGAATGCCATAGACTTACTTCCGGGAGTCAGACAGTGAGTGCTAAGATCCATTGTCAAAAGGGAAACAGCCCAGACCATCAGCTAAGGTCCCCAAGTGTGTGTTAAGTGGGAAAGGATGTGGAGTTGCACAGACAACCAGGATGTTGGCTTAGAAGCAGCCACCATTGAAAGAGTGCGTAATAGCTCACTGGTCGAGTGACTCTGCGCCGAAAATGTAACGGGGCTAAACACACCACCGAAGCTATGGCTTGATCTTATGATCAGGGGTAGGGGAGCGTTGTATAAGGGTTGAAGGTGTACCGTAAGGAGCGCTGGACATTATACAAGTGAGAATGCCGGTATGAGTAACGAAAAGATCAGTGAGAATCTGATCCGCCGAAAGCCTAAGGGTTCCTGAGGAAGGCTCGTCCGCTCAGGGTAAGTCGGGACCTAAGGCGAGGCCGAAAGGCGTAGTCGAAGGACAACAGGTCGAAATTCCTGTACCACCGTAAATCGTTACGAGCGATGGGGGGACGCAGTAGGGTAGTGACGCAGACTGATGGATGTCTGTCCAAGCAGTAAGGCTGATGTGTAGGCAAATCCGCACATCTAAGGCTGAGCTGTGATGGGGAGTGAAAATTACAGTAGCGAAGGTCATGATCTCACACTGCCAAGAAAAGCCTCTAGCCAGATGAAGGTGCCCGTACCGCAAACCGACACAGGTAGGCGAGAAGAGAATTCTAAGGCGCGCGGAAGAACTCTCGTTAAGGAACTCGGCAAAATGACCCCGTAACTTCGGGAGAAGGGGTGCCCCGGTAGTGTGAATAGCACGAGGGGGCCGCAGTGAAAAGGCCCAAGCGACTGTTTAGCAAAAACACAGGTCTGTGCGAAGCCGTAAGGCGAAGTATACGGGCTGACGCCTGCCCGGTGCTGGAAGGTTAAGGGGAGCGGTTAGGAGTAATCCGAAGCTGTGAACCGAAGCCCCAGTAAACGGCGGCCGTAACTATAACGGTCCTAAGGTAGCGAAATTCCTTGTCAGGTAAATTCTGACCCGCACGAATGGCGTAACGACTTGGGCGCTGTCTCAACGAGAGATCCGGTGAAATTTTAATACCTGTGAAGATGCAGGTTACCCGCGACAAGACGGAAAGACCCCATGGAGCTTTACTGCAGCTTGATATTGAATTTGGGTACGATCTGTACAGGATAGGTGGGAGCCTTTGAAGCATGAGCGCCAGCTTGTGTGGAGGCACCGTTGGGATACCACCCTGATCGTATCTAGGTTCTAACCTGGTGCCCTTAGCGGGTACGGGGACAGTGTCAGGTGGGCAGTTTGACTGGGGCGGTCGCCTCCTAAAGAGTAACGGAGGCGCCCAAAGGTTCCCTCAGAATGGTTGGAAATCATTCGAAGAGTGCAAAGGCATAAGGGAGCTTGACTGCGAGACCTACAAGTCGAGCAGGGACGAAAGTCGGGCTTAGTGATCCGGTGGTACCGCATGGAAGGGCCATCGCTCAACGGATAAAAGCTACCCTGGGGATAACAGGCTTATCTCCCCCAAGAGTCCACATCGACGGGGAGGTTTGGCACCTCGATGTCGGCTCATCGCATCCTGGGGCTGAAGTAGGTCCCAAGGGTTGGGCTGTTCGCCCATTAAAGCGGTACGCGAGCTGGGTTCAGAACGTCGTGAGACAGTTCGGTCCCTATCTGTCGTGGGCGTAGGAAATTTGAGAGGAGCTGTCCTTAGTACGAGAGGACCGGGATGGACGTACCGCTGGTGTACCAGTTGTTCCGCCAGGAGCACCGCTGGGTAGCTATGTACGGACGGGATAAGCGCTGAAAGCATCTAAGCGTGAAGCCCCCCTCAAGATGAGATTTCCCAGTATGTAAGACCCCTTGAAGACGACGAGGTAGATAGGCTGGGGGTGGAAGTGCAGTAATGCATGGAGCTGACCAGTACTAATCGGTCGAGGGCTTATCCAAATTGCAGGTTTTAGTCGCAAGTTTCGTTTCGGATCTAGTTTTCAGAGAATGATCTCTGAGTGTATAGCAGCATCGTTTGGTGGCGATGGCGGAGGGGTTCCACACGTACCCATCCCGAACACGACCGTTAAGCCCTCTAGCGCCGATGGTACTTGGACCGAAGGGTCCTGGGAGAGTAGGACGCTGCCAAGCGAGACCCCACTGGGGTATTTTTTTTCGAGTTTTTGATAAGGGCCCTTAGCTCAGTTGGTTAGAGCGCACCTCTGATAAGGGTGAGGTCGGTGGTTCGAGTCCACCAGGGCCCACCATACAAGTTTTATGAAATTCACGGGGTCCCCGGAAAGTAATCGGAATAAACCTCGAAGCTATACTTCACTTTGTGGGGTAAACAAACATGGGGCCATAGCTCAGCTGGGAGAGCGCCTGCCTTGCAAGCAGGAGGTCAGCGGTTCGATCCCGCTTGGCTCCACCATTCCCTGATAGCTCAGTTGGTAGAGCACTCGACTGTTAATCGAGTTGTCACAGGTTCGAGTCCTGTTCGGGGAGCCATTAAGGCCCGTTGGTCAAGGGGTTAAGACACCTCCCTTTCACGGAGGTAACAGGGGTTCGAATCCCCTACGGGTCATAGATATGGAGGCTTAGCTCAGCTGGGAGAGCATCTGCCTTACAAGCAGAGGGTCGGGGGTTCGAGCCCCTCAGCCTCCACCATATATGCCGGTGTAGCTCAACTGGTAGAGCAACTGACTTGTAATCAGTAGGTTGGGGGTTCAAGTCCTCTCGCCGGCACCATTAATGCCTGGAACCGTGGTGTAGTTGGCCTAACATGCCTGCCTGTCACGCAGGAGATCGCGGGTTCGAATCCCGTCGGTTCCGCCATCTTTATTTTGCTTCAGGGATGAGAATCCGTTTTTGGGTTCGTCGGAGCATACACTTCGAGAGCATCAGCTTCGCAGTCTCGAACGAAGTGAGAGTATCCCGTCGGTTCCGCCATTAATCTAAAATTGAATAAGGCTCGGTAGCTCAGTCGGTAGAGCAGAGGACTGAAAATCCTCGTGTCGGCGGTTCGATTCCGTCCCGAGCCACCTTTTAATCCTGGAGGATTAGCGAAGTGGCCAAACGCATCAGACTGTAAATCTGCTCCCGTACGGGTTCGGTGGTTCGAATCCATCATCCTCCACCAGTTTTTATGAGTCATTAGCTCAGTTGGTAGAGCACCTGACTTTTAATCAGGGTGTCGAAGGTTCGAGCCCTTCATGACTCACTTTTATATATGCGCGTGTGGCGGAATTGGCAGACGCACTAGACTTAGGATCTAGCGTCTTTGACGTGGGGGTTCAAGTCCCTCCACGCGCATCCCTTATACGCGGACGTGGCTCAGCGGTAGAGCATCGCCTTGCCAAGGCGAGGGTCGCGGGTTCGATTCCCGTCGTCCGCTCCAATTATTTTGCGCCCTTAGCTCAGCTGGATAGAGCGTTTGACTACGAATCAAAAGGCCGGGAGTTCGAATCTCTCAGGGCGCGCCATTTATAACTTCATATGCCGGCGTGGCGGAATGGCAGACGCGCTCGACTCAAAATCGAGTGGGAAACCGTGGAGGTTCGAGTCCTCTCGCCGGTATAACATAACGGGATGTAGCTCAGCTTGGTAGAGCACCTGGTTTGGGACCAGGGGGTCGCATGTTCAAATCGTGTCATCCCGATATTATTTTACGCGGGTGTAGTTCAATGGTAGAACTTTAGCCTTCCAAGCTAATAGCGTGGGTTCGATTCCCATCACCCGCTTACTGATATAGAGAAAAAAGAGATGATCATGATCATCTCTTTTTTTGTGCTTTTAGAGTTTTCACAAGACGACATGCTCACTGGAATCACATCCTATTGAACTTGAACAAATACAATTCATCCTGTTGTGATATGTTGGTTGGAAGCGTATCGATCAGATTAGGCTTCAGTTTTTAATAAAACGCTTACAAAAATATCTTGCCTATTTAGCCATGATGTAATACTATACCAATTAAGCGCTTAACCTTTATGGGTAAGGCGCTTAAACTTAACGTAGATTAAGCGCTTTACCCGCGAAGGGAAAGGAGACGAAATCCATGACAACGATCCGGCTGACCATGGCCCAGGCACTGCTCCGCTATCTGGACCAGCAGTATATTTCCGTAGATGGTGTGGAGACCAAATTCGTGAAGGGTGTTATCGGTATTTTCGGACACGGTAATGTTACAGGAATAGGAGAGGCACTGGAACGCAGCCCAGGAAGTCTGACGTACATGCAAGGCAAAAATGAACAGGGTATGGTACACACTGCAGCCGCTTATGCCAAGCAGAAGAATCGCAGGCAAATATACGCGTGTACCACATCGATCGGCCCAGGTGCGTTGAATATGATTACCGCAGCTGCAACAGCGACCGTGAACCGGATTCCTGTGCTTCTGCTTCCTGGAGATAACTTTGCCACACGTGAACCGGATCCGGTTCTGCAACAGCTCGAAGTGAGCAGTGATTATACCATCTCGGCTACAGACCCATTTAAAGCGGTCAGCAAGTATTGGGATCGCATTGTACGACCTGAACAGTTAATGATTGCTGTAACACAGGCGATGCGTGTTCTCACGGATCCAGCGGAGACGGGAGCGGTCACGCTGGCACTGCCGCAGGATGTGCAGGCAGAGGCGTACGATTATCCGGAAGCGTTCTTCGCCCGCAAGGTGCATTACCTGGACCGCCGGCCTCCGGTCCAGGCAGCCATTGAACGGGCCGCGGAACAGCTGGCCCGCGGAAGGAAGCCGCTGCTGGTTGCTGGCGGCGGTGTGTTGTATTCCGAGGCGTCTGTTCAGCTTGCTGCCTTCGCCGAGGCATTTGGCATTCCGGTTGCCGAGACCCAGGCTGGCAAGAGTGCACTGTCCTGGGACCATCCACTCAACGTGGGGGCCATCGGGGTTACAGGTTCTCTGGCGGCAAACCGACTCGCGAGAGAAGCAGATGTTGTGATCGGCGTCGGCACCCGGTTCTCGGATTTCACGACGGCGTCCCGATCTGCTTTTCAGCATCCAGAAGTTACATTTATCAACCTAAACCTGAACGGTATGGATGCAGCCAAACTGGGCGGGGAAGCCATCCTGGCAGATGCACGGGAAGGTCTGCAAGCCCTGCAAACTGCAATGCAGGAACGGGGATATCGTAGTGGCTACGGCCCATCCGAGGTTGCTGATCTGCTGGGTGAATGGAACCGAGAAGTAGATCGGCTATATGAACTAAAGCACGAAGCCGGCTTGGCACAGACCACTGCCGTTGGAATTATTAATCGGAATATTGATCCATCTTCCATCATTGTGTGTGCGGCAGGAAGCCTGCCCGGAGATTTACATCGCTTGTGGCGAGCAGCAGCACCGAAGACGTATCACATGGAATACGGCTTCTCCTGTATGGGCTATGAGGTGAGTGGTGCGTTTGGAGCAGCGCTTGCCGAGCCTAATCGGGAAGTATACGCCATGGTTGGTGATGGCAGTTACCTGATGCTGCATTCCGAGCTGGTGACCAGCCTGCAGGAACAGAAGAAGTTCACCATTTTGCTATTCAATAACAATGGATTCCAATGCATTCATAATTTGCAGCGTGAGCACGGCAGTGACGGATTCGGCAATGAGTTTCGTTATAGAGAATCCGAAAGTGGACGACTGATAGGGGATTACCTGCCAATGGATTTCGCAGCACATGCCCGCAGTCTGGGAGCACAAGCATATCGAGCAGAAACAGCAGAACAGCTGGAGAAGGCGCTCAGGGATGCAAGGAATGAGAGAGTGACTACACTTATCGAGATTCCGGTTGTCCCAGGGACAAATGCAGGAGGATATGAATCCTGGTGGAATGTTGGCGTGCCGGAAGTATCAACGGAAGAAAAGGTGGTAAGTGCTCATCACGCCATGCAAGCCAGCCGTGCCAAAGCAAAGCTCATTTAATTCAGCACCGTTTATCTGAACAGACAAGATGCTGAACTCTAATAAAGGAGACGTGGAGCCATGAACAAGCTGCCATTTCAGCTCGGGATTCATCCGATCAACTGGGTCGGCGAAGATGTGAAGGAGCATGGGGACGACACGACATGTGAGCAGATTTTGGATGATATTCAGCGACTTGGACTGACGGGTACGGAGATGGGGCGCAAATATCCAACGGATCCAGCCGCACTGCGTGAGGAATTAGATAAGCGCAATATCCGTCTCGTTTCCCAGTGGAAGTCGGTATTGCTCTCCGACCCGGCATACCGGAAATCAGAGCTGGAAAGCTATCGCAGACACACGGAGTTTCTGCAATCGATGGGTAGTACAGTCATTAGTACAGCAGAGGTTGGGGGTTCCCTGCACTTTGATCCACGGCGGACTCCGCATGAGAAGGAAGTGCTAAGACTCAGTGAAACCGAGTGGCACATCCTTGCTGAAGGGTTGAATGAGGCTGGTGCCATTGCACGAGAACATGGACTGAAACTGACATACCATCACCATGGCGGCACTGTAGTGGAACGGCCGGAGGAGATCGACCGGTTGATGGAGTTGACCGATCCTACTCTCGTTTACTTGCTTTATGACACGGGTCATGCCTACTACGGGGGAGCCGATCCACTTGCTCTGCTGCGTAAGCATTATGACCGGATTGCCTATATCCACTTGAAAGATATCCGTCCGGATGTACTGGATGAGGCACGGGCAGCACAATCTGATTTTGTCGGCTGTATTCGCAAAGGGGTATTTACTGTACCTGGGGATGGATGCATTGATTTTGCACCGATTCTGCAGGAATTGGTTGATCGGGGATACGATGGGTGGGCGATGCTTGAAGGCGAGCAGGATCCTGCCATTCATAACCCATATGAGTATGCGAAACGTTCCCTCTTGTACATGAATTCATTAATTAGGTAGCCCATCTAATTCGGCATGAGTTTAATATGATTTCCATAGGGTTAGGTAACGAAGTTGTTTTTCATATGTGCATATCAAAATACCAATGTAGACAGAAGGTGTAGTCGGAGAGAAGAGCATATTTTATCTGGATCGGTCAGCACCTTTAATCTAGAACACTATTCCATTTACAGAAAGGGGTTCTGAGCCATGGCTTACGTTTCCTTTCCTGCTTCCAGGAAGACGGATTTTACCGCAATCGGAAGACTGTGCATTGACTTAAACGCCAATGAGATTAACCGTCCGATGGAAGAGACGATGACGTTTACGAAGTATGTAGGTGGATCTCCGGCCAATATTACGATTGGCATGTCCAGGCTCGGGCTGGAGACAGCCTTTATCGGGAAAATTGCCAATGACCAGATGGGAAGGTTCATTCATAGTTATCTGGAACGCAACGGAATTGATACGTCCAATGTGGTTACCGATGACACAGGAGCAGTGACAGGGCTTGCTTTTACCGAGATCAAAAGTCCAACCGACTGCAGCATACTGATGTACCGCGACCATGTAGCAGATCTGCTGTTACAAGCCCGTGAAGTGCAGGAGCAGCTGATCGAGGATTCCAAAGTGCTCTTAATTTCCGGAACGGCTCTTGCCCAGAGCCCATCTCGTGAAGCAGTATTTCAGGCACTAACGTATGCAAAAAAACATGGAACCGTCATTGTATTTGATCTCGATTATCGTCCCTACACCTGGACATCGGCGGAAGAAACAGCAGTGTATTACAACCTTGCAGCCGAAAAATGCGATATCATCCTGGGTACCCGTGAGGAATTCGACATGATGGAGACATTTGACCATAATACTCAGCGCAGCGATCAGGTGACCTCGCAAAAGTGGTTTGACTACTCAGCAAAAATTGTTGTGATCAAGCATGGCAAGGAGGGCTCCATTGCCTATACCCGCGAGGGGCTATCCCATCGTGCAGACAGCTACCCAGCGCGTGTAGTGAAGACATTTGGAGCTGGCGACTCCTATGCAGCAGGGTTTCTGTACGGATTAATGCAGAATTGGACGATTGAACGCAGTATGGCGTATGGCAGCGCAGCAGCAAGTATCGTCATCTCTAGTCACAGCTGCTCGGATGCGATGCCAACGGTGGAACAGGTGAATGACTATATTGATCGCTGTAATCGGGGCGAGATTATAGTGTCCTGAATCACTAAGGAATGGCTGCAACATATATAAGCGAAGGGAGACAGGGCTATGGGAAAAGGGATTTCGGAAGCGTCCACAACCGTGACGATGGTACAAAACTGGATCGGGGGTGCCTGGGTAGCCCCCGCGGCAACCCGAACTGAGCCGGTCATGAATCCGGCTACGGAGGAAATCATTGCACACGTGCCGCTGTCAGAACAGGCTGACGTGGATCTCGCCGTCCAAACGGCAAGAGAGGCATTCCCATCCTGGAGCAGCACACCGGTTCCTCGCCGTGCGCGTGTTTTGTTCCGCTACCAGCAGTTGCTGGTAGAACACTGGGAAGAGCTAGCCCGGTTGGTTACATTGGAGAACGGCAAAAGCTATGCTGAAGCCTACGGGGAAGTACAGCGGGGCATAGAATGCGTCGAATTCGCGGCAGGGGCCCCGAATCTGATGATGGGTAAACAGCTGCCTGATATCGCCACAGGGCTGGAATCAGGCATGTACCGGTACCCGATCGGCGTTATAGGGGGGATCACCCCTTTCAACTTTCCAATGATGGTACCGTGCTGGATGTTCCCGCTGGCGATTGCGTGTGGGAATACCTTTGTGCTGAAGCCCTCCGAGCGAACACCGCTGCTCGCAGGGCGCCTGGCTGAGCTGTTCAAGGAAGCCGGGCTTCCGGACGGTGTACTTAACATCGTTCACGGTGCACATGACGTCGTGAACGGACTGCTTGAACATCGGGATGTTCAAGCCATCTCTTTTGTCGGCTCACAGCCTGTGGCTGAATACGTCTACACTACTGCATCTGCACACGGAAAACGGGTGCAGGCCCTCGCCGGTGCCAAAAACCACTCGATCGTCATGCCGGATGCCGACCTTGACCTGACGGTGAAGGAGATCACCAGTGCAGCTTTTGGCTCAGCCGGAGAACGCTGCATGGCCTGTTCGGTTGTCGTGGCCGTTGGGGATGTAGCAGATGCGTTGGTCCAAAAGCTGGTAGAAGCAGCGGACAACATCACAATTGGCAATGGCTTAGATGAGGGTGTGTTCCTCGGCCCGGTCATTCGAGGTCCGCATAAAGAACGTACGCTCAGCTACATTGAATCCGGAGAACAGGAAGGCGCAGCCTTGATCCGCGATGGCCGCAAGGATGAGGCGGCAAGCACATCCGGATATTTTGTAGGACCCACCATATTCGACGAGGTTCAGAGCAGCATGAAAATCTGGAAGGATGAGATCTTCGCCCCTGTACTCTCCATAGCTAGAGTAGATACGCTTGAGGAAGCAATCCAGCTGGCGAATCGTTCCGACTTTGCCAATGGGGCGTGCCTGTTCACTCGTAGCGGGGCGAGTATGCGACAATTCCGTGAAACGATTGATGCAGGCATGCTTGGCATTAACTTGGGCGTACCTGCGCCAATGGCCTTTTTCCCTTTTTCCGGCTGGAAGAAATCCTTCTACGGTGACCTGCACGCCAACGGTACGGATGGTGTTGAATTTTATACGCGCAAAAAAATGGTGACAGCCCGCTGGTAACAACCTCAGGGATAAGCCAGACCAAGAGGGAGACCTCATCCTATAGCGAGCGAACAGGGACAGGGAGGATAACAAAATGGGCAAGGACAGAGTGAGAATTGGCATTATCGGTGCCGGACGGATCGGTAAAATTCATGCAGACAATCTCCTGCGCAACCCGCATGCCGAAATTGTAGGAATCAGTGATTTGTTCGCGGGGCCTGAGCTGGAGGCTTGGGCCTCCGTACGGGGAATTCCGGTTGTAACGACAGATAGCAGTCAGCTGATCTCGATGCCGAACGTGGATGCTGTGCTGATCTGCTCTTCGACGGATACGCATGTACCCTTAATTGAACAAGCAGCGCAAGCGGGCAAGCATATTTTCTGCGAGAAACCGGTCAGTATGGATTTGGCTCAGACCCAAGCGGCTGTGGCGGCTGTGCAAAAGGCTGGCGTGAAGCTGCAAATCGGATTCAACCGCCGTTTCGATCACAACTTCAAACGGGTGCGGGACCACGTGCAGGAGGGGACGATCGGCGATCCACATATTATCAAAATCACTTCACGGGACCCAAGCCCGCCGCCGGCGGAGTATATCCGGGTATCTGGCGGGATTTTCATGGATATGATGATTCACGATTTTGATATGGCACGTTATCTGTCGGGAAGTGAAGTAGAGGAAGTATATGCCCAAGGGAATGTGCTGATCCACCCTGTTTTTGCAGAGCATGGAGATGTGGACACAGCCATTGTGACGATGAGTTTTGAAAATGGAGCCATCGGGGTCATTGATAACAGCCGCCAAGCGTTATATGGATATGATCAGCGTGTCGAGGTGTTTGGCTCATTGGGCAGTGCAGCTGCTGCAAACGATCATCCCAATACGGCAGAGATTAGTACAGCGGCAGGGCTTATGCGGGATAAACCGCTTCACTTTTTTCTGGAAAGATACAATGAGGCTTATGTGCAGGAGACAGCCCTTTTTATTGAAGCAATCCTGAAGGATACACCTGTTACTGTCGACGGCCATGATGCGGTTCAGGCTGAACGGATTGCACTGGCTGCAAGGATGTCCATGGAACAGGGGAGACCTGTCAAGCTGCGAGAAGTCACCGGGGTGGCAATGGAATCTCAAACTGCATCGCCCTAAAAATTCATTTCAGCGTTCAAGCTATTGCAGATAATGTTTCTCTATAGGAATACGAGATTGCCAGGGCGCACAGAAAGGAGAGGCTGCAGCATGTCAGAACGTATCGTAAAACCGGAAGCACATTCGGAGGGGGACGGCACGCTTATACACGTAACTCCAGAGTCTGCTGGTTGGCAATATGTTGGGTTTCAGGTAGTACAGCTTGTAGAAGGACAATCCTTCACCCGCGAGAGCGGTGATCAGGAGCTCTGTATCGTACTGCTCAGCGGGCTGGCCAGTATAAGTACGCGGGAGCATGCGTGGGAGAACGTTGGGAAGAGAATGAGCATCTTTGAGAAAATACCTCCGTATTCCGTCTATGTCTCTAGCTCCGATCAGGTGGAGATCAAGGCTCTTTCGGCATTGGAAATAGCTATATGTGCGGCACCAGGCAAAGGAACATATCCAGCTCGTCTCATCACACCGGAAGACGTTGGAGTCGAGACCCGCGGGTATGGCAATCTGGAGCGCCAGATTCATAACATATTACCGGAACAGAAGGAAGCGGACAGTCTGCTCGTCGTTGAAGTATTTACGCCTGATGGACATTGGTCGAGTTATCCGCCGCATAAACATGACCGGGATGCCTTGCCGGAAGAATCACTGCTGGAGGAGACCTATTATTTCCGGGTGCAGCCCGAGCAGGGGTTTGCCATACAACGCATTTACACCGATGATCGGTCAGTGGATGAGACACTGGCCGTGAACAATGGTGAAGTAGTGCTTGTCCCTTACGGATACCATCCAGTAGGTGCTCCACCGGGATATGAGGTGTATTACCTTAATGTGATGGCGGGTCCCACGCGAACCTGGAAATTTTATAATGACCCTGACCATGATTGGCTGATGAAAAGGTAATTCGGTCTCATCAACATCTTATAGTGGAGCTCCGAGTTGCGTATGCAGATTTCCCCCTGCATAATGAGAAGAAAACGATTACCTATATATAAGAATCTTGTATATAGCACAGATGGGGAATTTACAATGAAAGCAACCATTTATGATATTGCACGAGAGGCGGGCGTATCCATTGCCACGGTCTCCCAGGTCATTAACGGCAAAGGGAAAATCAGTGAAAAGCGGCGCGCTGAGGTTATGGAGATCATGGAGCGCCTTAACTATCAACCTAGCGCGATTGCAGCTGCACTTACAGGCAAACAAACCTATACGCTCGGTCTGCTTGTGCCTGATATATCCAATCCGTATTTTGCCGAGCTTGCCAGAGCGATAGAAGACCGGAGCCGTCAGCTGGGGTACAGCGTCGTGATCTGCAGCACGGATAATAAGGACGAGCGGGTAGAGCGCTATTTGAACCTGCTTCAGCAAAAAAGAGTCGATGGCATGATGATCGGAACGGGTATTGATAATGCCGAGATTTTGTCACCCCTTCTGCAGCAATCCATACCTGTTGCGTTAATCGCTCGTCAACTGCCGTCCCTCTCGGTTCACACCGTTTCGATTGATGACAGGCTTGGTGGCGCACTGGCTGCGCAGCATTTGCTTCAGCTCGGTCATACCCGCTTTGGGGTGGTGTCAGAGCCGCTCAAGGTCAGCAGCAGTAAGGAACGTGTACGCGGATTCCGCGAAGCAGTGGAGGAAGCAGGTCTTGCTCTTGAGTCTTCCCAGGTCAGGGAATCAACCGCCGACATACAATCAGCCAAACAGGAGGTGCTTGTGCTGCTTGAGCAAACCAACCGGCCAACCGGCATATTCTGTTGTAATGATATGCAGGCTATCGGAGCGTTGCAGGCAGCAAAAGAGCTCGGCCTACAGGTCCCTGAAGATGTCTCTATCGTCGGATTCGACAATACCATTCTCGCATCGGTGACCAATCCACCGCTCACGACGGTTGCCCAGCCTATTGAGGATTTAGGGCATCGTGCTGTGGATCTGCTGATCGATGAGTTGAAGGATGAGCATAAACGGCCACAGAAATTGATTCTGAAACCCGAGCTGGTGATCAGAGAGTCAACGGGGGATGCCTCCATTCATTCTTGATTCAGGGATGCAGCATCACATCCAATCGGGTGAGATATATAAACAAGCCGTATTCAACCTCGTAGGAGGATGGATTCGGCTTGTTCTGTGTGGACTACGGACCAGAAGAAGGCATGATGAATTCCATTTGATATGATGTAATTCCAGTTCTCCTTGATAGAGGGAGATCAGCTATTTTTTTCGCATAGGGTAGCTTTAATGTTCACTAGGTTGGTTTGGATGGATGTATTAATATAGAACAATATATGGATGAAATGGTATACTGAAAATAGCATGCGATAACCAATTTTTATACGATATTAGGATGAGAAAGATGGGTTAGAGAGACAAGGAGAATGGGGAGCCCAGCATCAGAGGGCGAGGGATCCACTTTATTTTAGCGGATCAGGATTTTTCCAACTATAGATGGATTCAGGTGTATATAGGTTAACGTGAGGAGGTTGATTTATGAATAGAAAAAGAAAGCTGATTTTGGGTATCGTTATTTTACTTGCTTTAGTAGCTACAGCGATACCCGTGTACATATCTAAGCAACATACCACGTTTCGGGCAGAGGTTACGGATCACATGACTATGCTGGACAAATTCGACCGGTTAGAAATCACGAGATTTTCAAGTACATCGGGGGACAGGGAGGAAGTGATCATCAAGGATCCGGCGGAAATTCAGGACTTTCTGAAGGACTATAAGGACATTGAACTGAAAAAGATTAAACAGAGGGATACAGAACGGGAATCTCCCTATTATTATGAGTGGCGTCTGATGATTAACAAAGAGGAACGTGAAATCAATGGTTTTGGAATCACCTTATATAACAAACATTCAATGACAATCTATAACGGTAATGATACGCGAGATAAACTACAGGACTATAAGGTGTCGCAAGATATGAATTGGTACAAGATGGAGCGCCTTTTTGAGGGAATAAAGGAGGAAGAATCATGACCGAGTACTACGTTCGTCCTGTAGAGACGGAAGATGTTCCGTTCCTGTGGGAGATGTTATACGCTTCACTGCATACCCAGGCGGGTGATGAACCTTTAGAACCTGAGATTGTCTATTCTTCAGAGCTTTCCAAGTACGTGGAGGGCTGGGGAAGAGCAGAGGATTTTGGATATATCGCGGTAGATACATTAGGCAGGCGACTGGGTTCGATCACTTTACGTTTATATGATGAGCAGAATGCCGGATACGGTTACGTGAACGCTGCTACACCAGAGATGGGCATGGCAGTCATTGAGGAAGCACGGGGAAAAGGCTTGGGGACTCTTCTGATGCAAGCGGCATTGGATGAAGCTCGGCAGAGGGGGATTCAGGCCGTGTCGCTGAGCGTAGATCCTTCGAACAATGCAGCCATCCGACTTTACCGGCGTTTTGGATTTGAGGAGATGGGGATGTGTGGTACATCGATCACCATGTTATGTCGGCTTCATCCAGCCCTTTGAGTCCTACCGGAATCTTAATGGATATTTAAATAGAAGAAGCGTTCCCATAAGGGAACGCTTCTCTTATTTCGTCAAAAATGCTAGTGCTTCATCATATGTTTCCCATTGGAATTCCGTCTGATGCTCCGATTCCTTGGTAATTCGATTCAGCTGCATCTTCGCAATGGCACTGCCGACCGCTACACTGGCACGTCTCATACCCCATTGTGTGAGCAGCTTTTGATGCTCCACAATTTTCTCTTTGGTTTCCTGGGAGAAAGCTCTCATATTTCGCATGTCCACCAGTACATCAAACGAATTATCCAATTGCTGCGCAATATGTTGAATTTCCCGATTCGTTTGTTCTACTTCTTCAGGGGAAACCATGCCATCCCAGATAATTTCAATAATAGGTTGCTTTGAATCCAAACGTCGTACAGACATACAGGCAACTCCCTCAAAAAAATTATGTAATATATAAGTCTATTGACCTATTAATTATACCCGATAATCGGGCAATGAAACAAATTTTCGAGATTGTGTAATACTTATGAACTATTTTTATACTAGTAGAGTTAATTTCAGGGAATCCGGGATGAGAGTGAAATAGCCGCTTCAAAAAATAATAGAGCCGCCCAGGTTAATGCTCTGGATGGCTCTATTTATTTCAGGAGATAAATAGGGGGATGCTGAGCTTGCCCCTGTGAGGTGCTTCATATATAACTACATGTTAATTAATATCCGATCTTTAGACTGCTGCCTTCTGTAGCTACTCCCTTGGAACGGGTAATCGGGAGCTTATGCTCAGCTGTAAATCCGAGGGTCTCCCCATCATGCAAGGTGACGTCATTTTCAACCACATAGGTCATCGTCATAAACATCATTTCAAATACATCACTTAATGGGTTGGCTGAATGTATAATCTCGATCTCTTCTTTTCCGAAGTTACGCAATCCATACGTATACGCTGAAGCGCCTTCCGCATTCTGATACATTCCGATAAAAATCCATAGGGAAACAGGCAACTCGTCCTGCTTGAGGATATAACTTGTCTCAACATACTGACGTGCCTCGACAACAAGTGGTGCCAAATATATGGCGAGTGCATGGTCAAGCTGTAACAGTGCACTTGCTGTCTTGGTAAACAGGATATGTCCCTGGATCGCATCCGGTGCATTCAGAACAGAGACGATAATCTGTGATTGATGTCTGGAAGTCACTTGTTCGGCTTCACGCCACAATATATTTAATTTGGCGTTCTCCTCTACTTCCCGGTCAGGAACAGGTGCACCGATATAAGCACATACCACCTGCATCCCATCTACCTCAAAGAAAAGGTTACCCTCTTCCGAACGCTCTTCGATATTAATATCCCAATCCTTCTTCATCGTGTGGATGAATTGATCAAAATCACAGTCATCCTGTTCCAATAGGACAAAACCAACAATGGTTTCACTATGTGAAGAAGATTCGACGGCTCCGCCTACAGATACAGGTTCTTTTTTGCGACGCCGAAGCTTGTCAAACAGTCCCATGAGACATTCTCCTTTCCAAATCCATCACGGTAATGGGTATAGCTGATTCCATTATTACCTTACCATATCATACTTTGGTCTGTAATGAATAAGGGCAGTAAGTTACCACTCAAGAGCTGATTAGAGGAAGAGAACCAGGAGCAATGCAATAATTGCTGGCAATCCTTGTTTGACGATAATAGACCGGGAAGCAGTTGCTCCTCCGTATAAGGCTGCGATGATGACACAAACCAGGAAGAAGATCTGAATGTGATGACCAATCACCGAGTCTGGATACACCAATCCCCAGATTAGCCCCGCTGCGAGAAAACCGTTGTAAAGCCCCTGGTTAGCTGCCAGAGACTTGGTTGATTCTGCGAATTGTGGTGTGAGACCAAAGGTTTTCATTGTACGTGGACGAGTCCACATAAACATCTCCATGATCATGATGTAAATGTGTTCAATGGCTACCAGAGCCACAAAAACTGAACCGATCAATACGAACACCTTGCTTTCTTTTATGTAATTTATTTCATTATCTTCTCAGTATAAATGTTTGCATCTACAACTTAAAGTATTAATTAAATTTTACACAAATAAATTGAGTGAAATAAATACGCATAGAACGATTGAGAAAACAAATTATTGATTATTTACAAACAATAAATTATATTATCTATAAATAAACAAACAATAATTTAATTAGTTGTTTAAAAAAGTCCAAAGGAGGAGTTAGAGTGTTTCGTAATCCATATGTACGGACCATAGTCATTTCCCGATTACTTCTGCAATTGGGGATCTGGGTACGCAATTTTGCCATACTCTTGTATGTGACTGATCTGACCAACAATGATCCGCAGGCTGTATCATGGATCTCTGTGGCCGAGTATGCACCCATCTTTATTTTTGCAATAATCGGAGGAACCTTCGCTGATCGCTGGAGGCCCAAACGTACCATGGTGTGGTGTGATCTGCTTTCCTCACTTTCTGCGGTAGTTGTGTTGGTTGCCTTAATGTTTGGTCCCTGGTATTCAGTGTTGTTGGGTACCTTGGTTTCAGCCGTTTTCTCACAATTTTCACAGCCCTCTGCAATGAAGCTGTTCAAGCAGCATGTACCAGGTGAGGGGTTGCAGGGAGTCATGGCCATGTTTCAAACGATGGTTGCTGTCTTTATGGTGGTTGGTCCCATGATCGGAACGGTCATCTATCAGAACTACGGGATCGAAGTATCTCTTGTTCTTACAGCTGTGATGTTTCTGCTATCCGGGCTGGTTCTCTCGCGGTTACCTAAAGATGAAGGGGGTACTGTGGCTACAGGCATTCGGGGCTCCTTCCATCAAGAGCTGGCTGAGGGATTTCGATATGTGTATGCCAATGTTGCTCTTCGGGCACTGGTTATGACTTTTGCAGTAGCCGGGCTGGCTGCAGGGTTGATACAACCGTTGATGTTGTTTGTTGTCATTGATAATCTGGGGCAGGACAAAACTTTTTTACAGTGGCTGCTCATGGTTAATGGTGCAGCCATGCTGGTGGGGGGCACAATCATCATGAGTGCAGCCAAAAAACTTCAGCCTCAAGTGCTGCTCGCTTCAGGTTTGCTGTTCAGTGCGCTCGGAACCATCATGATGGGCTGGTCCACCAACATTCTGCTGACCATGATTGCTCAGGTGATTAACGGTTTCTTTTATCCTTGGATTCATGTAGGCATTCAGACGATGATTATGCGCAATACGGACACGACCTTTATTGGCCGAGTGGGAGGGGCAGTTACTCCGGTGTTTATGGGCATGATGGTCATTAGCATGTCGTCAGCAGGTTATCTAATGAATCAATTGAACCTAACGACAGTAGTTACCGTGAGTGGTGTACTCTTTTTGGCAGGTGCGTTCATTTTGTTGCTGATGTTACCTAAGGGGAAGGAAGTTAGCGGATCTCACGTGATGAAGAGCTCGGAGTAAGATCATTTGCAGGTTCAACAAATGCCGATTGCTGAAGTCTGCCTGTTGGGTAATAATATATTCGAAGAGATGAATTACTCATGGAAAAGGGGAGATTGGCATGGGAACCGTTCAATTCGTGCTGCTTGCGGACGATCCATCGACGTTTGTTACGCGGACAGTACCGCTAATCGATATTGAGCTTGCTGGAATACCGGGAGACCGTCATTATGGTCTGCTGCGTCCGGCGGACTCCAGACAGAAGATATATAAGCGGGGCACGATGATTGCCAATCGTCGGCAGATTAGTATTGTGTCGGAGGAGGAATGTGCACTCATCGCAGAGAAAATGAACATTCCCGAAATTCGTCCGGAGTGGCTTGGTGCCAATATGCTGGTTCGTGGCATTGACGGCTTAACGGAGCTGCCTGCTGGAACTCGGCTTCTGTTTCCTGACGGGACAGGTTTGATATGTGAAGGGGAGAATCTTCCTTGTGTTCATCCAGGGAAAGTGATTGAGCAAGTCTATGAACAGGATGGGTTGCGCAAAAAATTCGTGCCTGCCGCCCGCAAAAAACGTGGTATTGTCTGCTCGGTTGAACGGGAAGGTGCAATCCGTACTGGTGATACGATTGAAGTTATACGCCTGTCCTGATATTTGGGGGCAGGTTTTTGCGTGAATGAATGTATTCTTCGGGTGTACTCCCGATAATGGATTTAAAATCCTTGATAAAATGAGGCTGATCATGGTATCCAAGCTCCTGAGATAGCTTAACCAGATCGCAGTGAAGACCGCGGTCGATCAGTTCGGCTGCATTTTGCAGTCGGTAGAGCTTGATTACCGTTTTGGGGCCGATTCCTACATACTGATTGAACAGGCGCTGGAGTTTTCTTGTATGAATGTTCCAGAAAGACGACAGATCATCCACTCTCAACAGTTCCCGGTTCAGTTCAATCTGCTGCACGATATCGTGCACCAGCCTCGCTTGGGTATCCTCAGCTGGAAGGTGTGCACATAAAAGCTGATCCATATAACTGATTTTATCGGCATTAAGTCCATCTGTGAGCAGTTGTTCTTCCAATGATGCTGCGCTGACGTCTAGCACACGGGAAACTTCCAACGGTTGTTCACACAATGATGAGATAGAGAGGCGAACAAAGGGATAGAATCCACCCGGTCGAAACTTTACGCCAAACACCTGCCCCTTTCCGCGAATGAGATAGGAGAATTTGCGTCCGGAAGGACCGAAGAAAAACGTGTTGCCCCGCTCTACAACCAGATTAACACAGGGATTGGGCACCACATGCTGTGGATAGGATTCAAGACCTGTAAGATCCCACGATACCATCCAGTAATGTTTAACAAAAGGACTGAGCGCTTCTGCAGGAGCATGCCGTGTCAGCTCATATCTTTTGTTGCCTTCGTCCAGTTGAAGCAGGCCCATGCTGGGTCTGCTGATATGGGTTGAGGATTCCATCTTGTTCATCTCCTCTGTATGTAAAATGTGGCTATCCCTGTGTTCGCAGGTACAAAAAAACATGGGTGTTGTCCAGTCACTTCTGCTCTCGGAACAGCAGTGCTCGAACAGCAAAACGTGGCAATATAAGCTGTCTTCGCCATCTTGAGGGCTGGCTGAGCAGCCGGTACAACCATTCCAGATTTAGCTTTTGCCACATGGCCGGGGCACGTTTGGTTTTGCCTGCGACGATATCAAGGCTTCCTCCGACGCCAATGGCTACACGAGCATTCAGCAGATGACGGTGCTTGTCGAGCCAGTGCTCTGCATTCGGTGCTCCGAGTGCGACAATAAGAAAGTCCGGTTGTGCATGGCGAATTTCCTCCACAATGTGTTCTTCCTCATCCGTTGAGAAAAAACCATGGTGCCTGCCGCTAACGATTACACCCGGATAATTCTCCTCGATGACTTCCACTGCCCGTTGACTAACCTTCTCTTCTGCTCCAAGCATATAGAAGGACCACTGTTTTCGGTTTCCCTCTTCCAATAAGCGGAATAACAGATCACAGCCGGTTACCCGCTCAGTCAATTGACCGCCTCGGAAGCGTGAGACCATCACAATGCCTGCCCCATCAGCGGTCACCAGTCCGGCTTGATCCACGATCGCCCGGAGTGTTTGGTTCTTTTGACACGACATGACGATTTCCGGGTTTCCCGTAATGACATGAAAGAGTTCAGTGCTACGCTGATCTACAACATCACCTAGAATGGTGACCGTCTGCTCCATGGTAAGGTTGGGAAAAGGAATACCCATAATATTCGTAGTTTGGCTCATGCTTTGCTTCCTTTCTGATGTCGCCCACCAATGAATAGGGCAAACTCATGGTACCACTGCTGTTATTTCATTCCATTTTAGTATATCTGATCTTCTGGGAAAGAACTATATGGTTCAGTTATCCGTTATGGAACAAGGTGGTTCTTTATAATCCTACTCTTATTTTTCTTGTTGTCGTGTTTTTACAATACGAGGTTAGGGGTATAACGATAGGATAGGAGTGCGAGTTGGTAGATCGCATATCCATTGCATAGGGGAGTGAGTTCATGGAATTAAAATATGAATTTTATATCAATGCCGGGCTGGAAGACGTGTGGAATGCCCTGATTTCACCTGACGGCACACGAAGCAGTTTCTTTGGCAGTGAACTTCGTTCCAATTTTCAACCAGGCCAGCCGTTTGCTTATGTAGGACCAGGCAATGATGGTGCTGAAACCGTCCATGTGTATGGTGACATTTTAGAGTTCGAACCTTTATCCAGACTTAGTTATCGGGAACATCCCGGACCCTCGTATCATGCGAATCATACGGATCTTGAATCCAGAGTGGTCTTTCAGCTTGAGACCGTAGGCGAATGTACCAAACTGACCTTGATTAATGATCAATTTACGGAGAATCATCCTTCCTATGCAAACGCACAGAGCAGCTGGTGGATGATTTTAAGCAGTATCAAAACCTGGGCAGAAACGGGAAAAACGTTGGACTTCGGCTGGTAAAAAAAATAGATCTGAGTCGTCAAATAGAAAAATCCACCGAAGGGCAGTATGAGCCTTCGGTGGATTTTATTTATCTAGATTTTAACAGTATCGATTGAATTGAATTATACTTGTTGAACCTTAATCAGGTTGGTATTACCGGATTGACCGATAGGTACGCCTGCGGACAACACGATAATGTCGCCTTTTTCGATATAACCCGTTTTGATTGCGTTACGTGTAGCAGATTCGAACATTTCATCTGTTGTCGTTACTTTGTCGCCCATAACCGGAATAACGCCGGAGAGCAAGCAAATTTTAGCAAGTACTTCTTCATGCTGAGTAACGGCGATAATTGGTGCTTTCGGACGGTACTTGGAGATCATGCGTGCCGTGAAGCCACTTTCTGTAGAAGTGATGATCGCTTTGGCATTCAGTACAAGAGAGGAACTTACAGCTCCCTGACTGATAACTTCCGTAATGTCGGCTACTTGTGCAGCTGATTTTTGACCGAATTGCTCTTTGTAATCAATCATCGTTTCAGCACGACGTGCAACAGCAGCCATTGTGCGAACAGATTGAACAGGATATTTACCTGCAGCTGATTCACCGGACAGCATGACTACGTCAGCACCTTGAAGAACGGCGTTCGCTACGTCGCTGACTTCGGAACGGGTTGGACGTGGGTTAACTTGCATGGATTCCAGCATGTGCGTAGCAACGATAACCGGTTTTCCTGCACGGTTACATTTGTCGATCATTTCTTTTTGCATCATCGGTACGTCTTCAATCGGTACTTCAACCCCGAGGTCGCCACGAGCTACCATGATACCATCAGAAGCTTCAATAATATCGTTAAGGTTGGTCATACCTTCCTGATTTTCAATTTTGGAGATGATCTGCACGTGCTCTGCACCGCGTTCTTTCAGGATGCTGCGAATTTCACGAATGTCATCGCCTTTGCGAACAAAGGAAGCGGCAATGATTTCGATATCGTTTTCGATCCCGAATCCGATGTGCATAACGTCACGCTCGGTTACACCCGGCAGAGTCGTTTTGATTCCTGGCAAGTTTACACCTTTACGTGGTTTAAGAATGCCGCCGCTGATAATTTTGCAATGAATATCCGAACCTTCTACAGAGAGTACAGTCAGGTCTACCAGACCATCGTCAATCAGGATGCGATCGCCAGGCTTCACAACGAGATTCAATTCAGGATAGTTTACGGAGATGCGCTCTGCGTCACCCAGGATCTCTTCCGTTGTCAGAATCAGCTCTTTGCCTGCTTGCAAGTGGCAGGATGCCTCTTTCAGTTTGCCGATCCGAACTTCCGGTCCTTTGATGTCCATCATAATAGGTATATATTTGTTTAGTTCGGAAGCTGCTTGGCGGATGTTGTTTATCCGGGTAACGTGGTCTTCCAGCTCACCGTGAGCCATATTCAGACGGGCCACCGTCATGCCTTCCTGAATCATTACTTTCAATGTTTCGATCGAGTCACAAGCAGGTCCCATAGTACAAATAATCTTTGTTTTCAACATGCTGATTTCCTCCTCATATTTTGCTTATGTGTGTATTGTAGCGTTTTCTGTCGAATCAGGGTATGAACTATAGTACAATGATTGGAGTATAGTCCAGTAATGAGGTGAGTTATGGTCACTCCGTTAGAAGTAAGGCATATTAATGGCGTCGGTTGGTACGAAGAAGCAGTGCAAACCGAAGGAACCTGGCGGCTCAGCTTGGTTACATATGGAAAATGTGTATATTGGGTGAACGGTGAGAAACTGATTATGGAGAAGGGGGAATTGTTGTTGATTCCCGGTGATGTCTCCTATTATGGCAAAAGCATTCCTACGGTAACGCACACTCAAATTGTTGTCCATTTGCAAGGAGATCACGCCGATGGATTGCCTGCATTGGAACGGGAAGAAGCGTTACGGCATAGACCCGGATGTTACGAGCTGATTCATGAACGCATGAAGGCGATTCACCAGCAGTGGCAGGAACGTCCTTCTTATTATGTCATGATGAGTCAGGCGTTATTGATGGAAGTGTTGATTTATGTGAATCGGGAACTGGACCGGGGAGTGATTCCACCAGAGAAACATATGCACGCAGAGCGGATGAAACGATACATCGAGCGCCATTACCGGGAAAAGTTAACGAAGGATGATCTCGGAGAAGCGATTGGCAAGACACCCAATTATGCAGCAGCGTTGTTCAAAAGCATGACAAATCAAACGATCAGCCAGTATGTACATGACCAGCGGATGAAACGTGCGTTATATCTCCTTACCGAATCACAGTTGTCCATTCAGGAGATTGCGGAATTTCTTGGTTATCGGGACTTGTCGTACTTTTACCGCATTTTCAAGCGCATAACCGGAACCCAGCCTTCCGACTGGCTCCATGAGCGTCCTCCTGTGATTTGAGACGGGACTTTAACCCTGGAGATAGGTCGGTTTTTGGTTTCTTCTATATATAGATGTGCAAAAAAAGAGGGCCGCTGGCCCTCTTTTGATTTCATACAGCATATATCCTTGCTGCTTGTAAGGAGTGATTAAGCATTGCTGCTTGTATTGGTGGCACCTACACGCTGCTTTGTTTTTTTGCGGGCAAGGCTGCTGCGGGCCAAGACTGCCCGGACGGCCCAATACGCTGCTTCCGCAAACAGAATTCCGCCTGCAACATCCAGCAGGGAGTGCTGTTTTACAAACACCGTTGAAGCAATGATCAGCCAGAGCCACACTGACCAGGAGATTCGGGTAAGTGGCCGGAAATTCAAATGCCGATTAATGATTATAAACAGCAGATAACTTGTGAGGCAGTGAACGCTTGGAAAACAGTTGAATGGAGCATCATTGGCATAGATGAACTGAACTAATGTACTGCTCAGATCCGTTCCGCCGACCATTGGCCGCGGGACATGCGTTGGAAAGACTGCAAAACAGATGTTGGCTGCGATGACCCCGACATTATAGGTCAGTAGTGTACGCCAGAATAACGATTTATTCGTGAGGCCCAGATAGATAAAGCCAAGGTACAGAATAGGCATCCAACTGATGTATGGGTAGATAAATTCTTTGATAAATGGAATTTGTGTATCAATCCAAGCGTAATTGTAGAAGACATCGTCACCCGGATTACTGCCTAGAAAAACATATATAGTGCCTTGAAGTGGTATGCAGAGTATAGCCAGCAGATGCCCCCAGCGCAGAAATAGTTCTTTCATATGGACCCCCTGATTTGTTATGCATCATGCACGTTCGTTTTCTCTCTATATAAGACGCTGCAGAGTAGGGTTAACCCTGCAGCCAATAATCTTTCGTACTACTATGATGACAGTTTTGAACACAAGCCATACCTGATTTTAGGGGAAAAGAGGGTAGAGAAAGTCTCTATTTTGTTACTTTTATATATTTATCCAAAAAAGGATATTCGAATGCTTCCTGATATGATACAACTAAATTGTCATATCAAGTTCGCATGACAACGACAAATATTAATGAGATGAGGCTGATTTACCCATGGCAACCCCGCAAACCGGAAAAAAACCATCGTTCTCTGAACGCAGACCGGTACTGGCTGTGCTCATCATTGAACTGCTGCTCTTGCTCGCTGTATTTGCAGCAGGGGCTGTGGCGACAGTGAAGCAGATGGATTACACGTCCCCAGTGCTTATGTCCTTTACGCCAATGGCTGTTGTGCTCATCATTTATCTGACCCTGCGGCGCAGGTGGAGCGAGACGGGATTTCGTCCGCTAAGAACCATCCCGGTTCAGCACGCAAAGTATTATATTCCGCTACTCCTTGTACTGGGTACAATCGCCCTGAAGGGTTTTGCGGAGCTGACTTTAGCGAAAGTGACCTTTTTTATCTTTTTTACGCTGCTCGTCGCCTTTGTGGAAGAAACCGTATACCGCGGACTTATATTCAAAACATTACTTCGCAAGAGTGCCGTGGCTGCGGTAGTGACCTCAAGCATTTTATTTTCCATTACACATATGTTGAATGCACTCTCAGGTCAAAGTATGGCGGATACGATGCTGCAGCTGATCTATGCATTACTGCTCGGAGCTGTACTGGCGCTGCTAATGCTGAAAAACGGGAACATCATTCCCTTGATTCTGTTTCACTTCATACATAATTTGATCCAGTTCCTAAGTGATGACCTCCAGGATACGGATACTCTTCCTTATGATCTTTTCTTGTTAATCGTTCTTGCGGTTCATTGTGTATGGTTGATCTACAGTGCTCGAAAAGAAAAAAGGATCTCTGCCGATGCGGGACCTGCTGGACATGACTTTACACATTAGATCGTTCATAAGGCAACTTGGTAACCACCGCATTTAGCACTTGTGGTGTACTCGTGTTATACTTCAGTCTGGCGGTGGGGGTGACATGGGATCCGGTTTCCTGTGTCAGCCCCTTTCGCACATTGGAATAGACATCAGGTGATTAAGGATGGAAAAAACAGCACAGGAAGTTGCCGAATGGATGGTTCAGGAGATTAAGTTTACCGGAACATTGAAGCAGGAAGCTGCAATTGAATACGTGAAGACTCATTTTGGTGATGAATTTGTTTTTGTTAATGAGAACGGGAATGCTTCTTTATCCAAAGAAGTAAAAAAAGCATTTCGAAAGCTCCATGGCGGGCAGATTGCCTGGGATCGGGATGCCTTTATGTGGGCTTGGACGTAGGTTGATTTCGATGTATAGGATGAGTGAATCTAATTGAAATGGATATGCGTGCCAAAATATTTTATAAAAAATGTATAAGTTGGTTCAGATCTGCATATCCTTTCATAAGACCGCACAGCAGCGGATGTGATTTTGAACAAGACTTGTCCACTGCGGAATGAATAACATGTATTTCCAAAGCTGTTTGAAAAGAAAATACAAAGATTTGCTTTTTGGCAGAATTAGAGTTATAATAAGAACAAGTTGTAGAGAGAGTGGAAAACCTAATTCACATATTGTAAAGGGCGATCACTTATAGGTTATGACTGGTACCTTTTTCAATGTGTGAATTTTTATTTGCTTGCTGCAAAGAACAAAGGAACATGTTAATCTTTATTTGGAGGTGTAATTCACATGCAAAACGGAACAGTAAAATGGTTCAACGCTGATAAAGGCTTCGGTTTCATCGAAGTTGAAGGCGGAGAAGATGTATTCGTACACTTCAGCGCTATTACAGGCGAAGGCTTCAAAACGCTGGACGAAGGTCAACGCGTGCAATTTAAAATTGTACAAGGAAACCGTGGTCCTCAAGCAGAAGAAGTTGTAAAACTGTAATTAAAGCATAGCTGCCTTTAACATGTTATAATGGTAAAGGCAGCTTCTTTTTTTTGAGCAGATAGATGTAAGTCGGCCCAATAAGTTGTCGAGGCAGTAGCCCAGCGGGGTCAAGACTTCCGCTAAGTATAGGGTTCTGTGAAATAACGTCGGTTAGATGTTTTTCCATAACAAGGGGGTAGAAGTCATGTATAATCGCAAAAAGCCATTGGAAGAAATTCCACAAGCGGATGCGGCAATCTGGGAGTGTACGAGTGATACGTGCAAAGGATGGATGCGGGACAATTTTGCGTTTGATAGCGTGCCTACTTGTCCGATATGTGCTTCTGAGATGGTTAGCACGACTAGGATGCTGCCATTGCTTGAAAATTCGAACAGTAACATGAAGACGATGTCTAAAGGAAATCGGATTTAACATAGCTTACCCGCCTCTAACGAGGTGTTTTTTTTTAACTTAGACCTGACATCTTGTGCAAAGGTACGGGTAATGAAATATGAAATTCCCGGCATTCGTTTTGGCGAATGCCTTTTTTTTATTTGTTTTGAAATATTGAAATAGAACAAACACCCCTCATGTCAGTACCATCACGAGGGGTGCTTCAATTTTAATACGGCTGGTGAGTGTAATTGTTTAGATGAAGAGGAATGGAAGCAGAAATAACGTGGTTACCAGCGCAAGATCATATCCTGCCCCGTATCCGTAACCTCCACCGTATCCATAGCCATAAGGGCCATAAGCGGAAGATTTTACTCTTTTTGCAGTAACTGCGTTGGTTTTTCCTTTTCTACGGAGCTGCTGTTTGGATTTTACAGAGCACAAGCGTGGGCCTTCGAAACTTCCGCTGACATAAATTTTTCCATCCCGGCAGCCTCCAAGTGTACCGTATATGTGCTTGCCATCTTTCATAATCATACATACCGGGCGTCCAACGTGCGGAGACACCGTCTCTTCACATACCGGATGAATTCTGTGCATGCATATCCCCCTCAGATTTTGCGGTTTGCCGCTTGGAATCAACGGTTTGTATATCATAGTAAAAAAAGAGTGAATTGGTATGGACGAGTACCCGGAAAATGTATAGGGATGTGCCGCTTTTGCCATTGCTCCATACACTGGAGGGAGGGAAGGGGGCTGGAAACATTGGATTATCATGATTTACTGGCTAAACTCGGTGAAGGAAGTGCGCATCCTGGCGGATTCACGGCGACAGTGCAATTGATCGATTCCTTGTCTCTTCCTGAACGGGGGCGAGTATTGGAAGTAGGATGTGGTACAGGGAGGACGGCATGTTATCTCGCGCGAAATGGGTATCGGGTGACGGCGATTGATCTCCACCGTCAGATGCTGGAGAAAGCGGTCAGAAGAGCAAGACGTGAACGGCTCGATATTCGTTTTATTCAGGCGGATGTCACTGCGTTACCTTTTCCGGATCATCAATTTGATGTGGTGTTTGTGGAGTCGGTAACGATATTTACTCGCTGGCGCGCTGCACTCTCCGAATATAAACGGGTTTTGAAACCAGGAGGGCGCTTGATTGACAGAGAGATGGTTTTGTGCGGACGGAAAACTGAGCTGATGAGCCGCAGGTTGAAGCGTTTTTATGGAGTGAAGACACTGGCCAGCATGGCAGTATGGAAGAAGCGACTCAAACAGTGCGGATTTACCAGCGTGTTGGTTCGTGAGCACTCTCGCTCCATGGGGAAATGGGTAGTGGATCATGATCCGCACCGGGAACTGGACATGGCTCTGTTTGAGGACGAACAGTTCCGGCGCATGAGTGAAACCAATGACCAATTGCTGGCGAGATACGGTAAAAGGTTGGGTTATGCCGTTTTTGATGCAAAGGTCCCGCCTGACGAGAGATGAATGCTGATGAAGGTGAACTTAAGCGTAAGTTATTGGTGTGAGAAAAGGAAAAGGCAACTCACAGGGTGAGTTGCCTTTTTGTACTGCAGGTTGAATGCCGGCCAGGGAAGCCGTTACAGCATATCGTTGTCGATAATTCGCCAGTGATGTTTGAGGAGGGACTCCAATTGCGGTTTGTCGTTGGTACGGAAGGCGTTAAGAATCTGGCGATGTTCCTCGTTAACCTGCTGAAGAACTCCGGATAACTTCGATTTGTTGTCACTTACATAGGACTGGCGAATGAAGCTGTTTTTCAATGTATCCAACATTTCAATAACGGTTGAATTGCCACATTGCTGGATGTACAAGTTGTGAAATTGATATTGGTCTTTACTATAGGCGGTAAGATCGAGCTGAGCAATGTCTTCATCCATTCTTGCGATAAGTGCTTCCATCTCTAGTAGGTCGGATGATCTCAAATGATCTGCTGCGAGTGTGGCGGCGAGAGCTTCCAGTACCCCGATGGCCTGGGAGAATTCAAGCTTTTTGCCAGAATCAAAAGGAGCAACAATAAAACCCCGGCGCGGAATATACTGCAGCAGATTGTCTGATGCAAGCTGAAACAGCGCCTCTCTTGTCGGAGTGCGACTGATGTCCAGCTTTTTGCATATCTCTGCTTCGTTGATCTTCTGATTGGGGAGCAGTGTTCCGTCCTGAATTTTCTGGGCGATATAGTCGTAAACGTGATCTTTCAAGGAACGGTATCTAGGTACTTCCATACCGAATTCCCCCTTCTGTATATAGTAATGATAGGATGTGTGAGCTGGGCCCAAGTGTGGTGCACCGTTCAGGTGTTATAAGTTTTTATCATCTTAACACCGAGGGGGAAGTTGGGCAAGCTAACTTAAATGTCCATTTAATGTTATGTAAGTGTTAGATATGTTGCTCACTATGGGATATAAGTCCATAAATGGATGAAAGTTATTGCTGAAAATGCAAATGTTTGTTAGTATATCTTACATAAAGTTCCTTATATAGTACAATGTATATTGTATACAGATTTAGAAGTGTATCATTCCAAAAAAAAGAATAGGGGTATGCTCTGTGAAAAGAATTCTTTTACCGGTGTTGTTGTCATTGATAGTTGTAATCATGTCGGCTTGTGGGCAGGAACAGACGGCAGGTAATCCTTCGGCTCCGGCTTCAACCGGTGAAGGTGACGCAACAGAGAAGGAAGTCATTGTCCTTGGTACCAGTGCAGATTACGCACCCTATGAGTTTCATAAGAGCATCGATGGCAAAGACACCATAGTCGGTTTCGATATCGAGATTGCCAAAGCCATTGCGGCGGATATGGGGGCCGAGTTGAAGATTGAAGACATGGATTTTGACGGTCTCCTCATGGCGCTGGACACTGATAAGGTGGATTTTGTGATCTCGGGCTTAACCCCAACCGAAGAGCGGAAGAAGAACGTGGATTTTACGGATATCTATTACTATGCAGAACAGGCTGTGCTTGTCCGGGAGGGTGAGGGTGGTGCGTTAGGTTCACTGGATGATCTGTCAGGCAAGCAGGTCGGTGTGCAGAAAAGCTCCATTCAAGAAGGGATTGCTCAAGGGATAGACGGTGCCAAGCTCACATCCCTAGCGAAAATACCTGAGTTAATTCTGGAATTGCAGACTGGCCGTGTGGATGCGCTCATTTTGGAGAAGCCGGTAGCGGAACAATATGTGAAAAATCAGCAGGGACTTGCCTTGTCGGACGTAAAGATTGAACAAGCTGAAGATGAAGCTGGATCGGCAATTGCCGTCAAAAAAGGAAATCAGGAGCTGGTGGAACAAATTAACGCTACACTCCAAAAGCTCAAAAGTAACGGTGACATCGAACGTTTCGTCATTGAAGCCAATGAGTTGGTTGGGGACTAAGCCTGGCGAGTGAGGGATAATGCCGTGAATTTAGATTTTTCGTTTTTATCGGATCATTGGCAGGATTACGCAAGAAGTGCCTGGGTGACGTTGGAATTGTCTTTCTTTGGCGTTCTGCTGGGCACCATCCTTGGGATTTTGGTTGCACTACTGCGTATATCACGTGTGTGGCCAATAAAATTTTTGGCATCAGCCTATATTGAACTCATTCGGGGCACACCGATGCTGGTGCAAATTCTTATCATTCACTATGGTCTGACGGTGATCGGCATCAACTTGCCGGCATTTATGTCTGGGGTTGTGGCACTAACCATCAATAGTTCTGCATATATGGCGGAAGTGTTTCGGGCAGGAATCCAGGCGATTGACAAAGGACAGACGGAAGCTGCTCGTTCACTTGGTTTAACCCATGGCATGACGCTTCGCTACATTATACTGCCTCAGGCGTTCCGCAACATGCTGCCGGCAATCGGTAATGAATTCATTATCATTATTAAAGATTCTTCCCTTGTCTCCATGATTGGGATTGCCGAAATTATCTATACGGCAAGGGCTGTTCAAGGTGTTACCTTTCAACCACTCGCACCGCTCCTCGTGGCTGCTGCACTCTATTTTGTGATCACATTTACGCTGGCTAATCTGCTTGCCTGGGTAGAACGGAGGCTCTCTGCTTCCCGTTAATTGAGGTTTACCCGCGGTACCAGGGCTATGGTGGAATTGGTGGTGAAGGGGTCGTAAATGGAGAAGGTGGAGCATACATTGATATTGTATTTTGTATACAGATCGGCAGGAGGTGCTGAGGAGTAATGTCAGACTCTCAAAAATGGTTGGAATGGTCGGAACAATATGCTGCGCCTAACTATCATCCGCTCCCGATTGTCATTGAAACAGCCGAGGGGGTTTGGGTTCAAGACCCTGAAGGTCATCGATACATGGATATGCTAAGTGCATATTCGGCGTTGAATCATGGACATAGGCATCCTGTGATTATTCAGGCACTGAAGGAACAGGCTGACCGGGTTACGCTGACTTCGCGGGCGTTTCACAGCAGTGCAGCCTCCCTTTTTTATCAGAAACTCTCGCAATTTACGGGCAAAACGAAGATTCTTGCAATGAATACGGGTGCTGAAGCAGTGGAAACGGCAGTTAAAGCTGTGCGGAGATGGGCTTATCGTCGTAAAGGTGTCCCGGAAAATCAAGCTGAAATTATCGTCTGCTCCGGTAACTTCCACGGAAGAACGTTGACAGTCACGTCTTTCTCATCCTCAGCGGCGTACCAAAAGGACTTCGGTCCATTCACGCCCGGATTTCGCATTATTCCTTATGGAGACATCGATGCATTGAGGCAAGCGATTACTCCCAATACTGCAGCGTTTCTGGTAGAACCGATTCAGGGTGAGGCAGGTATAATCATCCCGCCGGACGGATATCTTGCGCAAGCTTTTGAACTATGTAAGAAAATGCAGGTGTTGACGGTGGCGGATGAGATCCAGACGGGTTTTGGACGAACGGGACGGCGTTTTGCTTCTGACTGGGAGGGGGCATTGCCTGATCTCTGGATCATGGGTAAAGCGCTTGGTGGAGGTATTTTGCCGATCTCAGCTGTGGCAGCGGATGCAGAGATCCTTGATTTGTTCGAGCCTGGCTCTCATGGTTCCACCTTCGGTGGTAATCCGCTTGCTTGTGCGGTGGCTGTTGCGGCGCTGGAGGTATTGGAAGATGAACAACTGGCGGAGCGATCGGAGCGTTTAGGGAACTATTTTATGAAACATCTCAAGGGGATTAGGAGTGCAGCGGTAAAAGAGGTACGAGGAAAAGGGTTGTTCATAGGTGTTGAACTTCATGTGCCTGCCCGCCCATATTGCGAGCAACTTATGACAGCAGGATTGCTGTGTAAGGAAACGCACGAGACTACGATTCGTTTTGCACCCCCTCTTACCATAACGAAAGATGAGATCAATTGGGCAGTAGAAAGAATTAAACAGGTCTTAAAGGATTAAGGGATGGGAGCCTGGATAAGCGGATATTGATCGGTTCTAATTATAAATCATTGCTTTAGAAATAAGCCGCGAAGGAGCTGATCTGTATGGGGAATCATAATACGGAAACTGCAGGCAAGCTGGAAGCTGCTATTGAAATGGGGTCGAGTTTTAAGGAGCAGCGCCAGGTGGCTGTTATTAAAGTTCCTTTTGGCCTCGGGGGTGCACGCGGGGGTGCGGAGTTAGGTCCGGATGAGCTGATTACAGCTGGGCTAAAGCGGGAGATTGCGAGACTCGGATTAGTTTTGACGGAGGAAGTGCGTGTGGATTGTCCGTTGGTAGCTGATGCACCAATTGAGCGTAACCGTGCTAAGTATTTGCGTGAAGTTCGCCTGGTGAGTGAGCGGGTGTGCGCCGAAGTGTCCCGTGTGGTAGCAGGGGGTGTGTTCCCGCTTGTTCTCGGAGGAGACCACAGCGTGGCAATTGGTACTATGGCGGGGTTAACTTCTCATTATTCCAACTTGGGTGTAATCTGGTTCGATGCACATGCTGACCTAAATACCGAAGAGTGCAGTTTGTCTGGTAACATGCATGGGATGAGTCTGGCTGCAGCACTGGGACATTCGGCATTTAATTTATCCCATATCCCTGGGGTTGGTCCATTTATTAATCCTTCCAATCTGGTGTACGTCGGGTTGCGGGATATTGATGAGTATGAGAAAGAACAGATTAAAGCACATGGAATCAAAAGCTTCACCATGCATGATATAGACCGAATGGGAATCCAGTGGGTTGTCGAACAAGCGGTGGCTGTGGCAGGAAAGGGGAGTGACGGGATTCATCTTAGCTTCGATATGGATTGCCTTGATCCGCGTGAAGCACCAGGGGTGGGTACACCAGTCCCGGGAGGGTTGAACTACCGTGAAGCGCATTTTGCACTGGAGTTACTAGCTTCCACGAATCGTATTACCTCTATGGAACTTGTGGAGGTCAATCCATTATTCGATCATAATAGACACACTGCGAGGCTGGGGGTTGAACTCATTGCGTCGCTGCTGGGTAAACGCATATTGTAATGAGTTTCAATGGAGTGGAATTATTGCATGGTCCTAAGAAGTTTCTTATATAGAAGGAAAGAGTTTTATGAAAAGCCGGAACCGAGTCTCGAACGTGCCTTCCTTGAAGGAGGGAGAGAGGCTTGTCTGGCTTTTTGTTATTCTCCTATAAACTTGATTGAGTATGCCAAAATATGATCTTATATATAGAAGGTAAGAAGAGTAGAAGACAGGGTTAGAAGGGTATGAGTAAGGTTTTTAACTTTTTTGAAAAAAGTACTTGCATAATAAAACTGTACATGGTATATTCTAATTCCGGCCAAGAAAACACAAGAAACACGGTGCGGTAAGCCAACTGAAAAGCTTCGAAAGAAACTTGAAAAAAAAGTGCTTGCTAAATTGGTTCGGATGTGATAAGATATAAAAGTTGCTGAAGAGAACAACACTCGGATGCAAACAACGTTTGATCTTTGAAAACTGAACAACGAGTGAGTAAATGATCTTGCTTGCAAGATCAACAAATGAGATTTTTAATCTCGTCAGATTCAAAATGAGCTAATCGCTCTTTTCAATACTTTATTGGAGAGTTTGATCCTGGCTCAGGACGAACGCTGGCGGCATGCCTAATACATGCAAGTCGAGCGGACTTGAAGAGAAGCTTGCTTCTCTGATGGTTAGCGGCGGACGGGTGAGTAACACGTAGGCAACCTGCCCTCAAGCTTGGGACAACTACCGGAAACGGTAGCTAATACCGAATACTTGCTTTCTTCGCCTGAAGGAAGCTGGAAAGACGGAGCAATCTGTCACTTGAGGATGGGCCTGCGGCGCATTAGCTAGTTGGTGAGGTAACGGCTCACCAAGGCGACGATGCGTAGCCGACCTGAGAGGGTGATCGGCCACACTGGGACTGAGACACGGCCCAGACTCCTACGGGAGGCAGCAGTAGGGAATCTTCCGCAATGGGCGAAAGCCTGACGGAGCAATGCCGCGTGAGTGATGAAGGTTTTCGGATCGTAAAGCTCTGTTGCCAGGGAAGAACGTCCTTAAGAGTAACTGCTTAAGGAGTGACGGTACCTGAGAAGAAAGCCCCGGCTAACTACGTGCCAGCAGCCGCGGTAATACGTAGGGGGCAAGCGTTGTCCGGAATTATTGGGCGTAAAGCGCGCGCAGGCGGTCATTTAAGTCTGGTGTTTAATCCCGGGGCTCAACCCCGGATCGCACTGGAAACTGGATGACTTGAGTGCAGAAGAGGAGAGTGGAATTCCACGTGTAGCGGTGAAATGCGTAGAGATGTGGAGGAACACCAGTGGCGAAGGCGACTCTCTGGGCTGTAACTGACGCTGAGGCGCGAAAGCGTGGGGAGCAAACAGGATTAGATACCCTGGTAGTCCACGCCGTAAACGATGAATGCTAGGTGTTAGGGGTTTCGATACCCTTGGTGCCGAAGTTAACACATTAAGCATTCCGCCTGGGGAGTACGGTCGCAAGACTGAAACTCAAAGGAATTGACGGGGACCCGCACAAGCAGTGGAGTATGTGGTTTAATTCGAAGCAACGCGAAGAACCTTACCAGGTCTTGACATCTGAATGACCGGTGCAGAGATGTGCCTTTCCTTCGGGACATTCAAGACAGGTGGTGCATGGTTGTCGTCAGCTCGTGTCGTGAGATGTTGGGTTAAGTCCCGCAACGAGCGCAACCCTTGATCTTAGTTGCCAGCACTTCGGGTGGGCACTCTAAGGTGACTGCCGGTGACAAACCGGAGGAAGGTGGGGATGACGTCAAATCATCATGCCCCTTATGACCTGGGCTACACACGTACTACAATGGCCGGTACAACGGGCTGTGAAGCCGCGAGGTGGAACGAATCCTAAAAAGCCGGTCTCAGTTCGGATTGCAGGCTGCAACTCGCCTGCATGAAGTCGGAATTGCTAGTAATCGCGGATCAGCATGCCGCGGTGAATACGTTCCCGGGTCTTGTACACACCGCCCGTCACACCACGAGAGTTTATAACACCCGAAGTCGGTGGGGTAACCGCAAGGAGCCAGCCGCCGAAGGTGGGATAGATGATTGGGGTGAAGTCGTAACAAGGTAGCCGTATCGGAAGGTGCGGCTGGATCACCTCCTTTCTATGGAGAATCGTCTTCTGCAACGAAGACATTCAAAAAGTCTTCAGGAAGCATGCTTCCGAAGCGAGCTTTACTTCGTAAAGCTTTTAACTCACTCGTTGCTCAGTTTTGAGAGCTCAAACTCTCAAACAGCTTGCTTTTGCATGGAGCTTGTTCTTTGAAAACTAGATATCGAAACGAAAATTGCGAATTAGAATATTCCTTTTAGCTGAACTTGTGTTAAACAAGTTTCAAATATTAGTGATAACTGCATTGCTCATCATGAGCAGTTGGTTAAGCTACTAAGAGCACACGGAGGATGCCTAGGCGCTAGGAGCCGATGAAGGACGTGGCGAACAACGATACTGCCTCGGGGAGCTGTAAGCAAGCTTTGATCCGGGGATGTCCGAATGGGGAAACCCAGCTGGGGTAATATCCAGTTACTGACAACTGAATACATAGGTTGTGTAGAGGCATACCAGGGGAACTGAAACATCTAAGTACCTTGAGGAAGAGAAAACAATAGTGATTCCGTCAGTAGCGGCGAGCGAACGCGGAACAGCCCAAACCAGAGAGCTTGCTCTCTGGGGTTGTGGGACGTCTCACATGGAGTTACAAAGGAACCGGTTAAACGAAGAGGTCTGGAAAGGCCCGCCAAAGAAGGTAAAAGCCCTGTAATTGAAAGTTGGTTCCCTCCGAGACGGATCCCGAGTAGTGCGGGGCACGTGAAACCCCGTATGAATCCGGCAGGACCATCTGCCAAGGCTAAATACTTCCTAGCGACCGATAGTGAAGCAGTACCGTGAGGGAAAGGTGAAAAGCACCCCGGAAGGGGAGTGAAATAGAACCTGAAACCGTGTGCTTACAAGAAGTCAGAGCCCATTTTAGGGGTGATGGCGTGCCTTTTGTAGAATGAACCGGCGAGTTACGTTCCCGTGCAAGGTTAAGGTGAAGAGCCGGAGCCGCAGCGAAAGCGAGTCTGAATAGGGCGATGTAGTACGTGGACGTAGACCCGAAACCGGGTGATCTACCCCTGTCCAGGGTGAAGGTGCGGTAACACGCACTGGAGGCCCGAACCCACGCACGTTGAAAAGTGCGGGGATGAGGTGGGGGTAGCGGAGAAATTCCAATCGAACTCGGAGATAGCTGGTTCTCCCCGAAATAGCTTTAGGGCTAGCCTCGGAAAACAGAGTCGTGGAGGTAGAGCACTGATTGGGTGCGGGGCCCGCAAGGGTTACCAAGCTCAGTCAAACTCCGAATGCCATAGACTTACTTCCGGGAGTCAGACAGTGAGTGCTAAGATCCATTGTCAAAAGGGAAACAGCCCAGACCATCAGCTAAGGTCCCCAAGTGTGTGTTAAGTGGGAAAGGATGTGGAGTTGCACAGACAACCAGGATGTTGGCTTAGAAGCAGCCACCATTGAAAGAGTGCGTAATAGCTCACTGGTCGAGTGACTCTGCGCCGAAAATGTAACGGGGCTAAACACACCACCGAAGCTATGGCTTGATCTTATGATCAGGGGTAGGGGAGCGTTGTATAAGGGTTGAAGGTGTACCGTAAGGAGCGCTGGACATTATACAAGTGAGAATGCCGGTATGAGTAACGAAAAGATCAGTGAGAATCTGATCCGCCGAAAGCCTAAGGGTTCCTGAGGAAGGCTCGTCCGCTCAGGGTAAGTCGGGACCTAAGGCGAGGCCGAAAGGCGTAGTCGAAGGACAACAGGTCGAAATTCCTGTACCACCGTAAATCGTTACGAGCGATGGGGGGACGCAGTAGGGTAGTGACGCAGACTGATGGATGTCTGTCCAAGCAGTGAGGCTGATGTGTAGGCAAATCCGCACATCGTAAGGCTGAGCTGTGATGGGGAGTGAAAATTACAGTAGCGAAGGTCATGATCTCACACTGCCAAGAAAAGCCTCTAGCCAGATGAAGGTGCCCGTACCGCAAACCGACACAGGTAGGCGAGAAGAGAATTCTAAGGCGCGCGGAAGAACTCTCGTTAAGGAACTCGGCAAAATGACCCCGTAACTTCGGGAGAAGGGGTGCCCCGGTAGTGTGAATAGCACGAGGGGGCCGCAGTGAAAAGGCCCAAGCGACTGTTTAGCAAAAACACAGGTCTGTGCGAAGCCGTAAGGCGAAGTATACGGGCTGACGCCTGCCCGGTGCTGGAAGGTTAAGGGGAGCGGTTAGGAGCAATCCGAAGCTGTGAACCGAAGCCCCAGTAAACGGCGGCCGTAACTATAACGGTCCTAAGGTAGCGAAATTCCTTGTCAGGTAAATTCTGACCCGCACGAATGGCGTAACGACTTGGGCGCTGTCTCAACGAGAGATCCGGTGAAATTTTAATACCTGTGAAGATGCAGGTTACCCGCGACAAGACGGAAAGACCCCATGGAGCTTTACTGCAGCTTGATATTGAATTTGGGTACGATCTGTACAGGATAGGTGGGAGCCTTTGAAGCATGAGCGCCAGCTTGTGTGGAGGCACCGTTGGGATACCACCCTGATCGTATCTAGGTTCTAACCTGGTGCCCTTAGCGGGTACGGGGACAGTGTCAGGTGGGCAGTTTGACTGGGGCGGTCGCCTCCTAAAGAGTAACGGAGGCGCCCAAAGGTTCCCTCAGAATGGTTGGAAATCATTCGAAGAGTGCAAAGGCATAAGGGAGCTTGACTGCGAGACCTACAAGTCGAGCAGGGACGAAAGTCGGGCTTAGTGATCCGGTGGTACCGCATGGAAGGGCCATCGCTCAACGGATAAAAGCTACCCTGGGGATAACAGGCTTATCTCCCCCAAGAGTCCACATCGACGGGGAGGTTTGGCACCTCGATGTCGGCTCATCGCATCCTGGGGCTGAAGTAGGTCCCAAGGGTTGGGCTGTTCGCCCATTAAAGCGGTACGCGAGCTGGGTTCAGAACGTCGTGAGACAGTTCGGTCCCTATCTGTCGTGGGCGTAGGAAATTTGAGAGGAGCTGTCCTTAGTACGAGAGGACCGGGATGGACGTACCGCTGGTGTACCAGTTGTTCCGCCAGGAGCACCGCTGGGTAGCTATGTACGGACGGGATAAGCGCTGAAAGCATCTAAGCGTGAAGCCCCCCTCAAGATGAGATTTCCCAGTATGTAAGACCCCTTGAAGACGACGAGGTAGATAGGCTGGGGGTGGAAGTGCAGTAATGCATGGAGCTGACCAGTACTAATCGGTCGAGGGCTTATCCAAATCGCAGGTTCTAGTCGCAAGTTTCGTTTCGGATCTAGTTTTCAGAGAATGATCTCTGAGTGTATAGTAGCATCGTTTGGTGGCGATGGCGGAGGGGTTCCACACGTACCCATCCCGAACACGACCGTTAAGCCCTCTAGCGCCGATGGTACTTGGACCGAAGGGTCCTGGGAGAGTAGGACGCTGCCAAGCGATTCCCTTTGGGGTATTTTTTTTGCCCCCCTCGTAAAGGAAAAGGGATTTATATACGGGCCCTTAGCTCAGTTGGTTAGAGCGCACCTCTGATAAGGGTGAGGTCGGTGGTTCGAGTCCACCAGGGCCCACCATACAAGTTTTATGAAATTCACGGGGTCCCCGGAAAGTAATCGGAATAAACCTCGAAGCTATACTTCACTTTGTGAGGTAAACAAACATGGGGCCATAGCTCAGCTGGGAGAGCGCCTGCCTTGCAAGCAGGAGGTCAGCGGTTCGATCCCGCTTGGCTCCACCATTCCCTGATAGCTCAGTTGGTAGAGCACTCGACTGTTAATCGAGTTGTCACAGGTTCGAGTCCTGTTCGGGGAGCCATATGGAGAGGTGTCCGAGTTGGCCGAAGGAGCACGATTGGAAATCGTGTAGGCGCCACAAGCGTCTCGAGGGTTCGAATCCCTCTCTCTCCGCCAGAAGATTTTTTAGTAAGGCCCGTTGGTCAAGGGGTTAAGACACCTCCCTTTCACGGAGGTAACAGGGGTTCGAATCCCCTACGGGTCATAGATATGGAGGCTTAGCTCAGCTGGGAGAGCATCTGCCTTACAAGCAGAGGGTCGGGGGTTCGAGCCCCTCAGCCTCCACCATATAACTTTTATAACGACGCGGGGTGGAGCAGCCCGGTAGCTCGTCGGGCTCATAACCCGAAGGCCGCAGGTTCAAATCCTGCCCCCGCAATTATACTTTCCTAACAGAAAGTGATCTGGAACCGTGGTGTAGTTGGCCTAACATGCCTGCCTGTCACGCAGGAGATCGCGGGTTCGAATCCCGTCGGTTCCGCCATTTTAATAAATTCCACACTTTACACCGTGCCGGTGTAGCTCAACTGGTAGAGCAACTGACTTGTAATCAGTAGGTTGGGGGTTCAAGTCCTCTCGCCGGCACCATTTAATACCTTCACATCTTAATCTATAATAGAATGTATATTATAGACAAGGATGGGAATACTGAGATACTCTCAGGTTGAATTATGGCGATCGTGGCGAAGTGGTTAACGCACCGGTTTGTGGATCCGGCATTCGGGGGTTCAATTCCCCTCGATCGCCCCATGATTTTATTGGGGATTAGCCAAGCGGTAAGGCAACGGACTTTGACTCCGTCATGCATAGGTTCAAATCCTATATCCCCAGCCATTTTATTAAGAGTCATTAGCTCAGTTGGTAGAGCACCTGACTTTTAATCAGGGTGTCGAAGGTTCGAGCCCTTCATGACTCACCATTTATATTTTGCGGTCGTGGCGGAATTGGCAGACGCGCACGGTTCAGGTCCGTGTGGGCTAACCCCCCGTGGAGGTTCGAGTCCTCTCGACCGCACCATATATTCTGCGGACGTGGCTCAGCGGTAGAGCATCGCCTTGCCAAGGCGAGGGTCGCGGGTTCGATTCCCGTCGTCCGCTCCAATAATATATGCGCCCTTAGCTCAGCTGGATAGAGCGTTTGACTACGAATCAAAAGGCCGGGAGTTCGAATCTCTCAGGGCGCGCCATTATTTCCATTAATATCGGGATGTAGCTCAGCTTGGTAGAGCACCTGGTTTGGGACCAGGGGGTCGCATGTTCAAATCGTGTCATCCCGATTTTTATGATTATGCGGGTGTAGTTCAATGGTAGAACTTTAGCCTTCCAAGCTAATAGCGTGGGTTCGATTCCCATCACCCGCTTACAGTAAGCCTCTTGCCTTGTGCAGGAGGTTTTTTTTATTTTTGTATTTATAATCTCATATGTACCTCATCTTATATGAACAGCTCAGAGTATAGTAACTTGCTCTTGCCGAATGATTTTGTTTAAATAGGTAGATAGAGGCATATTATGGGTGAAAATGGTTCGGACTTAAAGAGGAGGAATCGTGTGAAAAGAGCTCTTGTTATTGGAGGACATGGAACGTTAGGAAAGGCGATTGTTGCCAAGTTGAATGAACTGTCTGTAGAAGTGGTTACAGCAGGCAGAAGCTCAGGTGATTATCAGGTCGATATGACCTCAACAGATAGCATTAAGGCTCTTTTTGAAGCTGTGCAAAACATTGATTATGTCATTGTCGCGGCTGGGCAGACACATTATGCCAGACTGGAAGAGCTGACCCCGGAGAACAACATGATCAGTGTACAGAGCAAATTGCTGGGTCAGATCAATATCGTGTTGATTGGTCAACACTATGTCAATGACAGTGGGAGTTTCACGCTGGTTAGTGGTATTATCAAGGATCATCCTATTGCACAAGGTGCTTCAAGTGCTATGGCCAACGGGGCAATCGATGCTTTTGCCAAAGCGGCAGCCTACGAATTGCCAAGAGGTATTCGTCTGAATTCGGTCAGCCCTAATTTGTTTGAAGAGTCGGCTGAGAAATATAGAGACTTTTTCATTGGTTTTAACCCGGTACCTGTGGAACGAGTGGCTAATACGTTTATTCAAAGTGCGCTGGGCATCGAAACGGCACAAACCTTTAAAGTATACTAAATATTCAGAGTAGGCTGATCAATTCATCGTTGAATCGTCAGAAAGTTTAATGCAGGCAGCATCTAGTTGATCTCCATAAAACTAAGCTTGCTAAAATAGGATGATATTACTTAGGATACACCCAAAGTAAAAATAACAAAGGACATTAACAGGATAAACCTGCTAATGTCCTTTTGATTATATCTATGCTTTGCAATTCCAGGCGATTAGTATCTTTCCAAAATCGTTTGAGTCTTCAGGCCATCGGCAGGTATAAGCCAGTTGTTGCTTTCCAACACTTGCAGCAGCTCGGTATGCAGGCCGGATACAGCTGCAGCATCTTCGGTTTTGAAAGAAACCTCTACAAGATTCTCGAAACCTGTCCCATCTGCGTTGCGAATAGGCCATACCTCAAACGACAGCTCTTGTCCATTCCATGTACCTGCATAGCGTTGGAACGTTACAGGGCCGTGAGCACGGGATTGTGAGAGCGTTTGTTTACCCCAGTTGGAAGAGGACCAGTTTTTCAGTTTGCCTGGCAGCTTGTCCAGGAGCATATCGAGCGCATCCTTCTCGGAAGGAAGCTGCACGCCTGTAGCTTTGGTATCCACCTTTTTGGTATTGGAGAAGCTCAGCGTTTGTTTGCCATAACCCCAATCGATCTCAGCCTCATAGTTATCATCTGATGCATCAAATCCCTCTTGATTAGCCAAGGTCAGTGCAGCGTTAATGTCACCGTTAATTACGGGATAGCGCTTTTTGTAGGTCAATTCATAGTTGTTTTTGTCATCCTTCTTCCGGAAACGGACATCCCATCCCGCTTGGTTCAGATTCAGAGCATTGGTGTCAAAGTACTCAGCGCTGATGTTTCTCGGTGTAGAATCCAGGGACAACGTCTGAATAACTTCACTGCGAGGCGTTCCATCAGAGTTCAATACCAGCTCCGGTTTAGCCAGAAACTTCACTTCGTAGGCAGGTACGGCATTGGCCGCCGCTGAAGCCTGAGGTGCCTGGAATGCCAGACTGCTCCCCAATGTGACGATACTCAGCATCAATGAGGTTGTTACCTTTTTCCACTTTTTCAAAACCAATCACTCCCTAGGCTGGATTAATGTACAGACCCACTTTAGCGCCCGAGTATATGAAAGTGATTAACGTTGCACGAGCATTGCGTTAACCCTGCATAGATTTGATGAATGGCGAACGAGATTTTTTATGGGATCAAGCCAAGAAATGAAGGGGAGCCCGTGACTCCTTGCTGAAGAACTTCCTTGAACCGATTCATTTGAACCGAAGGATGACGATCCTTATTATGGACCGTGTATATATGCCTAGGGGCTTGTTCCCCGGGAATGGGCAAAACTTGAATCAAGCCATGCTGCTCCTCCCACTGGACGGCCATGCGCGACATGAATGAAATATGACCTCCCAGCAGAACCAGCTGCTTGATTGCCTCGAGTGAATCCATCTCTACCGTACTGCGAAGCCGCACGGCATGTTGTTCCAGCCATTGGTTGGTCAAACGGCGAGTGCTTGATTCGTTCCCATGCAGAGCGAAGGGAATCTGAGAAATGTGGTCAGGTTCAAGCACTTCTCTACTAGCCAGAGCATGCTGAGGAGCACAGATTAATACCAGATCATCTGCGCATAGCGGATCGGCTTGAAGGATCGGACCAACAAACGGTTCAGAAGAGATGACTCCCAGATCAATCTGGTGCCTCATTAACATCTCGCGAATGACAGGCGATGGTTTGACCGATAACACAATTCGAATACCGGGAAACTCCTGTGAGAATGTATTTAGCATCGGAGGCAGCAGATAGGTTGCAGGTACATAACTCGCCCCAATGTGAAGCGTGCCCCGGTAGAGGCTGTCGTATTCTTGGACCACCCGGCGGGCCTCCTGGGTCAGGGCATTGATTTTAACAGAATAATGAAGCAGGGCCTGTCCAGCCTCCGTTAGGAACGTCTTCCCGCTGCGCGATTCGAATAATCGCACTCCCATCTCTTCCTCCAGGGATTTCATATGAAATGTAACCGTGGGCTGCTTAATGCCCAGAATCTCCGCGACACTGGTCATGTGATGATGCTTGTCAATCAGCTCTACAATTTGCAGTTTAATCAGATTCAACGAACTCACACTCCTCTCCCTTATCCAGGGCCTCCAATAGAAGATGATCTAATGCTTGTGTTCATAAACAGGGAGAATACAGGACCACTCTGGAAAAGCGAAGCTAAACCCTTTCCGAAAGAAAGCTAGTTCGTGAGCATACGCTTCGCCTCGATCTCCTGATGTCTCCCTTCGAAAAGGGGATCAAGGAAATTTGGGGATAACAACGAACAGCGATAGGAAGATGGTGCTGTAATCGGTGTAACCAAATGAAAAATTAATTTGAATCACCTTATATAGATTTAATCTATGAACATCAACAGAATTCATCTAAAAAGTTAATTTCATTTTTACATTCCTAACATACAACTCGCGAGAGCGGGAGTTAGACTGAGTACAGTACAAGAAGACAGGCAGGGATGCTTATGAAAATGGAGATTTCAGGAGTTCAAAAATCATTCAATCGCACGCCTGCACTATTGCCCACGGATCTAACGCTTCAGCATGGTCAGTTTACAACGCTGCTTGGTCCATCAGGCTGCGGCAAAACCACATTGCTGCGGATGCTTGCCGGACTGGAGCAGCCAGATGCGGGGGAGATTGTTGCGGGTGATCAGTGCATCTTCTCAGCAGCCAAGCGGATTGATGTACCCACCCATAAGCGTAATCTGGGCATGGTGTTTCAGGATTTTGCATTATGGCCGCATATGACGGTATATGAAAATGTGGCATTTGGCTTGAGGGCCGGAAAGCAGAAAGCAAATTTACGGCAGAAGGTAACCGAAGCACTTGGCATGGTTCGCCTGCAAGGCATGGAAGATCGTTATCCTCATCAGCTGTCCGGTGGACAGCAGCAGCGGGTTGCTTTTGCCCGAGCGGTAGCCGTAAGACCCGGTGTAATTCTGTTTGATGAACCGCTTAGTGCACTCGATGCTGTACTGCGGGAAGAAATGCGAATTGAGATGATGTCCCTCGTTCGGGATATGGGGCTAACCGCGCTATATGTCACTCACGATCAGGTGGAGGCGATGTCGATGTCGGATGAGATTGTGGTCATGGAGAAGGGGCGGATATTGCAAAAAGGTAGCCCCGAGACGATCTACTCCTCGCCAAGCGATCCGTTTGTTGCTTCGTTTATCGGCAAATCCAACTGGCTGACACCGAATCAGTCCATGGTACGGCCGGAACATGTGACCTGGAACAGGACAAGTCATGACGACTTGCGTTATCAGGCTACGGTATTGAGTGTCAGCTATGTAGGGGAGCGTTATGAGATCCGGGTTCAAATGGAAGGGCTAGGCATATGGACAGCTTACCTGGATCGAAGGGTCCACGTAGGTGAGCAGGTTCAGCTGTATATCTCGCCGGAGCGTATCTGCCGTATGAACGGGCAGGATAGCATGGATGCGAAACAGGAAGTTATAGCTGCAGCGAACTAGATGTTTGAATGAGGAAATGAGAAAAAGTTTAAGTTTACTCGATAAAACATATGACCAAGGGAGATGGAATGTGATGTTGGGAATGAAAACACGGAAAAAAAGCGCATTGCTGCTGTTAACAGCGGTGATGAGCATTAGCTTGTTCGGATGTAGTACGAATTCAACCGCTGGAAACGCAGGACAATCTGCTGGTGAAGGCAGTGCCGCGGCAGCACAACCAACCGAAACAGCAGGCGGCAAACTGGTGTTGTATAGTGCAGGGCCGCAAAAGCTGGCAGATAATATCGTGAGCGGGTTTACAGCCAAAACAGGGATTGAAGTAGAGATGTTCCAGGGAACAACTGGTAAAATTCTTGCCCGTATGGAGGCAGAAAAATCCAACCCTGTGGCCGATGTAGTTATTCTTGCCTCTTTGCCTTCGGCACAGGCACTCAAGGCTGACGGTTTGACGCTCCCATACCCTGAAGCAGCTAATGCCGACAAGCTGAACAAGGACTGGTCAGATGCAGAAGGTAACTATTTCAGTTCAAGTGCTTCAGCACTCGGAATTGTGTACAACACCAAGCTGGTGTCTACGCCACCGACAAGCTGGGCTGAACTCGCTACACCAGCCTGGAAAGACGCTGTAAATATCCCGGATCCAACGTTGTCTGGCTCTGCACTGGACTTCATTACAGGGTACCTGAGTGTGAACGGTGACCAAGGATGGGATCTGCTGGACAGCTACAAAGCGAATGGTGTGGCCATGGCGGGTGCGAACCAGGAAGCTCTTGATCCGGTAATTACGGGAGCCAAAAGCATCGTTGCGGCAGGTGTTGATTACATGGCCTATTCCTCCAAGGATAAAGGCGAACCCCTGGATATCGTATATCCAGAAGAAGGGACTGTAATCAGTCCACGACCGGCTGCCATCCTGAAATCAAGCCCGAATGTAGAAAACGCCAAGGCGTTTATCGACTATCTGTTGTCCGATGAAGCACAGAAGCTGGTTGCTGATGCGTACCTGATTCCGGGCCGTGAGGATATTGAAGCGACCAACCGGGCCAATCTGAAAGATATCCCGCAGTTGAAAGTGGACTGGAACTGGATGAGTGAACACGGTGATGAAACAGCGGCTCGTTTCTCCGAGATTTTCAAATAAGACTGCTGAAACAAACTGAAGAACATTCGGCAACACGTGTGACGAGTGTTTTGGTGGAAGTCATGTGAGGTGAAATCAGTGAAACCTGTTGTATTGGACAACAACCGTATTTTTCGGAGAGTGGGCGTGATTCTGGCCCTCTTTCTGCTGACTATAAGTATTGGTGTACCCTTGCTGCTGATTTTCTGGCAGAGCGTGTATCCGGATGGACAATGGGACTGGATGGCTCCGATCCGGACGATTACTGGTCATCATTTGTCGGGTGTGCTGCTCAATTCTGTCTGGCTTGGCATCTGTGTTGTTGCCGTCACCACCTTGCTGGCCCTGCCGCTGGCCTGGATGATGGCCAAGACCCGAATGGGCCAGCACCGCTGGGTGGATGTGATCCTGATGATTCCGTTCATGACACCACCGTATATCGGATCCATGGGCTGGATATTATTTATGCAAAAAGGAGGATACCTGCAGCAGTGGGTGCCATCAGCTGAGAAATGGAGCGAGCTCTTCTTCAGTTTCTGGGGCATGGTGCTGATTATGAGCTTGCATTTATTTCCGTTCCTATACTTGCTGCTGCGGGATGCGTTGATTCGCATCGGTGGCAATCTGGAAGAGGCAGGGTCGGTGCACGGTGCACCAGCAGGATACCGGTTTAGACGCATTATATTACCTTTACTGTTATCTTCCTACGGGATGGGGATCATGCTTGTTTTCGTTAAAACGATTGCGGAATTCGGAACTCCGGCCACCTTCGGCCGCCGTATCGGATACTATGTCATGACCTCGGAGATCCACAAATATATCTCCAGTTGGCCGATTGATTTCGGTAAGGCCACCTCACTGGCATCGGTCTTGTTATCCGTATGTCTCGTCATGTGGTACATGCAGTCCGCCATGAGTCGTAAATTCACGTACCGTCTAGTGGGAGGCAAAGGACAGCGGTCCAAACGATATTCCCTTCGCGGGGGAGCAGGCTGGCTATGCGGTCTGTATCTCGCGGTACTTCTCATTCTCTCCGTGGGGATTCCGTACTTCTCCATTATTGCGGCGTCGACGATGAAGCTGCGCGGGGCCGGATTGTCTCTGGACAATGTAACACTGGATCACTATCGGGATCTGCTCTCTTGGGGCTCGGTTAGCATGAAAGCCATCGGAAACAGCCTGGGATTATCCCTCGCCGCTTCCACCGTTGCGGTTGTGATTGGTACAGGTTTTGCCCTGGCGATTGGCAAGTCATCCTCATTCATGCAGCGAGTCATTGATCTGTTTAGCCTGCTTCCCAACACCGTACCCGGCATTGTCATGGTTGTGGGTCTGATCCTGTTCTGGAATTCACCTTGGATGCCTGTCACCCTGTATAACACGTACGGGATGGTGGTTCTGACGTATGTCGTACTGTTTTTGCCATATACGGTGCAATACGTAAAATCGAGCTTTACTCAGATTGATGGTACTTTGTTTCAGGCAGGTCAGGTGTTTGGCGGAAAGCCGCTGTATATCCTTCGGCGCATTCTTGTGCCGCTCATCATTCCCGGCATGCTGGCCGGTTGGATGATGACATTCACCATTGCTACACGCGAGCTCGTAGGCTCATTGTTGATTCTCCCGCCGTCCATGCAGACGTCGGCAACATATATCTTTGCCCAGTTTGAACAAGGTCAGGTCTCGCTCGGAATGGCCATGGCGGTTGTAACGGTCGGCATGACCGTACTGATGCTGCTCGGCATTGAACTACTGAATTCAAAGAGAAAGTGGAATGCATCATGATCAAACTGAACATATGGGGCGGGGCAGGGGAGCATGGCCGCTCCGCCTATCTCTTGAGCGGAAACAGAACTCACATTTTAATGGATTGTGGCGTGAAAAAAGAAGGAGCGGGAGCATACCCGCTTATCCAGCCCGAACTTGTATCAACACTGGATGCTGTTCTGCTGTCCCACGCGCATGAGGATCATTCCGTTGCTATTCCTTTATTGTATAAAATGGGCTATCAGGGTGAAGTATGGACGACACGTGAGACAAGGGAGCAGCTGAATACCTATTTCCGGGCGTGGCGCAGCAATCTGGAGCGTGCAGGACATGATCTTCCCTATGAGGAGACAGACGTGGAGTCCATACGTTACAGGTATCTGGAGGATCAGGCGAAGCCTGGGATCTGGTTCGAGATGATTCCTGGTCTGCACGTGTTATGGGGACGCAGTGGTCACCTTGCAGGATCGGTATGGTTTGCACTTGAGATGGAGGGTAAACGGATCTTCTATTCCGGGGACTATACGTCCGAGTCCATGCTTTTACAGGAAGATTGTGCGGCAGAGGCGCTGAGATTGGCAAGCCTGTTCAGGGGCAGGGAGCACAAAAGCAGCCGTATAAATCATTCACGATTGACTCAAGGCTTGGCTGTTAGTGATGGCATACCATTTGCTGGAGAACCGCGGGTGGAACTAGCGATAGCAACTGAGAATTCTGAAATTTCCAAGATATCCATGACTCCTTTGTTAACAAAGAGCGGCTTGAATCAGCCGTTGGATCTGGCGATTGTGGATGCTGCATATGGAACGGACCGGGATACGCAGGCAGACAAGCTGGAACAATTGGACCGTGCCATACGCCAGACCATTGCTCGGGGTGGTAAGGTGCTTTTACCAATGCCTTCGGTAGGCCGTGGTCAAGAGATCATACTGTGGGCACATCAGCAGTTCCCTGGCGTTCCGATGATCGTTGAACAGGGGCTAGTAGATGGCATGAAGCAGCTGTTGCGTGTCCCGTACTGGCTAAGAGAACAGGGAACACATCTCGAGGGTCCGTTAACGGGCGCCATTGAACGATTTCTAAAGGGACAATCCTGGCATTTGCCCAAAAGTCAGGAGGATCGGGGGCGACTGCTGAATCAATATGGTGCTTCCCTATGGTTTATTCCCGACGGCATGATGCAATCTTCCCTTGCCCGTTGGTACTATAGCCAGCTGGCGGCGAGTGTTGAAAACCTGATCCTGCTCACCGGGCATGCGGCTGTGGGCACTTTTGCACAGCAGCTAGCACAGAATCCGGCGGAGTATGGGATCTGTGAGGTGCAGAAGATTCGTTATAAAGTGCATCAAGGCTGGCTGGATGTCGAGAGAATGCTGCAGCGGCTGCCTGCTCGGCATACCTTGCTTGTGCATGCAGATAAGGCCGAGACGGACAGATTGAGAGAGGGCTTGTCCATAACATGTCAAAGTTCAGGAGCAGTTTATTCGCTCTCTCCTGGAGATGAGTTGTTTTTTTAGAGTAGATGCACAACGAATTAGAGATGCTTTTATAGGCGTCTCTTTTTTATTTTTACACAGAAATCCCCGGGGAAGGGGAAGTAAATAAGTAAATCAATTTGCCTCAATTCACAGCTATATTGCCTGAAGTTGTTTCTATCTCCACAGAATGTGTCCCCTTTCCTGTCATTCCCCGTGACGAGTGTCTTTCTTCAATTATGTTCTTCAAGTCCATTGCATGGGAGCGCCTCCCGCTTTTTGATTTCAACACCCAGTTCACATCAGGATTCTTATCGCCAAGATTTAACGTAACAGTTCCGCTAGTGGAAGCGATCTGTAGATTTGAACGAATATTATCCATATTTAACTGAATAGAACCGCTTTTCCCTTTAATCGATAAGTCAGATCGTATATGATTGGCTGTTACTCTTCCGGAGGAACTTATGACCTGTAGATTACCTGTGTAATCCATAGGGACTCTAATCTGGATCGAAGGCTTGTTCATAATATTGAAAATCCGAAAAGCATGATTATTCATAGAAACTTTTATTAGCTGCTCGTCTTGATCGATATTAATGACAGGCTTACCATCGTAAGCTGTGATCGAGACTTCCATTGATTTTAGTTCCTTTGCGGATTCGATAACTACCGGAGTACTACCGTTTTCAATACATATGGTGTCCACGGATTCAAGGGATACGCTCTGTGTACCTGTAACAGCACTTCCTTGGCACGAGCTCAGTAATAGAACGATAGATAACAGAACAATACCACGTGATAAAACCATTATATGTGACGTTCTCATTCATTCACCTCATTTTCAGTATTCGTTAGGGCTTAATTTTACACACTGACGCAACGTCAGGATCAAGCCCTATCACAAAAAATAAAGCTTGAAGCTGACGTTACGTCAACTTGTATAATGAACGCTATCTTGAATCCGACGATCCTAAAAGGAGGTTAACGATGAAAACCGAAGATATTCTTATATACAGTTGTGTTATTATCGGGGCAGGGATAGGCCTGACCTTAGACAGTATATTGCCGGGAGTTTTGATTGGGTTAGGAGTGGGCTATTTGTTGAAGTATGCGTTGTTAAATGAGAAAAATAGGGATACATGAATGTGTGGGAGGTGCTGGGCCCTTGTATATCCATATCAAGGATCTTGCTCGCAAGACAGGTATCACGGTTAGAACCTTGCGATATTATGACTCCATTGGACTGCTGAATCCGGCCTCCAAGACAGATGGTGGGCATCGACTATACGTGCAAGAGGATATGAGAAAGCTTCAGCAAATTCAATTTTTCAAAAGCCTGGGGTACTCATTGAAAGAGATTCAGGATATCCTCACTGATCCTAAATGGAATTGGGAGCAAGGCTTGAGGGGCCAGTTGGCTTACATTATGGAGGAACAGGAACGGTTGCGCTCCATGGAATCGTCCTTAAGGGAATTGATTCATAGTCTTATTGTTGAAGAAGGGGATCAGGGGGAAGCCGTTCAGAAACTGATTCGGTTGACCAAGCATAGTACGGTTAAACGGCATTCTTTTAGAGAAGGTATGTTTAGCAGCGATGAGATAGAGCAGTGGGAGAAGCTGCCCAAGATGGGAGGGAATGATCCAGACTCCCTGGAGTGGATTGCACTTATTGGCAAGTTGCAGAGCTATATGGAGGATCCTCCCGACTCCGAAAAGGTACAGAATGTCATTCGCCGTATGCTGGAGAAGCAAAAGGAGCAGTTCAAGGGAGAGGATGCGTTCCTGGATAAATTATGGAGTGCAAGGAAGTCAGCCCAATCGTCGGAGGAATTAGGATTATATCCATTGGAGCCGGAGCTGCTGCATTATATGGAAAAGGCCTATCATATCTTTCTGGTTAACGAGAGAGGTCAATCTGGTGCTGAGTCCAAATAGGTTGTAGGGGGCTACAGACTAATGAATTCTGAATTGCTGGTTTACGTTGGGGGATTTGCATTGTTGGATACCTTAAGTCCGACCCTTATCGGGGTGACGTTGTATTTGATGATCGCAGAGAACCGAAGATTCGGCTCAAGGCTTATGATATATATCATGACCGTCATGATACTCTATTTTTTGCTTGGCTGTGTGCTCATGTTAGGTCTTGAAATATTGAAGGAGGTATTCACTTCCTTTTTCGAAAACAAAGTAGTGAGCTGGTTTCTGTTGATCGGGGGCGGGTTGCTTTTTGCAGGCAGTTTTTTTATTAAGCCGAGTCATACCAAAAATAAAAACTACCACACCCCCCGCTCTACGGGAGTTATGGGTCTGCTTGCAATGGGATTGACCACATTCTTGTTGGAAGCTGGGACAGCCCTGCCTTATTATGCAGCGGTTAGTCTAATGACGACCGAAGGACTAATCACAGTGGAATGGGTATCCATTTTACTTGGATATAATCTTGTGATGGTATCTCCCCCCATAATTATCTATATGTTGTATATTTGGCTGGGCTCCTCTGTGCAAAAGAGAGTCGAAAGGCTGCAAAATAAGTTGGAAAAGCAGTCCGGCTCGGTACTGTCTTGGGTGATGTGTATTGCCGGACTGGTTCTCATCTTCAATGTTCTTGATTATTTATAGCGTTTTCTCTATTAGGGCCAGGTTGCTGTCAAAGACTGGCCCTATAAGGTTAGCTTCTTATTACAGTTACGTGATATTGGGATTGCCAAACAGAAGAGAAATGGAATGTAAAGGATGTCCTGGGGACGCCCTTTGCTAAACATCATGCTTATGGTTCACGTTGAATGGGATGCTCAAGTTCGGAATGACCCATCAGACTATCCAGTGCTTCACCATCTACAAGCAATTCCAATTGATTTATTTCATCAAACTGAAACATCGTTGTAGTTAAAGCTTCCAAGGCCAGCAATTCTCCACTGCTGCCAAGCTTGGCTTCATCAGGGATATGCATATCCAAAGTCAACGTATCCTCGGCAGATTGGACGGAGAGCAGTTCAACCTTTTCCCATAGAGAGACCAGTTCAGTATCTTCATTGTTTTGTAAGGCTTCAAATGTTTTTTTGTATTTTTCGTCGTTCTCTACAAACTCCAGCTCAACTTCTCTTTTTTCCAGTTCCAGCACCTGTGTATCGGCGAAGTATACTTCAACAGTCTGCTTCTCTTCCTTGTTCGGCTCAACCTGAGTCCCGCCATTGTTGGAAGGCTGTACGCTTCCGGAATGGTTGGGTTCATTCGTTCCGGATTCACTCACTGGTTTCTGGGCACACCCTGCGGCCATGATAAGAATGAACAAGAATAGTAGTCCGTATCCCATCTTTCGTTTCAACAAATCACATCCTCCGTATGGTATAACGTTATATTTTATATCCCTAGATATTCCTTGATTCCATCAACTATTGCTTGTGCAGCTTTGGTCTGAACTTCTTCGGATGACATGGCCTTCTCTTCAGCAGCATTGCTCAGGAAACCAATTTCCAGAAGCACAGCAGGCATGGTGGTTTCCCGTATCACCTGCAAGTTGCCATTCTTGACACGCCGATCCTTGAATCCGAGAGCCTTCACCAACCGTTCATGAATGATATTGGCCAGGTCCTTGCTGCTGCTGCGCTGATAATAAAAGGTTTCTGTACCTGATGCCTGAGGTGAGGATGTTGCACTGTTGCCGTGTATAGAGACAAAGACATCCGCATTTAACTCATTCGCCAGTTTAACGCGCTCGGAACGTGTGGGATAGGTATCGCTGTCACGTGTCATGACCAGATCAATATCAGGCTCATTGAGCAGGAGAGCTTGTACTTTTAGACCCAATGCCAGAACGTATTCCTTCTCCGGTTTATTGGTGATACTTATGGTCCCTGGGTCACTGCCTCCGTGACCTGGATCAATCACGACGACCTTGCGTCCTGTATCGATGACGGGAGTCACTGGCACGGGCGGTACGCTGTCCCCCGAAACGTTGAGATCGATCAGCAGCTTATCGGCAATCACGTTTTGATCGAACTGCACGTCCTTCACATTGTTTAATTCAACCACAATCCGAACTTGCCCGGGATCTCGTTTAAATAGGGAATATCTCACTTCCGATACATTGGGATATCCGGTTACATCCAGCTTTCCATTAAACCCCTGATCAAGCGGCTGTGCCAGGTCACCAAAGACGGTTCCAGGCAGATCCACAACCAGTCGATCCGGGTTCTTCAAGGTGGATATGACAGGCTGCACTTGTTCCCCATCCATGGACACGACAAGCTGATTATCGGCAAAAACAATATCTGTTACATGGGTTAACGACGTGGTGTCGCTAGCTCCTGAATCATCTCCAGATGCTTCGTTGGATTCATTATTGCTGCCAGTTAAGTATACGATCTTCTCCTGGTTGTTCCACTTTACGCTAAGCCCCATCTGTTCACTGACAAAACGAATGGGTACCACCAGCGTTTTGTTTAAAATTTGTGGAGCCGTATTCAGGGTAACCGGTTTGTCAGCAACCATGGCTTGCTTCTGATCAACGGTGAGAGATATTACTTTTTCATTTTGCTGTATCTTCACTTGACGGGCTTGTTGATTCCAGTCGACATCAAACTTCAAATTTTCTGCAACGACTCGGATCGGGATCATGACATTTTTATTGACGATAGTCACCTGAACGTCATTCGGTAGAGACAATTGCTCTCCATTCAAGAAGATTTTAGACGTATTTGCTGCCGCATTTCCCTGAATAGGAAACAGAAAAAGGAAGAACAGGCTCAAAAACATTAGTACAATTATTTTCTTCATAAATACACCTCAACATTTTTAGAGCTTGTAACTCACCGACATGGAAATACAGGGTTCCCATCGGTAAAAAACAATTTATCTCCTATAATTTTACTACAATATATAAACAACAAAATTGTAAAAATGTTTCTTTTATTGATTTATTTCATTTATGTATGGAGAAATTGTACTGATTTACACTGGTTTTAAAAGGGATTACGTATGTTAAATGGATAAGTGTAATTAAATTTCATAATATAATTGACTTGTAAAATTTTATATCATATACTGGGTGAAATTATGGCAAGATTCGTGAACATGAAGTTTGGCAGGAGGTAGGAAAACATGGATACAGGCAGCTATCCGATGTGGGAACAGTATCGCTTGAAGCAAGATCATTATGTCATAGGGCTGATGTCCGGAACATCCCTTGATGGGACAGATGCAGCTCTGGTACACATTCAGACGGATGCCAGCGGGGCATTATCCAATATCAGCCTGATGGATTTCATCTGTGTTCCATATTCCAATGAGCTGAGGAACGTATTAATTCGATTGTGTTCTCCAGAAACAGCGAGGGTGGATGACCTGACGACGGCACACTTCGGCGTATCAGAGTGGTACGCACACAGTGTCATGAAGCTGATTCGTTCGGCAGGCCTCTCGCCTGGACAAGTGGATGCGATCAGTATGCACGGACAAACGGTGTGGCACTCACCGGTCCCGTCAGCGTTTCCCGGACCGGAGGGGAGTCTTCAAGTGGCATCCACATTGCAGATCGGTGAAGGGGCCGTCGTGCGGGAACGGACCGGACTGCCGGTGATCAGTAACCTGCGTGCAAGAGATGTTGCTGCTGGCGGGGAGGGAGCACCGCTCACACCATATGCGGATGCTCTTATGTTTCGCAGCACGACCGAGGGGCGACTGGTACAGAATATCGGCGGTATTGGCAATGTGACCGTGCTTCCAGCTGCTTCATCGCAAGTGGGCATCTCTGCATTCGATACAGGACCGGGAAACATGGTGATAGATGCCATTGTGCGACAGGAAACGAACGGCAGACAGCATTATGACCCCAATGGAAGCATTGCCGCCAAGGGGACACCTGATCAGGACCTGGTGGAGCTGTGTCTGGACGACGATTATTTCAGAAGAATGCCTCCCAAAAGCACCGGGCGGGAGGTTTACGGTGCTGCTTATGCAGAGCGTTTGATGGACCTGTCAGCTGCACGTTCCTTATCCCTGGAAGATACTTTGGCTACGGCCACTTGTTTGACAGCAGAGACCATTGTGCGGGCTGTAGAGGACTTTGTGCTACCGAATGTACCGATCTCGGCCATGCTGGCTTGCGGCGGGGGAACTTCGAATGCCACATTAATGAAAATGATTCAAGGCAGACTTCCGAAAGGTATCCGATTGGAGCGGACCACAGATTATGGCATACCAGACGATGCCCGCGAAGCTATTGGGTTTGCCCTCCTGGGTCATGAAGCATTAATGGGTAGAACAAATACGCTCCCGGAGGTTACTGGGGCCAGGCATGCTGTCATCTCGGGTACACTTACACTGTAGATACGAGGTTGCGGTCCGGCAGCAGAATGGCTGAAGAGAGTTTACCGATTAGACTCGAGTGAAATTATAGGATAAAATGCTTGTACATGAACACAGTACGGAAAGGTGGAACGAATGGAAGGCATGAAAGGTGGACTCGTACGTTTACGCGCATTAATGGATGACCTGACCCCGTCGGAACGGAAGATCGGGGCCTATATTCTCGATCATCCCCAGGAGACGGTCCAGTCTTCCGTGGCACAGCTGTCCGAACGGAGCGGTGGCAGTCCCGCTGCCATTATCCGTCTATGCAAATCATTGGGCGTATCCGGATTTCAGGAGCTGAAGCTGAAGATTGCGGGCGATTTGCAAACGGGTGAGCAATATCACTATACGGAGATTCGTCCTCAGGACTCGATGGAGAGCATCATTCAGCATGTATCCGCAAACAATATCCAATCGGTGAAGGATACGGTCCATATATTGGACCCACGACTGGTTGAGCAGGCTGTTGATGCACTGCACCGGGCAAAGCGAATTTTTTTCTATGGCGTAGGGGCCTCGAACCTGATTGCACTGGATGCACACTACAAGTTCATGCGAATCAATCGCACAAGCTTTTCGTTTGCGGATCCGCACATGCAAATTTCCTCTTCCACAACCCTTCGTGAAGATGATGCCGTTGTATGTATCTCCTACTCGGGGGAAACCTCAAATGTCATTTCGTGTCTGAAGCATGCTCTCGAAGGCGGAGCAGCAACAATCAGTATTACCAAATGGGGGAGTAACACGCTCAGCAGTCTGGCGGATGTACCCTTAAAGATTACTTCCACTGAAAGCGATATCCGAAGTGGAGCAACATCTTCGCGAATTGCGCAGCTGAATGTAATTGATATTCTCTACCTGGCCATTGCCAGCCGGGATTATAACCAGTCTATTGAGTATCTGGAGAAGAGCCGTCAGGCTATTTTGGAACATAAATGATGAAGCAGAAAAATCCCTTACTGTATATAACAGAAGGGATTTTTTCATGGGACCCATGCTGATGCTGATCGGGCGTAAAAATAAGTGAAAAGGAGCCAAGATCAATATCAGGCTCCTGTAAAAAAATATGAGTTAACGCATACTCTTTGCATTCGATCAGGACGGCCCTGCAATAGCTGTACGAACGAAGCCGTCAGCCAGATCCAGTCTGCGCCGTGCTTCGAGCGCATTCACGTCTGCCATCAGCATGACGATGGCTGTTTTAACGTGTCCGCCTGCGGCAGTGAAGGTTTGTTCAATATCGGATTCACTCGCACCGGTGGCAAGCTGTATCATTCGTTTGGCCCGATGGACAAGCTTCTCGTTGGAGGGGTTCAGGTCGACCATGAAGTTCCGGTAAACTTTGCCCAGTCTGATCATGGCTGTAGTCGTCAGCATATTCAGGATCATTTTCTGTGCACTGCCTGCCTTCATCCGAGTCGACCCCATCACAACCTCGGGGCCCATGACCGCTTCAATGCTCACATCAGCCAGGAGGGTCATTGGTGTACCGGCATTATTGCTCAGGCTGATGACACCTGCTCCTTTTTCCCTCGCATACTTCATTGCTCCGATGACATAGGGAGTTCGCCCGCTGGCAGCAATGCCCACCACAACATCATTCTTATCCAGACCATGCTCACTCAGATCAGAGGCGCCTTGGGATTCACTGTCCTCAGCTCCTTCCACAGGATCCTTCACGGCCCGAAAGCCCCCTGCGATAATGCCCTGTACCATAGAAGGTGGTGTTCCGTAAGTTGGTGGACATTCCGAAGCATCAAGTATCCCCAATCTGCCACTGGTTCCTGCACCGACATAGAACAGTCTTCCTCCCGACTGAAAGGCTTCCACAATTCGATCTGCCGCCCGTGCAATCACGGGGATGAGCGGTTGGATTAATTCGGCAATGCGTTGATCTTCCCTATTTATCAATTCCATAATCTCTGCCGAGGGCAGCTCATCTATATGATCCGTCTGCGGATTAGGCTGTTCCGTTAGCAATGAGTTAAGCATATGGTTCATCAGTATGGCCTCCTTATCTCTTTCAAAGTGATCCATGAAGGGAACATCGCATTTTGGCCAGCTGTGCCGCACCAACCGCCGGAGGCGGGGCATTATCCTGCTGGACAAAGTCGAGCTCACTGTAGGTTGCCGATAGTTTGTGTATAAATTCGCTTCGGAATAAGGCAGAGTGACGGAACAGAGACCCTGACAGGACGACCTGAGCCGATCTAAATGTGATATGACGGGCAATCAAAGCTTTGGCTGTATTCGCCAGCTGCCCTGCTTCTTCAGTAATGAATGCCCTGGCAACTTCATCGCCATGTTCCCCAGCTTCAACGGCAAGGCGGGCTAGAGATGCCGTATCGGACTTACCCCAATCGGATTGATATACCTTCTTCTTCAGTTCAATGGGAGAGTGCAGACTCAGCACTTGCAAAATGAGTGAGGTTAGTTTGGTTGGGGGGAGAATGCCATCATGGCTTTGCATAACAGCCTGAAGCGCCCGTTGCCCGATGCGATAGCCACTGCCTTCATCCCCAAGCAGGTGCCCCCAACCTCCAGCACGGTATCGTTCACCTTCCGGTGTAAATCCGTAAACAATAGATCCTGTACCTGATATACATAAGACTCCCTGAGTATGACCAAGTACGGCCATAAGGGCGATCTCCCCCTCAGATACAATCCAAACGGGACAAGCCTTCACACTCTGATGAAGACTACGCTTGGTATAGTCTGTTACGGCTTCAGCAATCATCTGTCTCTCCTGCACGCTGTCTACACCTGACATCCCAAGACATATACCTTCACAATTTGTCGACAAATCAGTTCTTAGGTTAAACAGCCCATCCAGTACCCTCCGCAGTTCTGAAATGGCCTGATCGGGTGGTACGCTGTGTGGATTGGTAGGTCCGCCGCTGAACCGGGCAAGAACTTCACCAGATTCAGAAATGATTGCTGCATCAGTATTGGTACCGCCTCCATCAATGCCTGCATATACTCGCAACTTGGCTCACCTCGCTTGCGTAGGTTTTCTTTTTACATAGTATAAGAGCATAAAACGAAAAAGTAAAATTAAATTTTATGTTAAAAAATAATATTGAATTTTTATTTCATAGCTCATATAATGAACTCAATCTACAATTTTGGAAGGAATTAATACTGTTAATGTCATGTAAGTTGACGTTAATATTGCATTTAGTTGAACTCTGCATAAACGCAGGTCAATGGACGGGGAGGTGCTGTTCTTTACTGCCGCATTTACGGGGCGGTTCATCATTTTTATGTTCGAAGATTTCAAAGGGGCATCGAGTTTGGCAAAGGAATGATTGGGAAACGACTCGCGAAGGAGATGAAGGGATGAAGAAAAAGGGTCTGGTTTTGGCAATGGTACTAATGATGGTCTGGATTACAGCCTGCGGAAATAGCGGTGGGGCTGCTTCGGAAGACCCCAATGCGGACGACACCGTGACGGTATGGACCTACCCGGTGCATGGTACTTATGAAGACGAATTGAAAGAGCTGATTGCCGACTTCAATAAAGAACACCCGAACATTACCGTGAAGACGGAGATGCTCTCCTGGGCGGAAGGACCCAAAAAGTTCGATGTGGCGCTAAATGCGGGAAATCCGCCGGATCTGTACTTTCACAGTGTGGATGGAACGTATGTAAATACGGGACTTGCGCTTGAACTGGATAGCTATCTGACTCCCGAGATCAAGGACGACTACCTGCCTGGTACGCTGGAGTTAGGTCAGATTCAGGGTAAACAGTACGGCCTACCGTTATATCAATTCCAGTGGGCTTGGGGCGGCAACAAACGTATTCTGGAGGAGGCCGGCATCGATTGGAAGTCCATTCAGCAAAATGGCTGGACCTGGTCGGAATTCAATGAAGCAGCCTCCAAGCTCACCAAAACGCTGGATAGCGGAGCTAAGCAGTATGCACTCGTTACCGACGGCACTTCCCTTGATTTCATTGAAATGCTCTCCCGGAATAACGGCATGATCGACGTTCTGGATCAAGAGGGTGCGTTCCAATGGAATGATGGCCGGATTCTAGATACGCTCTCTTTTATCCAAAATCTGATGGACCAAGGTTACATGCCGAAGGAGACAGCAGCTATTGCCCCGGCGAAACGGACGGATATGTTCTATGCAGGAGAGACTGCCATGATCTCCAAGGCCATTCCTTATTACGATGTGATGATCCAGAACCGCAACAAGGACATTGATGATGGCAAAGTGCAGGGAGAGAAAATCGACTTTGTCCTACTGCCTGTTCCGCATAATGACAATCAGCAAGCGGCAACTACGATGGGCGGTGAAGGGTACGTAGCCTTCAAGCAGAAGAAGGACAAAGGTGAACAGCATGCCAAGAATACGTTCCTGGTTATGGAGGCGTTAAGCGGTGCAAAAGCGGGGAACTCTGCCAACGAGCTCGCACTCCCTTTTGTCAGACAATCTCAAGTTGATCTGTTTGCAGGCAAAGAATTGGGCAAACCGGATAATCTGGAGGCTGCCCAAGTAATGGCTGAGAACATTGCAATGCCTGTTGTGCTGGAGCTGGACATTGATAAGGCTTCACAGCAAAAGCAATTCAAGGAGCAGGTTGTAAAACCAAATATTCAGGCCCTGTTCTCGGGAGAGAAAACGCCGGAGCAGATTGCAGAAGACTTCAAGAGCAAAGGCCAGCAGATGTTTGGACAATAAAAGAAAAACATAGCGCATATGTAAGACCACAACGATTAGGAGAGGAGGATTTGCCATGCAGACCGCCCTTGCGCCAAAGTCGTCCGCACCCCGGACTTCCCGGGTTGCCCGGCTTTGGCGAGACTATGGGTGGGCGTATTTATTTATCCTGGCGCCTGTCCTGCTGTTTCTCATCTTCACCCTCTATCCGGTTCTGACCGCTCTTGTGATGAGCTTCCAGAAATATAACATTATGAATTCAACCTGGGTTGGAATGGATAATTACGAGCGCCTGATCAAGGATGAAACGTTCTGGAAGTCGATTAAAAATACAATCATCTTCACTGTGGGTACGGTTCCGGTCAATATTCTCATTACATTTGTCCTGTCTTATTTCATCTTCCAGATGAAAAGCAAGTGGCAGACCTTTTTCAAAGCTACCTTGTATCTGCCTGCGGTGGCATCAGGAGTAACCATCTCCATCGTGTGGCTGGCGATCTTTGATCCGACCGATTCGGGGCTCTTGAACCGCTTCCTTGGCCTTTTCGGACTTGATCCGGTGATCTGGCTGGGCCAGTCGGGAACGGCACTGTTTTCACTCATCCTGATGAACTGGCTCGGTTCGCATGGTGCAGGCATTATTTTGTATCTCGCAGCCATGGGAGGCATTCCGAAATCGCTGTATGAAGCAGCGGACATTGACCATGCCAGTGGATGGACCCAGTTTAGCAAAATAACCTGGCCGCTCCTTAAGCCAACCACGTTGTATCTGCTGGTTACGGGTGTAATTACATCGTTTCAGGTATTTATCTCCGTATACTTGATGACACAGGGCGGACCCAACTTCGCAACAACAACAATCGCCTATCTGATCTACGAAACGGCGTTTAAGTTCTATGAGTTCGGATTGGCATCAGCGCAGTCCTTCGTGCTCGCAATCATTATCATTGTCATCTCCGTTATCCAGTTCAAGTATTTCTCAAGCGATATTGAATATTAGGCATTTTGATATTTTGGATCTAGCATCCGGGGGTGAACAAATTCATGAAATCAACTCAGAAAAGGACGCTGCTTGTCGTAGCCTCCATTCTGCTGGCCGTTTGGGCACTGGTGACCATCATTCCGATGTACTGGATGCTCGTCGGTTCGGTACAGGACACTACGATGTCTGCCTCTTTCAAACCGCAGATGATTCCGGAGCAGCTGTCGCTGTCACCGTATGAACGTTTTTTTGCCAAAACCGATGCGTGGCGCTGGCTCTATAACTCATTATTGATCTCGATCATTCTGACCGTGACGAATGTGTTTTTTGCATCCCTCGCGGGATATGCATTTGCCAAGCTGAAATTTCCCGGCAGCCAGGCCGTATTCTGGGTTTTGCTTGGCACGATGATGATTCCGGCTCAGGTGACGCTGATTCCGCTATACATCCTGATGGTCAACGTGTTTGACCTGGGGGACACGTATACAGCGATCATTCTGCCAGCGGCGGTCAGTGTGGGCAACATTTTCTTGATGAAACAGTTCATGTCGACACTGCCGACATCGCTGATACATGCGGCACGCATTGATGCATGCAGCGAGTTCGGCATCTTCTGGAAAGTGATTCTGCCTATGGCGAAGCCGGGAATTGCCGTGCTTGCCATCTTCACCTTTGTGGCATCATGGAATGAATTTTTCTGGCCCTTCTTAATTACCAATTCCAATGAAATGAGAACCATTCAGGTGGGGCTGGCTTCGTTCGTATTTGCCGAATCAACCGACTTCGGTGCCATGATGGCCGGGGCAACCATTGGTGCTCTGCCCATGATTATTTTATTCTTCTCATTGCAGCGTTACTTTCTGCAAGGGATTACCATTGGTGCAGTTAAAGGTTAAGGCTAACTAGCCTTCAGACAAGCGACAACGTAAAGGGGGATCTACCTATGGCACGCGTGGAGTTTCGCCAAGTGCGCAAAGAATTCAAAGACGATCATAAAGGAACGTTCACGGCTGTGGCCGGCTCGGACTTTGTTATAGAAGATAAGGAATTCGTTGTGTTTGTTGGTCCTTCGGGTTGTGGAAAAACAACATCACTGCGAATGATCGCCGGTCTGGAGAAGCAAACGAGCGGGGATATTGTCATCGGCGATCGGGTCGTTAACGACCTGCATCCGAAGGACCGGGATATTGCAATGGTATTTCAGGATTATGCACTCTACCCGCACATGACCATTCGGGAGAATCTGTCCTTTGGCCTGAAAAATCTCAAAAAGCCAAAATCCTATATTGATGAGCAGGTGCAGAACGCTGCTTCCATTCTTGGGCTTGAGGCAATGTTGGAGCGCAAGCCGCGTGAATTGTCTGGTGGTCAACGTCAGCGGGTAGCGGTGGGCCGGGCCATTGTCCGTGATCCGCAGGTATTCCTGTTCGATGAACCCCTGTCCAATCTGGATGCGAAACTGCGTGTGCAAATGCGAGTAGAACTGGGTGAACTGCACAAGCGGCTTGGAGCTACCATTGTGTATGTCACGCATGATCAGGTGGAAGCCATGACACTCGGAGAACGAATTGTGGTCATGAATCATGGCGACATTCAGCAGGTAGCCTCGCCGAAAGAGCTGTATGCGAGTCCTCGCAACATGTTCGTTGCCGGATTCATTGGTTCTCCTGCCATGAACTTCATTGATGCACGCATTGAAGGAGATCAGGTTGCCGTGGAAGGTGCATCCTTCACCTTGCCGGAGGATGTGCTCGTCCGTCTGAAGAGCCATCAGGGCAAGCGAGTGATTCTTGGTCTGCGCCCAGAGCATATTTTTGGAGATGATGTCGCACCTAATATTCCAACAGACCATATGCTGCAGGCTCGTGTTCAGGTTGTGGAGCATCTGGGCTCGGAAAATCTGGTGTACTTTCACCTTGGTGCCCGTACCGTAACGGCCAAAGTACATCCGGAGACCCATGCGTACGTCGGTATGGATAAAAACTTCGTGCTGGACTTGCGAAAAGCACATTTTTTCGATCCGGAGACCGAGCTGGCCATCGGCCGGGAGTAGCCAAGTAAGAACCATTTGAAGGAACGGTAAGAAAGGGGAGATGCGGGATGCGCAAATTAAGTGAGGTCCTGGTCAAATCCGGGGTGGAGATCTACCGCGACATTATTCCTGTAGCCTTGTTCAGTGCAGCCAGCTCGTTGATTCTGGTTCCCATTCTGATGCTGGCTCCGCTGCCGATCGCGATCATGCTGCTGGCTGTGATCTATATGCCCATTTTGTTCGGTGTTTGTTACACCATACATCACAGGCTGGAACGGAAGGAACGCCGTAATGGGCCGCGGGATCTGTGGGCAGGCACCTTGAAGGGAATTGTACCTGGTGGTGCAGTAGGTATCCTCATTGCTGTGCTGGGCTTCATCCTGTGGTCAACCTGGTGGTATTACGGCGAACAGGGCGGCATGCTGGGGACGGCTGTGAGCGTATTCCAAACGTTCTTCGTACTCATGGCCCTGATGTCACAGTTCTATACCTGGCAGCTTGTATTGCAAAAGAATATGGGAATCATTCAGGCGATGGGGGAAAGTGTGAAGCTGTTTTTCCGCCATCCAGGGTATACGATGGGAGCTTGCTTTCAAGCTTTATGTCTGACGGCATTACTCGGTCTAACTGTGGTTGGTTTCGGAGCATTATTCGCAGGTATGTTTGCCATCTATCAGCATAAGGTTGCGCAGAATGTGCTTGAGCCTCAAGAGGAACCCAACATGTCTGCTGGCAATGATCATCAACATGCGGGGTGGATGAGTCAGGAGAATGCCGGATGAGCAGAGGGGCTATCGTAAGAACTGGACTTGACCGATTGTTCGAGGGGGATTCCCACCCGTGGTTGCAGGGGGGGTCCCGCCTTGGTTTGATAACGAATCCAACCGGCATTACGTCTGATTTTGTCTCTTCAGTGGAGGTGTGCGCCGGATTAGCAGATGCGGAGCTGACGGCATTATATGCCTGTGAACATGGATTGGACGGTGAGCTTCAGGCCGGAGTCCGATTCGGGGATACGGTGCATCCGCGTTTGGGCATCCCTGTGTTCAGTCTCTATGGAGAACACAAGAAACCGACCCCATCCATGCTCGCCGGAGTGGATACCGTGCTGTTCGACATTCAGGATATAGGTGTTCGCTACTACACATACGCCTCCACCTTATTTCAAATGATGGAAGCCTGTGCTGAAGCAGGCAAACGCATGTTGGTGCTCGATCGTCCCAATCCGCTTGGCGGGGAGGCAGTGGAAGGCGGGGTCCTGAGTGCGGGATACGAATCACTTGTCGGTGCCTGGCGTATTCCAATCCGCACTGGATTAACGGTCGGTGAGCTGGCCTTAATGGTGAACAGCCAGGCCAATGTTCCATGTGAACTTGACGTCATCACGATGGACGGGTGGAGGAGAGACTTTCATTTTACGGATACGGGACTGCCCTGGATGCTCCCATCGCCAAACGTACCTACCTTAAATACGGTACAGGTATATCCGGGTACTTGCCTGTTCGAAGGTACCAATGTGTCGGAGGGGAGGGGAACAACAATCCCGTTCGAGTGGATTGGAGCACCTTGGATCGATGGGCATCAGCTGGCTGCACGATTTCGGAGTTATGGGCTGAAGGGGGTGCATGTGCATCCTGTGTACATGTCTCCGACGTTCTCCAAGCATGCAGGTGAGTTATGCGGAGGCATCCGGATCTTTATTACGGATAGCAGCGAGTTCCGGGCTGTGGAAACAGGACTCGTTCTACTGCATGAACTGGCTTCGCTCTATTCCGAAGAATTCCACTGGTTGGAGCCGCCACGGCCTGGTTCGAGGTATTTTATTGATTTGTTGACAGGAGGCAGGGAAGTCAGGGAAGGGATACATATCCAAGAGAACTTGTTCGATCTAGTTGAAACATGGAATGCACAGGCGAAGGAATGGGGAGAGCGGCGCAAGCCGTTTTTGTTGTATTCATGAGAGGTGCATTGATGTGATGCCTAATGAGGGATGATATTCGTCGTGAGGAGGCGCGGAATGACGGAGCTACTGGAGCAGTACCAACATAAACTGGCAAGGATGACTTTGCGTGAAAAAATTGGACAGATGCTGCTGTGCGGTTTTCATGGTACTGAAGCAGCTGGAGATGTAGAACGCCTGCTTCGTACGTATCCGATTGGAGGCGTAATTTATTTTGCGCGTAACATCGAGTCGCCAGAGCAGGTAGAGCGGTTATCTGCCGGGTTACAGGGGATTGCAGCTAAAAGCGGTCAACTTCCACTCTGGATATCCATCGATCAGGAGGGGGGCATGGTTGCGCGGATCACGAATGGGGTTACTCTGATGCCGGGACAGATGGCCATAGCCGCCGCGGGTTCCAACGAAAAGGCGTATGAAGCAGCATACATCAGCGGGCTTGAGCTAAAATCGATGGGGATCAACATGAATTTTGCTCCGGTCCTTGATATTAACAATAATGCGGCGAATCCGGTTATAGGAGTCCGATCGTTTGGTGAATCACCTCAATCGGTCGCAGACTACGGTGTGAAGACCATCGCGGGGCTTCAGGGGGCAGGTATTGCTGCGACAGCGAAACATTTCCCTGGTCATGGAGATACAGATACGGACTCTCATCTGGATCTTCCCGTAATCATGCACGACAGAGAGCGGGTGGAACGGGTGGAGCTCGTCCCCTTCCGGGCTGCCATAGCAGAAGGAGTGGATGCCATAATGTCCGCCCATATTTATTTTCCGGCACTGGAACCAGAGCGGCTTCCGGTGACGCTGTCACATACTGTACTGAGTGGGCTGCTGCGGCAGGAGCTTGGATATGAGGGGATCATTGTAACGGATTGCATGGAGATGAATGCCATCGCTGTTCATTATGGTACGGTTGAAGCTGCGGTGATGGCTGTTGAAGCAGGAGCCGATCTTGTACTTATCAGCCATACAGCCAAGCTTCAGGAGGCAGCCTTCGAAGCATTGGAAGCAGGAGTGAAGAATGGACGGATCAGCGAAAAACGCATTGATGAATCCGTTGCCCGCCTGCTCATGTACAAGGAGAAGCATGGACTGCTCCAGATAAACATGCACACAGATGATGAAATTGTTAGTGGCGGATCTGAACGTACATTATCCAAGGTGCGAAATAATCAGACATCATCAAATGAGCAGCTGGAGCGCAGCAGTCTGCAGCATCAAGAGGTGGCGAGGTACATTAGCGAGAGGAGCATCACGCTGGTGAGAGACCAGCTGGATATGCTTCCGCTGAAGCCGGAACGAACACTGGTGATTACTATTGCTGCATCGGTGACAACCATCGCCGACGAGCAGCTTAGCCAGGCTGTTACCCTTGGTTCTGCATTGGCGAGACATGGACTTGATGTGATCGACTTAACCGTAACCCCGGAGGACGTTGCGCTTTCATCAGCCCGCCTGCTTCAGGCTGCGGAAGAGGAGAGCATCAGCCAGATCGTGGTGGGTACCTATAATGCGAGCAGTCCTTCAGGTGACCCGCAATGCCGGCTAATCGGCTGGCTTCAGCAGCTGGGTAAACCGCTGGCTGTTGTAGCGCTGCGGATTCCCTATGATCTGCTGGCTCTTCCGGATGTGAAAGTCTATGTAGCGGCTTACGAGAGCCGTCCGCTTGCCATGGATAGTACCGCCAGAGCAATGATGGGGCATATCCCTTTTACCGGAAAGCTTCCCGTGAGTCTGATATAACATCTATATCAGCTGTTCATCAAATGTACTTCATACAATAGAGGAGTTAATTCCCAACGGTAACAAAGGCATTACCTAAACGAAAGAGACGACCCTAAGGAGGGGCGTCTCTTTCGCTGCGTATAAACCATTATTGCAATTTCAATGCTTTGGCTGTGCGCGCTTCTACTTCATCCATCAGAGAGGTCATATCCATACCCGCATGATTACCAAGCAGAATAATCGTTACGTCGTCTGATAGATTACGAGAGAAGGCTGTGGCAAAACCGCCTCCGCTGCCATTGTGGAAGACGGTACGATTATCGCCTTTCTCCTTGAGAATCCAGGCGTAGCCGTAATTTTTGTCCGAATAGGGCTTGTACATCTGTTCAATCGTCTCTTGACTGAGGATCTGATCGGTGTATAGTGCACGGTCCCATTTGAGCATATCATCAACCGTCGAATAGATCGTCCCTGATCCCGATTGTGACACGTAATAAGGAGCAGGCACCCACTTGTTATTTTCTGCAACGAAACCACTAATGGTTTTGACCTTGCGTGATGCCTCTCCCGAGTTTTTCATGCCGAGCGGCGTCAGAATCGTTTGTTGAACATAGTCGGCATAACTCATGCCGGATACCTGTTCTATCACATAGGCTAGCAGCACATAGCCGCTATTGCTGTAGAGATAGGCCGTGCCCGGTTCGAACTTCAGCGTTTTGTGCCTGATCTCCTCTACCGTTTCTTCCAGTGAGGTTCCCTCACCCCGGCCAAATGCAGACGGAAGCCCGGAAGTTTGAGATAACAGCATATGCAGAGTTATCTCATCACCCTTCGGAATACCAGAGATGTATTTGGAGATGGGATCTTCTACACTCAGCTTGCCATCTTCCGCGAGGCTGAGAATGGAAGCTGCCGTGAAGGATTTGCTCAGTGAAGCAATTCTTGTCTTCTGGTCCGGGCGATTCAGCGTTTTCTCATCGGCCAGTCCATATCCTTGACGAAGCAATACTTCACCATTGCGGGCTATTAGGGCCATGCCAGGGAATTGGATTTCACGTAAATAAGCATCCACGCTGGTCACTTCCTTGTCCAGCAAACTGACATTGTCTGTTTGGATGTTCACGCTCATCTGACCCGATGAGGTGCGGCCGACTTTAATATCGGCTTTCAGGGCATTCGCTATAGGACGGACAGGTACCATAAGCGTACCGTTAACCGTACGGGATTTCACGCCTGCATCGAGGCGGACATGGTTGACCTTGATCGAGTCGCTGCCGGCCTGGTACACCAAAGTATCTCTTCCAACGGTGATGGTAGCCGTTTTGGTACGGTTATCCCATTTCAAGGAACCTTTCACCGACTGGACGACATCCCTAAGGGGTACGTATGTTGATCCGTTATAGATCTGAGGTGTATTCTTCCAGGATTGTGGTTCGCCATTCACTTCAATAAGAACTGCTTGCGTGTTCTGTGCAGCCGATATGGATGTGCTGAATTGTCCCAGCATCGGCCCTGCAACCAGAATAAACGCGAGCAGAATACGAAATAGGGATAAATAGGCCTTGGAAACCGATTGATGCTCGTGAGGCGATCTGCGTGTGATTTGAATCCTCTCCTTCCAGACTTTTCATGAATAACCAGCTTAAAATATTGTAAACGATCTCGCGGAGAGGGTCAAAATGGATGGAGAACAAGAGAATAGAAGAGCCTAACAAAAATAATAGAATTTCGATGATATTTAGTATTCATACATAATGTTTTCATGATGTTCGTCCGATAAAAAGAAAGGTGAAGATGATGATGGGGGATAGTTCATATGAAGAAAAGGTTTCAACAATGGTTTGCGCCAACCGTTAAAAAACGTCTGGTCGCGGCGCTGCTTCTATTTTTGATTGTGCCAAGCATCACCGTTGGTTGGTTATCTTACGATAAAGCCGCAGAACGGGTCAGGGAGGAGCTCCTGCATTCTGCACAGGCCAAAACAGAGATGCTCAGTTTACAGATTGATCAGATGCTCAACATGGAGAAGGATAACGCCGCACAGCTTGCTGCGGGTTTTACTTCCGAGGATGTTATTAATAAATCGCCTGCGCTGCAAAAACAAATGGACCATATGTCTGAAAATCATAAAGAACTTGGCGTTCTGACGATCGGTGCCGAGGATGGAAGCTGGATGAAGTCACCTGATCCTGGACAACAGATCTATGATCCGCGGGAACGCAGCTGGTATACGATGGGCATGGCAGCAAGTGAACCTATTATTTCGGATACATTCCAGTCCGCAACAACAGGAGAGTGGGTCGTGACAGCTGCTGCCAAGCTGGCTGATGGCAAAGGTGTATTTGGAGCCAATGTAAGTCTTAACCACTTGAAAGAAAACGTGGACCAGATTCATATCGGTGAAAAAGGAAAGCTGTACATGTTGGACAATGGCGGAAAGTTCCTGTTCCATTACAATATCGAATCGGGTGTGCAGTCCGATCAAGACTACATTAATGAAATGTACACGAGCGACAAAGGAACCGTAACGTATACGTATGAAGGACAAGAAGTGGAAGCTGTATACTTTACCAACCCGGCAACGGGGTGGAAAATCGTTGGTGAGATGCTGCCTTCCGAAGCGGATGAAGCAGTTAGACCGATTATGATTCGAACCTTTACGCTTGTGGGAAGTTCGCTCGTCATCGGTATCATCCTGCTTATCTTCATCATCCGAGGCATAGTTCGCCCATTGCAGCAGCTCACCCAGGCCGCTTCCAAGGTCAGCGCCGGGGACCTTACGGTTCGTGTTGGGCTGAAGCGGCGGGATGAATTTGGACAGCTTGGAGACAGTTTCGATTCCATGACTTCTTCGCTGCGCAATGTTCTTGGAGAGGTGCACGATACGTCGAGCCAGCTCGCGGCATCCTCCGAGGAATTGATGGCCAGTTCGGAACAGACGTCCAAAGCCACAGAACAGGTCGCCGAGCTGATGCAGAATGCAGCAGAAGGAACGACCAAACAAAATGACAGTCTTGCGGCAACGGGTCAGCTTGTCGGAGAGATGTCCATTGGGGTCAAAGAAATCTCTTCCAGCGCTGAAGAGACAGCCCGCATTGCAGGGGAAGCTTCGAACAAGTCCGAAGCCGGAATGGTAACCGTGGAAGAGGCGGTCGCTCATATTCAGCAGGTCAACGAAGAGAGTGAAGCCATGGCAGCGGTCATTGAGGATCTCCGGGCAAAAAATGAAGAGATTATTCAGATCGTTACCGAAATTACCTCCATTGCAAAACAGACCAATATTCTTGCGTTGAATGCGAGCATTGAGGCCGCCAGAGCTGGAGAGCAAGGACGCGGATTTGCTGTTGTAGCCAATGAGGTTAAAGCTTTGGCTCACAATTCAGGAAGTTCTGCCGAGCGGATTAATGAGTTAATGCGTGAAATGCAGGAGAAAACGTACGCAGTGCAATCCACCTTTGCACGTACAGGTGAAGGTATGGTGAAAGGTTCGGAGCTGATTACCGAAGCGGGCGATGCGTTCCGTACCATTCGAGATGCGGTGCAGCTCGTTGCTGCTCAAGCTGGAGAAGTGTCTGCCGCATCCCGTCAGATTGATGGAGGAATGAATCACGTAACCAAAGCTGTCAATGATACCATTGTCTTGTCTGATCAGATCGCATCCGGTACGGAGGATGGCTCTGCTGCAGCGCAGGAGCAGCTGGCCACGATGGAAGAAGTAGCAGCTTCCTCTGCCGCATTGTCTCGAATGGCTGAAGATCTGCAGAGCATGATTGAACGTTTCAGGCTATAACCGATTAAGTGGAATAAACCGGTGCCTCTGTGTTAGAAGGGGATAAACCGTAAAGTGCCAGCGTCAGCATGACGATGACAACGAGACTGCAGGGTCAATTCCCTGTAGTCTTTTTTTATTGGAAAAAGTATGCCTTGGTAACTTCACTGGAGAGCTCAGCTCATTGAGAAGAGAGCAATACAGGAGGTGATGATTGACATTAAACAAACAAAATTATATTATATCTATAAATAAACAAACCTAACGCGAATTATTGAATGATATCGATGGTCGATGGGGATATCTAAATAAAAGCATAAAAAGGAGTTAGTCTTAATGAAATCATCGGAACCATTATTGCAGACGGCTACGCTCGAAGAGATCAAGCGGGGATATCTTGCGGAAGGGCCAACCTTTACATGCATCTGCTGTGGCTATAAAACGGAAGCGGGAATTATCTATCCCGAGGAAGGTGTTCTCTATGAGGCAGAAAGATATATGCGTGTTCATATCGAGAAGGCCCATGGATCTGTTTTTGAATATTTGCTGGAGCTGGATAAAAGTGTAACAGGTTTGTCCGACGTGCAGCGGGGGTTACTTGGCCAGTTTTATGAAGGGAAGAAGGACACCGAAGTGCAGAAGGCACTGGGGATCGGCAGTGCGTCCACCATTCGGAATCACCGGTTCGTGCTGAAGGAGAAGGAACGGCAGGCCAAAATCTTTTTGGCATTAATGGAACTGCTAAAAAGCAAAGATGATTATGCTCCTGCCGAGCTCGTATTGCCTGTCACAAGACATGTGCATACGATCAACGATAAACAGTTCGATATCTCGGAACAGGACCGGGAAAAAGTGCTGGCCAAGTATTTTCCAGAAGGAACAGATGGTCCGCTATCGAGTTTTCACATGCAGCAGAAGCATAAATATATCGTTCTCACTGAAATTGCCAAACGGTTCGAGCCAAAACGCCACTATACCGAGAAACAGGTTAACGAGGTTTTACAACAAATCTATGAGGACTACGTGGAACTGAGGAGATATCTGATCGACTATGGTTTCCTGAATCGTGAAGAGGACGGCAGTCAGTACTGGTTAAACCTCACGGCAGAGCAAGAAGAGAACAAGAATACTAAACAAACGAAAACGGGAAGCGGGAATGGAGAGAATGAAGAAATGAATCGACGCAAAGAGCTTCAGGAGCAGGCCAAGGAGATCAAGACGGAGGCCGGAATATACCAGATTCGGAATGAACGAAACGGTAAAGTCTATCTGGATAGCACATTGAATCTGAAAACGATCAATGGGCAGAGATTCATGCTGCAAATGGGCAGCCATCTGAACAAGCAGCTGCAGGCGGAATGGAATGAATACGGTGATGATGCGTTTACGATTGAAGTGCTGGAAGTATTGAAAAAAGAGGATAACCCCTATTTTGACACCAAGGATGCACTCGCCAAATGTCTGAATCGTTGGATGGATCAGCTTGAGCCATATGGCGAACAAGGATATCACGGGGACAAAAAAGATAGTAGTGCGTAATTCCCCAGCACATTGATTTCTGGCTTACCAAGTCCATGGCCTTAACAGGTTATGGGCTTTTTGGCGTGATAGATCTATTGAATCTGTTCTGTAAAGGAGAAATCTGTCTCTCCCTCATTCGCTTAACTTGTGGTATATTTCTAAATTAATATAAAGGAAACGTATTTACATCTCTGAAGGGATGAGAAGGAGTTGCAGCAGAATTGGATAAATCAATGCCCATGGTCACAAAATCGGAAGACATCTTAGAGACTCGGGATCATGCCACGTTTATGCAGGGGGTAAAGGATTGCATTCCAACCCTGCTTGGCTATCTGAGTATTGGGTTTGCAGCAGGCGTCATCGAAATGACAGCAGGACTCAGTATGGCGGAAATCGCCCTGCTGAGTCTGATCTTATATGCAGGTTCGGCCCAATTTATTGCCGCAGGCATGCTCGCATCAAACGGATCGGCAGCAGCGATCATATTCACGATTTTCTTTGTCAATCTGCGACATCTATTACTCAGTGCAGCCGTATCTCCGTATTTCAGGCACCTGACCCCACTCAAAAACATGTGGATTGGCTCCCTGCTCACGGATGAATCGTTCGGAGTGGCGATGACTCGCGCAATTGGCCGCAAAACATTAAGTGAACGGTGGATGCATGGATTAAATATTACAGCTTATCTGAATTGGTTCGCAGCCAACATGGCAGGAGCCTATTTCGGGCGCTGGATTACGAATCCGGAGCAGTTTGGACTGGATTTTGCCCTGCCGGCCATGTTTATCGGCCTAATTGTGCTTCAGTTAATCCATCGTCAAAACAGAAAGCTGCACATCAATGTAGCCATTATTGCTGTGGTGTGTGTGGTACTCGCAAGTATGGCCTCTTTGGGCAGCATGAGCATTATAGTGGCTGCAGTTGTTGCAGCAACGATGGGAGTTGTCATGGAACGATGGAAGTAAGATGGGATGTATTTTGGATTATTATCGGGTCCGCCTTGTTGACCTTTATTCCCCGGGTGCTGCCCCTAATGCTGTTTAGCAAAATACAGATTCCGGTATGGCTGCTTCGCTGGCTGGAATATGTGCCTGTTGCCGTGATGGCAGCACTGATTGGCCAGGAGCTGTTGATGTCTGGCAACCAGCTGGTACCGCTCACCCAGAATGCTGCACTGTGGGCGGCCCTGCCTACCTTTGTGGTAGCGATCTGGACGCGAAGTCTTCTCGGTACGGTTCTTGTGGGCATTGTAGCGATGATGATTTTGCGTTATGTGATCGGGTAGAGACGCAAGCTGTACAGGTAATTCCTTCAGACTAACGGTTAATAATGTTCTATAGACCTATGTAGTAGAGCTGAAGTATCCGTTAAGAATGAAGGGAGCGAAGGTGAATGGCTAATACGAGGAAAAAGATACTGATCACAGGAGCTGCTGGCGTAATCGGTCGCAGTCTGCTGGATGGTCTGAGGGAAATGGACAAGTATGATATTGTTGCGGCTGACCTTCAGGAGGAACCAGGAACAGGTATTGTCCCCATGGATGTTACGGACGCGGAAAGGCTGCAGGAGCTGATGCAAGGAGTGCATACCGTGCTGCACATTGCCTGGGCCAAGGATGAAGAGGACTTCTTGGGCAAAGTTCTCCCGATTAATGTAACCGGTGCTTACCATGTATATGAAGCAGCACGAATGAATGGTGTTCAGCGTGTCATTTTTGCAAGCTCTAACCATGCAACCGGCTTTTACCGTACAGGTGAAGAGATTGAGGTCGACGACCCCTATCGTCCTGACAGCTTCTATGGTCTCAGCAAATGTTATATTGAACTGCTTGGCCGATATTACGTGGACAAGTATGACCTCTCTTCATTCAACATTCGGATCGGCAACTTCTCCGGCGATGATCATCCGCATTCCGAGCGCTCTGCCCATATCTGGATATCTCCGAGGGACATGGTGCAGCTCGCGGTGTGCTGTATTGAAGCTGATTCCGGGATGAAGTATCTTAATCTATACGGAACCTCCGCGAATAGCGACAATTATTATGATATCGGTTATTTGGCTGAAAAAATTGGATACCGTCCAGAAGACGATGCTGCCGAGCTCTGGGAAGAGGCGAAGCGCAGAGGTGCGCCGGATAAGCAGGATGAGACGAAATATCAGGGCGGAGGATATGTGGCAAAAGACCAGAAGGGCGTTTAGTTGAACTTTTGAAAACGCTATTCTCTATTGAACCGGAAAGGGATAAAATGGAGACGGTAGAATCAAGGTTTCCATTTTACATAAGAGGAAGGAACGGTTCAAATCATGAGTACAAGTCCATCCGTTATATTGTTTCAGGGAGACTCCATTACAGACGGAGGAAGATCGCGGAACGATGATCCGAATCACTTTTTGGGACATGGCTACGCTTATCTGATCTCAAGCAGACTGGGTGCGGAGCTGGCAGAGAAGCAGCCCACCTTCTACAACAGGGGAGTCAGTGGGGATCGCGCATCCGATCTGTATGCACGCTGGAATGAAGATACCTTTAGTTTGAAGCCGGAACTGATCAGCATTCTGATTGGTGTGAATGACGCCTGGCGTATAATCAATAATGAGCCCAGCGGGGTAACGGATCGTCTCGGACGGGCATATCATCATCTGTTAGAAGAGACGCGGGAAGTGCTCCCGAATACGGGGCTCGTGTTGATGGAACCCTTCATTCTGAAAACCGGTGCTACGGTGGACAAATGGGATGCATGGCAGGAGAAAATAGGCCAATATCAACGCCTTGTCCGGGAGCTCGCGGGTCAGTTCGGTGCTGTGTTCGTTCCATTGCAGGATATGCTCAATCAAGCGACAGAGAAGGCAGAAGCATCCTACTGGTTGTGGGATGGTGTGCATCCAACGGCGGCAGGTCATGAACTGATTGCACGTCAATGGTTGTCTGTCGTACAGGACAGCAAACTTAAAATCCAGTAGGAATAAGAGCAGAGGGTCCTGTGCGACCCTCTGCTCTTATTTACATAGAAGAACATTCAAAAATAAATTATAGAAAAGTGGAATTTCTAGAAATCAATTGTTTTATTTCCATAACAGAGGGTAATTAAGAAGCGTAGCACACTATACTCAATACCCGATAAGGAGTGAATTCAAAATGGCACAGAATAACCAAAACGGAAAAATGAGCCGTGAAGAAGCAGGACGTAAGGGTGGAGAAGCAACCTCCAAGAATCATGATCATGAGTTTTATCAAGAAATTGGCAGCAAGGGCGGAGAGGCAACCTCGAAGAACCATGACAAGGATTTCTATCAGGAGATTGGCAGCAAAGGCGGGGAAGCAACATCCAAATCCCACGACCGTGAGTTCTATCAAGAGATTGGACGTGAGGGCGGAAGCGCCCGGGGCAGCAGTGACGGAAATGATGATCAGGATGGCAAAATGAGCCGCGAAGAAGCAGGGCGCAAGGGTGGACAAGCCCGGTCACGGAATCGGAAAAATTAATTGTTGATATAGAAGCAAGCGTGAATAAAACGTAATTCCAGCAAACAAGGCCAGATCTCACCTGTGGAAAAGGGTGGGTCTGGCCTTGTTTATTCATTTAATATTGATTGTGATAATCTAGGCAATATGTGGTTCAATGGCTTGGCGATAGCTGAGCAGGGATTCATCAATGATGGTATGCAAGAAAACAGGATCCATGCCCTGCAGCAGTGATTCTGCATAACGCCAGGCGTTTTCTTCAATACGCAACCGAATCTCTGCCTGCTCATGAGCCGATAGGGGCCCATCAAGAAGGCTGGACAGATATGCTAATTCCGTATCCTCGGCATGACCCAGTTCATGAGCCAGAATGACATAAATATAGGCTTGCAATGGAGCTAACGTACCGAAGAGCATCCGGCATTGCTCCATGATCTCTTTTTTGTACAGATATACGGTGTGACTGCCCATGTGATATTTACCCCCGACGAGACGATTGTCCGGAAAATGGGATTCGACCTGCACAATCACTCGGCTATCCGAGCGCTGCAGCAGCTCCGTTACAGCCTGATCAAATAATTCAGTATTCAGTATGGTTCACCTGTCCTCATAATGGAATAAAATGCATATGCAATGAGTACCGACAACTCTTTTACGAGAAAACAGTCTGAAAAGTTTCAGTTATTTTCATATTATTTGTTCTTTTACATAAGATTAGCCGAATTCCCTTCATTTTTACTACTTGATAGGCTAAAATGAAATCGGTTACAAAAATGGGGAGGAATTCTTATGACGGTTCACCCTGGATTACGTTGGACGACAGATACAATCGCTGCGGCTATGAAACATGGAATGTCCGATGGTTTGGAGATTATCCATCACTGGAAAGACAGGCTCATGGACACGTGGAATGACCCCGTTTACGCCGGCTTTTGGTCGGATTTAGAAGTATATGAACAGAAGGCACTTACGGAGAACCTGCCAGAACTATCTTTTTCCCTATTTCGTCAATTCAGGGATACGGGTGAGCGTCAAGCGTATGAGCAGGCGTATTTTGAAAGGCGCGGTAGGCTTGTTTCGCTGGGGCTGCTGGTGGCGGTATCGCCGTCTTCCTCTCGTTTGCATCTGCTGGAGGATCTGATCTGGAGTGTTTGTACCGAACAAACCTGGTGTCTGTCTGCCCATATACCGGAAGGGGAAGAAGCTGGCGCAAGAACACATATTGATCTATTCGCTGCAGAGACCGCACAGATGCTGGCAGAGCTGGTCGTAATACTGGATGACATGCTGGATAAGCGCCTGATCCGGATGGTCAAGGCGGAGGTAGAAGACAGGATATTTACTCCATTGTACAGGGAGCAGCGGACTTACGGTTGGGAAGAAGCAAATCACAACTGGTCAGCCGTTTGCAGTGGAGGATGCGGAATTGCTGCTTTACTTTTATTGGAGGATGAGCGGCTTCGAACCATGGCTGTGCAGCACACCATTCGATCCATGAATGCCTTTTCGAGTGGTTACGGGACGGATGGAGGATGTGCTGAAGGTGTGGGCTACTGGGTGTATGGGTTCGGATTCTATACCTATTATGCAGAGATGCTGAGATTGTTCAGTGCAGGTGAACTGGATATGTTGTCAGATCCCAAGACGGGAGCGATTGCTGCTTTCCCGGGAAATATTCATTTGTCGGACGGGGTGTATATTAACTATTCGGACAGTCGTGAGCGGGAGACGATTCCGTCCGGATTGCTTTCCCTTTTGTCCGAAAGGCAGCAGATTCTAATCGATTCAGGGCTTCACATCCCGCTTCTCTCCCAGGATCCCTGCCGCAGGTGGGCTCATGCTCTCCGCAATGTACTGTGGACTAATCCGGCTAAGTTCGATAGTGAGACTGAATCGGGTGAGCCCGGGGCTCCGATTTACTTGGAGGACTTATCGTGGGTGATAGCACGAGGGACGCTGACAGCAGGTGAACAGCAGGAAGTGAAGGTGGCCTTTTCGGTAAAAGGAGGTCATAACGCAGAGCCTCATAATCATAATGATCTGGGACACTTCATCCTTCATGGCGGCGGTGAAAACATTCTCTGTGATCCAGGTTCAGGTGAGTATACTCAAGCCTACTTCGCACCTGGCAGGGAAAGCATTCTGCAAATTGGCTCTCAGGGGCACAGCGTTCCTGTCATTGAGGGGACCCTTCAGCAATCCGGAAGACAAGCTGAAGCCAAAATGCTACATATTAAGCACTTGCCTTCACAGGGGATAGAGGCTGAATTGGATCTGACATCAGCTTATTCGGAGGCTCCTACACTGGCAAGATATATCCGGCGGTTACGCTGGAACGGTTCAGCTGGAACTTCCGAAGCAGAGCTAATCCTTGAAGACCACTACCAATGGAGTCCACCTTCTTCCGGTACTCAGATTGGGGAGCGCCTGATTGGAGAACCGCGAGTCGCCCAGCATTTTATCAGTCGAATCGAACCTGTCTTGCAAGAAGCAGGAGTACGATGGGAAGGAAGCAGGGCTGTGGTGTTCATGGAGTACGATGTGAAATGCTGGAGTGCACAGATCGAAGTGATCGAGACCGTGGATCATGATCATCTGCCACAGAAGTTTTACCGCACCGGATTAATCTTACGGCAAACCGCAGATGAAAGCGGAGATTCTCGGGATCATTCCGTACAGGAGACAAGGTGCATCTTCAAATTCACCATGTATCCGAGGTAATTCAATTCGAAGAATCAGAATCAAAGGCAATCCGTAGTGGACCGATGCAATGAAACCACTGAAGGCGGTGTGCAGATATAGTCCATTAAAGTTGCGTACGTATATGAGTAAATAAGGATACGAAAAGAGGAGGCAAAGCTCGTGAGTACATCGACATCGGTAACATGGATTGAAGAAGCTTGGCGGCAGGGCGCGGACAAAACCATTCGCAACGCACAGCGAATCAAGGATACCTTTCCACACATCTCTCCTCAGGGGACGTATGACCAGAACGATCCGGAATGGTGGACAGCCGGCTTCTGGCCAGGATTGTTATGGCTTGTGTACGGTGAGTCCCCGGAAAATGTAGATGCTGCTTCATTGTCCCGTATTGCAGATAGCTGTGAACGGCAGCTGGAGGGATGCCTCCGCAATCCGGATTCGGTGGATCACGATCTGGGTTTCATCTGGCTGCTCAGCGGCGTAGCATCCTACCGCCAGACTGGCAGCATGGACAGCCGGCGGAGGGGGATGCTTGCTGCCAATCTATTTGCTGCTCGCTTTAATGTACGTGGTCAGTTCATTCGTGCCTGGAACTTCAGCTCGTCCACAATGGATACGCGCGGCGTAGCCATCATCGACAGCATGATGAACCTGCCGCTGCTCTACTGGGCATCCGAAGAGAGCGGCGATCCCCGCTTCCGCTTGCTGGCGGAAGCACACGCGGACACGGTTGCGCGCGAGTTCGTCCGCGCAGACGGGTCCATCTGCCACGTGGTGGAGTTTGACCCACACACGGGGCAGAAGCTGCGAGAGCATGGCGGACAGGGCCATGCTCCGGGTTCCGCCTGGGCGCGGGGCACCGCCTGGGCGCTGCATGGTTTTGCGCTGTCTTACCGGTATACGGGCGAAGCCCGCTATCTGGAGACAGCGGAACGCGCGGCCGATTTCTTCCTCGCCATGCTTGGCGAAGATATCGTGCCGTTCTGGGATTTTCGCGCACCGGCGGAGCATCAGGTGGCGTGGGATTCGTCCGCCGCTGCGATTGCGGCGAGCGGTCTGCTTGAGCTGGCGAAGCTGTCGCCACGCGGAGAGGAGTATGCCGCAGCGGGCGAGCGCATCGTTCGCGGCCTGCATGAGCGCTACAGCTCAGGCGAGTCAGCTGCGGAAGAGGGGCTGATCATGCAGGGAACCGTGCATTACCCGGAAGGACGGGGATTGAATGTGCCGATCATTTACGGCGATTATTTCTATATGGAAGCGCTGGCGAAGCTGCGCGGACGTCCGGGACTATTTTAACCTCAAACATGTCGGAGAATGAAATCGGTAAAATAAAAAACCACCTGAAGCAGCCTATCTTCCACTGGGCTGTTTGAGGTGGTTTTTCGTGATATGAGTTAGATGATTTATTTATTTTTCTTCGATGGCACGCGCCTGAGGATCACAAAGTCGGCTGAGGATTGATCGGGATATCGCTGCGGGATGATCTCTTGAACCTTGAAGTCGGGATAGTCAAATAAATAATGGAACAGGTTGCGATCCTGGATCGTGTCCACGCCTGGGCTGCCGTTTTCCTTCAACCGGGTGTAGAGAACAACCCATTCCTTCGATGAATGCAAAATATCATATAAGGTATTACGGAAATCGGTCTCATCCGTTATGTGGTACAGCACATCCAGACACACCGTAAGGTCTGCCGTCAGAAAACCCCGGTTGATCCATAGGCCAGGTGTATAAAGCATGAAGCTTTTGGAGGAGTCCGTAGCAAATTTCGAGGCACACAGGCGCACCGAAGAGGCAGCGACATCGACACCGAGGTATTGTTTATAATTCATATATTGCAGCTGGTTGCCGTCGCCACATCCAAACTCAATTACGCTGGTAATGCCCTCCTGCTGGATCAATCCGTTCACAATCTCGGCCTTGAATTCAGCCAGAACCCCGTATGATCCACGTCCAGAAGTTTCTCCGGAACGGTATGTCTGCTCCCAATATCTAATGTAATCAAAGGGCTGCCGCATGTTTCTCCTCCTATCATGTACAATTCAGCTGCTTGGCGCTTGTAACATAGCAATATAGATAGGTTATGCGGAATGCTGGCGGGTATGATTCCCCGGAGAAGGATGAGGCTGCGGAATTGTTTTCCAATCATTTTTCTGAAAAATCGCTGAAAGCCTAAACATCTGGAAAGAACTTGCCGACATTAAAATTAAGGAAAAAATGATGATAATCGGGGGGAAATGATGTTAAAGCCAAGATTGACCAAGTACATGGTGATGATGCTGGTATTCGTGCTGAGTATTTCCAACGTAGGCTTGGCCGCTGCGGCAGATAAGGAACTGTCCAAAATAGTGGTTTCCAAAAATGAAGTGGCGCTTGAAGTGGGAGAATCCAGTTCTGTAACAGCTACAGGAGTCTATACGGATGCTTCAACAAGCAATATTACAGTGAATGCAAGCTGGAGCAGTGATGACACTGCAGTGGCTACGGTATATAACGGAACAATTACAGCCAAAGGTGAGGGACAGGCAACAGTCATCGTATCCTATGAAAATAAGCCACAATCCATTCAGGTGAACGTCACCAAAAAGGTTAAGGCGTTGACCAAAGACAAGCAAACCATTGATATTCGTAAAGGTGAATCCGAGCAGATTACACTGACTGCTACTTACAGTGATAACAGTTCTGAATCCGTATCCGATATCGCAGAATGGTCTTCTGATGACGATCAGGTAGCAACTGTAGTTAACGGTAAAGTTACCGGACAAAGCGCGGGTACGGCATTAATTACAGGTAAGGTAGGAAAACAATCCGTTACCGTTGAGGTAAACGTCGAAGTCGTGAAGCGAATCGATACAGATAAAAAGCAAGTAAACCTCTTGTTGAACAAAAGCGACAAAGTCGTTTTGACAGCAACATATCCGGATGGAACGACCATGGATGTAACTTCTCTTGCTGATTGGAGTTCCAGTGATGAGAAAGTTGCTGATGTGCTGAAGGGTACCATCACAGGTTATGCCGCGGGATCTGCTGTAATCACAGCTAAATACGGTACAAAAACCGTTTCAATCGATGTAGACGTTGACCGGACAAGCAATCTGAAGGTCGACGAGCAAAAGTTATTCTTCAAATTAAGCAATACGGATCGCTCCAAACAGCTTACGTTGACGGCAATCTATCCGGATAGCTCAGACGCAGATGTAACCAATACGGCAGTGTGGACATCCAGTAACGAAAAGGTTGCTACTGTATATAAAGGTCAAATTACAGCCATTGGCCAAGGTACAACTACAGTTAAAGCCAGCTACAGTGGTAAAACCGTTGAAATTACGGTAGATGTAGACACCGCTCGTTATCTGGACGTTGTAGACGTTGAAGATAAACTGGCGATGAGTTTGACCGGAACAAAAGAAAAAGAACTTACGGTCAATGCGGAGTATGTGGATGGAAGCACGGAGAACGTGACATCCAAAGCAACATGGACTTCAAGCGATGAAGATATCGTTTATGTATCTGCAGGTAAACTTACGGCTTACAAATCGGGACAGGCAACCATTACAGTGGCTTATGGCGGCAAAACGGTCAAAATCACTGTAAGTGTAGATGTGCCGGACAAATATGAAATGCAAAACAAGAAAAAATCTATCGGTGTGGGTGATACCTTTACTGCAGAGGTTCTAGCTGTATATGGCAACACATCCAAAGTTGTTACTGAAGATGTGGAATGGAGCAGCAGCAGTGATAAGGTTGCCGAAGTGTCCAAGGATGGCGAAGTAAAGGGGATTGCTGTCGGCAAAGCAACCATTACCGCTAAAGTGGATGGAAAAACACTGACCATGTCTGTTGAGGTTGGTATGGCAAGCGGCCTCGAAGCAGACGTAAACTTTATCGCACTGGCTTCCAAAGAAACACAGCAGATTACTCTGACGGGTACAGATGAAGACGGTAATACGCTGGATGTAACTTCAGAAGCAACTTGGAAAACGAGCAATGCTCGGGTAGCTGATGTTAAAAAAGGTTTGGTAACAGCAAATGGTAGCGGTAAAGTGAACATCACAGCAGAATATGGCTCCCAAAAGGTTACGATTGCCATTGAGGTGGATGTCATTGCCCGCATTGAAGCATCAGAGCCAGCCGTATCTCTGAAATCTGGCGAGACAGCTGATATTACCGTTGTGGCGTATTTTAATGACGGTAGCGAACGCGATGTAACCGACAAAGCCGAATGGAAAACCAACAGCTACAAAGTAGCTCAGGTAACCAAAGGTAAAATAAAAGCGGTTGGTTCAGGTAAAGCAAAAGTTACAGCCAAATACGGCAGCAAATCCGTAACCGTGGCTATCGATGTAGACACATTGAAATATCTGCAAACCGATAAAGTTACCCTGACCATGAAACCAGGGGATAAGGTTACTGTTGTAGCAACGGCTACGTATGCAGATGGCAGTGAAGCAAATGTCTCCAAACCGGCACTCTGGAAGTCCTCCCGTATTGCAACAGCGTCGGTGAAGGATGGGATCATCCAGGCTAACGGTAAAGGTAAAGCGACAATCACGGTGAGTTATGCTGGCGTGAAAACAAAAGTGACCATCGTTGTTGAAGCGAAATAAAACTTAAAACTTGCCTTGAAGGTGAGATGTAAACAGAAAACGGTGATGCCAGCTTAGATGCTGACACCACCGTTTTTTTGGTATAAACAATGATATTTTCTCCATCAACGGATTACATCGTATGAGACAGAACCAAGGCACCATAAGCAAAAGCGATAACAATTAAAATAGCTGGATGCAGTTTGGTCTTGGTCATGACCCATAAGGAGATCCCCGCAATGATCAGTGTCTGCCAGATCCCGATGGAGTCGGTGGATACTTGGCCGAATTCCCATGTGAGCAGAATCATAAGCACCGCAATAACTGGCTGCACAAGCAGCGTCATTCCTTTGACTTTCGGCGATGTACGATGCTTGTTGAGCAAACGGAGCAGCAGGATCAGCGCGGCAGCAGACGGTACAATCGTGGCAAAACTGGCGATAAACGCTCCGAACCAGCCGGCCACCTGATAACCGACAAATGCGGCAATCTTGGTAGCGATTGGACCAGGGAGCGCATTCCCGATGGCGAGTACATCGCCAAATTGCTCTGTGGTCATCCACTGATAATGGTTCACCACTTCTTCCTGCATGAGCGGGATGGAAGCAGGGCCGCCCCCGTATCCCAAAATATTAGCTACGAAAAATCCCCAAAACAATTCCCACCATGTTTGAAGCATCGTTTAGGACACCCCCTTGTCGGAGCTGCGTTTGGACTTGTAGCACTGAACCAGATCCAGGTGGAATACGCCATAACCCAGGAAGACGGCGATAACAATGCCTGGATGAATATTCAGCAGCTGCAATAACACAAACGCAATGACACCAAACAGGACGGCAAAGGTTTTGCCGAGTCCGGACCATGCTTTTTTGGCGAATTCATAAGCCATCATGCCCAGCATTACAAAGATCACGGGGCGCACAGCCGCTACCATGCCTGCTACGATCTTCGACTCACGCAGTGCGTACATGGAGCCAAGCAGGGCGATGATGGCGATGCTTGTGGGTAAAATGTGTGCCAGCACAGATACGATGGCGCCGAGCACACCTTTGGTTTTGTAACCGAGGTAAGCAGCCATCTTGGTTGCAATCGGACCGGGCAGGGCATTGGCTATGGCCAAAATTTCGCCGAATTCCTCATCAGTAACCCATTGATAACGGGTGACGGCTTCATAACGAATCAACGGAATAACTGAAGGACCACCGCCATAACCTAATATCCCGGTTCGTACCATACCCGTAACAAGACCGGTGTAATCTTTCCAACTCATGCTGTTTTCCTCCTACAGTCTCATGCCCATTCGGCTTTTATATCGTTTCAATAACAACTGTGATTCGACCTTCACAATGCCAGGCATCTTATAGAGCTTCTCCAGCAGAAACTGCTCCATCTCTTCCATGTCCGCAAAAATGCCGTGCATGTGCAGTGTGCTGGGGCCCGTCATATGATAGAGGCTGGTGACCGCTGGTTCCTCGTCCAGTCTCTCGGCCACTTCATCAAGGAAGGGCGGCTCCACATCCACATTAAAAAAGGCAGAGACCTGAAGCCCAACCTTACCCGGGTTAATAACAACCGTGAACCGTTCAATAATGCCCTTTTCGGATAAAGCATTGATGCGAGCCTGAACCGCTACACGTGACAGTCCAATCTGTGCGCCCAGATCCGTATAGGATATACGGCTGTTCTGATGCAGGGCGGCTATGATTTTCCGATCGATCGCGTCCAGGTTATACATTTGCGGGATCTCTCCTCCTTTAGAGGAGCGTTTATCTGACATGATTGATCATCCTTTTCATTCTCTATGTGGAATCTAAAATGTAAACCTTCAAAAATGCATTTTGCATGCAGCATTCATATTTTAATGACGAATCGTAATTCGAGTCAACCTATTTATCCATTATATTAAATTTATCCGATTAATGGCTTTCATTTTGTCATTGGCACCAAAATTGGAACGCAAAAAGGCCGCTCTTGGAATAAAACCGAGAGCAGCTCTCTTTCTTGATATTGTAGATTGTGCGTATAGGACTAGCCACACAGTGGTTCCATTCTATATACCTCTGGGAAGGTGAAATGTAATGCATGTACCCTCACCAGGCTCAGACGATAACGTTAACGTTCCTCCTGCTCCACGAGCACGTTCTTCCATGCTGAACAGTCCGACACCCTGACCTGCTGTTTGTATATTGAATCCAGCACCTTGGTCCGAAATCGTTACGACGGTGCCCTCCTGGGAATCTTCTACCGTCACCTGTGCTTCGGCTACATCGGCATACTTGGCGACATTGGTAAGTGCCTCCTGGATAATCCGGTACATGGCGATCTCCCGATTCATCTCCAGCCGTCTGCGCAGGTTGCATTCCAGATCGACTTCGATACCGTAGTGGCGGGTATAGTTCTCAATGTAAGTCCGGATGGCCGGAACGACGCCCAGATCATCCAGCACGGAAGGTCTGAGTTCCCAGGCCATGCCACGGACTTCTTCCATAATCCCCGTGACTTGCTTACGCAGCGCTTCCACACCGGAATGAGGCTTGTCCGCCAGCAGCTGATCGATCTGAATCACGAGCGAGAAGAGACTCTGTCCGATTCCGTCATGCAGCTCACGGGATATCCGGCGGCGCTCCTCCTCCTGAATGTTCATGACCTGGGTCATCATCGTCTGCAATTCAGCTTCGACCCGTTTCAGCTTCGTCACTTCGCTGCGTACTGCCAGGTATTGATATGGTTCTCCGTCATTGTCGAGAAAAGGCACAATCGTTGTATTCACCCAGTAGTGGCTGCCATCCTTCGCACGGTTACGAATCTCTCCGTTCCATACTCGCCCTGAAGAGATGGTTTCCCACAGGGTTTTCATGAACGTTTTGCCGTGGTATCCCGAATTGATAATCCGGTGGTCCTGACCGATCAATTCTTCCCGGTCATATTGCGAAATTTCGCAGAATTTATCGTTGACATACTGTATCTTCCCTTTACGGTCCGTGAGGGCAACGATGGAGGATTCATCCAATGCAAACTTCAGATCGCTTAGCTGATGCAGCGAACCTTTCAGCCTGCTGCGGAATTCATCATTGGTGATATGATTGTCCAGTTCATCCAGCAGCTGCAGTACAGGCTGCTCGGCCAGTCCGCTAAGTCTGTTCTCACGTGCGCTACTCAAAGTTCAGCAACCCCTTTTTCATGGCAAACTTGACGAGTTCAGGTCTGGTCCGCAGGCCCAGCTTATCCATCAGGTTGCTTTTGTGGGATTCGACCGTTTTGACACTGATGACCAGGTGCTCGGCAATTTCCTTGTTGGCGTAACCCTTGGCGATCCAGGACAATATCTCTTTCTCCCGTTCGGAAAGTGTGTCATACGGCCCGGCGTTTTCCTGCTTGGACTTGTCCAGGTATTCACTCATCAGCCGTTTGGTAGCACTGGGATACAGATAAGCACTGCCCTCTGCTACGGAGCGAATGGCTGCCAGAAGTTCCTCGTGCGGTGCGCTTTTGAGAATATATCCTGAAGCTCCGGCATGAATTGCACGGAACAGATACTCTTCATCGTCATGCATGGTCAGAATTAAAATGGCCACGTCAGGCATTAACTTTTTCAATTCTGCGGTAGCAGTCAATCCGTCCTTGCCTGGTGGCATGCTAAAATCCATCAATACCACATCCGGTTTCAATTCCTTAGCCTTGGCAATGGCCTCATCACCATCTGCTGCATCCCCCACGATCCGGATATCATTCTTGCCGTCGAGCAGAGCGATCAGCCCGGAACGCACAACGACATGATCATCCACAACCAATAGTTGAATCACTACATATTCCCCCTGTCCGCTTCCTGGTTCTCTCTTCATGATACCAAAAAAAGCTATTCAGAGCTTTAATCTCTGAATAGCTTTTCTGCATGATTTACGCCGGGCCTGCTTAGCTGTGAATGGCTCGCTGCAGCTGCTCTGGCCGCCAGCTCTGCTTCCCTGACCGTGTCCGGTGAGAACGTACATGGCTGCCTGCTGCCAACAAGCAGCACGGCACCAGGGATGCTGCTCTCCAGGAACACAGGCACGGCGATGGCGCATAACAGCCGCTCTGCGATCATCAACGGACAACGGCCGGGTGTACTGGCATTTGTGGTACCTTCGTCCGACAGAGACGTGCGGCCTGTCCGTAGAGCAGTGCCCACAAGATCTTGTCCGGGACGCATCTCCATCCGTGTAACGCGATCATTGGTTGCACCGGAAGTGTACTTCCAGCGCAGCATGGGCCCCGAGAGATAGGCCAGTCCGCAAAAATCAGTGGATGTGTTCAGGCGCAGATTATGGATCATCTCCTGAATGCCGGAAGGGAGTTCATCGTGCATGAGAGACACTTCCTTTTTGGAATTACACCATTAGATTAGACCTGGTGACATGGATATGGTTAACCTTTGACCAAGGTGTCCTGAAATATAAGTTTATACGGTAGTTCTATTGTAGTCTCATTCGTCTGAGTTGTAATTCAGGGAATTCCCCGATTTCGGTTCTGCAAAATACTGATCTTGGTTAACGTACGGCCTCAATCCGCACACAGCAAGAACTTTACCATATCACAACATGCGGTTGCCTTCATAGGATGTGACTTTTCTCACAGCAAATTCAGGGAATTTCTCAGCCAGGTTCAGGTAATCCCCCGATAACGTTCACGCCAGTTTCGCGATAAGATAGATTCATAAGGAAACACGAGGGGGACGAAAGTGATGGGTACGATATTTACAGAAAGAACAACCCAAGCGACAGAACGTAAAACGGAGGGAAGCAAAATGACACGAGAGACAGGTGGAATACTTTCGTTCGTAACAGCTGAACAGTGGGCCTGGATTGAGGAAAAAATGCAGCCCAAACGGGTGAAGTCGGGGTATAGTCTCTTTCTGGAAGGCGATGAAGCCGGATATCTGTACTACATTCGTTCGGGACGCGTGAAAATGACCAAATCGACGGAAGATGGCAAGGAAATCATTTTGTCGATTCAGCAAAAAGGGGACCTGATCGGGGAATTTGGTGGCATTGGCGGCCAGAATCACAGCTACAGTGCAGAGATGACGGAGAAAGGCGAACTCGCGATCATCTCGCTCAGTGATCTGGAAAGCGTGCTTAGCAAACATGGGGACCTTGCCTTAAAATTCCTGCAATGGATGGCACTTTCACAGCGGATTACCCAATCGCGTTTCCGGGATCTGCTGCTCTATGGCAAGGCTGGGGCTTTGGCTTCGACACTGATCCGTGCAAGCAACTCGTATGGCAAAATCACTCCTGAGGGGATCGTACTTGAGATGAAGCTGAACCATACGGAGCTTGCGGAGATGATTGGAGCTACTCGGGAGAGTGTTACACGGATGCTGGGGGCCTGGAAAGAACAGGGGACACTGGACACACTGGATGGCAAACTGATGATTCGCGATCTAGCCGCATTGCGCTGCATGTGTGGGTGTCCTACGTTCCCGAGCTGTCCAGCAGAGTTATGCCGCCTTTAGTCTCACCATGGTCATGGATCACAGATCAATCTTCACTGGCGATTGGGGTCGTTACGGAGAAGAAAAAAGCTGATATCGGTATTAACCGATATCGGCTTTTTGGAGTTGAGCATATTCCCTGGCGAGGATCGAATAGACCAACGAATCGTGAAATGCCCCTTTGTAAAACCAATGCTCCCGCATGAGGCCTTCGTACTCCATGCCGATCTTCTGCATGACTCGCTCGGATGCTTTGTTATTCGGCCGGCATTTGGCGTAGATCCGATGTACACCAAGGGTATTAAAGGCCCAACCCAGCAGTGCTTGACTTGCCTCGGCGGCATAGCCTCTACCCTGATACTGTGGATTCATCACATATCCCATCTCCGCATTGGTCCCCTCCTTGTATATGCCAACGCTGCCAACCAGCGTTCCATCAGTTTTCAGGCAGACAGCAAGGTCAAATTGGGATCTAGGCTGTTCCTGTTGCGATTGCAGAACCTGTTCGATGTACGCAGTGGTATCCTGTTCTGTGTTGGGTCCCCAAGCTGTGTACTTGGTTACTTCAGGTGAAATGGTGTACGTATGTATACTTTCCCAGTCGTCCAAGCCAATCTCTCGTAAAATCAGTCGTTCTGTCTCTGCTAACATGCCATTCACTCCCCTGGGCGATGATTAAGTTCAATTTACCTGTATCGATTGGATCATTATAACAAAAAAATAACTCATGAAGCCGATTCAGATCTGAATCCCTCACGAGTTATTGAAAAGGTGTTATTGTGGTTGTTTGCATGTAACCGCAGGATAAGTATAAGCCAACTTGCGGACAATTTCCTTCTGCCACTTCGTATCACCCAAGGTGATGGCCAGGTTCAGAAGATCCAGATAATCGTCAAGCTGCAGTGAAGTCTTTTGCAGTGTTGTATTCATTTGATGTTCGTTCCCCTTTAGCTATATGATCGGTAATTCATGTAAATTTCAATTGTGAATAAGAGACAACCTCAAGAATGATAATCATTATCACGTATACATTTATTATGCTACGAATACAGCGAAAAAGCAATGTTGAGAAACCAATTAATCAATATTTTTTTTCGAAAAAAGACTGATCCATAACAGAAACGGAATGTACACGCCCAAATAAGCCGACGGATAGAGGAACCAGCCATTCAGCAGAAAATGATGAATTTCGGTTGTAAATGTAGTCATATGTGCATTGGTGGCATACACATCTCCGGCAATGACCGTGTCGGCACTATAGAAACATATAAGAGCCAAGGCATGGAATAACTTTATGATCGTTCGGGAACGAAGAGCCAGAAAGACCATCACGAGCGGGACAATGATCAGAAGCAGCAAAAATACAAATCTCATGGTACATGTTCTCCTTTATCATGCTTTTGGTAAACAGTATGGGCAGTCAGGAAGCGGAGCAAACTTTTTTCAAAAATTTTACATAAACAAAGAGGAATTCATCATGTGAAGGATTAAATTAAAGTGGACAACCCATTAAAAGGTAATCTGAGGAGGAGAAGGAGAACATGAAGAAGGCGTTGTGGCAGCACTGGATCGGGGCATTCCTAATTTTCATTCTGACGGCAACAGCACTGCTGGGGCCAGGTTCACAAGGTCCGGTACAAGCTGCGGCAGCACCGCTTACTGTATCGCAGGCTATAGCTGCTCAGAGTGGTGGAGGAACGGCGACGGTAGAAGGTTATATTGTTGGACATGCTACCGGCTCACTTACAGCCAAGTTTACATCTCCTTACGCCAATGATTTTAACTTCCTGATTGCGGATTCTCCGTCAGAGAAGGCCAACGCAAAATTGTTGGACGTACAAGTTTCCTCTTCTTTCCGCTCACAGTATGGACTTGCTACCAATCCGAGCCTTGTAGGCAAAAAGGTCATCGTAACCGGAACACTTGGTGCATACAACAGCTATGCAGGACTCAAAAACCCAACCTCCATTACACTCTCTACCGGAACAACCAATCCTGACCCAGAACCGGGCCCAGGGACGACACTGCCTGATGGTACAGGCAAGAAGGTATTGTTCGATAATACCCATGCCCAGACAGCTGGTGCAGCAGACTGGATCATTGATGGGGCATTTTCAGACTTCGCGAATGGGCTTCGAAACGCAGGCTTTGCCGTGGATCAGCTTGAACGCAGCATCCCGTATACTTTTGGTGAGCAGGCCATTACCTACAATACATTAAAAGATTATGATGTCTTCGTCATCGGCGAAGCCAACGTGCCGTTTAAAGCCACGGAGCAGGCTGCCCTGCTGCAATACGTACAGAACGGGGGCAGCGTCTTTTTCATCTCCGATCACTATAATGCAGACCGAAACAAAAACCGCTGGGATTCCTCCGAGGTGTTTAACGGATACCGCCGTGGAGCATTCCTGAACCCGGCCAAAGGCATGTCCTCGGCGGAAGCCGAATCTCCAGCGATGCAGGGAGTTACGAGCTCTGACTGGCTGGCAAGCAACTTCGGTATCCGTTTCCGCTACAATGCACTGGGTGACGTCAATGCCACCGATATTGTGGCTCCATCACAGTCATTCGGAATTACAAGTGGTGTCAATGCGGTGGCGATGCATGCCGGATCTACCTTGGCCATCATTGATCCGAACAAAGCCAAGGGATTGGTTTATGTGCCAAGCGGCGTATCCAAATGGAGCAGCGCCGTGGATCAGGGCGTGTACAATGGCGGTGGGCGTGCTGAAGGCGCATATGCGGCCATTGCCAAGGTAGGTGCAGGCAAAGCCGCATTTATCGGCGATTCCTCACCGGTGGAAGATGCGACTCCGAAATATTTGCGAGAAGAAACGGGAGCCTCCAAGAAAACCTATGACGGATTCAAGGAAGTGGACGATGGCACGTTCCTGGTCAACACGGTAAAATGGCTTGCGGTAAAAGAAAGCTATACGAGTCTGTCGCAGGTATCTGGCCTGACATTGGACACACCGACGAGCCTGCTTGCCATAGAGACTCCGGCTAACTCCACAGAACCACAGCTTGAGCCATGGTCTGCTCCGGCTGCAGGATATAAGTGGTACGATCCAACGACGTTCAAGAAAGGTTCATATGGCGCCGTTACACCTTAAGGTAGAATCTTAATGAGCTGCTTGGCTGTCGGAAGCCTGTTTGTGACGCTAACGTTGCAAACAGGCTTTCCTATTTGCTGAAACATGACAAGGTTCTGACCGGTATAAATGAATCGTACCGCGGGAAACGTATAGGTTAACTATGTTGGCATCAATCCAGAAGGAGAGGCGGTAAATAATGACCCGGCAAGCAGACTGTGACAGTTCGACCATGAGACAGAGGCTGAAGGAAGATTTGCATCGTGTAGCGGATCGCATGAATCGGACATTGACCCGTTTTGACAATGACAGTGTCTGTCTGCTCGCGCAATTCGCTGAGATTCGTACCGAGATCAAGCAGATTGAGGTGCTCGCCTCTTCCTTTTATCTGGATTGTTACCTGTCTCCCTTTACTGAAAAATTCGCTGAGCTGACGGCAAGTGTACAGCATCTGTCTGATCGCAGATATGGTGCTCTTATCGTTATAGAACGTGAAATCCCTCTTGAACCTATACTTCATTCGGGTGTTGCTGTGGATGCGCGAGTGACCCATGCGCTGCTTGAATCCCTTTTTATCCCCGGTGCACCGCTGCATGATGGGGCAGTTCTGGTCCGCGGCAACCAGATTGTCTCCGCAGGCAATGTCCTCCCATTGTCCCAGGCTGCAGCAGGGGAACGTAAAATGGGTACACGCCACCGTGCCGCTCTGGGGCTAAGTGAATTGACAGATGCCGTAGTACTGGTTGTTTCCGAGGAAACGGGACAAGCTTCTTTTGCCGTGGACGGGGATTTGCATCCCATAAATGTCGTTGAGACCATTCATTAACGAAAGGCGATAGGAGGCTTCCTAGCTTCGTAATCGTCTTACATCGTGATGTGATTTTGCACATTCTGAGATTATCTAGGTACAATAGAGGATGGCAAAGATACAGAAGCCTTGTGGATTACTCGCAAAAATGGTTGGAGGAGACGGTTAAACATGAGTTGGTTTGAAGTAATGGAGCAGCATGATTATGAGGAACTGGTCCTGTGTCAGGACAAAGCTTCCGGGTTAAAGGCGATCATCGCCATTCACGATACAACACTCGGCCCTGCACTCGGTGGTACTCGGATGTGGACATATGCTTCAGAAGAGGCTGCTATAGAAGACGCACTGCGCCTTTCGCGGGGGATGACATATAAAAATGCCGTATCCGGCTTGAATCTTGGCGGCGGTAAAGCTGTGATTATCGGCGACCCGCGCCGCGACAAGAATGAAGCGATGTTCCGTGCATTCGGCAGATACATTCAAGGTCTGAATGGGCGATATGTAACTGCAGAAGACGTGGGGACCTCGGAGGAAGACATGAACCTGATTTATCAGGAAACGGATTACGTAACAGGCATATCGCCAAGCTACGGCTCGTCCGGGAACCCATCTCCTGCTACGGCGTGGGGAGTGTACAGGGGGATGAAAGCAGCGGCCAAAGAGGCCTTTGGCACGGATCTGCTGGAAGGCAAAACCGTTGCCGTTCAAGGTGTCGGCAATGTAGCCATGAGTCTGTGTAAGTATTTGTACGAGGAAGGTGCCCGCTTGATTGTGACGGATATTCATAAGGATTCCGTGAAGCAAGCAGTGGATCGCTTCGGGGCAACGGCTGTTGATCCGGGGGAGATTACCGGCGTTGAATGTGACATCTATGCACCATGTGCGCTGGGCGGAACAATTAATGACGATACACTCAAAACGCTCAAAGCCAAAGTGGTTGCAGGCTGCGCCAACAACCAGCTGCTGGAACAACGTCATGGCGACATTTTGCATGAGAGAGGTATCGTTTATGCTCCGGATTACGTGATTAATGCAGGTGGAGTCATCAACATCGCGGACGAATTGAATGGTTATAACTCGGAGCGTGCGTGGAGCAAAATCGGAGAAATTTACACCAGTTTGGAGAAAATTTTCGAAACCTCCCGTACCGAAGGCATTGCAACGTATATTGCCGCAGATCGTTTGGCTGAACGCCGAATTGAGCTGATGAAGAATACACGCAGCACCTTCCTGCAGCAAGGTCATCACGCACTGAGTGCTCGCCGACTGCGCGGGTAAGTCCAGAAGGAACCATGAGTTGCATACAGCTGAATGCGTTAAAAAGATAGCCAAAGAGGCAGGTATTCCCGAGGGGGGAATGTCTGCCTCTTTTTTGACGGGTTAACCTTTTACAGCGTATTGGCTGGCTTACTTTTGCTGCTGCATTTGATCCTTGAAGCCGCCTTTGTAGCTGGTCGTTGGTGCTTTGACTTTGTCGATTAACAGAATGCCATCATATTGTTCAGTCGGAATGAAGTTCATCGACATCGGATGAATGATTTCATCCACCATGCCATCCTCCGCTGCAAACACCGGGCGGGACAACCAGGCTGCAGCACCTGCAGCGTCTTTGGCTTCGGAGAGATCAATGTATGTATTACGGTAGCCGGATTTCATTAAGGTATACTCCAGACTGCCGCGAGGCATCGGAGAGATATCAAACGTTTGACCTGTGGAAATCTCGCTCGCTTGTCCTTCATTCATATAAAGCCCGATCACATACATGTCATCCTGCAGCTTCTCATGCATCATTTCGCCCATGCTTTTGAAGCTGGATTGCCACAACCCGGAGTTCCCGTTACCTTTTCCGATTGGGGGATTGAGAATGGTCGATGTACTCTTGGCGAGATGGTCATTGTGAGCCCAAAGAATGAATTTTTTACCTGGATACATGACGTCCATTAACCACTCCAGATTATCGGCCATGGCACGGTCGCGGAATTCGTAACTCTCCCGAGTGTCGTAAGCAGCCATCTCGATAAATTTGCTCCGGTCCTTCAGCACACGGATCATCATGTCAGCCAGTTTCGGGTTGTCCGGGAATGACTTTACGAGTTCCTGCTTATGCTCGGTGACCCATTGAACCAATTCCTCGTACTGCGGGGAATAAGCATCCTTCACTTGATGAATGGCCGCCTTGAATTCGGGATTGTTGTCGCTGTCGATACCATATTTGTTAAGGACGGCATACAAATCCGTGATGCCCTGCATCTCAAACGCATAGAACTGCTTGCCTCTGGCAGGATCCAGACTGCTAATCCAGTCACTGATAAATTGGGTTAAGTACCCGGTCGTAAACTGCATATCATATCCTGCCAGAATCAGTGGATGATCCGTCTTGCTCTGCTCCTGAATGTATTCGTAGAGGCCGAGTGTCTCCTGCGAGTGCCAGATCGGGAAAATGGACAGCTCCATCATCTGGGCAGGCGTCAGGTTTGCTCCTTGTTCATAGGCAACAGCTGCATCCCCCATGCCGGATTCGAAGGCAATGACATCATAGCCGAGTTCCTCATGCAAAAATTTGATCATGCGCGTTTTGATGGCACTGTATTCGGCAACCCGGTGAAAGTTCTCTCCCAGGCTAACTACTTTCTTGTCCTGCAGCAATGGCTTCAGAAAGGCAAGGTCACTGTAGTTGTCCGAGGTCAGGGATGTAATCTCATGGGCATGATCCTGCACCCACTGTTCCTTGGCTATAGGTGAGGCTGCTGCCGAAGTGGAGCCAGCAACCATGGCCATAGCCAGGCCGAGTACAGCTGTTTTTTGAATAAAACGATGTTTCAGGTTCATAATATGTATCCTCCGTATGAATGATAAGTTGAAATCCATAACGCAAGGATACGGGCTAAATCTAAAGAAAGTATAACGCGGAACTTAGAACGTAATGCATTTCTGATTCAGCAGCTTAATGAATTCATCCAATGCGGTACTGACATACCGCCCCTCCCCACGTACAAAGGTTGTTGTGGTATGGGTAAACTGCTCAGCCAGATCATGTACAGCGTACGCATCCGGGTTCTTGTGGATCACACTGCAAGGCATAATCGTATATGCAATGCTGGATTCTACACAGCTGAGCAAGTTCTCCATCGTACTCACTTCAATCATATTGCGGGCAGATAACCCTTCTTCCTCTAAAAACATTTCCGTAATTTCACGGTAGGGGCAGCCCTGAGGGAACACTACCCATGAGACCTGGCACAGGCTCTCAATGGGTGTCTCCGTTCGTTTAGAAATAATATGCACAGTGTCTTGCATTTCATATTCCACTCTTAACCCTTCTTTAACACAGGCCCCACTGATAAACGCGCCATCAATCTCATTCGTCTGTATTTTGTGGCGAAGCACTTTTGGAGCGGTGGCGTTCACTAGCGAGATGGATACCTTTGGATGCGCAATTTGGTATTCGTTCAGAATTTCCATGAAGCGGCTTGAAGCAGCCGTCTCCACGATTCCGATTTTTAATGTGCCGGATGGCTCCCCAACATCCTTCATATCCTCTTCCAGGTCGTGCAGCAGATTGTGAATACGTTCGGCATATTTAATAAACTGTTCACCTTTGGCTGTGGGTACCACGCCCTTGTGGAATCGGTTGAATAGTTGTACCCCGTACTCCTGTTCCAGCTTTTTGATGCGTGTAGTGACATTAGACTGGGCATAGTTCAGTTCTTTGGCGGCTTGCGAGATTTTACCTGACCGTCCGACGGCCAGAATGATATCGATGTCGGATAATTCCATGGGTTGCCTCCTGATTGTGGAATCTCTTCAGATCATAAATAAATGTACATGAGATATCTCTAGTAGTGATACTTCTATATATTTTAATCATTTTACGATATGTCTGAGCCAGCCTAAAATATCCTTAATTACGATGAGAGAAGGGATGGCATGAATAATCATTTGAATTTACTCAATCCGGTTAAGATCAATCAGTGGCAGCTAAGAAATCGTATTGTGATGGCACCGTTAACAAGAGGATTTGCGAATGATGCGGATGGTACGGTGACAGAGGAGATGGTGGCCTATTATGAGCAGCGTGCACGAGATGGTGCGGGTCTGATTATTACGGAGGGGATTAACCCCAGTCTGGCTGGCAAAGGGACGTATGGCATACCCGGCCTGTATACGGAAGAGCAAGCGATCTCATGGCAAAAGGTAACGGAGGCCGTTCACAGACAGGGCGGGACGATCATTGCCCAACTCTGGCATGTCGGTCGATTGTCCCACTCTGACCTCATTGGAAGAACACCGCAGGCGCCTTCAAGTATTCAGGCTGAGGGGAAGGTGCATAAGTTGCACAAGCCATACCAGATTCCCGAAACGATGCGCACACAGGATATTCAGAGTACAATTCATCATTTTCAGATCGCTGCCCGTCATGCCGTGCTGGCCGGATTCGATGGAATTGAGCTGCATGCAGCTCATGGATATTTAATTGATCAGTTCATCAGTGAGAAAACGAATCACAGAACCGATGAATATGGAGGCGGGATTATGGGGAGATTACGTTTTTTGAGAGAAATCATCCTGGCAGTAGAAAAGGAAATCAGCGTAGATCGCATATCCATCCGATTTTCCGAGAAGAAGGATGATGACCCTTCCTACGTGTGGACAGATAAGGCGGGCATGATTACCGCCTATCTTAACCTGTTCCGTGAGACCGGTATTACGATTCTTCATCCTTCCAGAGATCAATATACAAGAGTCTGGGCGGGGAAGAAGACCTTTCATGAGATGATCAGGGAACAGTGGGAGCACACCATTATTGGAGTGGGGGATCTTGATATTCACACGGCAGAAGAAGGTCTGAATGATGGAGTCATTAATCTTGCCGCCTTCGGTCGGCCTTATATTGCTAATCCCGATCTTGTGCACAGATTGCGCACAGGTGAGCCGTTAGTCGAGTACGATGTGACTAAGCATTTGCCTATATTGGTCTGAAAAAAAAGGGGGCAGCTCTAATCCGAAGATTAGGCTGCCCCTTCCTGTTGTTACGGGAACAGTTATGAGCTGCTGACAATGCCCGGTTTCTTTTCAGTGAAATAGTAACCGAGGGCCAGCAGCGGCATGATCAGGCCGATCAGTGTCGTCAGACTCCAGCCACCTGATGCGTAAGACCAGCTTCCGATAGAGGAACCAAGGGCACCTCCAATAAAGAAGATCGACATGAAGATTCCGTTTACCCGTCCTCTGGCTTCACCAGCAAGGGAGTAGATGACGCGCTGCCCCAGAACGAGATTGCCCGAGACGGCCATGTCGAGTGTAATGGCAACAACGACCAGCAGAACCAGCTCAGCAGTCGAATGTCCCTGGAACACGTACGCAAGGCCGAAGGATAGAACAGCTATCACTATGGCGAGCCCGGTCAATATCCGGGTCAGGCCTTTGTCTGCCCATCTGCCCGCGATGGGAGCCGCAATGGCCCCGCCCACCCCGGCTAGGGCAAACCACGCAATGCCCTGCTGAGTCATGCCAAAATCATTCGCCAGCCGCAAGGGTACGGTGGTCCAGAAGAGACTGAAGGCACCAAACAAGCTGGCCTGATACAGCGCCCGGCGGCGCAGCATGGGCAGCGTTTTAAACAGGGTACCCAGTGAAACAATGAGCTGACCATATTTCATTGCAGGCTGAGGCTTGCGTGCAGGAAGAGCACGTGATAATAGCAGAGCGAGCAGTGCAATAACGATAGCGGAGAAGATAAAGACAGCCTGCCAACCAAAAGCATCCGTAATGAAGCTTGCCACCGGGCGAGCCAGCATGATGCCAAGAAGAAGGCCGCTCATGACATTGCCTACGACTTGCCCGCGCTGTTCTTCCGAAGTAAGGTAAGTCGCGTAGGGTACGAGAATCTGGGCAACGACGGAACCTACACCGATAACCAGAGAGGCCGTTAGAAATAATATTGCATGAGTGGAGAACGCTGCTGCAGCCAAGGCAACAACCAGTAATACCAGAAAGGAAGTTACGAGCCGCCGATTCTCCATAATGTCACTGAGCGGTACGATAAACAGCAGTCCGATGACATAACCAATTTGCGTTAACGTTACAATTAATCCTGCCGCAGCAGACGACAATCCTGTCGTATCACTGATCGGCCCGATTACGGTCTGTGCGTAGTACAGATTAGCCACAATGAGTCCGCATGCCGCAGCCAAAAGGAAAACCAGCCAACGGGGAACCTGTTTTGCTTGCACATCGTTTTTCATGTTCATGATTATCATCCTCCACATGGTATTAAATTACTACTCAGTATGAGTCAATACAGCTGGGATCATTATTTTCTAAACTGTTCGTTCACTAATTACAAACATATAATAAACTAAACGTTTAGTATTGTAAATAGGCGTGATAAAAAATGTTTTGAGATCAGCAGCATCGTCGGAGGGTCAAATTGTTTATGTGGAGGGCAATTTAGTATAATGAACGTATCGTTTTTAAGAAAACAGAAAAGCAATGTACGGTTAGAAACAAGAAAGGGTTGGTTTAAATGACAGCCAAAAGAGGGCGTCCCCGCAACATGGAAACCCAGAATGCCATTCTGGCAGCTGCGTATGAGTTATTGCTGGAACATGGCTTTGCCGCGATTACAGTTGAAAAGATAGCTGAGCGAGCGCAAGTAAGCAAAGCAACCATATATAAATGGTGGCCCAATAAGGGAGCTGTCATTATGGATGGATACATGTCGGCCATGACAGCAAGATTGCCTGTCCCGGATACAGGATCGGTATTTGAGGATGTACGTATTCATGCGAGTAATATGATTCAATTTTTGACCAGCCAGGACGGAAAGGCCATTACAGAGATTATCGGAGAAGGGCAGTCAGATCCAGGTCTTGCGGTAGAATACCGGACCAGATATATTCAGCCTCGTCGGCGTGAAGCTTGGGGAATTATTGAAAAGGGCGTAACGCGTGGCGAATTGAAGAGTGACCTGGATATCGGTTTGTGTATCGACATGATCTACGGGCCAGTGTTTTATCGCATGTTAGTGACGGGAGAGCCAATGGATCCAGAGTTTGTACATAGACTATTGGATTCACTATTTGCAGGGATTAAGTCTGATTAGTGGAGCGAAAGAACGAAAGCCGAAGGGGAGCAGGGCGATTCTCATGAATCACCCTGTATGAAGGCGTATCTGGCGAGGCTGCGACATACCTGAAACAGGGGAGAGATGGCTGGGGGCCAAGAAGCAGAAGGGTAGGAGGCAGAGGAAGGAGATTGCTGGCTTAACATGGGGGGATTGTTCCATACCACACTCGGCAATTCTCGTCGCAATACAGGTGCTACGTCTTGGGCAAAACGCTCCACTTGCTCCAGCTGCTCACTATGACTGAGTCCATCCACACTAATGCTAAGCACCTGATGTCCAAACGCGGCGTGGTAGTCCATGATTTTCTCAATGACCTGTTCCGGACTACCAATAAGCACGGGGCCACGTGCAATGTTATCTTCCAGATCTGTGAAGGGTGACTGATTATGCTGTGCGGCTGCAGTAGCATGAAAAGCATTATAGTAAGGTGTGTAGCGACGAATCGCCTCCTCACGAGTATCTGCCAGATACAGGCTGCCTGCTCCCGATCCGATCACCGCGCGGCTTGCATCATGACCATAATGATCGAGGCGTTCAAGGTAATGGTCAATCAATGCTTTGTATTTTGCCTGGGGATGAAAAGAATTCGAAGTGAAGAGCGGCTCACCATATTTCGCTGCCAGTTCAGTAGAGAGGGTACTCGACGCGCTGCCATGCCAGATTGGAATGGATTGCTGGAGTGGTCTCGGCCAAGTGGTAACCTCATGAAGGGGAGGTCGATACGTGCCCTGCCAGGTTACGTTCTCCTCCGTCCACAGGCGCTTCAGCAGCTCATAACGTTCAGCAAGGGAAACCCACTGTTCCTCTTCACGAATGCCAAACAGCGGATAGTGCCGGGGGTCATTGCCTTTCCCGATGATCATCTCCAGCCGTCCACCAGATAACTGATCCAGCGTTGCATAATCCTCTGCAACCCGCACCGGATCGAGTACGCTTAGAACAGTGACTGTGGTAAGCAACCGGATACGAGAGGTAGCTGCAGCTATAGCAGTCAATACAACTGGAGGTGAAGAGGACAGAAAAGGTGCCCCGTGCCGCTCACCAATCCCGTATGCATCGAAACCCAAACGTTCGGCCAGTCTGGCTTGCTCCAGAATGTTGTGGAATTTCTGCTGTGTAGTGAGTGCTTCGCCAGTGACCGCATTAGGCAGGTTCATCATGAGGCTAAACAAGGCAAATTTCATCTGAACTTCTCCTTGAACTGGATTGGCCAGTCTGTGTTGTTTAACCCCATGGAAATAGTAGGATATTATGAGTTAAACTCACTGTAACATGTCCGTTTCGATTCTTCTAATGGATTTTTTCTATAAGACGAAATATATTCAATATAAATGTCTAAATGTGCAGGAAATTGCCACGATTTTTATTGACCGCTGTAAAATTTAGGATTAAAATTGTACTTATCATAGAAATTCAAATTTCTGGATTTTCATTGTGGAGGTGGGAGACATGGAACCTACAACTACGATACGCTCAAATATTGAGGATTACATCAGGAAACAGGGGTATACCCTTCAATACTTTGCTGATATATCGGGGGTTAACGCCGGGACGTTAAGTGCAATTATCAAAGGTACACGGCCGATCGCCATGGCTCAATTGGACCTCATCACTCAGGGCATGAAGCTGGAAGAGGGCCACTTCTACGAAATATATGGTGCTGAATGTTTTGTGGAGTCCGCACCGCACTGGAGAAGGCTTGAGCCGTTCCTGCAACGCTGCGCTGAGTTGGACAAGCTGGACTGCATACAGAGGGTAATTCAGCAAGTGACGGATGACCGCTCCTATGTGTCCGAATTGTTCGAGCTGGCCGAGTATATGCTTGAACGTGATCAGAAGAAGGCTGCGCGAATGCTGTACGAATGTGTCGCCGAGTGCGAGAAGTACCAGCACTCCGAACGTCTGGCACTATGCCATTATCGCATTTTCACCTTGTCTCTTGGCCAGGACCAGCATGAGAATCTCAGGGCCGCAGTTCACTTCGAGCCGTATATTAACCGGCTGGATGAAGAGCGACAGCTGGACGCGATCAGGGAATTGGCTAATACATATAGTGGATTGCGCCACTGGGATAAGGTATTTCAATTAGCTGGTGAACTAGAGCAGCGAGTTGGCTTTTTGGAACAATATCAAACGAAGAAAAAAGGTTTAGATAACCATAGAGTTTCCAAGCACCCTCTATTCACCTATAGATCTTATGCGCATTTATTGATGTCTAATGTGTGGGGCGAGCGGGGAAATTACGAAAAGGCTTTGAATCTTACAACGCTGTATTCCAATGTTGTTGTGGATGACCCTACAGCAGAGGATCTTATATTTATTAAAAGATTTAAGGATTGGGCGGAAGTTAATTCCTACCTTTATAAATTGATGTTGGGTGATTACGAAGCCTTAAATTCCTATTTGGATTTTATTGATGAAGACGAAAATGAAACACTTCTTGGGTTGGTTAAAGTTATGGAAGCAGCAAATCTATACAATTTGAATGTAGACCACGCCCTCAGGAGGTTTGATCTATATATTCATCTTTTATTTGAGGAAGGCAATCACGAAACTAGCTATGTGGTTCAAGTCAAAGATGATAGGTACACCAAATTTTGGGCAGAATTAGCGTTCTATCAGCTATCTAAGGAAAGATATGAAGAAGGATTTAGGAGTTTAATGACTTGTTTGTCATCAGCTCATAAAATCAAAGATGACTCAACAATCATTTACTGTGTAGGTTTATTCGAAGAATACAGGCATCAAGCGACTGAATCTGTGAAGCTAAATTATTCAAATCTTATCAAGGAGGTTTATGGTCGATATGCTAAAAAAAGCCACGTTAGTATTAATGTTGTTTAGTTCAATCCTTTTGTTTACAGGTATGATTAACCCTATGGATTCCATGAGAAGTTCTGTATCTAGTCACGGTACAGGTGGATACTAAAAGGCCTTTGGTTTGTGTATAGATGTTGTAAAATGTGGACGAGCGTTCTTTCCGAATTAAGGAAATGAACGCTCTTTTGTGAATGTATTCTAATATGAATCACAGTAGTAATTTAGTTATGTTAATAGTTAGCTGCAATTAAGAGTTGGTTAATTGGAATCCGTACGTGAAAATAATCATTTGATTCTATACAAGATGTGGAAAGTGAATGCGGTTAAACACCTAAAGCTGGTTAGTCTTTAGTCTATATCTTGAATTGTTGCAAAATGCTTGGTAATGAATGAATACGCTCTGCAAATAAACTTTTTGATTTGCAAAGGAATAAAATATGAATTTTTTGGCAATCTATCCTAAAATGGTCTATAAAGAAGGGGGTGCATGCTATGAAAGGACCAAGTCAGGTTGTGGACCAGATTGAACGAAACAGGCAAGAATTAAGTCGTTTGGCGGAGCATCATGGCATGCAAGACTACAAAGTCCTTCAACAATCGATGGTACTGGACGAACTGATTAATGAATATAACCGTTTTAAATATAGAAAACAACAATATAGGAACAGACAGCCGATTGCATAATGCAGTCGGCTTTTTAGTTTCAAGAAAACGACGTAGTATTATTCCATCCACTGGTAAAGACATCTCGTCTTATTGAATTAATTAGTTCATAGAAATAGTCGACTGTAGAGCGGTACAGTCGGCTTTTTTTGTTTTTCATTGAAGGGAGGGTTGGTTTATCTTGAAATTCCATACCAATCCCAGTGTTGGCAGGATAGCCAACCATCAATGAAACTCGTTATGATATACGCCAACTATATATCCAGCGTAGTTTTTGAAGGTGATTCATGAATGACAGAAGTGGGAGGGATCCATTAAATGGACAAGGTGCTAGGTTGTTCAACAAGAAACATGAACCTGCGTACGAAGCTGCTGGTGTTGTTCGTTGTTCTCACTTTGCTTCCGCTATGTTTGCAGGGAGTGGTCAACTATTACCATTTTTCACAGACAATTGATCGAAAAACCGAGCAGTTCACCATTGATATGATCCGGCAGATCAACACCAATCTGAATCGGCTGTTGAAGGATTTCGAGCGTATATCGCTCTTGCCGCTCTATGATCAGACGGTGCTGAGTATTCTGGGAAAGTACAACGCCCCAATGGGGACTGCTACTTGGGCAAGGTCCGACGATTACTTGAAGATGAAGCTCTATACTTCGGGTCAGGCCTATGATCGTCTGGAAATTCGCGGCATTCACTTGATCTCGAACAGTGGCATTCTGTTCTCCAATCTGGATTCATTGGCGGTGAAGCCGGTATGGGACAGTAGGCAGGATCATTGGTTTGCAGAGTTGGACGGATCGGAGGGAGAGTGGCGACTGCTCCCTCCGCATCATCCGAGCTATTACACAGACAAGGTTGAAGAAGCCTATATCTCCGTTGCCCGAGAGCTTCGTGATCCAGGCACGCTTAAACGACTGGGATATATTCTGATTGATATCCGGCTGGACGCCTTCCGCCAGCTGCTCTCCAATCTGAATTTTGAGGAAAATGCGAGTCTCATGATTGTGGACAGTAAACAGCGGCTTGTGTTTGAGCGAACTTCACTCGGTGGAAAATCCACATACAATCAGCTGCTGCAGCTGGAGCAGCTTCAAGACTATGCAGGAAATCAAAAGGTGGAATTGGATGGGAGCTCCTATCTGTATGTACGGCACCACTCGAATTATTCCGGGTTATCAGTCATTAGCCTTACACCCATTTCTGTCATTCAAAAGGAATCGGGGAAAATGCTTTCGTTCACTTTTGGGTTCGCTATTCTGTGCATGGCGGGCGTAGCCATTCTGGCGGCTCTTATATCCTATCGTGTAACAAGGCCGTTAATCAGCCTGAAGCAAAATATGATTCGGGTGGAGCAGGGTGACTTTACCCAGCGTGTGGCAAGTTTCGGCAGTGATGAATTCGGACAGATTGGCCGGGGGTTTAATCGAATGATGGAAGAGATTCACCGCTTGTTTAACGAGGTGTTTCTACTCGGTATTCGAGAACGGGAAGCAGAGCTGTCGGCACTGCAAAGTCAGATCCATCCTCACTTTATATACAATACGCTGGAGTCCATTAATATGATGGCCATCCGCAGGAAGCATGCAGAAGTGTCCAGCATGGTGACGGCGCTGGGCAAGCTGCTGCGTTACACCATTGATAAGGTGGATCGAATCGTACTCCTTCAGGAGGAATTAGCTTTTGTGCAATCATATGTACGCATTCAACAGGTGCGTTATAACGGAAGGCTGCAGGTAATTTTTGAAGTTGAAGAAGAGGTCATGGATGGTTTAATTCCCAAGCTGATTTTGCAGCCGCTCGTGGAGAACGCAGTATACCATGGAATTGAAGAGCAGGAGGATGGAGGAATGATTTGGATATCGGCCTTGAAGTTTGATCAGGAGCTGCTGCTTACCGTTCGAGATAATGGTAAAGGTCTAAGCCAAGAAGAGATTGACCAATGGAACGAGTCATTCTCCCAGCTCCCCTCGAGTGAATTCCTGCGTTGTAATGCTGGAGGTCATTTAGGGCTCACCAATATAGCACAACGGCTCCATCTTATTTATGGACAAGGCGCCAGTCTGAGTGTTGATGGAAGTCTCGGGCAGGGTCTGGCTGTCACAATTACTATACCGCTGCAGGAGAAAGGGGATAACGTGCATGTATAGCGTTTTGCTTGTAGAAGATGAGAGGGTTATCCTCGACGGGTTACGAGAGTTGATTATTCAGACAGCTCCTGAGTTTCGCGTTATTGGTGAGGCTTCTGGAGGAACTGAGGCTCTGGATTTTATGAGAAGTAATGTGCCTGATGTACTGATTACGGATATTCGCATGCGAGAAATGGATGGACTAACCCTGGTATCCAAAGCGCGGGAAATGTACCCCGAACTGCTGATCATCGTCATCAGCGGCTATGGCGAGTTTGAGTATGCGCGCAGAGCGATGGAATATGGCGTACTGAATTACCTGCTGAAACCAGTGGAACTCCAAGAGTGGGTTACCGCCATTCATAAAATTCAATTGCTGCTGAACCGCAGGTACGGCATTTCATCCAGCCAGACGTTAGATACAACGAAGGAAGCACAGTGTAACAGTGGAGATACCCGGAAGACGATTCGTGATGTAAAGGAATATATCAGGCTTCACCCGGATGGAGATCTGCGCCTGCAGACCGTAGCAGCAATTGTTCATCTGAACCCAACCTACCTAAGCCAGCTCTTCAAAAATGAAACGGGGATAACCTTTTCCGAATACATCGCTGAGGTGCGCATGGAGCGGGCCAAGTGGCTGTTGGTCAACACCCAACTGAAAATCTATGACGTAGCGAGGTTGTCCGGACATCAGAGTCCCAAACACTTCATGCTGGTGTTCAAACAGCAGGTGGGTTGGACGGCAGGGGAATATCGGAACCGATTCAGTACGGATGAGCAGCTATAGCAGGTGTCCTACAGCATAAGTCCTTGAAAAATCGTACCATTTCTATAGCTGGCGTGATTTAGAACAATTGATTCCTTCGCTATAATTTGGTTGCACGTGTACACCACTAAGCCACAAGGGGGATTTCCATGAAAAAAGCAGGATGGATGTTCATGCTCGTATTCATCATTGTTGCATTAACTGGCTGTGCAGGCTCCAATTCCGGTAGTGACCCTGAGAATGCATCCGTAGGAGATGAAGAGGTTGAACTGAAGTTCATGATGTGGGGAAATCAGGCGCACATGGACGTCTATAACAAATTGATTGATAGCTTCACACAGGAAAATCCGGGCATCAAGGTGACGATGGAATCCGTACCCTTTGCGGAATACCAGCAAAAAATATCTGTGCTTGCAGCTGGCGGCTCGCTACCGGATATTGCCTGGGTCTCCGAACGGATGATTCCACAATTCAAATCCAATCACATTCTGGCAGACGTATCCGAATTCAAGGATGATGCAGAGTTCAAGCTGGATGACTATATTCCAAGTACGCTGGATCTGTTTCGGGATGGTGAACAACTGCTTGGCTTGCCGTTCTCCACGCCTCCGGTCGTCATGTTCTACAACAAATCGCTATTCGACCAGGCTGGCCTTACAGATCCCAACACTCTCGCCGCTCAAGGACAATGGACGTGGGAGCGATTTGAAGAGACAGCGAAGACGATTGCCAGCAAGGAAGCAACAAACCGAATTTACGGTGCCAACTTTTTTCGCGATTGGAAGACTTGGGCTGTTCTTTCCTCCTATTCCTGGTCCAATGGCAGCGGACCTTTTGATGAGAGCATGACGAAGTTTACCTGGAATGATCCTTATGGTGTGCAAACCTTGGAATTGCTTGAACGGATGATGTTCACCGATGAGTCGCACCCGAAGGCAGGCGAGCAGGTCAGCTTCGATGCTGGTAATGTGGGAATGTTCTTCGACAACTACAGCTACGTGTCCAAAGCAAGAGAGATTGTGGACTTCGAGTGGAGTATTGCCCCGATGCCTTCAGGATCTCAGGGCAGTGTGCCCATGCTGGGTCAGGCGGGATATGCCATGTTTAATGACAGCAAACATCCCGAAGAAGCAAAGAAACTGCTGAAGTTTTTTGCTAGTGAACAGGGAATTCAGGCCACGGCAACCTACTTTGTTCCTCCGCGTACCTCTGTGCTGAATTCGGATGTTTTCATTAATCAGCCGAATAATCCTAGCAAGGAACATATTGTTCAGGCAGTCATTGATGAAATGCCGAAAGCTCGCTTGATTCCGGGCCATATTCGCTGGCAAGACATCGACAATGCGGTATTGCAGGGTTTCGATCGATTATTTGCCCGTTTAGCCACACCTCAGGATAATCTGAAGCAGATGCAGGAAGAGATTCAAGGCCTGCTGCAATAATTAATAATGGCATATCTAAAGGAGGTAACGGTATGGGGCAATTGGAAGAAGCGCTGAACGGACAACGCATGTTGCTTGTAGTTAGCCTACGCGCTAACGATGCAGCACTGGCCCGGGCAGCCATTGAAGAAGGGGCAGATGCACTAAAAGTACATTGCAATGTCGGACACCGCGCCAGTGGGAATCATTTTGGTCCGCTGGATGAATACATTGAAAACTTCCGTGAAATCCGCTCCCAATTCAACGGTCCGCTTGGAGTGGTCCCGTCGGGTAGCATTGATGGGATTCAACGGGAAGATGTGATCAGGCTTTCCGGTTTGGGTTTTGATTTCTATTCCATATATGCTCACCATTTACCATCCTTCATGCTGGGTGAGCTCGGTCTGGATAAAACATTCGCGATCAATGAACACTACGATCCTTCCCTGGTTAAGGAGGCTAAACATTTTGGTTTTACCGCGTTGGAAGCATCAATTGTTCCTGGAGAAGAGTATGGGACATCGCTAAGCTTCGCAGATGTCCTCCGGTATCGGCGGTTAGTGATGCAAGCAGAGCTTCCGGTGTTGGTCCCTTCCCAGAGGAGACTGGTACAGGAGGATGTGCAGGTGCTGCATGATACGGGGGTTAAGGCGATTATGCTCGGGGCCGTCGTAACAGGTAAAACGGAGGAGCAGCTGCGAAAAGCCGTTAACGCGTTTCGCAATGCCATGGACAAACTGAAGTAGAAGGAAGACGGATGAGATGAGGAGGGCCAGCGTTGACCAATTCACGCAAATATTCAGGAAGAGGACCGCTTGCAAGAGAGGCCCAGATTGCAGGATGGCTATTCGTATCTCCGATGGTTCTTGGTTTTACTCTGCTGCTGCTCTTTCCCATGGGCCTTGCGTTATACATGAGCTTGACCGATTGGCCATTGCTCGGAGACCATCACTTTATTGGGCTGAATAACTACCGCGAGATCATGGTAGATCAGATGTTCTGGCGGGTACTGGGAAACACCGTATATTTCACAGCTGGACTTGTTCCGCTCAATATCGTGCTGGCGCTTTTGCTGGCTTTGCTGTTATCCAAAAGTCTGCGTGGCATCGGAGTATTCCGCACTGCCATCTTCGTTCCGGTCATGACGTCACTTGTTGTGTGGGCCATTGTGTGGAAGCTTATGTATGCGACAGAGTCGGGACTGATCAATCAGCTTCTGTTGATGATAGGCATCAAAGGACCGGCTTGGCTCTACAATCAGGATCTGGCGATGCCCGCGGTGATTGTGACCAGTGTGCTAAAAAATGTTGGCCTAAATATGGTACTGTTCATAGCCGCAATTCAGCAGGTACCCAGATCACTGTACGAAGCGGCCAAACTGGATGGTGCAGGCAAGCAGAAGACTTTTTTTCATGTGACGCTTCCAATGATTACACCTACAGTATTTTTGACCGTGGTCATGACGGTCATTGGATCGCTCAAAGTGTTTGGGCAGATTTATGTAATGACACAGGGAGGTCCAAGCAATAGCACCAAGGTGTTAGTCTATTACATCTGGGAAAAGGCTTTTAAACTGTTTCAATTCGGCTATGCTTCCGCATTGGCGTATGTGCTATTTTTTATCGTAATGATTCTGACGCTGCTGCAATGGCAGCTGCGAAAGAGGTGGGTTTTCAATGAAGGCGATGCCTAAGCCATCTGTTCATACAGCAGGAGGGGCAGTGGGTACGTATTTATTGCTGACCTTGATCTCGCTGATCATGATTGTACCCTTTATTTGGATGATATCCACATCGTTCAAGGAGCCTCAGAGTATATTTACGTATCCACCGCAGTGGATACCGGAAACATTTCGATTTCAGAATTACATCGATGTCTTTCGATTAATTCCATTCCATCGTTTTTATTTGAATAGTGCGTATATTGCTGTTTTGGTTGTCCTGGGCACGGTATTCTTCGCCTCCCTTGCAGGATATGCTTTCGCCAAAATTCCATTCAAGGGCCGCAATGTGGTATTCCTTGTGTTACTAAGTGCCATGATGATTCCTCATGAGGTGACAGCAATCCCGATGTTTTTGTTTATGCGGCAGCTGGGCTGGATTGATACACATCTCCCGCTGATTTTACTTCCAATCTTCGGGGCAGGTGGTGTATTCGGAATCTTTGTGATGCGACAGTTTTTTATTACGGTCCCAACTGAACTGGAGGAAGCAGCAATGATTGATGGCTGCAGCAGGTTCCGGATATATGCGCGCATCATGCTGCCGATTGCCAAACCTGGCATGGCGACGCTGACGATCTTTACCTTTGTCACCATTTGGAATGAGTTTTTTGACCCGTTAATTTTCATCAATTCACGCGAGTTAATGACGTTACCGCTAGGCTTGTCCCTGTTTACGGATGAAGTGGGTACGGCCTGGCAATATTTGATGAGTGCTACGGTTATGGCGACTATGCCATTGCTGATTGTCTTTTTCATAGCTCAACGGCGATTCATTGAGGGTGTTGCGATGACAGGACTCAAAGAATAGTCAGCTAAACAAGGAGAGGAGGAGTAGAATGAACGACCTAAGGAGCATGAAGACAGAACAAGCGGATGTTGTCATTGTGGGTGGAGGCCCTGCTGGCATTGCGGCGGCAATCGCTGCCGGACGACAAGGCGTGCGTACGGTGCTGGTAGAACGGTATGGGTTTGTTGGTGGAATGTCGACCGCAGCTATGGTCTATCCTTGGATGACATTTCACACGGAGAGCGGCGAGCAGGTAATTAGAGGTATCGCTCAGGAGATCGTTGACAGGTTGAAGGAGCGGGGAGGATCTCCAGGACATCTCCGCGATACAGTAGGATTTGTGCATAGCGTTACACCATACCATCCGGCCATTTATCAGGTGGTTGCAGCGGATATGCTGCAAGAGGCAGGTGTTCGGCTGTTGTTACACAGCTTCGTGGATGAAGTGGTTGCTCTGGAAAATCGGGTGGAAGCGGTTAGATTAACAAACAAATCGGGCCGAATGGAGCTTAGAGCAAAAGTATTTGTCGATACCAGTGGAGATGCAGATGCAGCTTATCTAGCTGGCGCTGCTATCGCAAAGGGACGGGATGGAGATCATCGGTCTCAGCCCATGACCATGAAATTTCGAATGCGTGGCGTTAACCTTGAGCGAGTAAAGCAGTATATTCTGGAGCACCCGGAAGATTTCTACGCCAAAACACCTGTTGCAGAGCTGGACCGTATTCCGTTAACCGGGGTGAGTGGTTTTTATTCGCAATGGCAGAAGTCAGGTATTCCGATTAACCGTGATCAGGTGTTGTTTTTTACCGGGCCTGCTGAAGACGAAGTGTTGATTAACTGTACCAGGGTTCAAGGGTTGGATGCTACCGATGCAGAGGATCTGACTTCTGCTGAGCAGGAAGGCAGGAAGCAGGTACTCATGATTGCTGAGTTCTTGCAGCGCGATGTACCCGGATTCGAGCGGGCTTCGATTTCTGCAGTTGCTCCCCAGATTGGCATACGTGAATCGAGACGGATTATTGGACAGTATTCTTTGACGAGGGAAGACGTAGTTACGGGGCGAAAGTTTGACGATGTGATCGCCAGAAGTGGTTATCCCATTGATATTCATGATCCTTCTGGTCAAGGCGTAGCGGCTGCATTTATAGAAGGGGATGGAGCATACGATATTCCATATCGATGCCTGATCTCCAGCAATATCCGAAACCTGCTGGCAGCAGGACGCTGCATCTCTACCACGCATGAGGCCCATGCTACGACAAGATTGACTCCCAGCTGCATGGCTACGGGGGAGGCAGCCGGAACATCAGCTGCATTGGCAGTGCAAATGAAGCTTGATCCACTGTCAATCCCGGTTGCTTTGCTGCAGAAAGAATTACGGCAAAATGGAGTGGCAATTTGAAATTGGAACCAATACGCAAATAATAAAGAGTCCAGCTAGACACAGCGATGTGTTTAGCTGGACTCTTATGTGCATCCACAATGCCTTTCGATTGATCTAACCGAATCAATTCATTCTTGCCTCAAGGCGCCGGGCTACGATGGAAAGGGTGTAGTTGATGACAAAATACAAGACCGCTGCGAGCAGGAGCGCCGGGATCACGTAATCGAAGCTCTGGCCGCCCAGGATCTGCACGTTGTGCATCAGCTCCGGTAAGGAGATGATAATGGCCAGGGACGTATCCTTCAGCAGGGAGATGAACTGACTGACCATCGGCGGCGACATGCGGCGCAGTGCCTGAGGCATAATGATGCTGCCCAGGGTCTGTATATAGCTAAGACCGGAGGAACGGGCGGCTTCCACCTGTCCACGCTCAACCGATTTGAGACCGCTACGAACAATTTCGGCGATCATGGCGCCTTCGAACAGGCTAAGCCCAACGACGGTAGACCAGAAGACGGACATCTTAATCCCCAGCTGGGGCAGGACAATATGAATGAAGAAGATGATCAGCAGCAGCGGCAGGTTCCGAATCGTATCCACAATAACCGCAATGATCTGTGACAGGACCGGAATACGTGTATACCGGATGGTACCCAGCACGGTGCCGAGGACAAAGCTGAAGACGATTGACAGTCCTGCCACCTGCAAGGTGATCAGGAATCCATGCAGCAGGAAACGAAGGTTGGGCCAGGCATAAGCCCCGCTAAAGTCCATAGTACATCGACCTCCTTCTGTGAGTAATGCTTAGGCTGAATAGTGGTATGGCTAAATCACATGGTAACCTGCCCGGCCGGCTTGTTTTTCTTCGGCTTGCCCTTGCGGCCTCGTGCTTCGGCGTCGCTCTGTCCAAACCTTCGCTCCATATAATGAACCAGAAAACTGAGCGGCAGCGTTAATACGAGGTAGAAGAGCGCAACAATGCTATACACGCTCAGCGGCTGGAACGTATCCGAATTGACAAGATCTGCAAAATACATCAGGTCCATACCGGCAACAACGGCAAGAATGGAGGAGTTTTTGACCAGGTTGATAAATTGATTGCCAATGGATGGAAGCACGATCTTGATTGCCTGCGGCAAAATGATCAGGTTCATGGCCTGTACGTAGGACAAACCTGAAGATCTGGCGGCTTCCAGCTGTCCCCGGGGGACGGTCTGAATGCCTGCCCGGATGGCTTCTGCAATAAAAGCCGCCGTGTAGATGGTAAGACCCAGCGTACCGGAGACAAACCCGTCCAATGAAATGCCAAGGGAGGGCAGTCCAAGGTAAAAGAAGAACACGACCAGCAGAAGCGGAATATTTCGAATGAATTCCACAAAAGCGGTACCGATCCAATTGAGCGGCTTGATGGGGGATATCCGGAAGATGGCCATGATTGCGCCAAGGATAAAACTGCCGATCAACGCCATGATGCTTACTTGAATCGTATTGAGGAATCCCTCCAGGAAACGATCGGAATGCTTGAACAATACATCAAAATCCAATTTGCCCATGTAGGCGAAGCCTCCGTTCTCCAGATGTGAAGCGGCGACTCATGCTGTACGGGTGGTTTAGTCCCTACAGATGAAAACCGCCGCTCGTTCATCGTTAATCGAGGTTACTCGGGCTTGGTGCCAAGCCATTTTTCATGTAACGTATCGTATTCACCACTGTCTTTCATGCTCTTGAGCAGGCTGTTCACTTCTTCTACAAAAGCAGTGTCGCCTTTGCGGATGGCCATTCCATATGGCTCGCTTGTGAAGTTGCCACCAACCAGCTTGTAGTTGTTGTCCGTTTGCTGCATGCCGATCAGGATGATATTGTCCGTCGTCAGTGCCTCACCTTTGCCTGCTTTGAGCGCAGTGAAGGCATCCTGATAGTTGTCGAATTCCAGTACTTCGGCATCCGGAGCTTTTTCACGAATATTCTGCGCAGAGGTTGAACCTTTAACTGCGAGCACCTTCACGCCTCCAAGGCTCTCCAGTCCGGTGATGGCACTATCATTTTTTACAAGAAGGGACTGTCCTGCCTCGAAGTAAACGTCACTGAAATCCACCTGCTCCTTCCGCTCGTCCGTGATCGTCATGGTAGCGATGATGATATCGATGTCACCGTTCTGGAGCATGGGAATCCGTGTTTTGGATGTGACCTCTTTCAGCTCAACCTTGGTCTCGTCTCCAAGGATCTGTTTGGCAAGTGCCTTGGCAATATCGATATCGAATCCTTCGACCTCACCACTTGCCGGGTCCTTCAAGCCAAAGAGCTTCGTATCATATTTGACCCCGGCAATCAGCTTGCCGCGCTCCTTAATCTGTTCAATGGTTCCTTTGGCTGCAGTATTCTCATCACCGCCACCACTACCGCTGCTGGTAGCTTCCTCTCCCGTACTACAGCCGGCCAATGCCAGCGAGAGAACCAAAACAAGGACGAACGACGGCCACTTCAGCAAATTCTTCATGAATAAAGACCCCTTTCAAAATGAAATATTCTATCATTCTCAATGATGAATTAAGCGACTTAGGAACTGCTGTGCCCGCTCTTCCCGCGGGTTATCGAAAAATTCTGTGGCAGAAGCCTCTTCCACGATCCGCCCTTCGTCCATGAAAATGACACGGTCTGCCACTTCACGGGCAAAGCCCATTTCATGGGTAACGACAACCATGGTCATGCCATTATGTGCGAGAGAGCGCATGACATCCAGGACTTCCCCGATCATTTCGGGGTCGAGCGCAGAGGTGGGCTCGTCAAATAGCATAATTTTGGGCTCCATGGCGAGTCCCCGCGCGATGGCGACCCGCTGCTGCTGTCCACCGGACAACTGGGAGGGATAGCTGTCAGCCTTGTCGGCAATGCCAACACGGGTTAAATATTTCATTGCCGTAGCAGCTGCCTCCGCTTTGGGCTGTTTGCGTACCTTTACTGGGGCAAGTGTAATGTTATCGATGACTTTTTTGTGAGGATAGAGATTGAAGTGTTGAAATACCATGCCAATGTCGCGACGGAAGAGGTTGATGTCCACCTTTTTCTGATGTAAAGGGACACCGCTGACGACGAGTTCGCCTTCCGAAATGGTCTCCAGACGGTTGATGCAGCGGAGCAGTGTACTTTTGCCGGAGCCGGAAGGGCCAATAATGACAACGACCTCTCCTTCTTCAATGTGGAGATGAATATCTTTGAGGACATGAAAATGACCAAAGTGCTTCTGCACACCCCTAAATTCAATCAAGAGTAACCCATCCTTTCTGCAACGTTGATTTGAAAAAGGAATAATAAGGAATAAATTGAAACTAGTTATTTAATCATACATAGTCATCCTTCTTCTGGCAATTGGTTTGTAATAAAACATGACATAAGTACGAGGTTGCATAGGGCTGCAGGCTAAAAATGCGTTATGTATTTGTTAAGTTGGTAAGTTGTTTGTGACGAATCCTGACAGAAAAATGAATCGAATCTCCTAGAGTTTTTACAACCTTTGGAATAGATGTATAGAGTATACTGATATTGATACCTATCCTATGTCCAGGGTAACGGAACAAATAACCTCAAATTCTAACGCTACATGGCAAAAAAGCACAACCTTGGTCCAGATCCCGTTGATATGATGGGTGATAATACTCATTCCTGAAAGCGATGCTATGTCAATCACAGTCCAATCCCAATACAGAGAAGAGAGGATGTTCTGAACGATGAATACATACTACTCCCCATTACGTACAGGAGAAGGTATCCAAACTGATACGAAAGCCTATGAGGTTGCTCTACCTGACATTCCTGCTCGGGATTTCCGCATCACGGACTACGGAGCCAAAGGAGACGGCGTGACGGACAACACGGAGGTGTTCAGGCTTGCTATAGCGGCGTGTGCTGAAGCAGGTGGCGGACGAATCGTTATTCCGGCAGGAGTCTGGCTGACAGGTCCGATAGTGCTTCGCAGTCGCATTGAGCTGCACACAGAGGCGGGAGCATTGGTTACGTTCAGTCGCGAGTTTGATCATTATCCTCTAATTGCTTCGAGCTTCGAGGGGTGGCAGGTGGTGCGATGCCAATCTCCAATTGACGGAGAATCGTTGGAGGATATCGCGATTACAGGTGAGGGAATATGGGATGGCAGCGGAGAAGCATGGCGTCCAGTCAAACGGTCCAAGATGACCGCTTCACAATGGAGTCGACTCGCTGCTTCCGGTGGTGTTGTAGAGCGTTCGGGTGAAAATGAAGAAATCTGGTGGCCTTCGGCCTCGGCCCTCGAAGGTGGCGCCATCGCCAACCGGCTTCATATGGAACAGGAGCGTGATTTGTCCGCTTATGAGGGAGCTAGAGACTTTTTACGTCCGAACATGGTCAGTTTGCGTCGGTGCAAGCGGGTGCTGTTGGATGGTCCAACATTCCAGAACTCACCTGCATGGAATCTGCATCCGTGGGCATCGGAGCATGTTACCATACGTAACGTGAGTGTGCGAAACCCGTGGTTTTCACAGAATGGCGATGGGCTGGATATTGAATCATGCCGTCATGTTGTCGTGGAGCACAGTGTGTTCGATGTGGGGGATGATGCCATCTGCCTGAAATCGGGCAAGGACGCCGAAGGCCGAGAGCTCGGTCTGCCATCTGAATATATTACAATTCGGAACTGCACCGTATATCATGGTCATGGCGGATTCGTTATTGGCAGTGAGATGTCGGGTGGCGTACGGCATGTGCGGGTATCGGATTGTACGTTTATGGAGACGGATATTGGTCTAAGGTTCAAAAGCGCCCGCGGGCGCGGTGGAGTTGTTGAGGATATTGAAATTCAGCGTATTTATATGAAAGATATCATCATGGAAGCCATCTCGTTTTCCTTTTTCTATGCGAATATGGAGGGATCAGCCCGCGGCAGCGATCTGTTTCAGGACATTAGTGAAGAGACCCCGGTGTTTCGCGATATTCGCATATCGGATGTTATCTGTGCAGGTGCAGAGATGGCTTTATTCGTAAGTGGACTGCCGGAAATGCCTCTGGATGGTGTAGTGATCGATGGATATGACGTCACTGCTCGAAGCGGTATACAGTGTGCTCATGCGAAGCACTTGAGAATTGCCAATCTGAGAGCCCGGATTTCCGAAGGATCATTGATCCATCTACACCAGTGTAAGGGAGCTGAAATAGAGGGAATTCAGGGAAAAGGGCCTGACGGCAGGCTTCTGATTATAACAGGACACGAGTCTGCCGGAATTGTGTGCCGGGAGGACGATGCAGATGAGGAAGGACGCCAGATTTCCATGGGTCCTGAGGTAAGAAGCGGTGTGCTCATCCGCAGATAAGAGTCCTTGATACGAATGAATAGTAAGTTGTTCGTTGATTCACATTCAGCCGCAGTGGTGTAGCATGTGTCTCCAGATATCATCCTGATTTTTGTGATGTAGAGACACCTTCATCCGGGTAGGGCTACCCACTCGGTTTCTATCTTCAACTTTCCAGGATTCCCCGTATTAGCGATGCTCTTTTCGATAGCGCAAAGGGGTGGTTCCGGTCACCTGCTTGAATGTTTTGTTGAAATGAGCCGTGTGCTCAAACCCGACCTTCTCCGCGATCAACTGCACCCGCTCTTGGGTGGACAATAGCCGCCGCTGCGCTTCCCGCACTCGCACGACCCGTAAATATTCACTGAAGCGAAAACCGGTAAATCGGCTGAACATCCGGCTCAGATAGGACGGGCTGATATAGAAACGGGCTGCCGCATCCTCCAGGGTAAGCGGTTCGTTGTAATGTCTGTTCACATAAGCGGCAATCTCGCCGATTTTATCCTGCATCGGGTGAATTGGGCCGGGTGACATCAGGCGACTATTCTCTTCTACCCGATAGATATGAATCAGAAGCTGAGCAAGCAGGCTTCTTACAACCATCTCATAGTGAGGGCGGCGCTCCTTGCATTCGCGCAGCATCTGCCATAGCATGCGTTCCATCTCTTGCTGCTCGGATTCGGGGAAGCGAAGCAGTCTTGATCGTTCGAAAGGGAGCAGACCGCACACACCGAGTTCCATCCCGGTGGCAAACGAAGGAGAGAAGCCGATAAGAATTCGTTCGAATCCGGGCTTGTTTCCTCTGGACGTTGTATGTACATCATGCGGATTAATGAGGATCAGATCACCTTTTCTCGCGGTCAGGAGCTGGCCGTTCATGGAATACACCCGTTCTCCTTCAAGCAGGTAATACAGCTCGTAAAATGGATGAGCGTGAGGCTGAGGCATGGCATTGCCTTCATGTCTGCGCATGTATTCAATGGTGAATGAATTTTCCCCAATGCGATATTTGGGTCCGATTCGATCCTCAATCATACTCATGATCAGGCTCCCTTCGACTTCGTCTGATTTACGTTTATATCCATATCATAACGGAAAATCCAGTTTGTTGTAAACGCTATCAAAAATTTCGTTTAAATGGAATGCACGGGTTCCAAGGGTGACAAACGAACAGCGATGTTTTACAGTAGGGAGAGTGAGGCCAAACTCTGGAAGAGGGTCTCCAATATGATTTGGAAGGAAGGAAACAGGTTATGACGACACATGAATTATCGCCTCTGGTTGCTGCGCTGGATATGCAGCCCCACGTTGAAGGCGGTTGGTATAAGGAAGTATGGAAGGCTTCTTATCAAATCCCGCAATCCGTTCTGCCGGAAGCTTATTCGGGTCCAAGATTCTCCGCAAGCTCGACGTACTTCCTGCTGCACCCGCATGAAATTTCCGAGTGGCACACCGTTTTGTCCGATGAGCTGTGGTTGTGGCACAGCGGAAGTCCAATTGAATTGAAACTGGGTGGCAAAGGGGAAAACCCTGGGAATGAGGAAGTGCTCGTACTCGGCATGGATCTTGCTGCAGGGCAATCGCCGCAGGTACTTGTTCCGGCCGGGGTATGGCAAACGGCACGTCCGCTGGGCGACGAGCCTGTGCTGGTAACGTGTGTGGTTGCGCCAGGTTTCCACTATGATGATTTCAAGCTGGTTTCCAAAGGCTGATCGGTTACAGCAATTGAATGGCAAAATCCCGATTCGGATGCAGATGCATTCAAATCGGGATTTTTTTGGTTTTTCTCTTATTCATGAAGCTTGTCTAAATGACTGAGCTTAAAAGTTAAAGTTATCCGGATCCGAACCGAAGCGTTTGTTTTCGTTCAGTCCATTAATCTGTTCAATCTCATCCGAAGTCAGTTCAAAATCATATAGATCAGCATTCTCTCGAATACGCTGTGGTGTAACGGATTTTGGTATGGTTACGATGCCGTTTTGAAGATCCCAGCGCAAAATGACCTGTGCGGGGGATTTGCCGTACTTCGCTGCAATATCCTGAAGAAGTTGGTGCTCCAGCAGATTCCCTTGGCCGAGTGGAGACCAGGCCTCAATCTGGATCTGGTGTTTACTGCAGTAGTCCCGGAGCTCCGATTGAATCAGCAGCGGGTGAAGCTCGACCTGATTCACAGCAGGTTTGATGGTGGCATCCGTCATCAGATCCTCCAGATGGTGAATCTGGAAGTTGCTTACGCCTATAGCGCGAATGCGTCCTTCCCGGTGCAGTTTCTCCAGTGCTCTCCATGTATCCTTGTATTTGCCCTTGACTGGCCAGTGAATCAAATAGAGGTCCAGATATTCAAGTTCGAGTCGTTCCATGCTGGCTTCGAAGGCGGCCAATGTTGATTCATAGCCTTGGTCGCTGTTCCATACTTTGGTGGTAATGAACAGATCCTCGCGGGCAACTCCGGATTCACGAATACCTTGGGCTACACCGGTCTCGTTGTTGTAGGCTTTGGCTGTATCGATGCTGCGATAACCTGCCTGAATGGCCGTTTTGACGGCTTCAACCACTTCTTCTCCATCTTTCACTTTGAATACGCCAAAACCCAGCCAAGGCATTTTGACTCCGTTATAGAGTGTCGTTGTGTCCTGCACGTTTTTCATGATCCGAATTTCCTCCCCTGTTCCTTCAATTGTCCCACTATGTAATTACCCTGCTGCAAGGCAGCCAATCGTATATGATAGGCCATCTTTCCTGATTATACTAAAAGCCCTTGGGAAAGGAAAAAGATAGGCAGCAATTTTACGGAAAATCAGTCTCTTTTGCTCTTTTTTGGCAGCTGGAGGTTTGGTTTTGGTGCTTGCGGGTGATAAGATGAAGTATACGCGATGTGGAAGCGAAAATAATGAAAAGTAAAGTGCTAATTAACGGCCTTGGAATATTCACATTCGAAAAAAGAACGGAATATGCACGGACGGAACCAATTGGGATCAGATGTGCGATTAATGATAAAGGAGCAAGAATGATGGCTAAACCTAAACAAACCAAAAAGGCAGCAGCCTGGTCACTCGTCGTAATGGGGGCAGGTTTTGCCGCTTCATTGCCGTTTCAGGGCAGTGTTGTAGGCAAGCTGCTGGTGGGTTCATTTGAAGCGGGATTGGTAGGGGGGCTTGCCGACTGGTTCGCTGTAACGGCATTGTTCCGACACCCGCTCGGCATTCCGATTCCGCATACGGCCTTGCTGCCGAAGAACCGGGATAAGATGACGGAGGGCCTTGTTTCTGCGGTGGAGAACAATCTGCTCAACAAAGACAGCATTACCGAGAAAATTGCCGGTTTCAAGGCAGCGGAAACGGTGCTCGACATCATGTCACGTGAACTTCACAATGATGGCGTCAAAACAATGATCGACACGCTGTGCAAACGTATTCTGGCTGGGCTGCCGCTGGAGCAGATAGCGCCGCTGGTTGCGAGCGAGATCAAATCACAGGCCGGGGCTTTCGACCTTGGACCGATCCTGGAACGGGCGTCCATTCAATTGAGTGAACGTGGATATGACACGAAGGCGCTGGACTACGGCTTGAAGCAGGCGGAAGAGTGGCTGGTGAAGCCGGAGACCATCACGTTTCTGGGTGAGAGCGGCATGAAGGCAATAAGTGGCATTCAGATGAATGGCCTTATGCAATTTGCCATGAATGCCTTCCTTGGCTATATGAATGAGGAGAAGCTTGGCAGCATCCTGCAGGGATATTTGTTTGACCAGGTAGAAGATATGAAGCGTGAGGGAAGTGCCCTCCGATATAAGGTGTTAGGTCTGGTTCGAACTCAAGCGGTGCGTCTTGCCTTGAACGAAAGTGTTCGCGGCGGATTGAACGGCTGGAAAGACAGCCTGCTGGACAGCTGGAACGCGGAAGAAACCGTGCTGAACAAGCTTACCGAACTGCGGGATAGAGCACTCACCGCTATGGAGGATGGAAAGTATGTGGAGACGTATGCGCTCCCTGCCATTGAACGGGTATTGTCCGATCTGCGCTCAGACCGTGCATTGCTGGATGGCATGAATGCCAAGATTGTCGAAGGCGTAACAACGCTGCTGGAGAAGAACCATTCCAAGATCGGTAATCTGGTCCGTGAAAATGTTGATAAAATGGATAATGCCTCATTAATCTCATTGATTGAGGACAAGGTAGGCCAGGATCTCCAATGGATTCGGATTAACGGCGCCGTGACCGGGTTCGTTATCGGTATTGCGCTAACTGCCCTGCGGATGGTACTGGAATAAGATCGTAAGCTTAGTAAATTGGAGGGCTGCCCCTATATGGGCAGCTCTATTTTGCGTGTCTGCGCAAATACCGCAAAATTGTTGCAAAAATCAGGAAATGGGGTAATGTAACCCGAATCCTTTGCTGGAACCATTTAGGAGGAAAGTTATATAAAAACGATGCCGTGAGCCGATGTAGGCATGTTGATTTTGTACTATGATGCAGTTAACAACATTAAATTGAATGAATGAAAATCAAAGAGAAGGTGATCATCGTGCGGTGGATACGCAAATTATCATGTTTATGCTTATTAACCATATTATCTGCTTGTATTCTGGGAGGGTGTCAAAACATGAAGGAAAGTGAAAAACAAGCCTATTTTACTGAGGCGGAGACAGAAGCAATAAAGTATTTTAAAGATAAGTTTGAGTTGAACGTCGTTATTACAAATAAGGAATTGCTACCTGAGATGGCGCTGGACTCCATCGCGCTGGAGGGACATGTGGCCGAGCATGAGGATCAGGAGTTTACGATCTCATATGATTATAACGAGAAAAAGATGAAAAATTTTGGCATGAGTCCTGCCATCAAGGAAGCGATTATAGCTAAAGGCTATGACCCTTATGAAAAATAGAAGTCCAATGATTCTTTTTGGAGGTGAAGCAGTGTGGGGGACGCGCAAAAAATTGATGATGAAACATATCGTTTAATGTCCGAACTGGCTTATGAAAATGCAAAAGCGGGCACGGAGTATGCGAATCTGCCTGGCTGGCAGGTTCTCGAAGATACGCATGGTAATTCCTACTCCGGATTCGATGCCGTGACATTTTATAACCCGGAAACCGAACAGGCTGTCATTGCTTATCGGGGCACAGAGGGAAGTGCCGGATGGGATCGAAAAGGCCGTGACTTTTACGCGGATGGACAGATTGCCATTCCGGAGCTGGGAAGGAAGATTGAGCAGAGCACGGACATCACACCCGATTGGTTATCTAGTGGAATCCAGAAAGTCAGGGATGTGACAGGTATAACCACCGTGGAGAATGCTGTGGGGGAACTGGATAAAAAGCTGGATAAGACATTCAGCATAGGTCCTAACCAAATGTATGAAGCCGAAGACTATGCCAAAGACATGCAGAATAAATACAAAAATTTGGATTTCTCATTGACGGGACATTCGCTCGGAGGAGGAAATGCACAATATGCGGCTGCATATACAGGGCTTCCGGCAGTTACGTTCAGTGCACCTTCCGTGATCTCAAGCCTCACGCCAGAGATGAAACGAAAGGCGGAGGAAGGTGGATTTGATGATCAGATTATTAACTATGGGCATCCAGGAGATTTTGTAGCAAGTGGTTTTTTCGGAGGGTATGATCGTCATGTTGGGTCCATGTATTACATCAATTCCAACTACAAAGACATGAATGACAGCATGAGTATGATGGATAAGATTAACAATACATTTGGCGGAAAGGAATACCATGACCTGAAACAATATCAGTTCGAGAATGGTTATATCTCCAATGATTTGTACGATCCGGTCACAGGTGAGAAGGTGGGATATTCTCCACGTCAGCCGTCGAATGCTTTGTTGGATCTCGCTGCCTTCATGCGAAATATAGGGGCGCAAGCAAGCAACTTGACCAGAAACATGGCTGCAATGGGGGCCGCTTCCGGTCTGATTCAGGTAACGCCGGAAGAACTGAAGAGCGTCGCTTCCCGTTGGAAGCAAAATGCACAGCAGTGCAACGCTGAGCTCAATCAGGTGCGCAGCCGCATGGCTCAATATCTGCATACCAGCCGCAGTCGCAGACTGGAACCTATTGTAACCCAGCTTGATGCGTCCATTAACGAATTAAGTACATGGCATATGAAGCATACGAGTCAATTCCTCGACTTCATTGATCAGAAGGCAGATGCCTTCCGCCAGGCGGATGAGAGTCCGGTTCATTTTAATTAAACACCGGAGCAGCCAGGAGATCGATAATGATATGTACATAAGGGGAGGGGATAAGCATGAGCGGACAATTGCTGGTGGAACTGAATGACCTTCGAATTGCGGAGAAGGAGCTTACACGGCTGCTGGCCCGCCTGCAGGCAGATGAGCAGGAAGCCAGAGCCCTGTATGCGCGGCTGAATGACTGGAAGGGTCAGTCGGCTGACTACACCAGGCAGCAGATTGAAGGATTCTTCGCAGGGCTGTCCAGTCGAATCCATTCAATAGAACAGCAGAAGCAGAGCTTGCTGCAATATATTGAGATCATGATTCAGACGGATCAGGAACGTTAATCGTAAACGTTGAAAACGAAGAATGGGAAATCTGATCTTACAAGAAAGAGCCTTGGCATATCTGCCAGGGCTCTTTTGTTACGCTCAACTATATTTAAAGACTGTGTATTATTTCTTTTTGCGGCGTGTGGCGAGTGCAATGCCCAGGAAGGACATAATCAGTGCCAGAATGGATACGATCAGTGTGGCCTGCTGCAGCTTCAATGTACCCGGATCTGAGTCCGTATTATTCGGCTCACCTGTAACCGTGTCGTTCAATGCATCACCGAGCGTGGTATCATCGTCAGCCTTGGTATCGTCTGCAGCATTGTTATCTCCAGCGGCTGCTTCGTCATCGCTTGCATTGCCAGCTGTACCTGCGCTGTCATGGCCACCCGCTGCGGCTTGATTGCCTGCAGCTGCAGGATCTTCGCTAATAGCCGTAATGCTGTGAGGTGTGCTGTCATTAGGCTGGCCTGTCCACTCTACGATACTGCCATCGCTATAGTATTGGAATGCGTCCCAGGCGACTTCCGTTGCTGTATCCGGATTTTGTGCGACAAAGTTAAATTGCTGGAATTGTCCGGCGAGGATCCCCTCGTTATCTCCATCCACTTCCCAGGTAATCGATGTTACTTCGTTCGAGCTGTTTTTCTCCGTGGTGATTTTCCATCCAGCCAGTGGCTGATATTGCTTGAATGCTACACCTTCCGGAACCTTCATCGTGATCTTGGTTGTTGGCAGATCCTTCTCGGAAGGGATCTTGATCGTGTACGTCTGCCATGCTCCAGTCTGTGCAGCCGCCGGGCTGACAGTAACGTGAGCACTCGCGAAGCCGGCGAACAGCATGAGCGCTGCAGCACCTGCCGCTATAGTGGATGTAAGTTTGGAAGTCCAGGATGTTCTTTTCAAAATAAATAACCCCTCTCTTTTTCTAGAAAAATTATGGATTCGCTGTGTTGATCTCGAACTCGGTATCCAGTGAATCGAGGGATCGAGTCAACAGGTGAACCTTGATGCTCCATCGTCCAGGCATGGAGATGTACTCTTCTGCTTGATACACGCCTGTATCGTTTTTGGGAATGGTGATTTCATAAATTCCCATATCCATATCCAGGTGGGTCAGCGTTAAGGTGATCTGCTCCAGATCATTGACTACGCTGCCGTCAGGTGCTTTTACACCAACCTCGAACTGATTCTCACCAGTGACATTAGGGCTGACCTGGAGCGTGATCGCTGAGCCATCCTCTGTCGTTTGTACTTCCTTGAACGGACCAGCGGCTTCAGGCTGTCCGGGGGACAGATGGGTAAGTACAGCAGCCAGCGCCAGCACAACGGCACCTGTCGCGAGCTCTGCTTTGAGACTGCCAGCCAGTCGGGTACCCTTGCCCTGTCTGGCCGTTCGGGCATGCCGCCATGCGAATGCGATCATTACCAGCAGCAAAACGATCTTCGCGAGCAGCACATAACCATAGGTGGTGGTGAACAGGGAGGTCAGTACAGGTTTGGGTAAAATGATCAGACTGCTATAGATCCCTGTAGCAACCAGAGCGGCCACAGCACCAATGCCCCAAGCTGCAAACCGGCGGATCGCTCCCCAATACACCTCTCCTCGTACCTTCGGAGGAAGCTTGTCAGCCAGTGGAGGCAGACAAACCGCCATGGCCGTCAGGGCACCAATCCAGAATGCTGCTGCAATCAGGTGGACGTAGTCCATGGTTATGGCAAGTCCGCGCTGCTCGGCTGCGGCAGGATGACCTGTCATAGCATGCGTGAGCAGCCATCCCAGTACAAGTACCAGTGAACCATAAGATGACCAGAGGCGGATCTTCAATGAGCGATCCCGGTCATATCCTGACAGGATTGTGACTGCAAGCAGCATCAGAATGAGCATCTGTGCCATCCATATGAGGCCAAACGACGTTAGCTTCAAGGCACTGCCCATCAGTGCCCAGCTGAATTCATGGATAGCCACCCCTGACTCGTAAATGGTGTTCAGCGGCAAACTGATGATTGCAGCAACAGAAGCTGCGGCATAGCTGATCCATAACAGCTTATAGCTGCCTGGCACCTCCATGGGTTCTCTTACCATAGAGGACGGAGCAATCCGGAAGAGCAGGAAGGCGAGCGTGCCCAGGATGACAGACAATGCAAGATATTGAATCCAATCGGTCAGCGACAGTATCCATTTGATTGGACCGCCCGTTTGACCAGTACCGGAGGCCAGATCCGCCAGACCCGCAGGGGCACCTGACGGTTCACCGATATGGAATACATAGGCTCCCTGAATGGGATGGCCATCGGCCGACACGGCTTTCCAGCTGACGGCATATGTACCGTTGCCAAGCCCGCTGCGCAGCCCCGTTTCAAGCACGTGAGGACGCTCGGCATCTATCTGCACGCTGCCGTCATCCGCTTGTGTGCCGTCAGGTGCGGTAATTTTAATATCATAGAAGGCCGTTTGCAGCGATTCATTGAATTCCAGTGTCAAGCGTTCTGGCGCGGTGGCTATCAGCTCGTCCTCCCCTGGCGAGGCCTGAACAATATAAGCATGGGCTGAAGCCCATTGCGGCATAACCAGACAACACATGAGCAGCAGTGAAATCATTACGGCCCAGTGCCGTTTGTCCCATCTCATCGTAAAACGTCCTAAACTCAAAAAAACATCACCCTCAGGTTATAGAATTGTAGTTATTCTTCGGATGCCGATAACAATCTATACCATTATAACTTTGTCCAAAATAACGGCGTATGACTACATCGGGCTATAAAAAAACGATTATATTCCAAGAATTGTGACAAAAGCATGAATGCTTGCTACTTGCGCAGTTTTCGTCCGGCCAGTCCGCTTTCAAGGGCGTAGCGGGTCAGCTGAACACGGTTTTCGAGCTGCAGCTTCTGCAAAATATTTTTGAGATGATTCTTCACCGTTTGATCGGAAATGCCGAGCTGGTCTGCTATTTCGCGGTTGGTATAACCGGCGGATACCCACTGCAGAATCTCTAACTCCCGCGTGGTAAGCGGGTTATCCGGCACATCTTCACTTCGAGGCGCGGGGAACTCCTGCAAAATCCGGTATGCCAGCTCCTTGCTGAGCGGTGCATCGTCCGAGACGATTGCGCGTAGATATTCCAGCCAGGTGGAGGGGGACAGGTTTTTGAGCAAATAACCCTGTGCACCCTGTTTCAGTGCTTCGAACAGATACGTTACATCGTCGGAGACCGTCACCATAACGATGATCACGTAAGGATAGCGGAGCTTGATCAGCCGGGTGGCCTCGAGACCATCCATATCGGGCATCTGCACGTCCATCAGAATAAGATCTGGCATCCACTGTTCGGTCAGTTCCAGTGCTTCCTGTCCATTTGATGCCGTACCAATGACTTCAAATAGGCTGTCTTCCGATAAAATACTGCATATCGCTTCGCGTGCATGGGCGTGGTCATCCACAATCAGTACACGTACATGTTCCATATTAAGCATCCCCCTTACCTATCGTCATTCGTGTTAGGCCCGGTTTGGAATCCAGGGAAAAGGACCAGCCCATCTGAATGGCACGTTCCTTCGTAATCCGCAGTCCATATCGGTCCTTAAGATGCAGTGGATCACCACTGACACCTACGCCGTTATCCTGAATGCGAACAGACCAGGAGAGAGAGTTGCCCTCCGCTTCCACTTGAACATGGGAGGCCTGCGCGTGTTTGCGTACGTTAATCAGAGCTTCCCGAATACAGGAGAGGAGCTCAACTTGTTCTTTTGGCGTAAAAAAATGACTGTCCAGTTCCCAATGAACCTGGGCTCCAGGTATCGTTTCCTGCGTTAGGGATTCGACCTGTCCTTGAAGTGAAACTCCCGTAGGCATGGCGGTATGGCTGGGCACATATCGCAGCTGGGCGATGGCCTGCCGGACATAGGCATTTACTTCGTGTACGGTCTTGCGGATTTCCTGAATTTCATGTTCGTGCCCGGTGCCGGCCATAGCACGCTCGGCTTTGTCAGTTTTGACAGACAAGAGAAAGAGGGATTGCGCAATTCCGTCGTGGAGCTCGCGAGCCAGCTGGTCCCTGGCCTCAAGGGCTGCCTTGGAGGCACGTTCCTGTTCCAGTGCAGCTCTTGCACCTTCCAACATCTTGAACAGACGGCTCAGCAGCGTTACGCTGACAAGGTATACGATTACGGGAGTGAGCCAATTCCCTGCATCCATGGAGAGGTAGGGCATTAAAAATTGATGACGTATGTATTCCCAGAGGCCAACGGTTAGTGTGGGAATCAGCAGGATCATCCACTTGATTTGTTTGTAGGACATGCATCCAGAACTCCTTTAATATCGACTCTTGGTACGAATCTATGCCCCATTATAACCCAACCTGTCTCATGCACCTAGTCTGTTGGTCTCGGAGGATGTATAGGTGGATACGGGAGTATATAGAAGGATATCTAAGAACGACATGTCGTGACAGAATGTCACGGAGTGTGAGGGTGCATGTATACGGGAGAGGGGAGCTGTGCCTGTTTTCCCTCAGGCGGAAGGTTCTTTATACTTATATAGAACGTGAATTCATGACAAACCATGTTAAGGAGTGAACGCAACAACATGAATCAAGAGGTATTGGAACGTCGTAGTGAGTTGCTCAAGAAGAATATTCATCAGATGCTTCTTCAAGACAATCAGCACGGAATCAGTCGCCAGGATAACATGTTTTTGCAGCAGATGATCAAAGAGCTGCATCAAACTTCACATGAGCTGAACACCACCCGTTAATTGGAATTGGTTCGTTAAGAACTGTTCTGAATTCCAAGATTGACCCAGTGATGAAAATGAAAATGGCGCTATCCCCAATGAACCGGGGGTAGCGCTTTGGCATTATATAGGGATATAGTGGTGGACAGCCTTACGTTATCGTGCGTTAGGATAACAGCTGCTGTGCTGTCTTCTTCTGAATGTAACGGATGAAAAGCTCCGCCAGCTCAGGATCGAATTGGGAGCCTGCACATGCCCGCAGTTCGTTGATCGCTTCATCCACCGTTTTGGTTTTCTGATAAGGTCGTTCGGTGGTCATCGCGTCGAATGAATCAATGACAGTCAGCATTCGGCACAAGCGGGGAATTTCACGGTCTCTTAAACCGTAGGGATATCCTTTGCCGTCAAACCGCTCATGATGCAATTCAATATACGGGATCAGATCGTTGAAACGTTCGTTGGTCATCACCATTTTTTTGCCCCAGGTGACATGTCCTTTAATCGTTTCCCATTCCTCTGCGGTAAGCTTTTCCTTTTTGTTCAGGATGGACCACGGAATCTCCAGTTTACCGATATCATGAATCAAGGCACCCAGTACAAACCGCCGTTTCTCCGCATTGTCGAGTTCCAGCAGCTCACTGAGATCGAGGGCATATTTATATACTCTTTTGGAGTGTTTGAATGTGTCGATATCCTTGTACCTGAACAGGTTCAGCTGTTGCTCGATATCCCGCACATCCTGCACCAGGTCAATTTCATGTTCCATGCCGTCATTGCTGCCATGACGATGGACATTGTTTTTACCTTGTTTTTTGGCATAATAGAGCGCCTTGTCAGCTTGGTCCACAAGCTGTGATTTATTGTACATATCGACCTGGTATCTTGCGACCCCTGCGGAGAAGGAGAGACAGCCGTGCGGGAACACCTCGACTCCTTCAAAAGGAGTATCGTTCAGCTGCTTGCGCAGTTTGTTCATAAAGGTATAAGCCTCGTCGAGCTCCATGCCTGGCATGAGCAGTGTGAATTCTTCCCCGCCATAACGAAAAGCAGTGACTTGGGTACCCTCCGTCTTGCGGTTTAGAAATTCTCCTAGCAGAGCAAGCAGACTGTCACCCTGCAGGTGACCGAAGCGGTCATTATACTTTTTGAAATCATCAATATCGATTAGCCCCAAGGAGAGCGGGGTTCCTGCTGCACGGGCAGATGCCAGCTCATTTTCCAGCATGTTCTCGAAGTGGCTGTGGTTAAAGAGACCGGTTCGTTGATCGGTATTTGCCTTTTCTTCAATGCTCTGGTACATCAGGAACAGCTGCTTGAACGCGTGAGATAACAGAATGCTGAGACTCAAGTAGAGCAGCAAGCCCAGAATGCCGTTATGAATGACCAGTATCGTCAGCACTAACGCCAGAATCAGTGTACATAGATAGACGAGCAGCGACTCGGTCACGAACGCACGTTTCATCTGCTGGAGAGCATCCTTGGTGGAGAAATGAAAGAATAAGCCCAGCGTGATCGTATTAATGATAAAGTATGCGCCCAGAGCTGCAAAATAAGGAAACAGATTATACCCGTCCAGCGCTCCTGGAACACCGCCTGTCCAGGTGAATATGGAAGCGGCTCCCGCAATCATAAGGCTGTAAATGCTGAAATTAACAATGTGTTTCCACCAGGCAAGCTTGCGATCCTTGATTAATAATATGAGGGAAACGGGCAGGAGCACAGACAGGCTGAATGCACCGCCGAACATGAAGATACAGGCCAGATACACGGAAGAGTCCATGGATTGCTGATTACCCTTCGGTGGGATCTGAAAGGTGAAGTAATCCAGAATCAGCGCGGCACCCAGCATGGTGTAGACCATTACCCATTCCTCTGTGGAGAGGTGCAGATAAGACAACTTGTTCATATACAGAAAAATACCGATGCCTGCACAGCACAGCAAAACAACATACATGCTGCTTCGGTCTGCTTTATGGATAAGATTACGAATAAAGTTCATACAAATTCTCCTGCTTGGTTTAGTCGGCTCTTGATGTATAGATATCGGTTCATACCATATAGATGTATAACATAACAAGTTACCTGGTAAAAATCCAGAAAGAAAAAACAGGCCGCTGGCAGCCTGTTTGTCTTGGTTGGCAAAGTATGTACTAGCCGCCCAGCTTGTATCCCGAAGTCAACGCGACAACGACAGAAGCTACGATGATTGCATTGATGACGATACGGGAATATTTAATACCTTCGAATTTTTTCATGGAAAAGACCTCCCTTCCTTGGAGTCTGTCCTAATCTCTTCAGGCCGGATGGATGTCGCTGGCGCTGCAGCCTTGCCGGAACGATTCACCATCATGTACTGGATAAACAGGAATATACCAATGTTCATGACCACATCGCCGATGCTGATCACCTGGGTCCGCGGATAGGGACTGGAGAGCGGGATGATATCACCCAGGAAGGAAAGGTGGGTAGATGCATCCATCATATAGTGTTTCGATACCGCTCCACCTTCACGAAGCATATCCACATAGTAAGGTCCGAGTACAGCGGAAGCCTCCACCGAGACAGGCATGCGTCCACCATTCACCGCCATAACGATGAAATTGAGGAACACGCCAATCCAGATCAGCGTAAATCCCCGGTGATGCCGGTTCAGCCACAGAAATGCAAGTCCTGTGACGTACACCGCCGCAAAGAGGTACCCATTGATGGATGCAACCCAATCCAGTCTTCCCTGCAAGAAAAAGATAAGGAATTGGGCAAGCAGCAACAGTGGGAATATCCACCCGCCGCGAAGTTGAAGTGTTGCAAATTGGTGGAGACCATACCGGTACCCGCCCCGGAACAGTCCAACGATCAAACCGAGCAGAATGCCGTCATATACCATGATTAACTCCTGTCATTCAGATATGTGTGATTGCGGTTTCTTTTTGTGTACATATGTTATTCGACCTTTTACTGGTAAATCCTGCAAAGCGAAAATGATTTTGAAGAAGAATTTTGCAAAAAATAAATGAAAAGCCGTCTTTACGGAACCATGGATTGAATCCATCGCGCGGTTCGCGAAAAACGGCTGTTTGTGTGACAAATTAAGAGATAATCCTAACAGGCAACGCTTATGGGTTTACTCCGATTCCCCGTTCAGATAATTGAAGAAAGGCTGATCTACCCAGAAGTTGTAGCTGGTAATGTCCGCATCTGGAGCAAGCTTCCGGAAGCCTTCCTGAATCCCTTTGGCATTTTCCTTCAATGAGAAGGATTGAGCGTAGTAGTTGCCAAGTGCAATCTTGTTGTTGCTAATGACCGGATAGCCCTGAACAGCTGTCGGTGAATAATACAGTGGTTGCCACCAGGAAGCATAAATGAGGGCAGAGGCATCATCGCTGTTCTTTTTGGCGTATTTCAGAATAATGTCATTGAAGCGGGCCTTGTCTGCTGTGTTGTTGAATTCGAATTGAATATCATATTCCTTGGCATAGGCAATATAATTACCATTTTCAATTTGGGTCACCTTGTAATCCGGCGTTTCCTTGGGCTCGCCCCATTCCTTCAAATAAATGAAGGCAGAGGTTTTTGGCTGGAATTGCACATCGGCATCGATGCCCTCGCTGCGAAGCAGGCCAATCAGCTGCACGGCGTGTTTGATATCATCATGTCCATAAGTCAACGTCAGTTCATCGATAAAATTGGAATCGAAACGGCTATCCTTCAGGTTGTATCCTGTAACGAGGTCATCCCGGAGTGCCTGATCCACAATCTCTCTTAATTCGGGTGCTTCAATCAGATCCGCTGTGCGATACGCGGCATACAGTTTGGAGTAGATGTCGGCATCGCCAGAGCGTCCGATCTCATGCTTGTATTTTCCCTGACTGGTCAATACCCGGCCAAGTAAGATGTTGGCAAATTCAGTACTCGCCGCTCCGCCCTTACGCAGAGCAGGATAGAGGCTTTCCGGAACCAGACCGGTATCGATGGCAGCGGCAAGCTCCTGAGCCGCCTGACCCTGAACGCGATTCGGGCTGATGCCAAGCTTGGTGAGCGCTTGTTTTGTTTTCTCTTCCGGATATGTATACGCAAGTTCCTTGAATCCAGCTGCCTTGACGGCAATGAATACCGCAGCATAAGTGCTAAGGGTGTCATCGGCACGAACTTCTGTACCAGACAGGATACCATTATTATGTAGGGTGATAGCTGCGTCATAAGATGAATCTCCCGAGCTCAGATCGGTAAAAGCAGGAGCCTGGGTTTGACTGTCGCCGGCTTCTTCCGTAGAGTCCGCTGCTGAATTTGCTCCAATAATAGCTGCTATGGCTTGAATAAAGTCACCCTTGGTCAGCTGCTGTGGCAGCTGGATGCCATACTTGGCCTGCAGGAACTGAGCATAATCGGCTGCACTCTCCGTATACACGGATGGAGTTTTGGGTGTGGTTGTTTTTGCGGTTTGCGTGGCGGATGGCACGACGGGAGAAGCGGATGCAGCGGAAACCGAAGCAGGCAAGCTGAGGCTGCCGATCGTGACTGGCGCGGCGAGCAGGGCCGCCAGTGTGAACTGGGTGATTTTTTTCATATGAATAGCCTCCTTAAGATAGGGTTGGAAAATGAAACAGTTTGCGCTATAATTCTGACAAAACCGATGTGAATTTAATAATTGGATTGACTTTAGCACGGCGAAGCCATCCATGTCAACGGAAAAAAGCCATTCTGGAGCGCTTTCCAAAGTATCTTCGTAGGTGATGAAATAATTATATTTAATTTGAATGTTTATGCACAAAGATTTATTGACAAGGATCGACAGTATCCGCTAGGATTATTAAAAAAAGAATGTGGAAAAGGGGAATCTTCAAAATGAAAAGAGGCTTATCGTTCGTCTTATCGATCATCATGTTGGCAGTTTTGCTCGCGGCTTGTGGAACTTCGGCTTCCAAAGACGAACAATCGGCCCAAGGTGGCGACAGTGAGAAATCACTGCGCATGGCACTCGTACTTCCTGAAAAAATCGGGGTAAACCCGTTCTTTGTACAAATGGATGAAGGTTTCAAAAAAGCAGGCGAAGAGTTTAAAGTCGATACCAAAACGATCGAATCTACAGACCCGGCAGCATTCGAGCAAAATCTGCGTGCTGCGGTTGCGGAGAACTACGATCTGATTATTACGGCGACATTCCAGGCAGAAGATGCACTGAAAAAGGTGGCTGCCGAGAATCCGGACAAGTCGTTTGCCATTGTGGATACAACGGTTGATCTGCCTAACGTACGTAGTGTTGGTTTCCGTGAATACGAAGGAGCGTATCTGCTTGGTGCGGCTGCCGGACTATCCACCAAAACGGATAAAGTCGGCATGATCGCAGCAGTGGACGTTCCATTGATCAAGAAATATACCGAAGGTTTCAAAGCGGGTCTGGAATCCGTTAACCCGGATGCAGAATTCCTCGTGAACTACGTTGGTGGCTTCAATGACCCAGCCAAGGCAAAAGAACTGGCATTGGTACAATTCGGCAAAGGCGCTGACTTCATTGCTGGTGCATCTGCAGTAGGTGACCTTGGCGTATTCGAAGCGGCGAAGGAAAAAGGCTTCTATACATCCGGTCAGGATACCGATCGCACGGTTGAAGATCCAGAGCACATCGTATTGTCCCAATTGAAATCCACAGATACGGTTGCTTATGAGACAGTGAAGGATTTCGTAGAAGGAAACTTCAAAGCAGGTGCTGTAAACTATGGCCTGAAAGAAGACGGTGTTGGTCTGACTTTCGTTACACGTGATAGCGAATCCGCACTGAGTGATTTTGTTGGACAGGAAGTTATCGACAAGGTAAAAGCAATTAATGAAGATATCATATCCGGCAAAATCGTTGTGAAGGATCCATTGCAGCAATAGTTTGGAATGTTTGATGGAATTGTATTGATCAGCCGGCTGCCCGATCAGGCAGCCGGTTTTGCTGCTATTAAATGCCCGAGACCGAAAGGAGCGAACGCGAGATATGCTGTTGGAGATGGATCAGATTACGAAGAAATACGGCGGCTTCACCGCCAATCGGGATATCCGTTTTAATTTGCGTGAGGGAGAGATCCACGCCCTCGTTGGTGAGAATGGAGCGGGCAAAACAACCCTGATGCGCATGCTGTACGGAATGGAGCAGCCCACGTCAGGTACGATCAAAGTCCGGGGGCGCGAGGTAAGCTTCGCCACTCCGTCTCAAGCCATGGCAAGCGGTATTGGCATGGTGCATCAGCATTTTATGCTGTTTCCTTCCTTTACGGTGGCTGAGAACATTGTCATTGGCCGCGAGCCGGCTGCAGCGGGCGTATTTGACCGTAAGCAGGCAGCTGCTCAAGTGAACGACCTGGGCCAAAAATACGGCATGCCCGTTGACCCATGGAAAAAAGTATCCGAATGTCCTCTTGGCATGCAGCAGCGTGTAGAGATTCTCAAAGTGCTGCATCAGGGTGCGGATATTATTATCCTGGACGAGCCTTCAGCGGTACTGACACCACTGGAAGTCAAGGAATTGCTGGCAAATATGAAATCTCTTGCGGCGCTGGGCAAGACCTTCGTATTAATTACCCACAAATTGCAGGAAGTCATGGACGTGGCTGACCGGATTACAGTTCTGCGCGATGGTCAGGTGACGGGCACATTGGAGGCGAAGGACACCAATGTGGAGGAATTATCCCGTTTAATGGTTGGGCGTGAATTGGTACGTCTCGACAAGCAGCCATCCGTGCCTGCAGAAGCCGTACTCCAGGTGGAGGGCGTAACCTTGTCCGGAGCGAAGGATCGCTCGGCACTGAAGGATATCCATATGCAAGTTCGAAAAGGAGAAGTCGTTGGCATTGCAGGCATCTCGGGTAACGGTCAGTCCGAACTGATCCAGGTTATTGCCGGACTGCGCACTGCAGACAGCGGCCGTGTCCTGCTCTCGGGGCAGGATACAACGAATTGGCCTGTTCGCCGCATTCGAGAGCATGGACTTGCTCACATTCCCGAGGATCGGTATATGTGGGGCGCAGCCAAGGATGCCAGTGTGCGTGAGAATGGACTCATGGGACATCATCACCGGCTTCAGACACGAGGCGTTATTAAGGCCAAAGCAGCACGGGCTATGGTGGAGGGCTGGATCAAACAGTTCAGCATCAAGACCGGTTCGGCAGAGACGAAGGCACAGTTCCTGTCAGGAGGTAATCTGCAGAAGCTGATTGCTGCACGTGAATTTGCACAGGATGCTCCGTTCCTGATTGCAGCGGAACCGACACGTGGCGTGGATATCGGAGCGATGGAGACGATTCATGCCGAGCTGCTTCGCAAACGCAACGAAGGTGCTGGTGTGCTGCTCGTTTCTTCCGAGCTGTCCGAGATTTTGCAATTATCCGATCGAATTATTGTGATGTATGAAGGCGAGATTGCCGGGGAACTGAAGGCAGATGAAGCCACGGAAGAACAGATTAGCTTATTGATGGCAGGAGGGAAAGAGCGGGTATGAATCGGGTAAAAGAAACACTTCGCGGACTCGTACAGCCGCTGCTTGCCATAGTAATCGGTTTGCTTGCAGGAGCTGTGGCAATTCTGGTTGTTGGCGGGAACGTCTTCGAAACATATGCAGAGATGTGGAAGGGAGCCTTCGGGAACTTCTACTTCTTCACGAACACACTGGCTCGTTCGACACCCATTATCCTTGCTGGACTGGGTGTAGCACTTGCATTCCGTGCGGGATTCTTCAACATGGGAGCTGAAGGACAGATGATCCTCGGGGGGCTCAGTGCAGCGCTCACAGCGCTCTATCTGCCAGGCCCGGGCTGGTTTGTCTGTATTGCGGCCATTGTGGCAGGAATCCTGGCCGGAGGAATCTGGTCCCTATTTGCCGGCTGGCTGGATGCCCGGTTTGGCATGAACCTGTTGATTACAACGCTGCTTCTTAACTATATTGCCATCTATTTCGGCGGGTATATGGTATCTTATCCGTTCAAGGATCGCACGGGATCTGCAGCGATGGCGCAGACGCCGATGATTGATCAGGGCGTCTGGCTGCCGAAGCTGTTCCAGGGCATGGGACTGCATGCCGGTTTCATCATTGCGATTGTAGCTGCAATCCTGATCTATTGGTTTACGCACAAAACGGTAACCGGTTATGAGATTCGCATGCTCGGAAGCAATCCGTCGTTCGCGACGTATGGCGGGGTTCGCCGGATTCGGATGATGATGCTGTCCATGGTGATCAGCGGTGGATTGGCAGGTCTGGCAGGGGCAGGCGAAGTGCTGGGAACACAGTACCGTTTCCTGGATGGCTCGCTGTCATCTGCAAGTTACGCATGGAGCGGTATCATGGCTACACTGCTCGCCCGCTCGCACCCACTCGGTACGGCTGTAGCGGCCATTTTGCTTGCTGCCCTGCAGACAGGTGCAATGGGGATGGAACGAAATACGGATGTGCCGCTTGAAGTCGGCAGTGTAATCCAGGCCGTGCTTACGTTATTTGTATCAGCCCAGATCGGGTATTCATTCCTGAAGCGGAGAAAGGAGAAAAAATCCAATGCAGCAACTGTTTGATGCAGCCATGTTCGGTTCGACCTTGCGGATTATGACGCCGATCCTGCTTGCAGCGCTCGGCGGGGCATTGTGCTCCCGTGTTGGCCTTTTCAACGTGGGACTCGAAGGACTCGTGCTGATCGGTGCTTTCTCCGCGATTGTAGGCAACTATTTGTTTGGCAACGTACTTCTGGCCGTTATCTTCTCTATTATTATTGTGATGTTGTTCTCGGCACTGTTTGCCTTTATTAGTATCAATCTCAAGGCGAATGCCATCGTGGTCGGGATATCCCTGAATTTCCTGGCAACAGGTCTGACGACCTTTGCACTACGGGCGATTTTTGATGTAAAAGGTGCATACTACGACAAGGACATGGTGGGACTTCCCAAATGGGATATTCCACTGATTAAGGACATTCCGTGGGTAGGCAGCGTATTTTCCGGGCACAGCCCGCTCGTGTACCTCGGAATCATACTCGTTATTGCACTACAATTTTATTTGTTCAAAAGTGTATCAGGTTTCCGTCTGCGTTCCGTCGGCGAGAATCCAATTGCAGCGCAAAGCATCGGGATCAAGGTACGCGGCATTCAGTATGGCGCGGTTCTGATGTGCGGTATCCTGTGTGCCCTGGCTGGCGCTCAGTTGTCGCTCGGTCAGGTGACGATGTTTACGGAGGGCATGACCGCAGGTCGCGGCTTCATCGCCTTGGTAGCAACGATGCTGGGACAAGCGAATCCGCTGGGCGTAATGGGTTCCAGTGTACTGTTCGGCTTCATGGAAGCACTCAGCATTCGTCTGCAGGGCTTCTCCCTGCCAACGCACTTCACCCTGATGCTTCCATATATTGTGACGCTGGTAGCCATGTTCTTTTTCAAAGACCGTACGTATGCACAGGATGCACTGAAAGCGGGCGGAAGCTCGCGCTAATGTAAAAAGAAGGAGGGTTATCATTGCATAACAAGGCTGAACGTCTGAAGAAAACCAAAACTCCAGCGCCCAAAGCGGGTGCTGAGCATGGAGATCGGCTGCCGCCGGGACAGATGCTAACCGAGAAATTCCCGATTTTGCATGAAGGAGAAGTGCCTGAATACGACCTGTCCACATGGGATCTGAAAGTGTTCGGGGAGGTAGAGGAAGAGAAAGTGTTCTCCTTTGCCGAGCTTCAGGCCATGCCGCAGGTCAATACGGTGAGCGATATTCACTGTGTGACCCGCTGGTCCAAGTTCGATACCCCATGGGAAGGCATTCGCTTCTCGGATTTCATCAAGCTTTTGGGTGTTAAACCGGAGGCCAAATATGTCATGATCCATGCTGATCACGATTATGAGACGAATGTTCCGCTCGAAGAGTTGATGCATGATGATGTCCTGCTTGCCTTCAAATATAACGGCGAGCCGCTTACACCGAAGCACGGCTACCCGCTGCGCCTGGTGGTGCCGCAGCTGTACTTCTGGAAAAGTGCGAAGTGGATACGCGGTCTGGAGTTTATGACCGAAGATCGCAACGGATTCTGGGAGAGCAACGGGTTTCATCACTTTGCCGATCCGTTCAAGGAACAGCGCTTCTCGGGCGAAGATCTGCCGATCCCCGAAGATGAATGGACGAAGAAGGAGTTTGATTGACGATGTTAATGCCCATTTTGCAGATTCATTCGGAAGATATGCCTGCTTATGCCATTGTCTGTGGTGATCCCGCTCGTGCGGAGAAGATCTCCCGGAAGCTGGAGCAGGTGAGAGAACTGGCGTTCAGCCGGGAGTATCGTACATTCGTTGGACTATATGAAGGAGTGCAGATGGCTGTTGTCAGCCATGGCGTAGGTTCTCCGGGAGCGGCCGTCTGCTTCGAGGAACTGATTCGGGCAGGGGTGACAACCCTGATTCGAGTCGGAACAGCCGGCTCCTATACGGCAGATTATCCTGCGGGCAGCGTCATTGTCAGTACGGCAGCAGTCCGTTCGGACGGATTGACCCGTCAGCTGGTGCCAGATGGTTTCCCTGCAGTAGCGGATATTGGAGTCACCCTGGCACTCATTGAAGCTGCACAGGAAAAGGGTGACCATGTAGATCCGGCTATGAATGCAGGCAAAGTCGGTGTAGGCATTACCGTTACACTGGATGCATTCTTCACAGGGGTGGAGGAGATCCCTCACCGCAAGTATAAACAGGCCGGCGCACTAGCGGCCGAGATGGAAATTGCCGCACTGTACATCGTCAGCACACTGCGAGGCACGCGTGCCGGTGCGATTGTGGCCATCGACGGCTTCGCCGACAGCGATCTGGCTGCTGAATATGATCCGCATACAGATGCGGTAGCACATGCGGTTGAGCGTGAGATCAACGCGGCTCTGCGTGCACTTGCTGCGCTCGCTCGGCAGGATCAGGCGTAAGCAGCGTTCAACGAATGCTGAGAATATAACTGTACACAAAACAATAAAAAAAGGACGTCCGCTTGGTCATGTAATGTGACTTTGTGGATGTCCTTTTTTTTGTGTTTAGCTGCGCTGTCCAAACAATTGCTGCGCCGTCTCGATGAACAAACGGGAAGCTGGAGAGGCCTCCACCAGAGAAGGGACGGCGATCTCGATGTGGCGATAAGCCTTCGGTTCGGTAGGGAGTGCCTTCACACCAGGAGGGAGCCAGGACAGAGAGATGGCAGGCAGCATGGCCGTTCCAAGCCCCTGTTCAATCATGTTCAGGCATGTGTTGACGTTATGGACAACAAACCCGAAATGGAGCTCCGTTTCCGCACGTTTGAACAGATCCACGATCGGCACTTCATATCCGCCTTGGCATACAATCATCGGATGTTGATTCAACATCTTCACTGGCAGGATCTCCTGATCGGCAAACGGCTCATCGTCCCGAAACACAGCCAGCATTTCTTCGTTATAGAGCGGCATGGTTTCGTAAGACTTCTCTACCGGCTCCTGTTCCGTCACAATAATGAGAGCAACATCAATCGCGCGTGAGTTAAGCCATTCCTGAATTTCATGAATATTTCCCTCATGCAGTTCAAATTCGATGTTAGGGTAGCGATCGCGAATGGATCGGATAATCTTGGGCAGCAGATGAGCCGATGACATGGGAAAAGAACCGACGCGTATCGTACCAATTTCGAGCCCCTTTTCTGCTGAAACGACCTGCTGCACCTTATCATATTGCTGTAAAATCCGGCGGAAAATGACGAGTATTCGCTGTCCTACATCGGTCAGCACAATGCCGTTTCGCCGGTCCCGTATGATGAGGGTGACGTCCAATTCATTTTCCAGCGATGAGATAGCCCGGCTAACCGCGGGCTGTGTCATATTCAGTTCCTGCCCGGCGCGAGTGAAGCTTCCGGTCTCGGCAATTTTTACGAATAATTGTAATTGTGAATTGTTCATAACAAATATGATATGCTCCTTATGATTAACATGCATTTCAATTATTACGCTTGTTATTGTATCATGGAGAAACAGAACGATCAACGGGAGGGCATGGGCCCGTTCGACGCTGAATATAGATGGGCTGAGACAATGGCATGAATCTGGTGCCTGATTGTGGATCGGCTCTGAAACTGTGCCAGATAGGAGAGGTTGATTTATGGCTTTATCACGTGCAAAAGCAGGCTGGGTCCTGGCTTTTCTAGTACTCATGTGGGGAGTGAATTGGCCCCTGACCAAATACGCTTTAAATTATGCACCTCCGCTTTTATTTGCAGGCATGCGCCTGTTGATTGGCGGACTGGTGCTCGGTATCTATGCCTTTCCAAGGTACAAAACGCTGCGGCTTCGGGAAACCTGGCATATCTATGCGATCTCGGCGGTGCTGAATATCATTTTCTTCTATGGCTTTCAGACTGTAGGTCTGACGGAAGTACCCGCAGGTTTATTTTCCTCCATCGTATTCCTGCAGCCTGTGCTGCTCGGTATTGGAGCTTGGCTGTGGCTGGGTGAGTCGATGTATGGGCTGAAAATTGCCGGACTGGTCCTCGGTTTTGCAGGAGTGGCAACGATCAGTATCGGCGGCATGACTGGCAAAGTATCACCTGAAGGAGTTATGCTCGGACTGTTTAGTGCCATCAGTTGGGCAATCGGAACCGTATATATGAAGAAAACCTCGACGAAGGTGGATGGAATCTGGATGACGGCCATTCCGATTTTGATTGGCGGGGTTGTCCTGACATTGACGGGTACAGCGACAGAGAACTGGGCTGAAGTACAATGGGTACTTCCATTTATATTGGATATGCTGTTCATTTCGGTCTTCGTCATTGCGCTGGGATGGCTCGCATTCTTCAAACTGGTCAGCTCAGGAGAAGCGAGTAAAGTGGGATCCTTCACATTTCTGATTCCGCTGATTGCACTGTTCTGCAGTGTATTGTTCCTTGGGGAATCCGTGACGGTTAATCTGATTGCCGGCTTGGTCATGATTATTGCTAGCATTCTGCTCGTAAACATGAAGATGAAGGGCAGCAAAGTGGCTAAAATATAAAACCTTGTGGCGAACCTCTTCGCACCCGGCTATCTTAGCCGGACGAGAGGCTCGTCTTTTTTGTTTTGCAAAAGCGTTAATTGCAATCTATGAGAGGGAGCGAACGTAGAGTAGCGAATAGTTTCTATTAGATACTGATATTCATTGGGTACCTAAGTCAGTGGTGAACTTTAATATTGGGAGGAGATTAGCATATGAGTTCAGGTTGGAGTGAATTTCGTGTCATCCCTTATGAGTACAATGATCAGGTACGGCAGATTGATGAACAGCTGCTTCGGTTGGTCGCTCAAAGGAAGCAAATAACAGGAGCGGTTCAGTACCATCCACCTCAGGAAGTCATAGACGAATGGACAGCGTCTCTGGATTTAAAAGAGGAAGATATCCGTTATGTCCTGCGTAGTGTACAACCAATGCCTCAGAGGCACTTTTTCCCGCCTGAAGAGCTCCCATTGATAGGTGTTGTTCCGATTATGAAGAGAACAGTCCAGGATTCCTGCGAATATCTCATCACACATTCGATGCAATATGAGACGGAAAGTATCATTCATGTGGAGATTCATTATAAAGGAAATGAAACGGATCGTGTACACGTGGTGCCTCATTTGGCGTTAGAAGTGATTAGTGAACAGAACCATATGTCGACGAGACATAGCAGTCGTGGAGGAGGCGGTGAGACACATCTGAGTTATCGGGTCGTGCCCGCGCTGCCTTCCTCTCTCGAACAGGTTCAATTTTCACTGGTCCCTTCAATTCCTGAACTGGAACATAAGATGGAAGAAGTTATTTTGGATAAACAGGTGGATTTCGAATAGCCACATGGCGAATGGGAATGAAAAAATTGGGTAAGTTATATAAAGGAACATCATTATGATGATGAAATATAAAGGAGGACTCTAAGATGACACAGAATAATCAACCTCAAGACGAGGCGGAAATTCGCAACAAGCTGGACGAAGACGGGGATTCCTTGATGGAGAAAAAGAAAATCATGAACGGTGTGGACATTGAACCACAAGCTGACGATTGGGCAGCTAAGCCATCACCGGTTGCATTTAATGAGGATAAATCCTCCAAAGAATAAGACGAGACGCATGAGTCGTTTCTGACGAAGCAGATACCGCCTGAGGTATCTGCTTTTATTATATTTTGTTGTATAATAATGTAAATTTAAGCAGGAAGGTGTGATTGAAGTGGATTCAATCCAGATTAGAAAGGCAGCGGCTAGTGACTATCCCGGTGTTTCCCTCTTAATGGATGAGCTGCATCAAATGCATGTTGAGGCTCGGCCTGATGTGTACCGAGCACTGCAACCCAGAATGGAGAAACAGGAGTTTGTAGCATTGCTGGAGACGGATAAGCGTTATCTGTATGTTGCTGAATCGGTAAGCACGGGGGATATTCTGGGATACGGTAGTGCGCAGCTCAGTTTGATTCAGGGGGTTGAACTGCTGTTGGATCGCAAGATGCTGTATATTAATGAATTGGTTGTTGGCAGTGATGGGCGGGGTCAGGGAACAGGTAAGAAATTAATGCATGCTCTAATTGAACTGGGCAGGGAGCTTCAGGCGGATAGCGTAGAATTAACAGTATCCACATTTAACACGGGTGCGCAGGCCTTTTATGAACAAATGGGTCTAGCCGTTCGCAGCAGCAGGATGGAATACATACTGTAATGATGACTTGCACAAGGTATAACGTAAAGGTTTCAAAGAGCTCTTATGGGGAGAAATAAACAACAGTATTTTTAGTGCTTGAATACCCCCATGGGGTATGTTACACTGTGAAAAGAACGAAGAAAAGAGGTGTTCATGATGGATCATCAGAGCCATCCCAAGGAACCCTTGGAACCATCCGTAACGCCGTCCGAAGATCATATACCCGATCAACAAGCATCGGCATGCCATACCGAAAGCACTGACGGGAAGCATGTGCGCAAGAGCCATCACTCGCAGGAGATGAAGAGCAACCTAATCTCCCGTTTGAACCGGGTAGAAGGCCAGATTCGCGGAATCAAGGGATTGATCGAGAAGGATACGTATTGTGATGATGTGCTTACCCAGATTGCAGCTGCGCAGTCTGCACTGAATTCAGTGGGCAAGCTGCTGCTTGAAGGCCACATGAAGAGCTGTATTGTCGAACGGATTCAGGCAGGGGAACACGAAGTAGTGGATGAACTGCTCGTAACGGTAAGGAAGTTGATGAAGTAATTCGATTTTCAAGGAATAAAGCAATCATTTATATATCCCAAGGAGGAATGAATCATGTCTAATGTTACGCTGAATGTTACTGGAATGTCGTGCAACCACTGTGTCAAATCGGTTGAAGAAGCGGTGAAGAACGTAGGTGCCAAAGGACAGGTTGACCTGGCAGCCGGAACGGTTGCCGTGGAATATGATGAGCAGCAGGTGAATGTAGAGCAAATCAAGGCTGCTATTGAAGATCAGGGGTACGATGTAGTCTAACCTATAATGGCTTAAACGGATTTCTCATTGTCTATGGTCTGAACCAAGGCGGCGATAGACTTCAGATGCGAGAGATCATCGTTTAAGCCTGATTTTTGGTCTGTATTATACCCTCTAGGGGTATGTGTGTGAATAGTTCATATGAAAGGAGAACCCATCATGGATAAATCATCATCAACGGAATATACACCTGCCGCCGGAACACAGCCAGATGGAGCGCAGACAACGCTGCAGATTACGGGCATGACCTGTGCCGCCTGTTCCACGAGAATCGAGAAGGGATTATCGCGTATGGAAGGGGTTCAGCAGGCCAGTGTTAATCTCGCCATAGAACAAGCAAGCGTGACGTATGACCCGAAGGCTGTAAGTGTCAATGCATTGCGGGATAAGGTAGAGGCGCTCGGCTACGGTACAGTGACGGAATCCATTGATCTGGACATCACAGGCATGACCTGTGCTGCGTGCTCCGCCCGGATTGAGAAGGGGCTTTCCCGCCTGCCGGGTGTATCGCGAGCGAATGTAAACCTGGCACTGGAGACGGGACACGTTGAGTTTGCAGCGGGAGCACTGAAACCTTCCGATATTACAGCCAAAATCAAACAGCTGGGATATGGTGCCGAATTGCAGCAGACGCAGGAAGAAACCTCATCCGTTCGCGAACGTGAGCTGCAGCGCAAAAAATGGAAATGGATGATCTCCGCCTTATTATCCATACCGCTGCTGTGGGCCATGGTCGGCCACTTCTCATTTACATCATGGATTTGGGTGCCGGATCTGTTCATGAATCCATGGTTCCAGCTGGTACTGGCCGCACCGGTGCAGTTCATTATTGGGTGGCAATTCTATGTCGGGGCTTACAAGGCGCTGCGTAACGGCAGTGCCAATATGGACGTACTGGTCGCTCTGGGTACAAGCGCGGCATTCTTCTACAGCCTGTATCTGACACTCACGAGTGGAATGATACCTTCAACGGCACCGATGGATCATGGCGGGATGGGCACGAGTGCGGGTGGCGCTATGCCTTCGGTTGAGCTGTATTACGAGACGAGCGCGATTTTAATTACATTGATTTTGCTTGGAAAATGGTTCGAAGCCGTAGCGAAAGGCCGCTCGTCCCAGGCCATCAAAAGCCTGATCGAACTGGCTCCTCGCGAAGCCCGGGTCATCCGGGACGGCCAGGAAGTGCTTGTGCCTGCAGCGTATGTAGCAGTAGGTGACATTGTGTTGGTGAGACCAGGGGACAGCATCCCGGTGGATGGGGTTGTGGAAGAAGGGCAGTCCTCGGTCGATGAATCCATGCTCAGCGGCGAAAGCTTGCCTGTCGATAAAAGGCCGGGGGACGCCGTTACGGGTGCTACACTGAATAAAAACGGTGCACTAAGGCTGCGCGCAACACGAGTCGGCTCGGACACCGCATTATCTCAGATCATTAAAGTGGTTGAACAGGCACAGGGGTCCAAAGCACCCATTCAGCGGATTGCGGATGTCATTTCAGGCATCTTTGTCCCGATTGTAGTTGGCATTGCTGCGCTGACATTCTTGATCTGGTATCTGTTTGCCAGTCCCGGTGACTTCGCAGGATCTCTGGAAAAAGCGATTGCCGTACTGGTCATTGCCTGTCCATGCGCCTTGGGCTTGGCAACACCAACCTCTGTCATGGCTGGATCAGGACGGGCGGCTGAGTATGGCATCCTGTTCAAAGGTGGAGAACATCTGGAATCGGCACAGCAGATTCAGACGGTTGTTCTGGACAAAACAGGGACAGTCACTCAAGGTAAACCGGTGCTGACGGATGTGATCACAGCACAAGATTGGACAGAAGCAGAACTGTTGAAATGGGTTGGAGCGGCAGAACAAAGCTCTGAACATCCGCTGGCGGAAGCTATCGTAGCCGGAATTCGTGACAAAGGGATCGTATTGTCCCAATCAGAGCAGTTTGAGAACATACCTGGATATGGCGTTCGGGCCAGAGTACAAGGACAGGAAATTCTGGTTGGAACACGTCGGCTGCTTGCCGATGCTCATGTGGAGGTAACGGAGGCAGCCGCTCGCCAGATGAATGAACTGGAGGAGCTCGGCCGCACAGCAATGCTGATAGCAGTCGATGGCCGCTGGGCAGGTATTGTAGCTGTGGCAGATACAATCAAGGATACATCACGGGAAGCCATTCAACGTCTGCAGGCGATGAACATCGATGTGATCATGATTACGGGAGACAATGAGCGTACGGCACGTGCCGTGGCGGAGCAAGCAGGCATCCAACATGTCCTGGCAGAAGTCCTGCCTGAGGGTAAAGCAGTCGAAGTGAAGAAGCTGCAGGATAGCGGGCTGAAAGTAGCAATGGTTGGTGACGGCATCAATGACGCACCTGCCCTGGCTACAGCAGATATCGGTATGGCCATCGGGACTGGAACAGACGTAGCGATGGAAGCAGCAGATATCACGCTGATGCGTGGTGACCTGAACAGTATAGCGGATGCGATCGAGATGAGCCGGCGCACCATGGGCAATATTAAGCAAAACTTGTTCTGGGCGCTTGGTTATAACGTCATTGGTATTCCAATCGCTGCAGTAGGCTTCCTGGCTCCTTGGCTGGCTGGTGCGGCCATGGCATTCAGTTCCGTATCGGTTGTATTGAATTCGCTGCGTTTGCAGCGATTGAAGCTGGAACGCAATCCAAAGTAGAAAGAATGCAGGCGATAGGCGTACGATTACCCTCAGCCTAGCCTGAAATGAAGCGCGGCTCGCTGCGGTGAGCCGTGCTTTTTCTTGTCTTTTTATGAAAAGGGAAATGGACTTTATGAAACAAGAATGATGTTTCTGAACATTTCAGAAATCTGTTGACAATAATGACATATGCCTTTAAAATTTAAACAATTGTTTGATTCAAACGATCGTTTAAATCAAATGTGAACTAATCAATATTGGAGGACCTTATTCTATGCTACAGGCATTACGCATTTTATTGAAAAAACCGCCAGTGATTGTGGGGATCGTAACAGCACTTATGTTCCAAGTGATCTTCAGTGTCATCTGGATGACTGCATACTCCGGCGTGAACGACCGCACGAATGAATTGACGGTAGCCATTGTGAACGAAGATGGCCAGATGTCCCAAGGTATTGCGGATAGTCTGACTAAGACGCTGCCTTTCCATACGGTATCGGATCTCAGTTCCGCTGAGGCATTGGATCAGCTGAATCACCACCAGGTTCATATGGTGCTGAATATTCCGGCTGGCTTTAACGAGCTTCTTCAGACTGCAGGTTCCACAGCTGAGATCAAGTACACCATTAACGAAGCTAACCCGGTGACGATCAAAAGCATGATGCAGGGCGTCTCCCAAAGTGTGACAAACACAATCAATAAGCAAGCGACTGCGCAAGGCGTACAGACCGTACTGACTGCTGCAGGAGCACCTGCGGATCAGGCGGCTGATGCTGCTGCCAATCTGGCTACCCGGGTTGAAGGCACAACAACTTCGATTAATCCGGTGAACGGCATGAATAATCAGATGGTACCGATGATGATGGTACTGGCTTCTTATGTTGGCGCAATGATCATGGGTATGAATCTGCAAACGGCTATGGGAATGCTCTCGGCAACCCACTCCCGCTTGACCCTGTTTGGTGCGAGAATCGTGATTAACATCGCATCTGCTCTGGTTGTTTCCCTTTTGGGTTCATCGCTGATTGTTGCGCTCGGAGGACAGATTGCCCAAGGATTCATCGCCTTCTGGTTGTTCCAGGCTCTGTTCCTCTGCACGTTCATGTTCTTCTCGCAGTTCTTCCTGATCTGCTTCGGACCTGCAGGAAGCCTGTTCAACATCATCTCACTGTCTCTGCAATTGGTATCTTCCGGTGCAATGGTACCCCGTGAGCTGCTCAACGGTTTCTACAGCGGTATCGGACAGTACTTGCCTGCAACGTACGCAGTTCAAGGTATTCTAAGCGTTCAACTTGGTGGACCTGGCGTTCAGTCGGCAGCCGGATCGGTTGCGATTGTTCTGGTCATCGCGGTTGCCCTCTCCCTGGTAGTGACCTTGCTCAAAAAACGGCGCATGCCAGCAGGTGCACCAAGCCCGGCACAAGTGAACAGCTAATATTACAGATGTAAAGGATTCTATAGTATTGGAGCAGGCACCCCGGTGGATCTCAACCGGGGTGCCTGCTGTGTATCAAGGACCAGTTAGAGCTCTGACATGATATGGTCATGCCTTGCGCTTTGAAAGTTAAACTTTCATAATAAATAGATGAGACAGCTGGCTGCAGCCCCGGAAGCTGGAGCAAGATAAGAACGGACAAGAGGAGCGAACGGAATGACAGAACCGGAATTGGATATCAAAACGAGGATTTTGCTCGCAGCCAAAAAACTTTTTGCGCAGCAGGGGTATGACGGGACAAGCGTTCGTCAAATCTGTGATGAGGCGGGTGCCAATGTGTCACTGGTCTCGTACCATTTTGGCGGAAAAGAAAAGGTGTTTGAAGCGATATTTGAGCACTTCTTTCCTGGTCACATGCTGACTGATTTGGCTGCGGAGTCCTTGTCCCCTGTGGAGGGTATCAGCAAAATTGTCGGTGAAGTCGTGAAGTTCACGATGACGGACTGGGAGATGAGCGACATTGTACAGCTAGAAATTACACTGAACACGCATCGCACGGCCACCGTATTCCGGTTCCTGGACCCGGTCTGGACCAAAGTGAATGATTTGCTGCAGGAAGGCAAAGACCAGGGTGTATTCCAGATTGATTCCGTATCTTATGCAATGCTTCAGGTCATGGGAGTGGCTCTGGCACACAAACGTGCCAAAAACTCACGGTTTACGTTTAACTATGAGGACATGGATACAGAGAAGCTGGCTGAACAGACGATTGAGTTCGTACTACGAGGATTGGGAGTGAACAGACATGAATGAAACCATTGAATTGATGATGAAACACCGCTCGGTGCGGAAATTCAAGCCGGATCCGGTAAGCGAGGAGCAGCTTGCGACAATCGTGGCTGCCGGGCAGATGGCTTCCTCTTCCAGCAGTGTACAGGCATATAGCGTCGTTGCCGTGACGGAACCGGAACTAAAATCGAAGCTCGCTGCATTGGCAGGCAACCAGGCTTATGTGGAAGAATGCCCTGTTTTCCTCGTGTGGTGTGCAGACCTGTATCGACTGAGTGATGCGGCGAAGCGCCACCATCCCGAGAAGGAGTCGTATGCCGATTCAACAGAGAATTTTATGGTAGCAACGATCGATGTGGCTCTTGCCTCCCAGAATGCCGCTCTGGCAGCAGAGTCGCTCGGTTTCGGGATTGTATATATCGGGGGTCTGCGTAACAAGATTGAAGAAGTGACGGAACTACTGGGACTGCCGGAAGGCGTATACCCTGTCTTCGGCATGTGTGTCGGTATAGCTGATCAGGAAACCGGCATCCGTCCGCGTCTGCCGCTGAATGCTGTTCTTCATCGTAATCGCTATGATGCCGAAGAGACGCTTCGGGGTGTGGAAAGTTATGACGAAACCACGAAAGCCTATATGGCCGCCCGTACGAATGGCGAACGTACAACGCCATGGTCGGAATTGATGGCCAAACGTCTCACCGAGCCGGCACGTCTGCAGATGAAATCGTATCTCGAAGGCAGAGGGTTTATGAAACGTTAATCAAGGTCAACGAAAAGGGTCAGCCGGGAAGTCCGGCTGACCCTTTTGTCGTCTATCTGCACTTGCATTAAGGTAAACGGTAGAACCGCTTCGTGTTCTGGTAAAAGAGACGCGCTGCCCGATCAGTTCCCATGCCCGTGATCTCGCTCCAGGCCTGAATCACCTGTCTCGTCATGGCGGGATGTGTCATTCTTCCCTGAAACGGCCCTTCGAAAGGCCAAGGTCCGTCCGTCTCTGCCATGACCTGTTCAGATGGATATTGTCTTACCAGCTCACGAATTTCCTCTTCATACTGAATGTCTGGCGTAAAGGAGATGAAGTACCCGTTATCCGCCATTCGCCGCACGGTTTGACGGGAACCCTTGAACCAGTGGAAATGGGCGCGTCTGACCTGATATTGCTCCAGCAAGTCGCATGCGATGTCGGCATCCTCGTAAACGGCATGAAGCACGATGGGTTTGTTATGCCGCTTGGCGAGTTGAATAAACCGTTCGAGCAGCTCGATATATCCACTCTGATCAAAAGCAAGTCCTGCCTGTTCTGCTTCCTGGCGATTGTAGTAGGGCAGTCCAACTTCCCCGATGGCTGCAGCTTGTTCGATATGCCTTTCAATCCAGTCGAAGAACAGGTTCTGATCCTGCGCCGATGGCAGGGGCTGTTCCGGATGAAAGCCAAAAGCCGGATAGATGAATCGGGGATTCTGTCTCGCCAGATCCAGATTGTCCTGTGCCGAGGTGATATTCATGGAAACGGCGATGACAGCCTCAACCTGTTGATCCGGGAAAGATTGCAGCATATGCTGCTGTTCCTCCACGGTATATTTGTCAAAATGGATATGAGCATCAATCAGTGGTGCAAAAGCTTGGGAATGCATGAAAGTGGCCCCTCCTAATTATCTTTTATCTTTTGAAGGTTGATACGTAAATATCATGAATGCGGATCACCGTTTTGGAAAAATATAACGAAAAACCCGCGCTATGGAGTTAGCCGGGCTTTTCTCTGTTCTTCTTTCATCCACTCCGAAATCTGCCGTTTGCGTTCGAGGAAAGCCTTCTCTTCCGTTATTTCTTCACGTCTTGGACGATCAAAAGGGACATGTACCTCATGCAGCACAGTCGCAGGTCGGTTGGATAATACATAGATTCGATCGGCAAGCAGCAGTGCCTCTTCGATATTGTGGGTGATAAACAGGACGGATCGGCGGTTCTGTTCCCATATATCGAGCAGCCATCGCTGCATGTCACTGCGTGTCAACGCATCGAGGGCGCTGAAGGGCTCATCCAGCAGCATCAGTTCCTGCGGGCTGAGCAGGGCACGTAAAAAGGCTGCCCGCTGCTGCATACCGCCCGATAACATGTGCGGATAAGCCTGTTCAAATCCTCCCAGACCGACGCTGGAAAGCCACTTCCGTGCTTCCGCAAGCGCTTCTGCCTTGGGTGGCGTATGTGCTGATACTTCCCCGGCCAGCAGCACGTTGTCTTCAATGGTACGCCAAGGAAAGAGAGCGGGCTGCTGCGGCATATAGCTGATTTTACCCCGCTGCCCGGTAACGTTCTGTCCGTTCATGAGAACCTGGCCGGTTTGGGGTTTCAATAATCCGCCAATGATATGGAACAACGTACTCTTGCCGCATCCGGATGGCCCAACGATCGCTACGAATTCGCCCTGTTCTACGGTCAGGGATAATCCGTTCAGGACAGACAGCTTGTTCCGTCGTTCACGGAAGGAAGCGTGGACGTCCTGAACTTCCAGTGCAGGCAGGCTCTGCTTACCCGAATCGGAGGTAGCGGTGGAAGCAGTGCGGAGTGATTCTTCTCGAGTTGAAATTCCAGTGCTTCCGCCTGGTGCAGGTGGTGCCTGTTCGTTATATTTGAGTGTCATCTCACATTCACTTCCTAACCTTGTATAGTGCTTTTGCTGCGAATCAGCGCTTCTGTGGTCGCCAGCGAACGAGCAGCTTCTCCAGCAGGGCAATAAACAGGAAGAGCAGCAGGCTGAGCGCGACAATAATCATGATCGCAACGAATAGACGATCTGTCCGGTAAGCGGACTTCTGAAGCATCATGTAATACCCGATCCCTTTGTCGGCTCCGATCCATTCAGCAATAATGGCACCCATAACGCTGTAAGTCGCGGCAATCTTGACACCAGAGAAGATGGAAGGCAGTGCGTGCGGGAGCTCCAGCTTCCAGAAAATTGGGCCGCGTCTCGCTCCCGCCATGCGCATGTAATTCATCATGGCGGCATCCGTACGTGTCAAACCATCCATGGCTGCGACAGCAACGGGAAAGAAGCAGACCAGGATGATGGTAATCAACTTGGGCAGCAGTCCGAATCCGAACCAGATCAGCAGGAGCGGAGCGAGCGCAATTGTCGGTATATTTTGACTAAGAATAAGTAAAGGATACAGGGCAGATTTCAGAAAAGGAATCAGATGCAGTACCATGGCGATCAGCAGCCCAACCAGCGTACCGGCCGCGAAGCCAATTAACGTGAGTTGAATGGTCGCCCATGCATGCATGCCCAGACGATCTGCTTGGGAGGCTGCTTCCTGTGCGATGTCGGAAGGTGCGGGCAGCATCCATTTCTCAATATGAAACAGGGACACGGCACCCTGCCATAGGGCTATAAAGAGAATAACCGCCACAATGGGCGGCCATACACTTTTGAAGTACGTATGCATTAGCGATATTTCTCCGTCAGGGTATCCATGCTGAAGCCGTTCGGGCTATGGGCGATTTTGATCTGGGAGATGATGCTTGGACTGCCAGCCTCCACGAGCACCTCATGCATTTTACGGACAACTTCCAGCAGTTCCTCCAGCTCACCTTCCATTGTGGTATCGAGCGGATTAACCTGATATTTCAAGCCGGATTGCTGGATCACTTCGATCGCCCGATCTACATACGGATACGAATTTTCGCCATTCGGCGTTTTGGGAATCACTTGAATGCTAAGCAGTGTACTTGCCATGAGAGATCACGGCTCCTTTCGAGATGAGTAAGTAGAACATCGTGAATGTACACTTGACCACTTCGATTGCAGCACCCTCTTCCGATCGCTGTTATCACCGGATTTCTTGATTCCATTTTTAATGGGGAAATCCGGCGATAAAGGCGACCACTTTGTTTCTACAGATGGGTTCAGCACTCTTCGTTCCGGTGTACATAAAAGTCGACTTATACAGTTATATTTTATTGGGGTAAAAAATCGTTCGTATACGCTTGGGATACATCGATCTGCTCATCAAGCAGTTTTTTGCTGAACATCCAGTCCGTGTAGTTCTGCCACACTTCCTGTTTTTGCTCACCCCAGCGCGGAGCGTCATCCTTGTATTTCGGGCTCAGCCATTTCTGACTTGCCACCACAAGGTCCTTATCGAGATCAGGTACAGCCTTGATTAAAATGTCCGCAGCTTCTTCGGGATGATCAATCGCATATTGATACCCTTCAGAAGTAGCCTTCATAAATGCCTTCACCAGTTCGGGGTCGTTCTGAATGGTCTGCTCGTTCGTCACGAGTACAGGCGTGTAATAGTCCAGCGCATCGGAATAATCCTTCACATACAGCATGTCGAGGGGTTCTCCGCGCAGCTCGGCTTCAATGCCGGTCCATGCATAGAAGATCCATGCAAAATCAATGTCCCGTTTCACTGCGGTAAAAAAGTCGGCGTCGCCCATATTAATATTTTTTACTTTGGACACATCGGCGCCTTCGCCTTCCATAATGGATTGCATAACCGCTTCTTCAACGGGTGATCCCCAGCCGCCATAGGATTTGCCTTCGAAATCCTTGGGTGATTTGATTTTTCGATCCACCGGAGCGGCGAATCCAGACGTATTATGCTGAATGACAGCTGCAATGGAGACGAGCGGAACGTCCTGTGTGCGGGCCTGTGTTACGCTCTCCTGATAACTTACCCCAAAAGGAACCTCGTTTGAGGCTACCATCGTATCCGCACCGCCAGCTCCCGGCTGTACAATCTCGACATTCAAACCTTCTGCCTGGTAAAACCCTTGATCCACGGCGGCATAAAGGCCGGTGTGGTTCGTATTGGGTGTCCAGTCGAGCACGACCTTAACATCCTTCAATGCTGCGCTGTCACCTTCGCTGCTGTTTTCAGTGGTGCTGCTGCCATTCTGTCCTGCAGGTGCTGCTTCCTTGCTGCCGCATGCAGCTACGGTGACCAGTGTCATACACAAGAGCAGGAGTCCAATCATTTTACGCCATCTCATCTTGTTTTTTTCTCTCCTTCATATGGTCCGGCCAGTGGCGCGGGGTACTCCTTGGCTTCATATCCAAGCATGGTGCATAAATCCTTCGATTTATACCAGCTATGATCCGGATGACGTACTTTTTGTGTCAAAAAGATACCATCAAAAAAAGCGCCCCGTAATCCGGGACGCGTGCAGGCGTTAGAGAGGTGGCTGCAGCACATGGCTGGGCCAATTCGATATACTCCGATTCCTACGCTGGCATGATCCAGATCAGGTCTAAGGGTTAGTATCTTGATGGGATACACTCTCAGCCGGCCAATTCCGACTCCCCTGGGAAACTATGAAGTTACGGGCATTACTAGGTGTAATTATAGGCCAGAGGCCGGAATGTGTCCAGTCAGGAACTGGAGGAATAGCCAAGGGAGGATTGCTTTGGGGAATGTACCTTATATCAGGAAGGATACGCGGATCGGAATCGATATTTGTTTGAAGGCAGAGGGGTACAGGTTATTTCTGGTATGAAATATCCCTTATGCGATATATGGTTTAGCGCTGGAAAAACTCAATCCATTCCTTTTCTGGTCCATAGATGAAGAAATATCGATAGCCGTTGGGCAGCGTAATGATCTCCCCGTCGATAAACTCTGCCTCCGTAGCCTGGATACGCTTATATTCCGCATCAAGGTCCTCTACGTGGATGGCAAAATGGTGCACCGTTCCTTCGGAAGGCAGTTTATCACTGTATCCCTGAATCAATTCAATCTCCGTTTCATCACTACCATTGAAGCCAAGGAAAGCGAGTTGAATGACACCGTTCGTGTGAGTTACCCGGTCTTTCAATTCGAGTCCTACAATCTCCGTATAGAAACGCAGTGTTGTCTCCAGATCACGTACAGCAATACCGATATGGTCAATACGCTTTTGAAAACCCATCATGAAAACCTCCCAAGTTCAGAAAATTGTTTCTTACATATTAAGGGATATGATAGATTCCTAATTCCGAGTTGTCAAATGAGATTTAAATCAAATTCACAGAATGTTCACTTATGTGGAGATATTCGCGATCTTTATAATTGGCAGAGTAAACAGAGAGGATGAGAGAGAGTTGCCAACTACGAAGAAAGAGCATATTTATTTTGGCTTGATGATGTGTACAGGAATGGTCATCGTGATGATGTCCTTCAACCTGATTTACAACGGATTAATCGGTAAATTATCCCCGCTTGAATTACTGTTTCAGTTCGTTTTGTGTTTTGCCGTTGCTTTCCTGGTGGAATCCTTTATTGTCGGCCCAGTAGCCCAGAAAGCTGCCTTTTCACTGCCGTTTGACAAGTCCAACAAGCTTCTCGGTATTGTGGCCATGTCTTGCTGCATGGTTGTTGGCATGGTTTTGATCATGTCCTTATACGGTATGGCTACATCTTATTTTGCGGATCAATTGATGGGGAAACCGCTGCTCGAAACCTATCTTCACACCATTGCTCGTAACTTTAGTCTGGCCCTTCCGCTGCAGCTTTTCATTATTGGGCCCCTTATTCGTTACGTATTCCGCACATTTATTAAAGGGAAAGAAGTAGTGGCTCCCTTGATCAACAACGAGGCTTAGTAAACCTTCTGAATTTAATTTATAAATGAATGCTGATATTTTTCACTCCAAAAATGAAATAACCTGCCGCAAACTATTTCCTGGGCAATCATGATGTAGACCATTGGACCACATGAGTTTCAGTCTACATTACAATTATTGAAGCAAAAATGGCTCCAAAGCATACGCTTCGGAGCCACTTTTCATTATAGCTAAATTGGTGAATCCAAAATTTAATACGAACGCAAGACGGTAATCAAACGGAAGCTGCACGTTGTCTGTTCTGCCACTGATAAGCAACCAAGCTGATTACAAGCAGACCCCCAGCAAATAGTGCAAGCATCCATGTGGATTGATTAACGTCCAGATGATCCAGACTCCAACCGGTAAGCAGAGGCAGAATGGCGCCGCCGACTCCGCCAGATGCAATCAGGATACTGGGCGTAGACTCTTCTGTTCCTGGCAGCATTTTGCTGGCAAAAACGAGAGCAATGGAGAAAACTCCGGAAAACGCCAGTCCAAGCAGGAGAATAATTAGAAAAGCAGACCAGATCTGGTTGGTGAACGGAAAAATAGCCATAAGCAGAACAGCTGCCAGACAGCTGTACAAAATGTACACGCGATACTGGAACTTTTCAGCGATATACCCGGCGAAGAGTCTTCCAACAGACATCGCGATCCAGAAGCAGGTAACACTAAGAGCTGCCCCAGCTTCCTTCATGTTCATTTTTTCAATCAGAATGGCAGGCATGAAATTGGCAAGACTCATCTCCGTGCCGACATAGAGAAAGAAAAATGCAACGAATAGGATCATCAGGGCCAGATTACGGCCTCGGTAGGTTGAACTGGTTGTTTTACTGCCTGATGAAGACACACTATCTGAAGCTTCCATCGCATGGACGTGTCCAGCAGCGGCATCTGGCTGACGCCTGCTGAGTGCGGGATCCAGCTCCCCGAATGACATTCTGGCCCAGAAGAGAAAAGTCAGTGCTGAACAGACGGCAACGACGAGGAAGGACATGCGCCAGTACCCTGCCGAGATCAGACCGCTGGCGATAAGCGGCATGACCATGGCTCCGATACCGAATAATACTTCAAGCCTGCTCATTGCCACTGCGGTATTTTCTTTGATGGCAGCAATGATGATCGTACCGATTACGGCTTCGATCATGCCGAATCCGAAACCGGCTGCGGGTGCAATGACGAACATAAAGCCCCAGGGAGGCAGCAGCATATAGGATAACTCTGCGATGCATAGCAGAGCTGCAGCGATAAGTAATCCGCCGCGTTTGCCAAAACGACGATTTAACGGAGGAGACAACAGTACACCGCCCAGGAATCCGGCAAATTGGGCAAAGATCAGTGTTCCTCCCTGACTGTAATCTTTACCGTAATGTTCTAGTGCGACAGGCAGAATGGAACCGAGGACCACGTGTGCAAGTCCGATAAGAAAATAGGACAGACAGCCGATCCATAACAATTTTTTCATGGAGAACTCCTTCTATACCTATGTACAATTTAAGGTCAGCTACTTCGGCTCATACGTCCGAGTGCAAACAAGTCTATCATAACAGCATGTGTAAGGATTTGGTAGGACTTGCAAAGTGGTTCATGGTTCGGATATACTGAAACACAACAATTACAGATCGGAACCATGCCGTTGAAGAGCATCCAACTCGGAGGCGTTATCGCCAGGGGAGCGAATCCATCCCCAAGTTAACCGGAACCGCCCGTTATCGCGGACCAAGAGGCTGGAACAGGGTATCCTGATTCGGCAAGTTGGGTGGCACCGCGAGCAGAGCGCTCCTCGTCCCAAGGGATGAGGGCGCTCTTTGCATTTTTTTAGCCAAAGGAGACGGTGACCATGTTGGACATGAAGTGGATTCGGGCCCATGCAGATGAAGTGCAGGCGGCAGCAGACGGGAAGAAAATTAATATTAGCATTCGTGCATTGCTGGAGCGGGATGAGGAGCGCAGAGCGCTTTTGCAGGAAACAGAAGAAGGACGCAGAATGCGGAACACCTTATCAGCGGATATCGGAAAATTGATGCAATCCGGGGACCGTGAACAGGCCGAAGGATTGAGAATTCAGGTGAAACAGCTGAACGAGAAGCTGGAAGAGGTCGAAGCGAAGCTTGCGGGCGTGCAGGAGGAAGTGACCCGGCTGCAATGGCTGGTGCCTAATGTCGTATCACCGGATACGCCGGTTGGAGCATCGGACGAGGATAATGTGGAGCTGCGACGTGTGGGGGAAACACCGACATTCGCTTACACAGCCAAGGACCATGTGGAGCTCGGGGAGCTTCATGATCTGATTGATATCCCGCGGGGGGTGAAGATCGGAGGGACACGAAGCTATGTGTTAAAAGGAGCAGGGCTGCTTCTGCACCGGGCGGTACAGCAGCTCGCACTTGATCTGCTGCTGCGCCAAGGGTTCACCCCTATGGAAGTGCCTCTAATGGTCAGAGAGGATGCACTTGTGAACACGGGGTTTTTCCCGACAGGACGCGATCAGGTCTATGAATTGGAAGGTGAGGACAAGTGGCTGGTTGGCACCTCCGAGGTACCGCTTGTCTCGTATTATGCCGATGAGATTGTAGATGTACAGCAGCCGATTAAACTGGCTGCCGCATCCACCTGTTTCCGCAGTGAGGTGGGGTCAGGCGGACGGGATGTACGAGGTTTGTACCGGGTGCATCAGTTTGCGAAAGTCGAACAGGTCATTCTCTGTGCACCGGATGCAGAGGAATCGGAGCGCATGCTGCAGGAAATTACCGGACATGCAGAGGAATTGCTGCAGCTGCTTGAACTGCCTTATCGGGTCGTGGCGGTATGTACAGGCGACATGTCGCAGAAAACGTATAAACAATACGATATTGAGACATGGATGCCGAGCCGGGGCGCTTATGGGGAAACCCATTCGTCGTCAAACCTGCATGACTTTCAAGCACGTCGTTCGAATATTCGCTGCCGCAATGCCGAAGGTCAGCTAGCGTACTGTCATACGCTCAACAATACGGCCGTGGCATCGCCGCGGATCCTTATTCCATTATTGGAGAACCACCAACAGGAGGATGGAAGCATTCGCATTCCGGCAGCTCTCCAGCCTTATATGGGTGGAGCTGAATATTTGGCATTGCCTCTTCAAAGTGAAGAGTAACCGTAGAGTATAAGTTGGTAGCAAGACAGAAACGGAGCCCCTTTCCAAAAAGGTTCTGTTTCTGTCTTTTCTATGTAAATGTCGTATGGCTTTGATTGGTTGAGGTTCATTGGAAAATTGTCGAATCTCACTTCTTTTGACCATCCTGGCACTATAAAATTCATTATTATGCATTCAATCTCCGATATAATATAATAGAAGTAAAATATTGGATTATAGGAGATGGAAGATTGCAATGAAAAGAGTTAAACGAACACTTCGAGGAATGCTTGCACTGATCATGGTATGTGCCATCTTGGCTCCATCACACATTTTGGCGGCCACCGGTGACGTGACCTCCATTGAAATTACCAACAGCAGCCCGCAGAAGTTAAGTGTGTCCCAGACGGTTGCGTTGAAGGTGATGGCTGAAGTTGAAGGATTTGATAACAAGCAGGATGTGACCGCAGGGGTTACATGGTCTACGAGTAATGCAGCAGTTGCAACTATTGTGAAAGGTAAAGTAAAGGCCGTAGCAGCGGGTGAGGCAACGATTCATGCTGAAGTCGATGGGGCCAAGGCGCAGCTTCTTGTTCAGGTTTCCGAGAAAATCAAAAGCATCAAGGCTTCGCCCAAATCCTATAGCTTCGTCAAAGGCAGTGAAAGTGCACTGCCCAAAGTCAGCATTGTACGTGCGAGCGGCAAGGAAGAAGATGTAACATCAGAGATCGTGTGGAGCGTTTCGAATGCAGCAGCTGTCGTGGAAAACGGCAAGATTAAAGGTAATACGCCTGGCCGGGTGCTGTTGCAAGGCAAATACGGCTCGGAAACAGTTAAAGTGCCTGTCGCCATTACTGACATTATTACCAAAGTGGAAGTTACTCCTACTGCAATGCAGTTGAACATCAAGAAATCCAAGGCACTGAAGGTCATTGGTACATATGCCAACGGAAAAACAATTAATCTGTCGAAACAGGTGACCTGGACTTCCTCGAACAATGCAGTGGCAACCGTTAAAAACGGGACGGTCAAAACGCTGACCGAAGGAAAGGCAACCTTGACAGGAACCTACCAAGATCAGACAATAAAGACAGAAGTTACAGTTGTACCATTGCTCAAAAAGTTGATTACAGGTCAGAAGAAGCTGGTGTTATCCCCGCAGGGAAGCACCACGCTAACCGTTATGGCGCAGTATGATACAGGCAAAACAACGGTGGTTACCAACAATGCAGTCTGGAGCAGTACGAAACCGGGCGTAGCTACGGTAACCAATGGCAAAGTAGTGGCTGTGGGTAAAGGCAAAACGAGTATAACCGTCAAGTGGAACAACAAGAAAGTGACGATACCGGTAACGGTAAAATAAAGCTAATTTCATACCAGCGAGTGACCATAGCTTTTGACATCATAGAGACAGACAGCAGAGGGACGTAGAATATACGTCCCTTTTTAGATACAAAAATGCGAATGCACCGCAATAAGTGGCTAAGCTGCGCGTGCCCAGAAACAAAAACGGAGAGGACGTGATCCGCATGAAGGCTACAATTATAAGTTCAAGCGGGGATCTGAAGGATTGGGCGTACCTTAGGTATCTTTTTTTTCGATCATCTCGGTACTGTCGTTTCAGAAGTGCATTAAGGTTGAGGAAATGAAACAAAAGGCAAGTGAGATGTATAAAACAGGTTACCATCTGAGAACCAACTACAGATCATAGAATTGCTGTACAGATAGAGAACTGCGGTTTAGTTCCGATGGATCGTAAGCATTGGAGAAGGTGATGTTGATCAGAGGAAGACATATGTACTTTATTGCGGTAGTCATTACCATGGCAGCTGGGCTGGCATCCCGTCGCTATGGGGATATAATGCCTGTTTTCTTACATGAACATGCGGGAGATGCCTTGTGGGCAGGCATGATCTATTTCGGATTTCGGATGGTTTGGATCAGGCGAAGTAAGGCTTGGGCTTTCCTATTGAGCTTTGTGTTTAGCTGGGGAATAGAATTCTCGCAAATGATTCAGATGCCATGGCTCAATGAGGTACGTTCAACCACGTTGGGTGCCTTAATTTTGGGACACGGTTTTCTTGTCATAGATCTCGTCAGATATACAGCAGGGATTCTGTGCACGTTCGTGATAGACCATTATTTCCTGAGCAATAGGAGGAGTTCGTATGAACATTGAAAAGTTATTTGCGGAGTCACCAGAATTTGAAACAGAGCGGCTGCTGCTTAGACGTCTTACATTGGACGATACGGAGGATTACTATGCATTTGCCTCCGACCCCAGAGTGAGCGAGCAGAGTCTGTGGAACCGCCATGAGAAGGTGGATGACTCCGTTCAATACATCCAACGAGCCTTGGACAATTATGAGAACAAATCGGTGTATCTATGGGGATTTGTTCGCAAAGACACGGGGCGCCTGATTGGCCGCGGGGGAATTTTTCATTTCAATGAGCTTATGCAGAGTGCTTCTTTGGGATATGCCATTGCAAGCAAGGAGTGGAATAAAGGGATTGCTGCTGAAGCGATGCAGCCCATCGTTCATTACTGCTTTCAGGAACTGGACTGCAATCGGCTGGAGGGCAGATGCAATGCTGGCAATATCGGTTCGGCGCGGGTCATGGAGAAACTGGGCATGTCGTATGAAGGCCTGCTTCGCAAGCAATTGAAGATCAAAGGCGTGTTCACGGATCAAAAATTGTACTCCCGTATCCGGGATGATCTATAATACTTGCAATGATACACAGGATACATAGAAGAGATTGATAAGGAGGCGGCGCAATGATTTACAGCATTATTTCTCAATCGGTATGGGAACAGGTATCCAAGGAGAGCGTGTATGCACCGGATAGTCTGGAAACGGATGGATTCATTCATTGCTCTACCAAAGAGCAGATTCCATGGGTAGCTGCGCAATATTACGCAGGGCGTACGGATCTGCTGCTGCTGGGTATTGATGAAAAAACATTGAAGCCAGAACTCGTATATGAAGACCTGTATGAGTTAAATGAACTTTTTCCTCATATTTATGGAGAGCTTAATCTCGATGCGGTGAAAAAAGTGATTCCTTTTCCGCCGAACGAAGAAGGCGTACTGGTATTTCCCGAATAAAGCAAGCCTTGCACTCACTATGGATATAGAAAGGTGTTGGCCAATTGGATATGAATATGAATCAGGTATTTCTGGAGACAGCCGAGAAGCAATTTCTGTACTATAAGCAGCTTGGAGAGAAGGCCATGGAGCAGCTGGAGACCGAGCAATTATTTCAGGCATGGCATGAGGATACCAACAGCATTGCCGTTATTGTGAAGCATCTGTGGGGCAATATGTTATCCCGCTGGACGGATGTGCTCACAAGCGATGGTGAAAAGCCTTGGCGGGCGCGAGACGCGGAATTCGTCAATGACATCTCCACACGAGAAGAACTGATGGGCAAGTGGGAGGAAGGCTGGAACTGCCTGCTGAGTGCCATTCGTTCTTTTGCACCGGAACAACTCTCACAGATCATATACATTCGCAATGAAGGTCATACCGTCATGGAGGCTATTACACGGCAATTGGCGCATTATCCGTATCATGTGGGACAAATTATTTATGCAGCCAAAATGCTGAAAGAAACACCATGGGCCAGCCTTTCTATACCAAGAAATGGATCAGCAGTATACAACGGCAACAAGTTTGCCAAACCAAAAGAACGCAAACATTTTACCGCGGATGAGTTAGACACGGATTGAATGATCGGCAACATGAATAACGCCTACTATAGAACAAAGTGAGGGACACTATGACACAGTTTGCATTAATACGTCACGGAAGCACGGCATGGAATAAAGAGAAACGGTCTCAGGGACAGACGAACAATCCACTGGATCAGGAAGGGAGAGAACAGGCGGTTTTGCTTGCGGAAAGGCTGAGTTCGGAATCGTGGGATGCCATCTATGCCAGTGATCTGGGGCGTGCACATGAGACGGCGAAGATTATCAGTGAACGGCTGGGTATAAGTGAGATTCATCTGGACCCAAGGCTGCGTGAGATGGGCGGGGGTCAGGTGGAAGGAACAACGGAGGCAGAACGTATAGCCAAATGGGGCCCAGAATGGAGCACTCTGGAGCTGGGACGGGAAGCTGCAGAAGCTGGGACGATGCGTGGCAGTGCTGCGATCGAGGATATATGCAAAGAGCATCCTGATGGTAAAGTGATTGTGGTCAGTCATGGGGCCATTCTGCGTAATACCCTCCGAGGATTGGTACCTGCGCTGGATGTTGGCACGAAGTTATCCAATACCTCGATTACCCGAATAGAAAAGAAAGCTGGATCCTGGGCCTGCGAATTATACAATTGCAGTATCCATCTGAATTCTGCAGAGGATTCCTTATAGATGAATGCAACTGAACTTAAAGGGCAATTACAGCTTATACAATCGAAGAATTTTGCGGCCGATGAGGTAGAGCGACCTTACGAACTGGCGCTGCATATGTTACAGCACATTGGAAGTACGGATCCGGTCCTTCGAGATGAGCTTATATATGTTACGTTTGCAACCTGGATCGGACAGGGGATATTTTCAGCAGAACAACTCCGTGTTTTGCTCTATAAAGCAATGGATGATCAGCATCTTTTCTATGGGATCGGAGAGAAAGGAAGGGACAGCGTATTTACACGGGCCTTTTCCGTCCTGCTGCTGCCTCCCATCCTAAACATGGATCGTCAGCGGAACTTTCTGATCAAGGCAGATATCGAGGCTATTCATCACCGATTGACCACATACCTGAAGGAAGAGAAGGATGTTCGCGGATACGTCGATGAAAAAGGTTGGGCTCATGCTCCTGCACATGCCTCCGATGCGGCTGAAGACCTTGCTCAATCCCCATATATGGATGAAACGGCGTTGAAAGAACTGTTGGACTCACTCGCTGTGAAGATAACGGAATCTACCGCAGTATACATCCATGATGAGGACCAGCGTATTGCTCATGCGGTAGTGACTATAGTTAGGCGCAAGTTGCTCAATAGATCGGATCTTGCAGCATGGATTGCTGCACTTCAACAGGCATGCATAGATCAGACCGGTGAAAGAAGCTATGTGGAGATATGCCGGATTAGCATGAACGTACGTGTCTTTTTGCAGACTCTGTATCTGGTGATACGAAAAGAAGAACAAGATCCATTTTCAATAGTTAGGGAGCTTGTTCTAAACGCTTTGGAAAATGAGTGAACATGATCAATCCTAACTTACCAATAGGGGGAGATGGCGTGAGCAAAATCAAGTATGCATGGACAGAAGAGATGCTGTCTCCACTGGGTGAGGCTGGGGTAATGATTCGTTGCGGAGATGCAATATCGGATGAAGTTCACCGCAGAGTGATCTCGGTCTGTGCTTGGCTGGAGGGAAATTCCTTTCCGGGTTTGGTGGAGTTGGTTCCATCATTCGCGTCGGTTGCACTGTTTTATGATCCAATAGTTGTTGCAGAATCGGCTCGATCGGCTTTAGGAAAAGGAACACATAGAGTTTCTCCATATCAACAGGTGTGCAGGATGATATTGTCCCGGTTAGAGATGCTGGAGGATTCCGTACATAATCAATTCAGAACTATAGTAATCCCCGTATGCTACGGAGGTCCATTCGGGCCTGATCTGGAGTATGTTGCAAGTGAAAACGAACTGACCCCAGATGAGGTTGTTGCGATTCATACATCCGGGGAATACCTGGTCCACATGATTGGATTTGCCCCGGGGTTCCCCTACCTTGGCGGATTACCCAAGCGGATTGCGACACCCCGAAGAGCAACTCCGAGGCTGAGAGTGGAAGCTGGGACCGTCGGAATCGGCGGCGAGCAAACCGGAATATACCCGGTAGCCACGCCTGGTGGTTGGCACTGCATCGGACGAACACCTCTGAAGCTGTTTCGTCCTGAACATGATCTGCCGAGCCTGCTTCAGGCAGGGGATCGGGTCCGGTTTGAAGCGATAACGGAACAGGATTACATGGAGTGGAAGGAGGGCGAAGGATGAAAATGGAGGTCATTCGCCCAGGCCTGTTGTCCACAGTTCAGGATGAGGGAAGGTACGGATATCGACGGCATGGGGTACATCCGGGTGGAGTCATGGATACATTTGCAGCAAGAACAGCCAATATGCTGGTGAATAATCTCCGTAATGCAGCTGTGATGGAAATAACCATGACGGGCCCTGAGCTTCGATTTCATGAAAATAGCCTCATCGCTCTATGTGGGGCAGATCTGTCGGCGACCGTGAATGATCAGCCTGTTCCCCTGTGGCGTCCGGTCGCGTTAATGGCGGGAAGTGTATTGAAATTTGGGCGATGTCGATCCGGATTGAGAGCATATCTGTCCATTGCTGGTGGGATAGAGGTAAATGAGGTCATGGGGAGCCGAAGCACGGACCTGAAAACAGGTATTGGTGGCTTGGGAGGCAGAGCTTTGCGGGCAGGAGATATATTATCTGCTGCGGCGGCTTCTTGGGAAGCACGAGCCATGCTCCAGCAATTGCTGGGACAAGCGAAGCTGGGGAAAACACAAATGAAGGGGCCGATATGGCACTTATCCAGCAGAGAATGGCCTTTATATCAGAAGGATCCAGTGATCCGTGTGATGTTGGGTGCGGATACCTCCAAGTTTACCAGGGAAAGCCTGGAAAGGCTGTATAAAGAACAATATGTGATTGCTCCTCAGTCGAATCGGATGGGATATCGATTGGAGGGTTCAAGGCTGGAGCTTGAACAACCCATGAGTCGATTATCGGAAGCTGTAACCTATGGCACAGTACAGGTCCCTGCAGATGGTCAGCCCATCATCCTGATGGCAGATCATCAGACCATTGGAGGATATCCTGTGATTGCACAGGTCGCCAGGGTGGATTTACCAGTATTGGCTCAGGCAAAGCCTGGGACTCGGGTGGCTTTTCAGCCAATTACACATGAAGAAGCGCAGCAGTTGTTCCTGGAGCAGGAACGGAGATTACAGCTGAGCGCTGCATTCATCCGCAGAAGATTGACCGAAACGGGGGATCGCCAATGAAGACGGTAGATATTAATTGTGATCTGGGCGAAAGTTACGGTATATACCGAATGCCGTGGGATGAGGCGGTTTTGCCGCTGATCACTTCGGCCAACATTGCTTGCGGATTTCATGCAGGCGATCCGGCCACGATGCGATCCACGGTGGAAAAGGCGATGGAGCATCAGATTGCAATTGGAGCACATCCGGGATTGCCGGATATGCAGGGTTTTGGCAGGAGAAGCATGGATATAACCCCGCAGGAAGCCTATGACATGGTCGTATACCAGATCGGGGCACTGGATGCCTTCGTACGCGCATACGGTGGATGCATGCATCATGTGAAGCCGCACGGCGCGTTATACAATATGGCCGCGGAGAATATGAGGCTTGCTGAAGCCATTGCTCAGGCGGTTTACAACGTAAGGCCAGAATTATACCTGTATGGTCTTGCAGGCAGCGCGCTCATTGAGGCGGCGGATGTCACCGGTCTGCGCAGCGTAAGTGAAGTGTTTGCAGATCGGACTTACGGTTCGGACGGTAAATTGACGCCCCGCAGTCATGCCGGAGCAGTCATTGGGCAGCCAGAACAAGCGCTGGCTCAAGTGCTGCGCATGGTGAATGAAGGTGTCGTTGTGTCCACGGAAGGCATAGCGGTTCCACTCAAAGCGGAAACCATATGCATACATGGTGATGGGGAGCATGCCCTATCTTTTGCAAGAGAAATCCGCAGATTACTTGAAGCTGAAGGGGTAACTCTATCGGCTGCAGGTCATGCTTGAGATTGGAACGGTACCGAAACCGACCGAGATCAATACATATGAATGAATTGGAGTCGATAAACAGATGAAACCGATACGAAATTCCGCGAAGGCGGTCATCGTTCAGAATGGAAGGCTGTTCGTCATCCGTTTGGAGGATCAATACGGTGCAGCTTATGTTTTCCCAGGTGGAGGACAGGAGAAGGGTGAAGAATTGAAGGATGCGGTCGCCCGCGAATGCTTGGAGGAGATCGGACAGGCGGTAACCGTGGGAGACTTGCTTCATATCCGGGAATATATCGGGAAGAATCATGAGTTTGCCGAATGGGATGCTGATATACACCAGGTTGAATTTTATTTTGAATGCAGTCTGAAGGATGTGAATGCCACAGTATTTGAAGGCACCAATCCGGATGACAATCAGGTCGCGGTCGAATGGATCGCCCTTGAGGAGCTGGCTTCCGTCCGTTTGTATCCCCAAACGATTGGCGAATTGCTGCTGAAACGTGAACCATCCCGGATTTATCTTGGGGATATGAACTGATAACCTTTCCAATATTGTCACGTTTACGAACGGATTCATGGATTCACCATAGGTGGGGTGGGTACACTATAAGTACAGGCTTTTATGTCACAACAAACTTATAAATAAGCAGGCCGATGTTTACTCGATAACATCAAAAAATGTCCTTAAGATGGGTATTTAATGAGGTGTCCTGTAAGCCTATGGCTTAGCTATCTCTGTTTTGAAGAGCTGTGGGAGCAGTGAAGGGGACGGAATCGATTCTGAAGAAGCGTCAGCGGTCACGTTTGTCTCTGAATTATAACCTTACAACAATAAAATTAAGAAAATTTAGAGACAACAGTGATCGGAAGAACGATCCGTAACCGTAACGACTGCCCATATGTACTTCAAAACTACCCCCAAACCGAAAGGAGCATGTCCCATGAATAAGTCGGAACTCGAACAAAACATTGTAAAGGCATTGGAAAACAACCCTTTTTGCAGCTTCTCAACTGTGGAAAATGGTAAACCGAAATCCCGCTATATGGCGCTTTTCAATGATGGCATGAATATTCACTTGGCGACGAACCGCCGCACGCATAAGGTGGAGGAGCTGGAGAACAACCCGAATGTCAGTCTTTTGCTCGGCTATGAGGCGGGTGGCTCCAAAGAAGTGGTTGAGATCGAAGGAACCTGTGAAGTGACCAAGAATGAAAACCTGCGCGAAGAAGTGTGGAATGATGAACTGAAAGCATGGTTTGACGGACCGAACGATCCGAATTATGTGATTTTGGATATTACACCAGTACGCATTGAATATACAGGTAAGGACCATGAGCATCAGGTGTGGGAACAATAAAATAACCGAATGAAGTGCTCTCTGGCAGCACTGAATCATCGGATATATCTTGATGGACATATAAACCGTGAGGCCGCAGGGCTTCGCGGTTTTTTGCTGGCTAATGAGCAGGGGGAAATGGATACATATGTAAGTGTTATGTAATATACGTATTTAACACATCTCGTAAACTATATATTAACAAAAAAAGAGAGAATAATGTCGAAATTCCGCATGATTATGTAAAGTTGAACCCTTATGTGCGGATAATGTAAAAAATAATGCTTTTCAACCACGCTTCATTGCGTTATGATTTGGAATGTAAACGATACGCACAGATATGAATAGATGTTCATGTGAGATAAACTAACCTGAATTCAGCTGGTGAAGACCTTGATTTCAGCAAGCACAACCCATGAAATCTATGCTATTTCTGCGCCTATTCGTTTGCACACTATGGCATGATTCAATGTACATAACCGGGAGGGGTTATTTTGAAAAAGAACAAAAAAGTATTATCAAGCCTGACTGCCGCTTTGGTTGCATTAAACGTGCTTGCAGTATTTCCGGTACCTGTATCGGCTGCAGATGCTGCCAAAGTAAAATTGCGGATCATGGAAACCACGGACATTCATGACAATCTGCTTAATTACGACTACTACTCCGATAAAGAGACCGATCAATATGGACTCGCTAAAACAGCTACGCTGATCAAAAAAGCGCGTGATGAAGCGAAAAACAGCCTGTTGTTCGACAATGGTGACTTGATTCAGGGTAACCCGCTCGGAGACTATGTAGCCAAAATTGATCCACTTCAAAAGGGTGAGACTCACCCTGTATATAAAGCAATGAACCTGCTCGATTATGATGCCGGTAACATCGGAAACCACGAGTTTAACTATGGTCTGGACTTCCTGGACATGACGCTGGAGGGCGCCAACTTCCCTTATATTAATGCGAATGTCTATATCGATGACGGCGATGATGATGAAACGAACGACAAGAATTACTTCACCCCCTATGAAATTCTGGACAAAAAAGTAACGGATGAGAGCGGTAAAGAGCACACGATCAAAGTGGGTGTTATTGGATTCGTACCGCCACAAATCATGCAGTGGGACAGTGCTAATCTGGAAGGCAAAGTCATTGCCAAGGATATTATTGCTACAGCCAAGAAATTCATTCCGCAAATGAAGGCTGAAGGTGCAGACATTATCGTGGCCATTCCTCACTCCGGTTTTGAAGATATCCCTCAAACGGATCTGATGGAAAACTCGGTGCTGTACCTGAGCCAGGTAGAGGGCATCAATGCGATTCTGTTTGGACATGCCCACAAGGTATTTCCAAGTGCTGATTTTGAAGGCAAAAAGGGAGTAGATCTTGAAAAAGGCACCATCAATGGCGTTCCAGCGGTGGAGCCAGGCTTCTGGGGTGATCATCTCGGAATCATTGATCTTGATCTGGAGCTGGTGGATGGCAAGTGGAAAGTGGTAGATTCCGCGACAGAAGCACGTCCAATCTATGACACTGCGAACAAAAAGCCATTGGTTGACGCAGATCAGGAGATCATCGACGCGGTTCATGAAGAGCACGAAGGTACGCTTGAGTATGTACGTGGTCCGGTCGGAGAGACAACGGCTCCAATCAACAGCTTCTTCGCGTTGGTTCAGGATGATCCATCCATTCAGATCGTGACGAATGCTCAGAAATGGTACGTGGAGAAACACATGCAAGGAACCGAGTATGAAGATATCCCGGTATTGTCTGCAGGAGCTCCATTTAAAGCGGGCGGTCGTTCAGGTGCTTCGTACTATACGAATATCCCTGCAGGCACCATCGCAATCAAAAACGTAGCGGATCTGTACGTATATCCGAATACGGTACATGCCGTTCTGGTTAACGGTGCTGAAATCAAAGAATGGCTGGAATGGTCTGCAGGCCAGTTCAATCAGATCGACCCGGCTAAGGGTGGACAGCAGCAGCTGATCAACATGGATTTCCCAACGTACAACTTTGATGTTATCGATGGTGTAACGTATCAAATCGATGTGACTCAGCCTGCCAAATATGATTCCAAAGCAACCGTGGTAAATGCATCGGCTAGCCGGATCAAGGATCTGAGTTTCAATGGCAAACCGATCGATCCGGAGCAAAAGTTTATCGTGGCAACGAATAACTATCGTGCTTCTTCGTCCAAACTGGCCAACCCGGATGGTAAACGTATCGTTTTGGCAGCACCGGATGAGAACCGTCAAGTCATCATTGACTATATCCGTGATAACAAAACAATCAATCCGGCAGCGGATGGCAACTGGTCACTGGCACCAATTAAGCCTTCTGCAAGTGTAACTGCAGCAGCACTGAACGATCTTGAAGTGGTGTTTGCTTCTTCTCCGGATGCCAAAGCGCTGGTTGAAGCTAACCCGGCAATGTCGTTCATTGGTACGAATGACGAAGGTTTTGCCGAGTATGGCTTGAAATTGACTGGAGAAGCAGCGGTGACTCCTGAACCGGGAACGAAGCCTGCTCCAGCCCCAACACCTGCCCCAACACCAAAACCAGAACCGCAACCTGAGAAACCAGCAAGCGGCAAAGTGGTATATGTGGTGAAAAAAGGGGACAACCTGTACCGCATCGGCTTGAAATATGGTGTGGACTGGCGCAAGCTTGCCACAGCCAACAAAATTTCAAATGTACATCAATTGAAAGTTGGACAGAAAATCGTAATCCCCGCTTCTTAATATATAGCGGATACTGAAGGCCGACAGTCAACAGACTGGCGGTCTTTTTTACTGCAAAAATGTTTAAGACTGTAGCAAAAACGTTCATACCGGAAGTCATCAAAACACTAGAGATTAATTTTATGACCCATGCTATAATATTTACAAACTTTGGGTATATACCATTTAACATTAATTGAAATAGAAACATAAACCGGCAAGGGGGTTCTACATGAATTGCAGTGGCTGCAGTCCAATCTATCCAATTGAGGATCAAGGTACTCTGTATCTGCGTCCCGTTTTCCCCGTTTTGCTGGAATTGCTGAGAACGTTGGGTGTGCATGTTGAACATTCAGATGAAGTGATATGGATGAACTATACGAATGCCGAATCTGTACAAGACTGGCTGGAAGCCATACAGAAGCTCGAAGTCATCCGTCCGGAATCCATTACAGTACAGGTAACTCCAATTCAAGAACAGGCGGATCAAGCAGGCTGGATTAGTCTTCAGATGATGAAATCTCGATTCAAGCATGCAGATCTGGTATCGATTATTTTGAACACTCAATTCAGCAGTCATATGCAGCCTATTGTTGATGCCAATGAACAGATTGTCGGATTCGAGTTTTTGCTTCGACCTTCCGAAAATGGCAAGACGTTTAGCCCGTATAACTTGTTTGAGGTTGCCCGGGACACGGGTTTACATTCCTTTTTGGATCGGACTGCAAGAATCACAGCAATCGAAACAAGTGCAGCTTTTTTGCCTCATGGTGTTAAGCGCTTTGTGAATTTTCTGCCCTCCTCTATATACAATCCTGAATTTTGCCTGACCCATACGTTTGAAGCGATTGAGCGCTTGGAACTGGATCCCAAGGATTTTGTGTTTGAAGTTGTGGAAACGGAACAGATCCAGCATATGTCCATTCTCCAGCATATTTTTTCGGTGTATCGTTCCCGTGGAATGTCGGTAGCACTGGATGATGTTGGGGCAGGGTATTCGACCATCGAATTAATGAATCGGCTGGAGCCTGATTTTGTCAAAATTGATCGCAGTCTGATTGATCAGTGTGATCGTGACCCGGTGAAACAACAGCAAATTATGGATATTGTGCAGATGTCACGCCGATTCGGGGGACGTGTGCTTGCTGAAGGCATCGAACGCATGGAGGAATTCGATTTTTGTCGCTCCATAGGGATCGAGCTGGCTCAGGGATACTACTTTGGCAAACCGTCGCCCAAGCCGCCACAGGGCCCATACCGTCAAACATCTGCCTAGATAAATGCCATTTTAATGTGTACATATAAACAAGTCACTTCCAATTAGCGGAGTGGCTTGTTTGACATGTCGTGTAAATTATTGTAATCAAATAAATTTGAACTTAAGCCGATATATAAGATAACCCTATCGCGAAGATTTGGTATGAAGAGAAGGGTTAAGGTAGACATGGAGAGGGTCCTACATAAAAACAAAGAAGGATTGAACTTTTTAGAGGGGGAAAAGCAGATGGGGGAGAATCTGGACCAAGGGCAAGTGAAAAAGGCTGCCAAACCAGTCAAACAGAAAGAAAATAAAACAAAAAAGAAGAACAAGAAAAAGGGCTTTGTCTGGAGTATACGAAATAAATTGCTGGTATCCTTTCTGGCCGTACTGCTGGTGCCCAGTGTGACCATTGGAATGATCACACTGTTGATTGCCGATCGCACGGTAGAAGGTCAACTGATGGATAGTGCCAAACAAAGTGTAAGCACGACGAATTCAATTATTGAAACCCATGTCAATGCGAAGATTCACGATATCAATTATTTTGCCGAATCCATTCGGACGGACATGCTTAGCGGGGATGGTGGCCTTTCTGCATTGGAAGTGAAACTACAGCAGTATGTCGGATTGCATCCTGATGCGCTGAATATATTTGTAGGAACTGAAGATGGAACCATGGTTAGGGGGAAAGAAACAACCGGCAGTGCACAAGGGTCCAACTATGATCCAAGGGAGCGGGAATGGTACAAGCTGGCGATGGCCAACCCGGGCAATCCCGCTGTGTCGGCCGTGTCCAAGAATACGGATGGAGTAACGGTTGTGTTTATCTCCAAAACACTGGAAGATCAATCTGGTGTAGTAGGTCTGTCTTTGGATCTAACGGAACTTAGCGAACAGGCTTCCATTAAGGTGGGCAAGGAAGGGTACGTTATTATCATGGATCCGGAGAGAAATTATATCTCCTCACCTGTGGTGGAATCTGGCACGCAAGAAACGTCAGAGGCTTTGGACCCCATGTTTGCAGAACCAGAGGGATCATTCGATTACACCTACAATGGTGATTCCAAAATGATGATCTTCTCCACCAATGAAGCTACGGGCTGGAAGATTGGCGGAACGATGTTCCAAAGTGAATTGTCCCATGCCAGTAAAGACATTCGGATGGCAACCTTAATCGTCATTCTGGCTGCGACCTTCCTCACGCTAATTTTCATAATTTGGTTTACACGTTCCATGCTGCGTCCAATCCGGCGTCTGCAGGAGTCTGCTCGTGCGGTGAGCAAAGGGGATCTGACGGTCAAGATGGAAACCGGACGAAAAGATGAAGTCGGTGATCTCGCCAAGTATTTTGAGCGAATGGTAGATAACCTTCGAATGATGATTCTGGGTGTACAGGAGACGACGGAGCAGGTATCGGCTTCCTCTCAGGAATTGTCGGCGAGTGCGGAGCAAACGACCAAAGCCATTGAGCACTCGACACTTTCCATTCAGGAACTTGCGGAAGGTGCAGAGCAGCAGGTGAAGAGCGTGACGGACGGATCGGGCCAGATGAGTCGTATGGCCGAAGATGTCCGCATGATGTCTGAACGTGTGCAATCCATTACGCAGAACATGCGGAATACATCCGGAGCAGCTTATTCCGGTAATGAAGCAGCGGGACAGGCCATGGATCAGATGAGCAGCATTCAGGAGACAGTGGAACAGCTGGCGGTGGTGGTTCAGTCCTTGAATGCGCGGTCGACAGAAATTGGAAACATGGTTAATGTCATCGCCACCATTTCCAAACAGACCAACCTGCTTGCACTGAACGCGTCCATTGAAGCGGCGAGAGCGGGGGATGCTGGTCGCGGATTCGCAGTGGTAGCAGGTGAGGTTCGGAAACTGGCGGAAGAATCCGGCAGCTCTGCAGCACAAATCGGTGAACTCGTTCATAATATCCGTCTGGATATGGATGCCGCCATGGATGCCATGACAGCTGCCCAGACCCGGGTAGAGGATGGCATTCAGGCAGTAAATACTTCGGGCCAATCATTCGCACAGATTCGTGTGGCCGTTGAAGATGCAGCCCATACGCTCGATGATCTGTCTCAAACAACGAAGCAGCTGGAAGAAGGAGCGGCTCGTGTTGCCCAAGCTATGAATGATATTTCTGTCGTAACCCAGGAGAGTGCTGCGAATACGGAATCCGTATCGGCTTCCTCTGAGGAACAGCTGGCATCTGTAGAAGAGATTGCGTCATCATCCGCACATCTGAACAGTATGGCGGAACAATTGCAAGGCCTGCTGGGCATGTTCAAAATGGTGGAAGATACGCCGAAAAACAAGGACCAGGCATAACCCGGTGATATTACTTGTTCATAGAATAAAATAAAGATAGACAATCCTCCTGTTGCCCTGTATAACTATATCGTTGGTTTTTCTCTTAGATTGCGGTGTATTTATAATAGTAGTAATAGGGTGAAGGTACAGGAGGATTTATGACATACGTAGCTATACTAATCTTTGCATTAACCGTTGCGCTCGTGATCTGGCAGCCACGTGGACTGGGGATTGGCTGGTCTGCTTCAGGTGGAGCCGTGCTCGCCCTGCTATGTGGTGTCGTCAGTCTGAATGATGCCTCCGATGTGGCATCCATCGTATGGAATGCAACACTGGCATTTGTCGGCATCATTATGATTTCACTGATTCTGGATGAGACCGGGTTCTTCGAATGGGCTGCACTTCATATGGCGAGACTCGCTGGAGGGAATGGACGCAGACTATTCATCTATTCCATATTGCTCGGAGCAGCAGTGTCTGCTTTATTTGCCAACGATGGTGCGGCGCTTATTCTGACTCCGATTGTTCTCGCCATGGTGCGTGCGCTGAAATTCGATGAACGCATGGTACTTGCATTTGTCATGGCAAGCGGGTTTATTGCCGATACCACGTCACTGCCGCTGATTGTCAGTAACCTGGTGAATATTGTGTCAGCCGATTATTTTGGAATTACGTTTGTGGAGTATGCTGTGCGGATGATTGTTCCCAATATCTTTTCCATGGTAGCGAGTACAGGAATGCTGTATCTGTTTTATCGTAAAAGTATCCCTCATCGCTACGACATCTCCGCCGCTCGCGATCCCCAAGAAGCCATTCGCGATCCGCGGATGTTCCGTATTGCCTGGTATATGCTTGCGCTGCTTTTGATAGCCTACGTCTCAAGTGAGTTTCTGCCGATCCCGGTATCGGTTATCGTGGGCGCCGTCGCTCTGCTATTCGCCATATTGGCACGCAAGAGTGAAGCGGTTGACCTTAAACGTGTTGTCAAGGAAGCGCCTTGGTCCATTGTGGTCTTCTCGGTAGGCATGTACATCGTTGTATACGGACTGCGTAATGCCGGGTTAACAGATTATCTGAGCCGCTGGCTGGATGCCATAGCAGAGCATGGCCTGCTGGCTGCATCAGTGGGCATGGGATTGATTGCAGCGGTGTTATCATCGGTGATGAACAATCTGCCAACCGTGTTAATTAACGCACTGGCCATCCAGGATGCACATACCGAAGGCATTGTTCGAGAAGCGTTGATCTATGCCAACGTGATTGGATCTGATCTGGGTCCCAAAATGACGCCGATCGGCTCATTGGCCACATTGCTCTGGCTGCATGTGTTGTCGCGGAAGGGTGTAAAGATTACGTGGGGATATTATTTCAAGGCAGGTGTTATCCTGACGATCCCGACATTGTTGATTACCTTGGCTGGACTGGCCCTGTGGCTGTGGATTTTGAATTAGTAGAAAAGGCTGCTTTTCTCAGGTGCCATTGCACTTGAGGAGGGCAGTTTTTTTATTTTCTTCTATATATTGAAGTTTAAATATCATTAACAAAAAGTATTTACATTAGACCGGCCTTTTATTGGCTGGTCTTTTTCTATTTACTCACCTCTCCCAAGGCGGTGGATTGAAACGTCTGGAAACGACCAAACAAACCCGTAGCAGTGGAGGGGACGAAATCGATTCTGAAGAAGCGCTGGCCTGCTGCTTGAAGTTTTTTTACATTACATTGGAACGGAGAGGACAGCAATAATCTGTAGAAGCGAAGCGTTCGCGTTTATCACCGGATTTTTACCAAAGGGAAAAATAATGAAATCCGGGGATAACAGCGATCGGAAGATTGTTCTGTCAGCGTAGTGGCACGATGTAATTTACGTGAAGCAGAGCCAATACAGCGATCAGAAGAACGATCCGTAACCGAAACGGTCGCTCATGGAGTTATTTGCCTTCCATATATTTCAAAACACCGCCCATAATTTTAACATTGCGTTTACAAAACATTGATTTTGAGATGACATACCGAAACTACAATGATAAAAGAGTTGATGGTGAACAAACAAATTCACAAAACGCCATCACTACATTGGGGGAGGAAAACAAAACATGTTTAAAAAGTTGCCGTTTATTTTGATGACCTTAACGTTCGTACTGGTACTCGCAGCATGCGGATCCAAAAATGACGCTGGTACAGAGGGCGCTACAAGCAATGGTTCAGGATCAGGCGAAGCAGCTGCTGAGCTTAGCGGAAACATCCTGGCTGTTGGTTCAACAGCACTGCAACCTCTGGTAGAGCAAGCTGGACAAAAATTTATGGCAGTTGATGAATATAAAAATGTAACAGTGCAAGTGCAAGGTGGCGGTAGTGGTACGGGTCTGACTCAAGTATCCGACGGACAAGCTACAATCGGTAACTCCGACGTATTTGCAGAAGAGAAGCTGGAAGATGAAGCAAAAGCAAAAGAACTGGTTGATCATCAAGTAGCAGTAGTAGCGATCGCACCAGTAAGCAACAAAGATGCAGGTGTGGAAGATCTGACGAAACAACAATTGATCGATATCTTCTCCGGTAAAATTACAAACTGGAAAGATGTTGGTGGTGCAGACCAAGCAATCGTTATTGTTAACCGTCCAAGCAGCTCCGGTACTCGTGCAACATTCGAGAACTTCGCTCTGGGAACAAAAGTTGAAGATATTCAAGGATCCATCCAAGAAGATTCCTCAGGTACAGTGAAGAAGCTTGTATCCGAGACTCCAGGCGCAATTGGTTACCTGGCACTGTCTTACCTCGATGACAGCCTGCAAGTATTGAAATACGAAGGCGTTGAAGCAACAGTTGAGAACGTAGAAGCTGGAACATATCCAGTATGGGCTTACCAGCACATGTACACAAAAGGTGAGCCGGATGCAGCGACAAAAGCATTCCTCGACTACATGCTGAGTGACGAAATTCAACAAAATGATGTAACGGAACTGGGTTACATTCCGGTATCCGGCATGAAAGTAAAACGCGATGCAGCAGGTAACCTGACTCAATAATCTTTGAACTTGCTCATACAGCGAGAGAGGCGGACTAAGGTCCTGCCTCTTTGCGCGGTTTGAACTGAAATAATCCCATATTTTACATTACTCTATTATAGAAGGATGGTTGTTATGGAACAGACCGAAGGGGGAACGGTAATGAACAGCAAGATCAAGTCACGCCGGCCCTTGAGAGAGAAACATTTCTGGGAAGAGTGGACAGGACGGATCTATACGTCGATTTGTGTCGTATTGTTGATCGTTGTCATGTTTTCCATCGTTTATTTTGTGGCGTCCAAGGGTCTCTCCACCTTTTTTAAGGATGGTGTGAGCCTGAGTGAATTCCTGTTCGGCAAAACGTGGAGTCCATCATCAGAACCAGCAGCCTATGGAGCATTACCGTTCATCACCGGTTCCTTCACAACCACCCTGCTGGCCGCGTTGATTGCAAGCCCGCTCAGTTTGTGTGCGGCACTCTTCATGACGGAGATCGTACCGGGTAAAGGGAAAAAGATACTGCAGCCTGCCATTGAATTGTTGTCCGGTATTCCGTCTGTCGTTTACGGTTTTATCGGTCTGAGTGTTATCGTGCCTCTATTGCGCAGCATCTTCGGCGGAGCCGGCATCGGGATTGCAGCCGGATGTCTGGTTCTATCCGTAATGATTCTGCCTACCGTAACAAGCATTATGGCCGATGCTCTGTCTGCTCTGCCCAAAGGCTTGCGTGAATCGTCCTACGCTCTGGGCGCTACGCGCTGGCAGACGATCTACCGCGTTATTATTCCAACGGTTCTTCCAGCCTTGCTGACAGGGATCGTTCTGGGGATGGCTCGTGCCTTCGGTGAAGCACTCGCCGTACAGATGGTTATCGGTAATGCACCGCATGTACCGACATCCTTGCTTGAATCAGCTTCAACATTAACAAGTGTAATCACCCTGAGTATGGGTAACACCACAATGGGTTCGGTTCATAACAATGCACTCTGGAGTATGGCGCTTGTCCTGCTTGTGATGACGTTTGTATTCGTCATTCTGGTTCGTTTGCTCGAAAGGAGAAACCGGGTATGAAAATGAAGGCGAAAACGGTCGATAAAATTGCTACATCCGTCATAGTTGTTTTGGCCTTGTTCATCGTGGTATTGCTGCTCGGTTTGCTGGGATTCATCCTGTTCCGGGGAGTAGGGCAAATCAACTGGCACTTCCTGACGAGTGCGCCGCAGCTGCTCAAAGGGGGCGGCGGGATTGGACCACAGCTCTTTAACTCCATCTTCCTGTTGATCTTAACGCTTATTATCACCATTCCGCTCGGTTGGGGCGGAGGAATCTATATGGCGGAGTATGCGAAGCCAGGCAAGATTACAAGTTTTATCCGATTGGTTGTTGAGGTATTGTCCTCCTTCCCGTCGATCGTTATTGGTTTGTTTGGTCTCTTGTTGATTGTAAATACGTTCGGCCTCGGCTTCTCCCTGATCTCGGGTGCCATGGCGCTCGCGATATTCAATCTGCCGCTCATGGTGCGGACAACGGAGCAGGCTTTCCGGGCCGTTCCGAAGGAACAGAAGGAAGCGGGCCTGGCACTGGGCCTGTCCAAATGGAAAATCATCACGTCCATCCTGCTGCCTGTGGCGCTGCCAAGCTTGATTACAGGTACAATCCTGGCTTCCGGCCGGATCTTCGGTGAAGCGGCAGCCCTGATGTTTACGGCAGGGATGAGCAGTCCGCCGCTGGACTTCACGGATTGGAATCCGACAAGCCCAAGATCGCCGCTTAACCCATTCCGTCCGGCAGAGACACTTGCCGTTCATATCTGGAAAGTCAACAGTGAAGGCATCGGGCCAGATTCCAAGGAAGTGGCAGCCGGAGCATCTGCGGTGCTTGTTATCCTTGTACTGGCATTCAATTTGAGTGCGCGCTGGATCGGCCGGGTTGTATACCGCCGCATGACAGCTTCGAAATAAGGAGGAACCAACATGGCCATACCTTTTGGTACGGAACAGTTAAGCATATATTATGGGCATTTCCAGGCAGTCAAGCAGATCAGCCTCGCGTTTCCTGAAGCCAGCGTTACCGCGCTGATCGGACCTTCCGGTTGCGGTAAATCCACGTTTTTGCGGTCCCTCAACCGCATGAACGATGAGATTTCCGGTTCCCGCACAGAGGGGCACATCTGGATGGATGGTAAAGACCTGAACGAGCCAGGCACCGACGTGATCAAATTGCGCCAGAAAATCGGCATGGTGTGGCAGAAGCCAAACCCATTTCATAAGTCCATCTATAACAATATCGCGTTTGGCCCCCGCTACCGCGGTATCAAAGGCAAGAAGGCACTGGATGAAATCGTGGAGAAAAGCTTGCGCCGCGCCGCGCTGTGGGATGAAGTAAAGGATCGACTGAATGAGTCCGCACTGTCTCTCTCTGGTGGACAACAACAGCGTCTGTGTATTGCCCGCGCATTGTCTGTTGATCCTCAGATTTTGCTGCTCGATGAGCCGGCATCCGCGCTGGACCCGGTATCAACGGGTAAAGTGGAGGAACTCATTTCCGAGCTTAAGAAGGATCTCCGCATCGTAATCGTAACCCATAATATGCAGCAAGCAGCACGCATCTCGGATTATACAGCGTATTTTTATCTGGGAAGCATGATTGAACACGGGGATACGGAACATATTTTCACCAACCCCGACAACCGTTTGACGCAAGAGTACATTATGGGACGTTTCGGTTAAGGAAAGTGCATTACATTGGATGGAGTATAATATAGAGTCATAAACAGAGAAGAAAGCATAACACCCAAACGGCAACGTATGGGGTTATGCTTTTTATATTTTAGGAGTGGTAGAGTTTGCCATAACAAAAACAATCATGCTACGATAACCAGAGTTACAAGATAATGAGTAGCACTGATCTGATCTATATTTCTGAAGGTAGAGATGACAAGTTGGATATCTAGAATTCCGAAGGAGATGTTGATGATAACAACAGACCACGAACGATTCCTGGACAGCTTGGTAGCGGATGCGATAACACATTATCCCTTAAGGAAGCCCGTTGCCTCCTTTATCCGTCACAATGAGAACCTGACATATCACATTATGGACGAAGCAAGTGGACAGAAGTATCTGCTGCGTATACATAAAGCTGCTTATGCAAGCATGACCGGTATTCAACATACACGTCCGGCGCTGGAAGCGGAGATGAATCTCCTTCATGAATTAAATTCAACGACTGATCTACGCGTGCAGCACCCTGTTCGTAATCTGTCTGGAGATTGGGTTACCGTCTGCTTCCTGGAAAACGGGGAGGAAATCTGCTGCACCATGCTGGAATGGATTGAAGGCAGGGACATTCAGCAAGGAGAGCAGCTGACAAGAGAGCAGATTCATGACTTGGGGTTACAGATGCAGACACTTCACCACTATGGTCGTATGAAGGATACGCTTGATACAGCCGCCGCCGGACCAGATGCGAAGGAAGGCTGGACAGGCCAGACTGAAGTTCGTCCATCATATGGAAGTATCAAGGAAAATCTGAACATGCTTGGGCAGCTTGAGGAAGGTGTCAGATTGGGCATATTTACACTTGAGGACTTTGCCTTGATACGTGAGACATTTGCGAATATCAACAACCAGCTGGAAGCATATCCTACTCGCCCAGAGACATGGGGAGTGATTCATGGTGACATCACCCGGGGGAATCTGCTGGTGACGGAACAGGGAATCTCCATGATCGACTTTTGCTTATATGGTGATGGCTATTATCTTTTCGATGCTGCAGGTGCAGCCTTGATCTTCAATCGGGAAGAACGGGATATCTTCCTGTCGGGTTATACCAAACAAACAGCTCCGCTTATCGAACAAGAGATCAGGCTGATGGAAGGATTCATGCTGATTTTTACGTTCGGTTACTATGCCTTCCAGATGGCCAACGAGTCCAGACATGAATGGATGAAGGATCGGATGCCGAAGCTCTGCAGCAAATACTGCAGACCCTACGTCGAGAACCACAGTATCTTCTATGAATTATAAGATCGTTATTTAATACAGTAATGAAGGCATCACGACATCACAACATTATGACCACATGCTTCAGCCAATATAATTGGGGCGTCCTGAACTCAGGGGGCTCTTTTTGTATACTCTTGGCTTTTTTGCTTCAAGAACCATTTATGAAGAAAGTATAAACTCTGCGGAGAAAAAGGTGTATTTCGTTACAATACAATCATGGGAGGATGAGGCAGCGATGAGAGACAACGTGAACATATTGCTGGTGGAGGATGATCCGGAAATTGCCCGCATTTTGATGGACCATCTTCGGCGAGAGGGATATGGGGTGACCTGGGCTTCGAGCGGCCTGGAGAGCTGGGAAGATTTCAGGACGGGGACCTATCAGCTGGTCCTGCTCGATCTGATGCTGCCGGAGATGGACGGGTTCACGGTATGTAAAAATATCCGGCTGATCAGCGACGTTCCGCTGCTCATGATGAGTGCACGCATTGAAGAGGAGAGCAAGGTTAGAGGTCTTGGTCTGGGCGCTGACGATTATATTACCAAGCCGTTCAGCCTGGCGGAGCTTACAGCCCGCATTGAATCCCACCTGAGCAGATATCGCAGATATCAGGGCATCAAGCCGGAAGCGACCCATCAAGCTTACAACGACGGCTTGTCGATCAACCCATTGAATCAACAGGTGCAGGTTCACGGGGAAGATGTCGTACTGACGGGCAAGGAGTGGGCTTTGCTCACGCTGCTCGCTTCTCATCCGGGCCGTGCATTCACCAAAGCGGAGCTGTATGAACATGTGTGGAACCAGCCAGTAGCAGGAAGCTCAGGTACGGTTACCGTCCATGTCAAAAGCCTGCGGGCCAAGCTTGGCGACGAACCACATCAACCACGCTGGATTCAGACCGTGTGGGGCAGCGGATACCGATTTATAGGAGATATAGCAGAATGAAGCTGAAGTACTGGTTGATGGTTGCTTTTCTCATTGTGATGCTGCTTCCTGTCGCTGCAGGTTGGGCACTCTTCTCCCTGTACAACTACTATAACGACCAGCGCTCCGTAGCGGAATATGTAGAATTAACCGGGCGTCTTGCTCCCATTGAAAAGAGGTTGTCCGATCCGGAACTGTACCGTCTGCAATCTTCGGATGCCTATGCGTCAGTCTCTGAACTGGCTAGTGATCAAGTAAACGTTGACCTCTATCTGCCTTCAGGGATCCGGGTGTATACATCCGGCGGAGATACCTGGGCTGCCGGAGCTTATACGGTCAGGGGTTCGGAGCTATATCGTGATCTGTACGACATGCAGATTCGTCATCGCACGTTTACGCTGAAAAAGCCAGTATGGGAAAAGGGTGAACTGATTGGCATTTACGAGATTACCATGCTTCGCGGAGAGTGGCTGGAGGGCATCTCGGTTCGGACAGCCTGGGTCGTTGGGTTCGCTGGTGTTTTCTTTATCCTGTTATATGGCACCGTGCTCTGGCTGCTATCCAGAAAGCTCTTCCGTCCGATGAGACATCTGATGGGCCGAATGCATGCGTTTGCGCGGGGTGAGGTCCCCGTAGATAGCGTGCCTGCACGTCGGGATGAAATGGGCATGCTGCTGGAGCAATTTGATGCGATGCAGGAGAAAGTCAGGCAGACTCAGGCAGAGGTGGAGAAGGAGCAAAAAGAGAAAGAGCTCATGGTCGCTTCGCTGTCTCATGATCTGAAGACACCATTAATGTCCATCAGTGCCTATGCGGAGGCACTCAGTGTGGATGCTCCGCTGGAGCCGTCAGAGAGACGGGACTACCGGGATGTGTTGTTTGGTAATGTGGAACGGATGAAACACATGATTGGTGAACTTGAAATGTATACGGCGCTGGGTTCCAGTGAATTGGAGATGGCCATGGTGGAGGTGGAAGGAGAAGAGTTCTTCGATATGCTGCTTGGAAGTTACGGGGGACTTGCCGAGCGTGGACAGATTGAGGTGAGAACGGCTGTCCGCACGGACCGCCTTTACCGGCTTCATCCCGAACAACTGATGCGTCTGACAGATAATTTGATCAACAATGCACTGCGTCATACAAGCCAGAACGGTTTGATGGGTCTAGGTGTGATTGCTTCAGATCAGCCGCTGCCGGAATGGGTTATTCCAACACTGGCGCAGGAGCTGAATGAGTACAGAACGGGAGCAACATTAATTCTGGTGCAAAATGAAGGGACTGCTATTCCCGAAGAACAGCTGGATCGTATTTTCGAACCCTATGTTCAACATCAGAATCAGGAAGAGAAGGCGTATGCGGGCAGTTCGGGTCTCGGATTAAGCATAGCCAAACGGATTGCGATCAAGCATGGAGGTGAGATGCGCATGTGGTCGGCTGAAGGATATGGCACGCTGGCTGCATGTCGATTGCCCGAGTTGTAATGCCCTTAAACGAAATGAGAGAGGATGAACGATAATGATGAAAAAAGGATGGATGATGCTCGGTACAGCGCTACTTGCGGGGTCACTGCTCGGAGGCTGCGCAGAGAAGGATCTGGTTGGCCTGTCTGGTGATGAGATGATCGAGAAGGTTGTCACTGCAGAAACGAAGCCCGTTTCGTACTATGCCGAAGGTGTAATGAAAGTGTGGTCGGATGATAAATTGAGTCACACCATGCACATTAAGGAATGGGTTGACGGAGAGACCGGGCGTAAGCGCACCGAAACAGAGGAGAATGGCCATATCAGCTACGCGGTCAATAACGGAACAGATATCACCATTTACGAAAAAGAGACCGGTACGGCCTATTCGATGAACGTAGCTGCCACGGGACAACAGCCAGAACAGACTCAAAAGCAGATGCTGGTGGATCAGCTGGAACGGTTGCGGGATTCCCATGATGTGGATATGATGGGACAGGAAGAGCTTCACGGACAGGAAGTCATTCACATCAAGCTGATGCCGAAAGAGAATGGCACCTTATCCATCTCCTCTGAATATTGGGTTGACCCCAAAACGTGGATGATTGTTAAAGTCATCAGCACATATGGTGATGAAAAGTCAGAAATGGTCTATGATCCGATTCAATATGATCCCGAATTTTCGGAGGATACGTTCGTAATCGACATTCCCGAAGAAGTGGAAGTGAAAGATCTGAACGATCTGAGCCAGCGTTCGGAAGTGAGTCTGGAAGAAGCCGAACAAGCGTTGGGCCAACCCTTTTTACAGGATATGAGCGGTGAGCTTGAGCTGTCTCGGGTGGAGATGTTTTCATCAAGCGGAGAGTTGGGCAGGGATGAAGTGATTTTGTATTACGTCAACAACGACAAGGTTGAAGTGAGTCTGTCCGTATTCAAGGCACCGGATGAAAATGTGGATGATACACTGCTGCCTGATGAGTCCAAGGTGGAGGTTCGGGATACCGAGGGTTCGTATATGAAGAGCATACGAAACATATCATGGACTGAAAATGGGCTGCGTTACTCCATCATGGGTGAGAACGAGGAATGGACGAAGGAGAAGCTTCAGGCTTGGGCGAAGGAACTGAAGCTTCCTAATCAGCCTTAATTTTGAATGGTAGGAGAGTGTGAGTCACGCAATGGATTACACAGAGGTTAACAACGGAGAACTGCGACGTCTCCACCCCAAAGCGAAACAAGCTACAGCCCTGACGGCCCTTATGGTCAATGGGCTGTTGACTCTTTTGGCTGCTGGATATCTGATGATCGCATGGGTTAGAGACTGGGTGCTGTGGCCGGGCTGGATTGGCTTAGGGCTTTTTATCATTTCACTGGTCTGGTACACATGGATTTTGCCCGGCTTGCGACACCGACACTTTAGTTTTCGGGTGGCTGAGGATGAAGTGGAGATCCATTCCGGCTGGTTATGGCATACGGATACGATTGTGCCGATGACGCGTGTACAGCAGGTGGAACTGGAGAGTGGTCCGCTGCTGCGAAAGTATGGACTTGCCAAGGTCAGCATCGTTACTGCCGCAGCCACACTCCATATCGCCGGACTGGAAAGAGAGGAAGCAGAGCAATTGAAGCGCAGTATCGGACATCTGGCGAAGGTGGAAGATCCCGATGAATGAACCCAAGCATCTACATAAGCTGTACATGTTATTTCCCTTTTTTAGCGTAATGAAGTCCATCATTCCCATCCTCGTTCTACTCATCATCAAAGGCGTGAACTGGAGCAAATTTCCCTGGTATGGTTATGCTGCTGCCCTTGTTCTATTTACGCTTCCTATTATTCTGTATGGGTGGTTTAAATGGCGTAAATTCAGCTACACGCTTCAGGATGATCGGATTGTGCTGCGTCAGGGCATCTTTGTCCGGGAGGAGAAATCGATCTATTTCAGCCGTATTCACTCCATCCAGACACAGCAGCCTCTGATTCAGCGCTTGCTCCGGCTAGCCCAGCTCAAGATTGAGACGCCGGGCGGCAGCAAAGAGGCCGATGGTGTATTACCTGCTCTGGCAGTTGCGGAGGCCGAACGGATAGAGCAGTGGTTGTATCAGAAACGGAATGAGGCTGTGAAGAAAGCGGAAGCACCTCTCCCAGCTGAACATGCTGAAGATCTTAACTCTGATGAAGAGGGAGAATCTCCTGAGCAAAAGGAGAAACACATCCAGGCATCCGCTACGCTTATGCAGCCAGAACGGGAAGTTCTGCTGCGGCTGTCAGCCGGAAGACTGTTTGCCGGAGCGCTGACCACGATGAATTTGCCGCTCGTCGTCGTATTCGGTACGGGGGTTTATTCCTTCGCGGATGATCTGCTCCCTGCGCACTTCTACAGCAGCTTGGTTGAGCGGGCTGGACAGCTGCCGGCGATCTGGTGGCTCGGACTTGTTCCTGTCATGTTTTTGCTGGCCTGGATCTTGTCTGCTGTCCTGTTCACGATAAAGTATGCCGGATTCACAGTGGAGCAGGAAGGCGGTAATATTACGATAGTTTCCGGATTGCTCGACCGAAAGAAGCATGTGTTCTCTCCAGGGAAGGTCCAGGCGGTAGAGATCAGGGAGGGACTGCTGCGACAGCCGTTTGGTTATGCCGAGGTGGAGATTTATGTTTTGACTTCAGAAACGGAGAAAAAAATGATGCTTCATCCGCTGCTGCCGCTCCGCGATGTCAATGAGCTGCTTGCCCGAATTGTACCGCAATTCGTCATGCAGCCACCCGCCAACAGACCACCGGACCGAGCTCGCTGGTTATTCTTGCGCTGGAAACTGCTTGGCGCAGCCCTACTGGGAACAGCGGGGACGGTGTTTCTGGGCCCGGTGGGTGCATTTCTAATTCTCCTTGTTCCCTTATGTGCCGTTTGGGGGTACGGTTGCTTCAAGGATGAAGGGCTGAGTATTCAGGGCAAGCTGCTAACCATTCGCCACCGGGCCATCTCCCGCAGAACAGCACTGATGCGCCGGCCTCATGTGGTCACAGTGGATACGGTGGCTACCCGAAGACAGCGAGGCAAGTCCTTGTTATCCGTTCGGGCGAGGCTGATGGTGAATCGAGGCGGCTTCAAAGCCATATTCCTGGAATATGGTCAGGCTAATGCCGTAAATGAATGGTTTCGGCAGGCTTCGGATTTGACCCAAAAATGATATAGAAAAGCAGCTTGGATTAAACCGACTTGGGACTGCCCGATTAATGGCAGTCTTTTTTCTGTACGGAAAGCCCTGCGATATATGATGATCGACGCAGGCATTGTCCATTTTTTTACTGCGAAAAAGGATCAAATAGGAGATAATACAATTATTGGGTTTTAAATCAGTGCATTGAATGATTTAAGGAATGAATCCGGGAGGGATATAATGGATGAGTAATGATCGTGATCAGGGGAAAGGGAAGGGCGCCGAGTCAGGTGGATGGAAACATGCCGGCTTGCTGCTGGGCGGAGTAGGCATATCCAATCTGGGGGATTTTATCTACATTGTGGCCATTAATTTGATGGTGCTTAACATGACACAGTCCCCGGCGGCAGTCGCAGGCTTGTGGATTATCTCGCCGATTGCCTCGGTATGCACCAAGTTCTGGTCAGGCAGTCTGATTGACCGCTACGACCAGCGGCAGCTGATGATTGGGGCAGATGTGGTGAGAGCTGTGCTCGTGGCATTGCTTCCGCTGATGCCTAGTCTATGGATGATGTACTGCGTTATGTTTCTTGTCAGCATGTCCTCATCCATATTCGTACCTTCTTCGCAGGTGTACATCACCCGACTGGTTCCTACTGAGCGGCGCAAGCGATTCAATTCCCTGCAGGCCATGATCAGTTCAGGTGCTTTTATTACCGGTCCGGCCATAGCCGGAGTCATGTTGATCTATCTGTCTCCTGCAGCGGCGATCTATGCCAATGCAGCTTCCTTTGTGGTGTCGGCGCTCATCCTGATGTTCCTGCCAAGGCTGGGCACGGGAGAGCAGAGCAGCGGTAGGACAAGGCTAACCCCTCGCCTGATCGCTCAGGATTGGCGAGCGGTAATGCTATTCAGTCGCCAAGCAGGATATGTGGTGAGCATCTATGCCCTGTTCCAGATTATTCTTGTTATTGGCATGTCGCTGGATGCACAGGAAGTGGTATTTATCCGACAAGTCATGAACCTGTCCGAGTCACAGTATGGGGCGTTGATGAGTGTTACTGGAGCAGGATACATGGTGGGGTCTCTGCTGGTGTGGTTGTTCGCCAAACACTTGTCCATCCGTCACATGATGGGCGGAGGCGTGCTCTTGGTTGCGCTTGGCTATTTCCTGTTCGCTCGTTCGTTTTCGTTCGAGCTTGCCGCATTCGCCTTTATCCTGCTAGGGCTGTGTTCGGCGCCGGCAAACACGGGACTGGTCACCTTTTATCAGAATAATATACCGGTAGACTTGATGGGGCGAATGAGCAGCGTACTTGGACTCATGCTGAGTGCATTGCAGGTCATTTCGATTTTGGTCATGGGTGTAGTTGCCGAAGTGATCTCTCTTCGAACGGTATATACGGTCGTTTCGGCCGTTCTGATGCTGGGTGCCCTTCTGTTATGGCTTACGAGCTGGCTTCCTTCAAGACAGTCATATTATAAGGATCACAGCTCATCATCAAAATCTCTCCATAGCTAGTCTATATCCTATTGAAAACTGAACGATTCCGTGGAAGGCTGCATATAATATTAGTGGAATTTTGCCAAGATGATAATGATGCGTTACTTTTGTTGACATTACGTGTGTTGCATATTAATCTGTTATATGAATGATCAATCTCATAAGGACAACGTTTGATATGTGTTCAAGCGAATATATACGATACAGCGGATGAGAACGAGCGGGAGAGACCTGGGAAGGCCATTGGTTTCAGTAGGCTGCCAGGCACCGAAGGAGCAAGCCGCTGCGCACCCGGCGCAGGTGGTTAATCTCTCAGGTAAATGTACCATCGTTGGACGCAGCTCTGGAGAGTGCGCGAATGCGCCACCCAAGGGGTATATGATGAGAAGGGTACCCCATGGGGCGGCCTCTGATCATGAAACTCTCAGGTAACGAGGACAGAGAGAGGGCCTAAAGCCTTCTACTGTCCTTTTTTGATGTCATCATTCAGTAATTAAGGAACATTATGGTGCATGTCTGGATGGATATGACGATATGGAGGGGTGCAGGATGCGATTTAAAGATGTTTTTTCAATTATTGGTCCGTCGATGACGGGCCCTTCAAGTTCACATACAGCTGGGGCAGCGAGACTGGGGAGAATTGCACGGCAGTGGCTGGGGTGTACGCCTGAACGTGCCAGGCTGACACTATACGGCTCATTTGCAGATACGTATCAAGGTCACGGTACGGATCTGGCGTTAATTGGTGGTTTGCTTGACTATGTCACGGATGATCCGCGGATACCAGACGCCGAGAAATATGCTGAACAAGCGGGCATGGAGGTGGAGTTCTACACGAGTGGACTGCCTGCTCCGCATCCGAATACGGTCAAAATTGAGTTGTGGCACGGCGAGCGTCAATGTTCACTCGTTGGTGCTTCGATTGGCGGCGGCAGTGTGTCGGTGCATGCGCTTAATGATTTTCGGGTACAGATCAGTGGGGAATTCCCCACACTCGTTCTGCGTCATGCGGACAAGGCAGGGGTGCTTGCTTCCGTGACGTCTACGATCAGCTCCTCAGGGGTTAATATTGGTTATATGCAGGTAGACCGGAAAGCCCGGGATGGCGAAGCGCTAACAGCCATGGAAATGGACGGAGCACCGAGTGCCGAGATGTTGGAACGCCTGCGTTCACTGGATCATGTGCTGGATATTCGTGTCATTGATTTGAAGAGAGGGGTTGATTCGGATGCGGTTTAAGCACTTGCATGAGCTGAATACGATCTGTACGGCTGAATCCAAAACCATAGCCCGGCTAATGATCGAGGAGCAGGTTCAGGAGACCAATACGCCGGAAGCAGACGTTGTGCGGCAGATGTCGGAATATTATCAGGTGATGAAAGAGGCTGTACGCAAAGGACTGACAGAGGACACCACTTCGCGCAGTGGCTTGACTGGAGGAGACGGCAAAAAGTTGGCCGAATATATTCGTCAGGGCGAGACGTGCTCAGGTGACGCTTCCGCGCTGGCCATGGCCTATGCCCTGTGTGTATCTGAAGTCAACGCATCGATGGGCCGAATTGTGGCTACGCCAACAGCCGGTTCTTGCGGGATCATTCCCGGTGTATTCATCAGCTCCCAGGAGCGATTCGGATGGAGTGATGAGCATCTGGTGAACGGCTTATTCTGTGCAGGTGCTATCGGATATGTCATTGCCAATAACTCATTTATTTCCGGTGCAGAGGGTGGCTGTCAGGCAGAAGTCGGTTCTGCGATCGGCATGGCCGCTGGTGCAATGGTAGAGCTGCGCGGAGGGACGCCGGAGCAGGTCGTTCATGCCGTAGGTCTCGCGTTAAAAAATACACTGGGCCTCATCTGTGATCCGGTTGCAGGGCTTGTTGAAATTCCATGCATCGTCCGCAATGGACTCGGTGCGGTAACGGCCCTGGCCGCAGCCGATATGGCGCTTGCCGGGGTAAGAAGTGCCATCCCATCGGATGAAGTCATTGACGTCATGCTGGAAGTGGGAAGTGCGATGCCGAGCAGGCACCGCGAGACAGCGCAGGGCGGGTTGGCCCAGACGCCAACAGGCCGGAAAATGATGGAGAAGCTGGCGAAACCCAAAGCGAAGCGTGCGGAACCTGAAGCTGAGTCCGAACCACAGAGCACGAAGGATAATTCGAAAGAGCAGGCATAGAACGAAGCCGATAGGATAGGATTTATTATACGGGAGACAAAATGGAGAAAAGCGTCCGCTGGCCTTTACAGGTCATGCAGGACGCCTTTTTTTATTTGAAGAGAAAGGGCTTCAGTCTAACTCTGGGCTTTACAGGAGAAAGCTCATGTAATCTACGACGATGAGAAATAAATATTTACTGTTTATCCCTGACTGATATCCGTACTTAACACGGCATAACCGTATGCTGGCAGTTCAACAGCGAGAACATCGCCGTCCTTAGCTGTGCGGTGGTTACCGTCCAACAATTCGGTCCATTCGCCCGCGCCACCTTCGAATTCAATGATCGCCGTTTCCTCCGAACGATTGAACAGAACGAGAATGCGTTCATCCTCACTCTGCCGTTCGAGAATCAGCTGGCTGCCCTCAGGACGGGCTTGCAGGAATCGGACTTGACCTTCTGCACGGAGAGCGGGATGGGCATGGCGAAGAGCGATGAGCAGCTGATAAAAGGTGAACAACTCACGGTCCTGCTTCGCCTCGTCCCACTCCATGCATTTCCGGCAGCCCGGATCTTGGTCGCCATCCAGCCCAATCTCGTCTCCGTAATAGATGCACGGCGTGCCCAGATAAGTGAACTGGAACAATGCGGCCAGTTTCATCTTGCGCTGATCGCCTTCACATAGCGTCAGCAGCCTTGGGGTATCATGGCTATCCAGCAGGTTGAACGCCACTTCGCTGGCTTGCAGCGGATAACGTGACAGCTGCCGTCCGATGGAATTCGCGAACGTCTCGGCATTCATTTTATTTTTGACAAAGAAACCATTCACGGCATCGGTAAACGGATAGTTCATGGCAGCGTCGAACTGATCGCCTTGCAGCCATGCCGAGGATTCATTCCAGATTTCTCCGAGAATATAAGCTTCAGGATTCGCAGCCTTGACCACCCGGCGGAAATCGCGCCAGAACGCATCATCCACTTCGTCCGCAACGTCCAGCCGCCAGCCGTCCATGCCCACTTCCTTGATCCAATACTCCGCTACCTTCAGCAGATAGTCCTTCACCTCCGGATTTTCCGTGTTCAGCTTCGGCATATGAGGCTCGAATCCAAAGGTCTCATACGTAGGGATGCCATCCTTCACAGCCAGCGGGAATTCATGAACATGGAACCAATCCTTGTATTTGGACTTCTCCCCGTTCTCCTGTACGTCCACAAAAGGGGCAAACGTCTTCCCGGAATGATTGAACACCGCATCGAGAAGCACCCGGATACCGCGTTCATGACACAGCTTGACCAAGCGTTTCACGGTGTCTGCATCACCGAAATGCCGATCTACCCGGAGATAATCCTCAGTATCATATTTATGATTGGTGGTTGCTTCGAAGATGGGGGTAAAATAAATGGCATTAATGCCTAGCTCACTGAGGTAGTCCAGATGATCCATTACACCCTGAAGATCACCTCCAAAGAAGTTGGATGGTGTAGGCTCGCCGCCCCATGGCTCAACATTCTCCGGATTCAGCTCTGGATTGCCGTTGGCAAATCGCTCGGGGAAGATCTGATAGAAAACCGCATCCTTGACCCACTCAGGCGGTGTAAAGACCGCACCCTGGTGAATATAGGGGAACTGAAACATCTGCCCCGGATCGTCCGGTTCGTCTTCCTGGAAACCCGTTTCGGACATCCAGATCTGCTCGTCTCCGCTTTTGAGCAAAAAGGAGTATTTCAGACGATGGTACGGAGGCTTTATTTCACCTTCATAGTAGTCGAACATGGAGTCTGAGGTGAATTTGGTTAAAGAGATCTGCTTTTTGGTATTTTCCCATGCGTATTTGTCGCCAGTCATGGCGTATACCTCGGTGAGATCATTCTTCTTGGCACGCAGGCGCAGGCGAACAGTATCCTTATCGTAGGCATATGCCCAGTTCCGCTTGGGTTGATGATAGATGGCTTCCAGCAGCATGTTACAATTCCTCCCGTCTATTCACTTCATATGTACATCATGGACATCATGCATGGCATTTCTGTAACTGAAGATTAAGGTATAATACTAATGAAAGTAACGGAGTAGTCCCTTTCGATGGTGCTTCGTTCGTACATACAGCTTACTCCAATATGTTCAGATATATAATTAACCCAAAGGGTGCAGAAAGGAAACGAATCCACGCATGAAAACAAAACTGCTATACATTGAGGACGATACAGAAATCGCGACATGGGTCAGAGCTGACCTGGAGGAACGCGGTTATGAGGTAATATGGCTGGGAAGCGGTGAAGGTGCAGCAGAAGCTGCCGGGGGCTGCTCACTGATTATTTTGGATGTTATGCTGCCTGGGCTGGATGGATTTACGGTAGGACAGCGGATGAAAAAGGAACATCCTTCCGTGCCCATCGTCATGCTCTCGGCCAGAACATCCATCGATGACAAGCTGCATGGGCTTGATTTTGCCGATGATTATGTAACCAAGCCGTTTCACCCTGATGAGCTCGCTGCACGCATTGAAGTACAGCTGCGCAAGGCAGGAACTACCGTTTCGTCCGATGCTGCCCTGAAGCTGGATCACCTGTCCATCTATGAGAAGGACAATCGGATCGTCAATGAGGAGACCGGGGAGGAGATCATTTTATCGGGCAAACAATTTCACATCTTCGCCTACCTGCTCAGGCATATGGGCATGATTCGTACGAAAGAACAGATTTACGAGGCTGTCTGGAACGAGCCTTATCTGGATGGGGATAAGACATTAATGGTACATATTCGCCATCTGCGCGAAAAGCTTGAACGGGATCCGGCCAATCCGTCGGTTATTCAAACTGTACGCGGGGTTGGATACCGTGTGAAGAAACCATGATCAGGCGGTTCAGAAAGCAAGAGAATCGGGCAGAACAGAGCGCAGGAAAGAAGAACGAACAACGAAAGCTCCGATTCGGCCGCTCGCTGATGTCCCGTTATATGCTTCTGATCCTGTGTGCGGTTTTGTTCGTCCCCGTTGTTCTTCCGATCACATCTTTCATTTATGTCCTAGTCGTTAATAACGTGAGTAAGAGCAGCGCCGCTCCTTACGGTGACGTTACGCACATAAGCAATCTTTGGTCCAATGAATCGAAGAAGCTGGGTCAGGCAGCACCCGCCAAGATCGACGATCGCATGAAGCAGTTACATGCCAAGTATCCCAAATCTTCAGTGTACAGAGTGGATGAGAATGGGAAAACCGCTTTTATACTTGGAGGTGAGGGTGTAGAAGTAGTTGAAACTCCGGCAAATGGCTCAACCCTGACTACTTTGAAATGGCCGCTGAGTGATCAGAAGAAGGTCGAAACCCGCATTCCCGCAGTATGGGATGCTTCCTACACGATGGCATTCATGAAGGAGGCCGTCTACCGTGACCCGTTAACCGTCGTTTCATTTATAGGTGGAGGCAATCAGGACAAGGGAAAAGGCTTCATGGTCATTGAAGTGCCGAGATATCTGCTCCAAAAATCCCAGAGCAACTGGCCGATGGAGCTCCTGTATCTTGGTTTGCTAATGACGATTATTTTTCTGTTCTTCATTGTGATGTCCATTCTGTTTTTTGCACGGATTCGCAAACGGTTGATCCGTCTGCAGACAGCCATGATTACGCCAGGTAAAGAAGGTATTCCGCTTCCTGTTGATATTCGCAGATCGGACGAGATCGGTCAGCTGGAAGACTCCTTCAATCAGATGGTGTATCAGCTGACCGAAAGCCGTCATAGGGAACGTGAGGAGGAACAGTTCCGCAAACGTCTCATTGCTGGACTTTCCCATGATTTGCGTACGCCACTCACGGTCATTCGTGGGCATATGCATGCTCTTCACAAGGAAGCGCTCAGCGATAAGGGCATCAGTTCATTGTCACGCATGGAGTCCAAGATGGATGATCTAAGCGGACTTATTGATAACATGTTATCGTACAATCTGCTTGCGAGTGGTAAGTACACGCTGAAGCTGGAAGAGAAAGATGTTCTCCGGATCGTCAGGGAAACGGCCGCGGCATGGTACCCTGTATGGGAGAAAGAGCAGTTCGCCATCGATATTGACCTGCCGGATGAGCCGCTGATCTGGAACGTGGATGAACAGGGCATGCGTCGTATTCTGGATAACCTGTTTCAGAACGTGGTTCGGTATGCAGGAGACGGAAAATACATTGGCATATCCACTGAACGAATTCACGACAGAACAGCTCTGGTTATTCGGGATCAGGGTCCGGGCATGCAGCAAGAGGTGGGGGCGAAAGGTACAGGTCTCGGGCTGTCCATTGTGGATCTGCTCGTTCGCGAGATGGGCCTGCGTAAAAAGGTGGATAGCTCATCCGAAGGAGTTCAGATATTTATATATTGACTTAAGGTCTGACCCAGCACGATTTAAACTAAACTTAAACTTCGGACAACTGTAGTTTTAACCTTGGACGGTTACGATGATATCCGAGGTGATTAAACAGTGAGTGATAACATTATTCAAACGGCTAATTTATGGAAAACATATCGGGATCGGGCGGCAGTTCGCGAATTGGATCTGCATATCAAGAAGGGGGACATTTACGGTTTTCTGGGACCCAACGGTGCGGGTAAAACAACAACCATTCGTATGCTGCTGGGCTTGATCAAACCGACAAAAGGGGTCATTCGTGTCTTCGATAAAGACATTCGCAAGGATCGCATGGATATTCTGCGCCGTGTTGGTTCGCTCGTAGAGTATCCGTCATATTACGGACATCTGAATGCAGTCGAAAATCTGGAGGCATTGCGGCGGATCCTGAATGTACCCAAATCCAGAATTGCTGAAGTATTGTCCATAGTCGATCTGACGAGGGATGCAAAGCGCGCGGTTAAAGGGTACTCACTTGGAATGAAGCAGAGACTCGGGATTGCAAGTGCCTTGCTGGGTCAGCCGGAACTGTTGATATTGGATGAACCTACGAATGGACTGGATCCGGCCGGCATTCAGGAGATCCGTGAGTTAATTAAACGCATGCCGCTGGAACATGGCATTACGGTATTGGTATCGAGTCACTTGCTCAGTGAGGTGGAGCAGATGGCTAGCCGCGTGGGGATTATTCGCGAAGGCAAAATGGTGCTTCAGGATACCATTGCAAATCTGCACAGCCAGACTGGCAGCTCTATCCGATTGATTGTTTCCGAGCCGGAAGAAGCCATGAAGCTGGCAAGAGAACAAGGGCAATTCGGTCAGCGTCAAGGCTCTGAGCTGACATTCCCATATATGGACAACAGTGCGATTGCGCTGCTGGTACGCAGATTGGTTGAACAAGACCACGCCATTTACCGGGTGGAGGAGCACCGACAGTCTCTCGAAGACCTCTTCATGCGGGTCATTGGTGAGGGGGCTATGGTATGACGGGGCGTGCATTATCGTCGGACTGGCTCAAAATTCGTGGAAAAGGCATTTGGTTTCTTGTCTTCCTTGCACCCATCGGACTTACCTTAATGCAGGCACTGAACTTTGGACTCCGTCTGGATTATTTAAAAGGAATATATGGGGATAACCTGTGGAATGGGCTTCTGGAGAATGTGGTTGTTTTTGTACCGTTAGCTTTAATGCTTGGCGCAACGATACTGAGCTCCATGATTGCGAATGTTGAGCATGAGCAGGGTTCATGGAAGCAGCTTCTGGCCATGCCGATTCCGAGACCAGCAGTTTATCTGGCGAAGTTCTTATTGGCGTGTATACTGCTTGTGATCTCTTGTCTTCTTTTGACTGCCGGAATCGTGATTCTGGGCCTCGTGTTCGGCTTCAATGCCGGAGACATTCCATGGATTCAAGCATTCAAGCTGGGTCTGCTGCCGCTGGCCGGGGCACTTCCTGTACTATCCATTGAACTGTGGCTAACGATGGTTGCCAAAAATCAGGCACTTCCGGTGACCTTGGGCATTGTCCTTGCAATCACAGGCATGTTCGCACTTAGCATCTCACCAATCTTCCCGCTCGCTTGGGCACAGATGGCATGGAATGGGCCGAATCCATTCATGTACGTAGGGATGGGGTTGGCGGCAGGGATTCTGATTATGCTGCTTGGGATGATGCATTTCAGCCGGAAGGATGTGGCTTAGGATGAACTTTGCTGCGACGTATTTCCGAATCCTGTCCTCCGAACGGCTGAAAATGGGCAAATCACCCGTATGGCTCCTGATTCTGCTGAGTCCATTGTTAGCTTTGCTTATTGGGCTGCTCAGTGAGCCATCAGGACAGTGGAAAGTTCTGATGGGAACCATGGTCTTTTTGCATGGAATGCTGCTCATGCCGATCCTGACGGGGGTATTCACTTCATTTGTCTGCCGCTTCGAACATGCTGGTGGGGGGTGGAAGCAAATGCTGGTGCTGCCTCTCACCCGGACAGGCGTTTATGCAGGCAAGTTGACGATTGTCATTTTGCTGCTGCTTTGCACCCAAGTGCTGCTGCTGATATCCATTCTGCTGGCAGGTTGGATTCAGGGTCTTACCGAGCCTGTGCCGTGGTCGTTCATTATCAGCAAATTGCTGCTCGGCTTGTTCGCCTGCCTGCCCCTTGCCGGACTGCAAATGCTGGTTTCCCTGATATGGAGCAGCTTTGCAGCACCCCTTGCTCTGAATTTTGCCTTGACGGTACCGAACATACTGATTGTGAACTCGGCGAAAATCGGCCCATTCTATCCTTGGGCTCAGCCCATGCTGCTGATGACACCAACGGATGGCGGAGGGTTCGGGGCTTACAATGTACCGCTTGGTACGCTCCTTACCGTAGTCGGAGGAAGTGCAGTGCTGTTCATTCTTATGGGCATTCTCTATTTTAGAAAAAAGGAAATTTAAGATGGTGTGATGTTTAAAACTGATCTTCATCAGACAAGATCCCCCAAGACCGTCAACCGAGTATGTATTCGGGTGTGGTCTTGGGGGATATTTTATTACCTCAACCAACCTTCGTGTATGGTGAGTTCACGAACTACTTTTGCGGGTGTTCCGGCAACCAATGTATTGGCGGGTACATCCTTGGTAACCGTACTTCCCGCAGCAACAACGGCATTTTTTCCTATTGTTACTCCTGGAAGAACCAACACACCAGTTCCAATCCAGGCATTGTCATGAATGATAATTTTTTTGGCCATGCTGCTGCCGTCATCCAGAGAGTCAATCCGGTGATAGGCACTATCGAATATGCTTGTCCTTGGTCCAATCATGACGTTATTGCCAATGGAGATCTCGATATTGGCAGCAATCCCCACCCCGGCATTAATCATGACATCATCCCCAATGGTTAATCTAGCGCCTTTGACAACCGTCAGCTGTGTTCCCCAGGGCTTTCCAATGATATTAAGTCGTTTGCCCACATGGAGATCACCAAATTTATTCAGGTAAACCTTGCCTCGTATTCGTGGTAGAAGCCTGAGAGAAGGCTGTATCCTCCCAAATAAGGCCATTCCTCTTACCTTTCCATAAGCAACTTTAACTCGATTAGGCAGCATGATCTCCATCCTCTCCATAACTAGGCACGTCCTGTTCTACTTCGTACTGGATTAAGTACGTGTATATTGATACAGGTAGGCTCTTTGTGTATCGATTATAGCTAAAACGATACAAAATGTATCTAAGACGTTGTAACTAATATCCATATTTTCAAATGCAATTTTGGGAAAGGGGACCCGATTAGAAGTTGATTTGAAGCAAAGAAGGGAAGGTTCCAACTTTTTCAATTTGAAATATTGCAATTTTTATACCAGATTGTAAGCAAAGTGAGACTGGAATCTGGTAAAATAAAAAAAGCTGTTTCTATGCAGCCTTACTTGGTTATTCGTGGGTAGAAGCTTTAAACTATAAATGACGTTAATGAATTGTTAGAAGAAGATACAGGCTGAGAAAAGAGGGGTAAGCCTTGGATATTAATAAAACGGAAACCCTGAAGCGGATTATTTCTGAAGGTAGTTCTTACCAATCACTGTTTTTTAATCACCCGGATGCCATATATGTGATGGACATCCATGGAAACTATATCGATGCCAATCCATCCGTAGAGCGTATATCTGGATATACGCTCGATGATTTGATGCGCATCCATCCAGGTCAGGTCTGTCCGCCAGAGAGTGAACAGTCGAGGCAGGACTATATTCGTGAGGTGCTTACTGGCCGTTCAGTCAGTAACAACATCACGTTTTATCATAAGAATGGTTCTGTAAGACAGGCTGAGATCACCTACGTGCCCATTACAGCAGGAGAAGAGGTTGTGGGCATCTATGGCATTGCCAAAGATATAACGGAGATCGTTGAAGTGGAGCGGAAACTCCAGGAGACGCAAGAAAAGTATCAGGTGCTTGCTGAACATGCTCAAGACCTCATTACGACAAGTTCGCTGGATGGCGAGCTGCTCTATGTATCTCCATCTGTGTATCCTCTGCTTGGGTATCAGCCGGAAGAGGTGACGGGCAAGTCCTTCAAGGATTATTGTTATCCCGGAGATTTCCCTGACCCGATGGTACTATCCGAGATTGGTAATGGCTGCAAGATGCGCGTCCGGCACAAAAAAGGGCATTACATCTGGATGGAAACTTTGGCTAAGCCTGTAGCTGGAGAGAGGGGAAGAGGTGTCCAGATTGTAAGCATAAGCCGGGATATTACCCAGCACAAGGATGCAGACAGACGCCTGAGAGAGAGTCGTCAGCGTTACAAGTCCCTGTTCGAGCATAATCCGGCTGCGGTGTACTCCTTGAATCTGGAAGGCAAGTACAGTGCGGTGAATCGAAATCTGGTCAAAATGCTGGATATTCCGCGCAGCAAACTTATCGGACAATCGTTTTTGTCCAATCTGGATCCATGTGAGGTAGGGCGCGGCAGAACCTACTTTGAGCTGGTGAAGCAGGGGAAACCTCAGCATTATGAAACTCGCATTGTGAATTCCTCGGGCAGGAAGTTCGATGCATCCATCATTAATGTGCCTATTATCGTCGACCAGGAATTGGTTGGAGTATATGGAATATTGTCAGACATTACGGAACGCAAGGAGTATATGGAGCGAATTCAGGAGCTCAGCAAGCAGCATGCACTGATTCTGAATTCCGTTACAGAAGGCATATATGGTCTGGATGCAGAAGGGGTCACCATGTTTATGAATCCGGCGGCCGCTTCCATGTTTGGTTATGAAGTAGAAGAATTTATCGGTAAAAGCGCCCATCCGATTATCCATCATTCCCGTGCGGATGGAAGTTATTTTCCCAAAGAAGAGTGTCCCATTCACATGACGGTGATGGATGGAAAAGGGCGCTCCGTCAAGGAAGATGTGTTCTGGCGCAAGGACGGCAGCAGCTTCTTGGTGGAATACCAGGTTACGCCGATTATTGATCAGGAGCAGATCCAGGGCGTTGTCATTGTGTTCAATGATGTAACCGGAGAGCGAGAAATTGTCCGCGCCAAGGAGACGGCTGAGCTTGCAGCGCAGGCCAAGTCGGAATTTTTGTCGATGGTGAGCCATGAGATTCGCACGCCGATGAACGGAATTGTTGGCATGACTGAACTGCTGATTGGAACCGATCTATCGGAAGAACAGCGGGAATATGCCCAGATTATTCAGGAGAGTGGGGATGCGCTGCTGAATATTCTGAATGATATTCTGGATTTCAGCAAGCTGGAGTCCGGTAAAATGGCTCTTGCATACGAACCGTTCTCTCTTCGCAAAATGCTGGAACAGGTGGCGGAGCTGTTTAAACCTCGGGCAGACGAGAAACAGCTGCAGATCAGGTATCGCCTGAATCCCACCATTCCGGAGTTCATGGTGGGGGATGCCATGCGTATCCGTCAGATTTTGGTCAATCTGGTCAGTAATGCACTGAAATTTACGGACAAGGGCAGCATTGATGTCAATGTGGATATTATTAAGGGCAGAAAGCCAGAAGATAGCGTGCTTGATTTTGCAGTGAAGGATACCGGGATCGGCATTCCTGCGGACAAGCTGGATCAGTTGTTCCAATCCTTCTCCCAGCTGCACCCGGTCATTAATCGCAAGTATGGAGGTACAGGACTTGGTCTTGTCATCTCGAAGCGGCTTGTGGAGATTATGGGCGGTAGTATTAGCGTGGAGAGTGAGGACGGCAAAGGATCAACGTTCCGTTTTGCCGTACCTGCAACAAGTGTAGATTACGCGTCAGAAGACACAGCACGTCAATTCAGTCACGACCGCACACGTCAAGGTGACAAGGTGGCCATGCGGATTCTGGTAGCAGAGGATCACCCGGTGAACCGGAAGATTTTGACCGAGTATCTGGAAAAGCTTGGCTATGAAGCAGATGTATGTACCAACGGAGTTGAAGCCATCGAGGCCATCTCGCAGAATTCGTATGATATTGTGTTGATGGATATTCACATGCCGGTCATGGACGGGCTCAAGGCAACCGATCTGGTACACCGTCTGATTCCACAGGATCGCATTCCGGCGATTATTGCCGTAACGGGTAATGCCAAACGGGAAGACAAGGAAGCTTGTCTTGAGATCGGTATGCGTGACTTCATCAGTAAACCGGTGATGCTCAGTGAGCTGAAGCGGGTGCTTCAGCAATGGGGGCCGACAGATCAGCCTCAGCTGGCACCGAATTAAAATATAACCCTGAGTTGTTAATCCAAACAGGCCAGCGATTTCTCCTAGCAGGAGGTCGCTGGCCTGTTTGATTGTTCATGCTTTTCGATTTCCGAAATGAGTCTGTTGTAAGGCTGACGGAACAATTACAATCACGCCAAGGTCAGGCGATTAATGTTGCCAGATAATATTTCACAGGAACGCTCGAACTTCTCACGCTCGGAAGCGTCCAGATTCAGTTCGATAATTTCCTGAATTCCGTTTCCTCCGATAATGGCTGGAACACCTGCACAGACGCCGCTCTGACCGTACTCCCCCTCCAGAATGGCTGAGACGGCAATGATTTTGTGTTCATCATTAAGGATGGAGCGTGTAATATGAGCCAGTGCATTGCCGATACCGAATTGGGTGGAACCTTTGCGGGTAAAGATTTCCCATCCGGCATCTTTGGTTTTCCGGGCAATGTCGTCGAGATCCAGGTGTTTGAAGCGTTCCTTATGCTGCTCCATAATGTGCATGATCGGCTTGCCTCCAATCGTCACGTGGGACCAGGCAACGAACTGGGACTCCCCATGCTCCCCGAGAGCATATCCGTGCACACTGCGCGGATCAATAGAGAACACTTCAGATAGCAGCGTTTTGAGACGGGAGGAATCAATGGAGGTCCCGGTACCGATGACACGCTCACGCGGAAGACCGGATAACTTCCATACCATATAAGTTACTATGTCAACCGGATTGGCAGCGACGACAAAGATACCGTTGAATCCGCTATTCATGATGGGGAGTACGATGTCTTTGGCAATCGATTCGGCCTCCTCCAGTATATCCAGGCGTGTCTGGCCTGCTTTTGGATTGGCTCCTGCAGTCAGGACAATGACATCCATGTTTCCGCAATCTGCATATGTCCCGGCATATACTTTGGTACGATTATGTGTAAAATCCATACAATGCGAGAAATCCAGCGCCTGCGCCACAGCACGGTCATACGTCCGATCCACCATCATGATTTCCCTGCATATCGACTGATTGATCATGGAATATGCACAACTTGAGCCTACAAGACCCGCCCCGATGACCGCCACTTTACCTGATTTGCCTAACACTGTCGTTCAACCCCCATATCCTAATCATGTAATTGTCCTGACTTCAAGCCATATGTTAAGTATAGTCCTTTAATTTATGCCGAAATCCGTTTCTACGTTACATAAGATAACACATGGAAAAGCAGTGCAGCAATGATATCCTCTGTCGCGGGAGCGTATTGGAGTAATGGAGTTAACAAAATTGACATGAATATCCTGTTTTCATAAACCGACGGCGTCTGCACCAGCATCATTCGACGTGACAGGATTCATCCTCCATGTCGGAATAGGAGAGATTTTTACGAATAACACACGTGACAAAAGTTCTTATGAATCCGCAGAAACAGAACAAAACCGCCAAAGGGATCGAGCCAGACGTTGACGAATACCTATGGCAAGCTAAACAAAAGCGATTTGTTCATGAGACAGGTTGACCCGATCCGATGACAGTTCCAGAAGGGAACGCTGAAGCCACCATTTCGAATTCAAAAGACTTCATTCCGGGAGGGAATAATGATGATTGAAGAAGTTGGAGCAACGACGGAAACGGCCAAGAGCCTGGGCATAGGAGCCAGTACTCTTCGTAAATATGCGGCAGCACTTGAGGAACAGGGATATCGATTCGAGCGTTCCGCCAACAAGTCCAGATTGTTCAGATCGGACGATATTCAGTGCATTGAACGATTAATGACGGAGCTGAGGGAGCATAACCTGCCGCTTGCAGATGCCGTGGTGACGGTCCTTTCCCCGAATGTGCCAGAGAGCAACGTAGAGATAACTTCTGAGAAGGAATGTGCAGCAGCCGTGCTGCCTGCCGTACTCTCTGAAGAAACGGAGCCGACTGGCCATCTCCGGTCCTATGAAGGTCTGGGTCAGCTTGTGAATGAAGTGACCTTCGGGATGATCGAGCCACAGGATGATCGTGTGCAAATGCTCCAGCAGCGGGTGGATGAACTGGAGTTAACGCTGAAACAGCTTGCAGATACGCATACGGCTCTTCAGGATCAGATGGAGAAGCAGCGTCTATGGATGAATGAGAAGCTGGAGGAAGAACGGGATCGTGAACTGGTCACCAATCTGCGCAGCTTCCAGGGCCGTAAACGCAAACCGAAAGGGACTTCGCTGCGTATGCTCTTTGGCTTGCTGCCCAAAAAACACAAGGAAGCGTGATGGCAGAGGGGCTGCCGTGATTTCGTGCAGGCAGCCTGATATAATAAGCTCCATAGTACAACAAGAAAACTGGCTGTTACGGCTGCTCGAACGTGCCTGTGAAGGGTCGCGTGAAGTTCAGAAGTCGCCGGTGTGGGAGGACAAGTGGAGCTGCAACGAAGCTGGCAAAGATTGGTGGGTCTGTGGACAGACCGTCCCCGGCGGGAAGGTTCTCTGATCTCGGGACGTTACCGAATCCAGGAGCTGCTTGGTATGGGGAGTTATGGACTCACCTATTTGTGTATCGACGAATTGAATGGCGAGGAAGTGGCGTTAAAGGAATCGAAGCCAAGCAAAGGCAGACTTTCTGCCCGGTTGCTGGAACGGGAAGCGGACGTGATGAGCCGGATGGATCACCCGGCCATCCCGAAGCTGCTCCATGCATTTATATATAAGGGGAGAAGCTGCATTTCCACAGAGTATATCCGGGGAGAGACGCTGGAACAGTGTATATTTGAACAGGGGCATAAATATACAGAGCAGGAATGCTTGGCACTGGCTCTACAACTGCTGGAGCCTGTGCTCCATGTTCACGAACGGGGATATATCCATGGGGATGTGCGCATACCCAACGTTATTTTGCGTGATGAGCGTGTACATTTGATTGACTTCGGTCTGGCGCGGCGTATGGGGGAGCCGTTGCTGCCTGAGCTGAAGCGAAGAATGCGGGAACTGCCCACGCCGGAGGATGAGCCGGCTGCACCTGATCAGGATCTGCAGGATCTGGGACACTTTCTTCTGTTTATGCTGTACTCGGCATATGAGCCGGAGAAGGGCAAGGCACCTGCAAGCTGGCAGGAGGAGCTGAAGCTTACGCCTGGTTTGCACCACATGCTGGAGAGACTGCTGGGGCTTCGCCCGGGATACACAGAAGGTGCGCCTGAATTACAGGCCGAGATCAAACGTTTGCTGGATTCCTATTAAAAGTGAATCGGAAACGCCAATAGGGGATGTTCTGCTGCCGTAGATACGGCTGGCTGAACATCCCCTATTGGCATATATCATCATTGCAGCACCATATTAACTGGAGCTGTATTTTCTGCTTTTGTAATAACCGGAACCATGGCGGTTATCCCTGTATTTCATATCGGACGATGAATATCGTTTATAGCTTCGTTTGCCTGAGGAGCTGCTGTAGCGTTTATAGGAGCGTCTGTCCGAGGAGCTATAGCGCCTTCGGTGAGATGAAGATTTGGAATCAATGAGTTTACCAATAATTTTTTTGAACATGGATAATCATCCTTTCTTCTTCAACCGTTTTAAGCATATACGCACCTTGGTGAGGAGGGTTTCGTGTTTTTTAGGGAATGTGGTATTCATTGCACACGAGGTTGGCGTATAATAGGATGTTGGTGCTTTACCGATTGTACGAATTTTTTATTTTGTGCGTTTCGCGTTACAATAGAAGACAGGATAAGATCATAACGGACAGGAGAAGTTGGAATGATTACGTTAAAAACCAAAGAGCAGATACAGAATATGAAAAAAGCAGGCGAGATTCTTGCCGCGTGCCATAAAGAGATTGCGAAAATGATCCGTCCAGGGATCACTACCCAGGAGATTGACCAGTTCGCAGAAGCTTTTATGAAGAAAAATGGCGCAACACCGGAGCAAAAAGGGTACAACGGGTACCAATATGCGACATGTGCGTCTGTAAATGACGTGATTTGTCATGGCTTTCCGGGAAAATACGTACTGCAAGACGGGGATATCGTTACGATTGATATGGTCGTGAATCTGAATGGCTGGCTGGCCGATTCCGCGTGGTCTTATGCAGTGGGTCAAGTGACACCGGAAGCCCAGCATCTGCTGGATGTCACCAAAACGTCCCTCTACAAAGGCATTGAGCTTGCCGTAGTTGGCAACCGGATCGGTGATATTTCCCATGCTATTCAGACGTATGCTGAAGGGGAGGGCTTGTCTGTCGTACGTGAGTTTATCGGTCATGGCATTGGCGAGAAAATGCATGAAGAACCACAGGTGCCCCACTATGGTCCACCGCATCGTGGTCCCCGCCTCAAAGAAGGCATGGTCATTACCATTGAGCCGATGCTGAACATTGGGACGTACCGGAGCAAGCTGGATGCGGATGGCTGGACAGCCCGTACGCAGGACGGAAGCCTGTCTGCTCAATACGAGCACACCATTGCCATCACAGCAGATGGTCCTGTAATTTTGACAGCGCAGGAATAGTGAATTAACTGTAGCAATAGAATGAATTTGATGTTTTCAAGGCGGCCCACGTTTGTGATCCGCCTGTTTCGGTTTAAACTATTAAGAGTCAGTATTTGGCATATGGGATACGAAAGAGCATCGTTTGGGATTCTGAATTGCTAACGGTGGCTTCCAGATCAGCTATGTGCCAATGCTCGATAAGATAACATATTGTGCTGGTGGTATAACATATACGATGATAAGGGTTATACGCAGGCCACTGGCAACAAGGAGGTCATGAAGTTGTCTCGAAATGAACAGATCGTACTAGCATCCCGTCCGGAAGGTGCACCATCCAGGGATAATTTCAAATTCATTCATACTCCGCTCCCTGAACCGGAAGCAGGACAGGTTCTGGTGCGTACATTATATTTGTCGGTTGACCCTTATATGCGTGGCCGTATGAAGGATACGAAGTCTTACGCACCTCCGTACGCGCTGAATGAAGTGATCAAAGGTGGGGCGATTGGACAAGTGGTGGACTCGTCAGAACCCAATCTGCGCAAAGGTGACTTCGTCTCCGGCATGTGGGGCTGGCAGCGGTATGCGGCTGTCAATACGGGAGATCTTTCGCTGATCGATACGGAGGAAGCGCCCCTTACAGCCTATCTTGGTGCCCTTGGCCTGACGGGCCTGACGGCTTATTTTGGCATGGAGGATATCGGTAAACCGAAGGATGGCGAAACGGTGGTGGTATCCGGCGCAGCGGGAGCCGTTGGTATGATTGCCGGTCAGATCGGCAAGATTGTCGGAGCAAGAGTGGTTGGAATCGCAGGTTCTGACGAAAAATGCGCATATCTGAAAGAAAAGCTCGGGTTCGATGTGGTCCTCAACTACAAGCGGGAGAGTGACATGTCCGCAGCGATTGAACGGGTATGTCCGGACGGCGTGGATGTCTATTTCGATAATGTTGGCGGTGACATCTCGGATGCAGTGCTCAGACATATCAATCGAAATGCGCGTATTCCGCTGTGTGGGCAGATTTCGTCCTACAATTTGGAGAAGCCGGACATCGGCATGAGACCACAGACGTTACTTTTGACGAATACCGCGCTGATGAAAGGTTTTCTATTGGGGGACTATGCCAAGTCCTTCAAGGAAGGGCGCGCCAAGTTGGCCAAATGGATGAGGGAAGGCCTCATTCAATATGAGGAGAACATTGTGGAAGGGTTTGATCAGACACCGGAAGCCTTTATGGGACTGTTCTCGGGAGATAACCTGGGTAAACAGCTGGTGAAAGTTGCAGACCCCGAGTAAGATCACGCATTACCCTTTCTGCCTTGGAAGCAAGGCGAGATAAACAACAAAAAGACACGTTCCGCATTCCTATATGCCGAGAACGTGTCTTTTATTTTGACTTCGTCGCGTAAGCTCAAGCCGATGCAGCAACGACTTCTTTGTAGTGTTTATACATATATACCCGCCAGCGCACGATCATGCCGAAGGCCAGAAGGAAGAACAATCCACCGGTTTGCGGAATGGTGACGTACTGCTGAATGACTTCATGCAGGATCAGACGTACCGCCAGCAACCCAAGCAGAATGAAGGCAAAGCTGCGGGAACGGGTCGCGAATATCTCTTCGTTTACCTTTTCAAACCGGGTACTGCGAATGAGAGGATACGAGAAGATGAACCAGCCAACCAAAAATGCAATTAAGGCCCACCATAACGGAAAATGCGTCTCTGGTACAACAAACATGAAAAATCCGGTACTCATGCCCAGTGGGGGAATCAGAATTTTGCGTATGGTCACCGGTCTGTGACTGGCTTTCAAACGGATGAAAATGGCAAGCAATGCCATGATAAGCATACCCAGGGTTGCACCGATCTGAAGGTAAGACGGACTGATTTGAGCCACGGAAATATCCCTCTTTCTGGAATAATATATGTTCCGGACATCCGGATCATCAAACAAATCATAGAATTTATTGTTTCTATATATAGATTCTATTATATCACAAACCAAGAAAGCCGATAGAATGCTTAGTGCATCATTTTGCCCGAATACGGTATAACGAGATGAACACAGTTTGTATTGAAAATTTGTACTATTTTGTCCAAAGCAGGTGCATTTATGCGAGCAAGGGCAAATCAGGTAATTACACGCGATATTTGATGCACTAAGAGAGCAAGCAAGACACCCTGGGAGGAAGACACAGCATGAAAAGAAACCACAGGCCGCTAACCTTATGGTTGCTGGCTTGTCTGACGGTGATATCGGTCGGTCTGGTTGTCCCCTGGATCTGGTGGCAATCTCAAGCACCAGTGCTGCTGAACATCATGATTATAGACAAAACGAATGCTAATGCACCTTCTCCGGGATACAAGGGCCTGGTTTGGCTATTGAATCAACAGAAGATTGTACAGAAGACCGGAGAACGATACGTTTATGACGAAAATGAGGATGAGGTTAACCTCCTAGAGCATGCTTCCCCAATAACGAAAAAACTTCCGGACGAAGTCACTGAAACCGATCTGATCTATCTGGCTTCATCTAAAACAAATGCTGCACCTTCTGTTCGTCTCAGAACGAAGAAGGTCGAGGAGCCCGCAGGGTTAACCGTTTATGATGCCCTTAAAATTCGCGAAGCTGCCAGCAGAGGGGTCGCCGTCGTTGCAGAGTATAATACACAATCCTTATGGACGTCGGATAACGTCAGGGAGCAGCTTCATCCCATTCTGGGCTTGAAGAGCAGCGGATGGCGGGGGAAATACATATCCAATCTGCAGAGCCGAGTTCAAGTGCCTGAACAGGTACGCATGGATTATGAGCGTATTGCAGGGCAGGCTTGGCCGTACTCCGGAAAGGGCATTCTCCTGGTGCATGACGATGGCCGGGTCATCGTGCTGCGTGGCGGCAAGGATGTCCAGACAGCAGAGATCAAGCTGTCTTTTACGGAGAAAGGCAGGCAGTGGAGCGGCATCCAGCAGGAGTTCCAATATACCAGCTGGTTCGATGTGGTCGTGCCGGATTCGCCAGAAACGATACTGGCAAGATACAAAACGAGCCTGACTCAAGAAGGACGTCAGAAGCTGGTTAATGCCGGTATTCCAGGTGATTTTCCAGCCATCCTTCGTAATGATGGAGAGTATCAGTCGTATTATATGACAGGTTCATTCGGAGAGATGGAGCATTACTCATTCTGGCGCAGGATCAAGGGATGGGATGTTATCAGAGAGTGGCTTACACCGAATCGAAAAGAAATACCGGATATGTTTTACTGGAAGGTGTACGTGCCTGTCATGAAACAGATTCTGAAGGATGTTCAAGCCGAAGAGCATGTGTGGCCATAGAGAAATACCGTTCGAAGAGAAACGACAGAAGGTAGAAAGGGATGCAGTGTAGTGCTGCATCCCTTTTTCATATGTTTACGATTTTTCATATGTTTACGGTGCAGAGTCAGTCCTGATGCAAATGCTGCAGCCCGTTAAGGAAGGCCTGGACGGTCAGGTGCAGACTCTCATTAGAATCAAAATCCATGTTGAATCCGCCTTGGGCTTCAATGGATGCGAAGCCATGGCACAGGCTCCTTAATCCGCGCACCGCATGCAGCGCTTCGGCTTCGGTGAGCGTGTAGGGCTGCAATGCATGCAGCAGAATCTCCAGCGTAGCTGTATTGGCTGCGGCAAGCTCCGGTTCATGGATATCCGGAGCGTGGAACGAGGCTTCGTACAGCCCTGGATGCTGGCGGACGAAGCCATTATAAGCTGCGGCGATGGCCTGTATGGCCTCGTCGCCCGTGCGTTCAGCGGCAGCCGTGGCAAGTGCCTGGCTGAGCTGCAGTACAGACATCAGCGCCAGTTCCTGGCGAAGCCCGGGGAGCCCGCTGATGTGGTTGTACAGCGACGGGGAGCGCACGTCCAGCCGCTGGGCCAGTGCGGCCAGCGTCAGCGCCTGGAAGCCGTCGCTGTCGGCAAGCTGGGCCGCGGCACTTAGCAGTGTGCCGCGATCCAGTCCCTGCCGCGGGCTCACAGGTGCCCCCCGGCAGGGCGCAGCCGCTGCTCCGCATCAGCCGCAGCCGCACGCATGGCGGCCGCTGGCTGGCGCAGCATCCGTCCGTGGCCTACCGCCAGCACGGACGGTTCCAGCTCGGCCAGGTGCTTCCCGCTGGCCAGAGCCAGTTCCCGGTTCCACGTCGCAAGCGCGGGGAACGGGAAGAGCGGGCGCACGCGGCCGGAGACGGCGAGGCCGCCATGCAGCTGATACGCGTCGCCGGCAATGAGCACACGGCTGCGCGTATCCATGAAGGCCATATGCCCTGGCGTATGGCCTGGAGAAGCAATGGCGATCAGGGAACCAATGCGATCGCCGTCTTCCAGCAGCCGGTCCGGACGGGTGCGGATACCTTTCGGCACACTGCCGCGTACCGGAGTCTGGGGTTCTCCCGGAAGCAAGGCGGCATCTCCGGCCAGCAGCCTGGCATCCCGGCTGGAGATAGAGACCTCTGCTGAAGGGACGGCCTCCTTGAGACCATCCAGCGCACCGACATGGTCGCCATGGGCATGGGTCAGCATAATCCGGGTGATCGGTTTACCAAGGGACTCAGCCGCAGCAAGAATCCCCTTCAGACTAAATGGCATCCCCGCATCAATGACGGTTACACCATCATCTTCTTCCACAAGATAGACGTTCACAGGGAAAAGACGAGGGAGAAAGGAAATCTGAATAACGTTATGTTCACGAGTTAATCTCATCGATCGGCCTCCTAAAACTAATGGTATTAGTAATATAACTAATGGCATTAGTTTTTGCAAGCTGCCTTGTAAAATAAAAAAAATCGAGGAAAATCTTCTCTTTACAAAAAAAGCGTTTTCAAATTGAGAAATACCGATTATAATGATGACGTAAGCCCTTTCATATGTCTATCTTTTTGGAGCCATTCGCGATGCGATTGGCTCACTTTTTTTGTTCGTTTTGTATAGAATCGCGGTTACTTTCGTAAAATGACCTTGTTCTGTTTGAGGACGAAAATAGCTGCTATTATAGGGAATCCTGAGCCTGGTTGCACAGGGGAGCAGAAGTTGACAAACATAACTGTTATTCCTATAATAACAGTTGAACTTACCTTGTGTTGAAGCACATCGGTGATTGCTGCCGGGAAGGGAGTAAGTGATGAACAGTGAATTTACCATTGCCGTCCATTGTCTGGTTTTTCTGTCCATGAAGGATGAGTGCATGGCGAACAGTGAAGACCTGTCCCATAGCGTCGGTACGCACCCAGCGAGAGTACGCAAGGTTCTTAGTGTGCTGCGGAAGAATGGTTATCTGACCACCAAGGAAGGTGCACACGGCGGATACCTGCTCAGTCGTCCGAGTGAAGAGATCAAGCTTGGAGAGTTGTACCGTCTGGTTGCCGGCGGCTCACTTGGGCCCAATTGGTGTTCCGGAGAGTCCGGTTCCAATTGCATCGTCTCCTCTAACATGCAGGATGTCATGGGAAGCATCTATGATGGCGGTGAGGAAGCGCTAACTTCCTATTTCGACAGTATATCGATTGAGGATGTGAAGCATCGTATCGGAAATGGGGAAGCATGCTCTTCGTCCAAGAATGAATTGTCGTCGAACGGTTAATTGGCATGCACGTTGTCCCGGTGAAATGAGATTCATGGATGTTTCAGGAGATTCCGGGCATAACGTGAACACAGATGGGTGCGATCGTCTGCGCTGATGTTATTTTCGGAAGGTGGGTATCTCGTAGAGATCACTTGATATGGCCTTGCGAACATAAATGAAACAACAGAAATGATTAGATATAATAAAAACAACTTTGGGGAGTGGAATGAATGTCCAGCATTGAAAACAATGAAACACTGCGCGTCATTAACGAACGTCATTCAGTCAAGAAATATGAAGCCGGCTTTGTTATGCCAGAGGAGGATCTCACTGCGATCCTGACTGCAGCTTCTGAAGCTCCGTCTGCATGGAACCTGCAGCACTGGAAATTCCTTGTGATTGAATCCGAAGCGGATAAGGCTAAATTGCTGCCGATCGCTTATGGTCAAAGTCAAATCACAGAAAGCTCCGTTACAATCGCTGTACTCGGAGACCTCGAAGCCAATCGCAATGCGGTTATCTATGATCAGGCTGTTGAAGCTGGCTACTTGAAACCTGAAATTCGCGACGCGTTGGTTGGTCAAATCAATGGTGCTTATCAAAGCCAGCAAACGGCTCGCGACGAAGCGATCCGCAATGCTTCTTTGGCTTCGCAAAACATTATGCTGGCTGCGCGTTCCCTTGGCTATGATACATGCCCAATGGGTGGTTACAACCCGCAGCAACTGATTGAAACATTTAACATTCCTCCTCGTTACATTCCTATCATGTTGATCACAGTAGGTAAAGCGGCACAACCGGCTCGCCCGGCAGGTCGTTTACCATTGTCTGATGTCGTCGTTAGAGGTTCGTTCTAAGATATATTCGTATTAAAAATAGCCGCATGCCCCCTCAGGGAGCATGCGGCTATTTGCTGTAAGAGGCAGGAAGGATTGGGTAGCTCAGCCGCCCATCCTTTCCATCTCTTCATTGCAATTCTTATTTCTCAGGTGTTTCCGGGATTTGCGGAGCATGGAAGCTTTCCATGTATTCGATGGCATTGTACATCATTACTGCAGCTTCTGCGCGAGTGATGGTTTCCTTCGGATTGAAGTTGCCATCCGCATCAAGCGTGTTGATTTTAAGAACCAGCGAGCGCTGAACCGCACCCTGATATTCCGGAGTAAGCTCCTGTTCATCTGTAATGTCTACCGGTTTGATGTTAATCATCGGCAGGCCGCCTTTGGCTTCGATCCCCTTCATCAGGAACAGAGTGAATTGTTCGCGTGTCATTTCTGCAGCCGGATCGATGTCCTTGGGCATCTGAATTCCATTATACTGGGCACGAACGAAGGCATCGCTGTACCATACACCGTCCTTGACGTTGCTGAAGGTATCACTCGGGAGCGGTTGTTTGATAAAACGAATCGCATCCAGGTTCAGATCGAGACCATCGGTAATCAGCTGCACTCCTTGTGCGGTATTTAATTGCTGTTCCGGTTTGAACAAGCCGTCGCTCACTCCCTTGATCAATCCATCCTGATGCAGAGCTTCAATTTTGTCAGCACCTGCAATACCTTGAAGGTCAGTAAAATGGGCTTGAGCAGCGTTAATCGGGCCAGCACTCAGGGAGAGTGTGAGCAGTGCTCCGGCAGTAATAGTGGCTAGTATATTTTTTTTCATATTGAAATCGCCTCACTTTTCTAGGGAGTCCCTTTGTATAAAAGCTATTTGCCCCTATAGACGACCCTTGTCTAAAAAAGGTTGCTGCAATTTTCCAACAGATGATTCATTTTGTTTCAAGTAACAAGGGGATGCATAACTAGCCCTTGGATTTGTTGCGATACTCCGTAGGTGAACGTCCCATCATTTTGCTGAATAGTCGTGAGAAATAATAAGGGTCCTTGAACCCCAGCTCAGAGCTGATCTGTTTGACGGTCCAGTCCGTAAAATCAAGATAACGGCAGGAATGCTGGATTTTGAGTCGCAGGAAATAGTCTATGGGTGAATGTCCAGTTGCCTGCTTGAATAGTTGTGAATAATGGGGTGCCGATAACTGGGCCTGTGCGGCGAGCTCCTTTAAAGTCAATCCGCGCTCCAGGTGTTCCAGCATGTACTGGACCGATTGTTCAGCCGCCCGTTTGCTGCTGATCATGCTGACCCCTGTTCCCTGACCATAGGCCAGCATGCCGAGCATGTAGCCCGTAATCTGCGAAGCGTATGTCATGGCTTGCAGGGAGTACCCGGTTTCCAGTGCATCATAGCATTCATGGAACAGTTCCAGCCATTTGGGGGCTTTGGAAGGAACGATGGCAGAGATTTTATGGGCCAGGAGCAGTTCAATATAGGTAGAAGCGTGTTCGCCGCGCAGATGAATCCAGTAGATGCTCCAGGGTTCGGCCGCATTAGCCCCGTAAACGTGGGCCATATATGCAGGCAAGATGACCAGGTCACCTGCATGTACAACTTGTGGCTTGCTGCCATCTAATTCGTACCATCCTGTTCCTTGTACGCAATACATGAGAATATGGGAGTCACATCCTTGAGGCCGATCCCGGTAATGATGCTCCGCTTCATGGAAATATCCGATATCCGTAACGTACAGCCCTGAAGTTACTGGGTATCTTGCTGCTTCTTCGAGCAGAGGATCAGGCAGTACAACGAGTTTTTGCATAGGGAATCCAGCAGATTTACGCAGTGTGGTTGTACGGTTGTAAGGTCTCATACTTGTATTATGGTGAGGTAGGATGGGGGAGTCAATGACGGATATGCAAGCGTTCACAGAAATATCATGATCTTCAGAACGTTGCGTCTGTTCCGATGAAGCAGAAGCCGGTGAATTGGGTAAGTACATTATAGTGGAAACATCAATCCAGAGCATGAACCGACTCATGAAGAGAGATAGACGTAGAATTGGAAAAGAGAAGGAGAGATGAGAGATATGGAACGAACAGCTGCGAATGAAACCTTTTTCTATACAGGAACTTATGCATCAGCGGATCAACCGGGGATTGTGCTGTGCGCACTCGATGCAGATACAGGTGAGATGAGAATCGTCAGTCATACTGAGGGTGTGGACAATCCATCCTATCTCGCATTATGCCCAGATGCCAACTGTCTGTACGCTGCGAGTGAAACCGATGAGGGAGAGGTGCTTGTATATCGCAGGGATACGGCAACGAGTGAACTGCATCTGATGGATCGCAAACTGACCAAAGGGGCTTCTCCTTGTTATGTGTCGGTCACCAAGGATGGCAAATGGGTTCTGACTTCGAACTACAGCAGCGGGAGTGTGAATGTATTCCCGGTAGGGGATCAAGGGACGCTTGAAGAGATGAGTGCACTGGTTGAACATACGGGGAGAGGGAAAAACGATGATCGTCAGGAAGGACCTCATGCTCATTCCATACAGCCGGATCCGTCCGGACAGTATGCGGTCGTATGTGATCTTGGGCTCGACCAGATTATTGTTTACCGTATGGAAGAAGGAAGGCTGGTCACACACCGCGAAATGAATCAGCCCCCTGGTTCTGGTCCAAGACATTTGGTTTTCCATCCAAGCGGAAAGTGGGCATATGTCATTAATGAGCTGAACAACACGGTTACCGCATTCATGTATGACGAGCGGAGAGGTGAGTTTAATACGCAGCAGCATATCTCCACACTGCCTGAGGGGCATTCGGGAGAAGGAACAGCTGCAGATATTCGTGTATCCCCTTGCGGCCGTTTCCTGTACGCTTCCAACCGCGGCCATGACAGCATCGTGCTGTATCATATTGATCAGGAGTCCGGAAAATTGGAAGCCGTGGAATGGACGTCGACCATCGGTCAGACTCCTCGCAACTTCAATTTGCTGCCAGGCGGCATTCTGCTCGTGGCCAATCAGGATAGCAACAATATTGTTGCATTTCAAATGGATGGGGAAGACGGGCGTCTGACGCACAATGGATTCAAGCTCGAAGTGTCACGTCCGGTATGCATTACCCCTGTGGTATAAGCTGCAGTGCTGCAATGAGCTAGTTCAAATCCAATGAACTCAAGACCATGCATGGGCCTAATCCTGCATGGTCTTTATTTTTTTATAATTCAACGTATCCCGAAGAATACAAAATCAAAGTCCTTACGACACGAAATTACTAATTTAGACCTATAGATGGAATTAAATGTTTAATTTAGAATGAAAATATTAAAGCGCTTACATAAAGATGACGCTAAAGGGACAACGGGCTTACCAATTCCATTTGGGGAGGCTATTATTCTATGTTGAATCGATTGTCTTGGAGAAGGACGCTGCGAATTGCCGGGATAGCCCTGCTAAGTTCAGCCATGCTGACGACTGCGTTTGGACTGGGGAACACACCGGTAACCGAGGCGGCGGGTACGCGTCAGATGGAGTTCCTGGACCGTGGGGTGGTTGCGGTAAAGACAGGTACGGGTGTGTTTGTCAGCTGGCGTCTTTTGGGTACGGAAGGATCCAACGTTTCATTCAATGTATATCGGGATGGAACCAAAGTGAACGCATCCCCCATAACCAATAGTACGAACCTTCAGGATGCCAGCGGGACAAGCAGTTCCAAATATACGGTTCGGGCCGTAGTGGGAGGAACCGAGCAGGCAGCTTCGGCAGCTGCGAGTGTATGGGGAAACAACTACCTGTCTGTGCCCCTCAGCATACCGGCGGGCGGGACAACACCGGATGGGGTGGCTTACACGTACAGCGCCAATGATGCCAGTGCAGGTGATCTGGACGGCGACGGGGAGTATGAACTAATCGTGAAGTGGGACCCGTCCAACTCCAAGGATAACTCTCAGAGTGGATATACCGGTGAAGTATTTATCGATGCCTATAAATTGAACGGGACACGTTTATGGCGAATTAGCCTCGGCAAAAATATCCGCGCAGGTGCTCATTATACCCAGTTCATGGTGTATGACCTGGACGGCGACGGCAAAGCAGAGGTAGCGATGAAAACGGCTGATGGCAGCAAGGATGGCACCGGTACGGTCATTGGCGATGCCAGCAAGGATTACCGCAATTCCAGCGGATACGTTCTATCCGGACCGGAATTCCTGACCATCTTCAACGGGCAAACTGGCAAAGCCCTGTCAACAGTGAACTATGAACCGGCACGTGGCAACGTATCCGATTGGGGAGATAATTATGGCAACCGGGTTGATCGCTTTCTCGCAGCGATTGCCTATCTGGATGGAGAACGTCCAAGTCTGGTCATGGCACGTGGATACTACACGCGTACGGTGCTTGTAGCCTACAACTGGCGGAATGGGCAGCTGACGAAGCAGTGGACATTCGATTCGAATACATCCGGCAATGCCGGGTATGCCGGTCAGGGAAATCATAATCTGAGCGTAGCGGACGTGGATGGCGACGGCAAGGATGAGATTATCTATGGTGCCATGGCGGTGGATGATAACGGAAAAGGGTTGTACACGACAGGGCTTCATCATGGCGACGCCATGCATCTAAGTGACCTGGACCCCGACCGTGCCGGGCTGGAGGTATTTCAGGTTCATGAGACCCCGTCCAATGCGGGAGTTGAATTCCGTGATGCACGTACAGGGCAGCTGATCTGGGGCATACCTACAACAAAGGATATCGGACGCGGCATGGCAGCGGATATCGACCCGAGATATAAAGGGGCTGAGGTTTGGGCAGACGGTGGTCTGTATACAGCCAAAGGACAGAAGATTGGAACAACCTTGCCTTCATCCACGAATTTTGGCATCTGGTGGGATGGAGATCTGCTGCGGGAACTACTGGACAGCAACAGAATCGATAAGTGGGATTATGCCAACAGCAAAACGGTTAATTTGCTGACAGCTTCAGGTGTCTCCTCCAATAACGGTACAAAATCCACACCGAATCTGCAGGCTGACCTGTTCGGGGACTGGAGGGAAGAGGTGGTATGGCGGACAAGCGATAGCTCTGCGCTGCGGATCTACACCACAACTGCGGTCACGGACAAGCGGATTTATACCCTGATGCATGATCCGGTGTATCGTCTTGGTATCGCATGGCAAAATGTTGCCTATAATCAACCACCCCACACCGGTTTTTATTTGGGTGAAGGCATGAGCACGCCACCGGTACCCAATATTCATTACGCCGGAAAATAGGAGATAAGCATAAGCTGCGGCTACCATAGCAAGATTCAATGTTAATCCGTTATTCTGCCTGATCCGAGGACAACAGGGGCATCCTGTTGTCCTTTTTTCATTCCATGTCAATGGAATAGAAATCCGGAACAAATCGGAAAAAACGTTTGACAGGCCAGAGGGCTGCCCTTATGATATGCATATAACTTACTAAACAGGTAGGAATAATGAAAATGATTGCTTTAACTATTGCGGCAGCAGTCATTACAGTCAGAGAAGAGTAATTTGAACAGAATAACGTTCTAACCGTATCGACGGAGGAACACCGCAGCACATCATTTCTGGATGAAGCATACACGGCCTTGGGTCGGCATGACTTTGTGAGGGAGAAGTGTGCTTGGTGGTTCCTCCGTCTTTTGTTCTTTTTCGGTGCGTTCCATACTGTTCAGCCTGCCTGAGGTAGTCATTGCAGAACCATTCTGGGGGGAGTGTTGTTTATGAAAAAGAGAATTCATAAGGGTATTCTGGTTGGTCTGGCATTGGTATTAACAGGGGTATTGGCAGCGTGCGGCGCGGAGAGCAGCGGTTCCAGTGCAGCAGGAACATCGGGAGAGCAGGATAGCGGCAAGGAAGCGGCCAAAGCCATCGAGCTGCTGAATGTATCCTATGATCCGACGCGGGAGCTGTATGAGCAATATAACAAGGCGTTTGCAGCGTATTGGCAAAAAGAAAAAGGCCAGGAAGTGACGATCAAGCAGTCACACGGCGGTTCCGGCAAACAGAGTCGTTCTGTGATCGATGGCTTGGACGCAGATATCGTTACACTGGCATTGGGATATGATATCGACGCGATCGAGGATAAAGGGCTGATTAATGCGGGCTGGCAGGATAAATACGAGCACAACAGCTCCCCATATACCTCAACCATTGTATTTTTGGTACGCAAAGGCAATCCGAAAGGCATTAAGGACTGGGATGATCTGATCAAAGGGGATACCCAGGTGATTACCCCCAATCCGAAAACGTCCGGTGGAGCAAGATGGAATTACCTGGCGGCATGGGGATATGCACTGAAGAAAAACAACAATGATGAGGAGAAGGCGAAGGAATTCGTTAGTGAACTCTTCAAGCATGCACCTGTACTTGATTCCGGGGCTCGTGGCTCTACGACAACATTTGTTGAACGTGGTATCGGTGATGTGCTGCTGGCCTGGGAGAACGAAGCGTTCTTATCGGTAAAAGAGCTGGGTCCGGACAAATTCGATATCGTTGTTCCTTCCGTTAGTATCTTGGCTGAACCACCTGTAGCGATCGTGGATAAAAATGCAGACAAAAAAGGCAGCCGCGAGGTCGCAGACGCTTATCTGAAGTATCTGTATAGCGAAGAGGGGCAGACCATTGCCGCGGAAAATTACTATCGCCCGACGCTGGATAGCGTGAAGGAGAAATTCAAAGACCAATTCCCGGATGTTGAATTGTTTACCCTGAATGATGTATTTGGCACTTGGCGGGATACGCAGGCCAAACACTTTAACGACGGCGGGATCTTTGACCAGATCTACGTTCCAGGCAGCTAATGTTGGATACAAATAGAGCTCACCGCCATGTAAGCGGCCAACCAGCCCTACCGGCTGAAGGCAGAGAGGATGAACGTCCATGAGCAAGGTGATGGTGGCCCGGAGACGCACACTGCCGGGCTTCGGATTGACAATGGGGTACAGTGTGTTCTACCTGAGCCTGGTTGTACTTATTCCACTGACAGCGTTGATCTTTAACTCCACGGGCCTGACCTGGTCCACGTTAATTGAGACAGCAAGTAACCCCCGGGTGCTTGCTTCTTTCAAGGTTAGCTTCCTGACGGCAGGAGTCGCTGCTTTGATTAATCTGGTTCTTGGGCTGCTCCTGGCTTGGGTGCTGGTCCGATACGAATTCCCAGGCAAGCGCCTGTTTGATGCGGTCATTGATCTGCCATTCGCCCTGCCTACTGCAGTGGCAGGTGTTGCCCTTACGGCTCTGTATGCCGGAAATGGATGGATAGGGCAGCTGGTGGAGCCTTTGGGTATCAAGCTGGCGTATTCGCAGGCAGGCATTACCTTGGCACTGATGTTTATCGGCATTCCGTTTGTTGTACGTACGGTACAGCCGGTTCTGGAAGAGCTGGAGGCCGAAGTGGAAGAGGCAGCCGCGACGCTGGGAGCAGGGAGATGGCGCATTTTTCGGACGATATTGCTGCCGGACCTGATCCCGCCACTGCTGACCGGGTTTGCACTTGCTTTTGCCAGAGGCATTGGGGAATATGGATCAGTCGTATTTATCTCGGGCAACATGCCGATGAAAACGGAGATTGCCCCCCTGCTGATCATGGCGAAGCTGGAGCAGTTCGATTACGCAGGAGCTACGGCTGTAGCCTTGCTGCTGCTGCTGGTTTCTTTTGTCCTGCTGCTGGTGATTAACTCCCTTCAGCGCTGGAGCAGGAAGGCAGGCCGGGCTTAGGCAATCGTAGCTAACCTATATAAGTTGAACTTGACATTTACACCATAACGGAGAGGACAGAAAAATCTGGAGAAGCGGAGCGTTCGCCTTTATCCCCGGATTTCTCCATTGTAGGAGTGGTTCAAAAAAATCTGGGGATAACAGCGATCGGAAGATGTTCTGGCCTTGTAGTGGTCCAGTGTAAAAATTATTAGTTCAACTTATATAAACCAAAAGGAGGTACATATGATGGCGGGTTCCGTTCCAGTAACGCCTGCTCCCCAAGTGCGAACCGGTCCGGGGCCAAACCGTGCAACGACGGAAGCTCCATGGGTCAAATGGCTGTTGATCGGACTGGCAAGTCTGGTACTGCTTTGGCTGCTTATTTTGCCACTAATCATTGTAATGATGGAAGCACTGAAGCAAGGGTGGGGTGTCTATATTGCAGCTCTTACCGAACCGGATGCCATGTCTGCCCTGAAGCTGACACTGCTGGTAGCGGCGATTACCGTACCGCTGAATACGATATTTGGTGTAGCTGCAGCCTGGGTCATCACCAAGTTCCAGTTCAAGGGAAAGGGAATCATGATCACGTTAATTGATCTTCCCTTCTCCATCTCGCCAGTGGTGGGCGGGTTGATCTTTGTACTGGTATTTGGCTCCAATGGCTGGTTTGGTCCGTGGCTGGCAGAGCATGATATCAAAATTATTTTTGCCTTGCCTGGTATCATCATCGCAACGCTGTTTATTACCTTTCCTTTTGTGGCACGAGAACTCATTCCATTAATGGAGGATCAGGGTACGAGGGAAGAGGAGGCAGCAGTTACGCTCGGCGCTTCGGGATGGCGCATCTTCTGGAATGTCACGCTGCCCAACATCAAGTGGGGGCTGCTGTACGGCATCATTCTGTGTAATGCCCGTGCGATGGGCGAGTTCGGAGCTGTATCGGTGGTGTCGGGACATATTCGCGGAGAGACGAATACACTGCCGCTGCATGTCGAGATTTTATACAACGAGTACCAGTTCTCGGCATCGTTCGCTGTCGCTTCCTTATTACTGATCCTGGCTCTGGCAACGCTGCTGCTCAAGAGCTGGCTGGGACACAGAACGGTTTCAGAGAAGTAGTTGAGGGTCCGAATTTCGGCCCTCTTTCCAGCCTTTTTGGAAGTTCTCACGAGTTCAATATCATTCATTTACATTTCTTAAAAATACAGATTGACAGCTAATGGAAGCCCTGCTAATGTATAAACCAAGTATATGGGTTGGATAAGAATGAATTATAAGTCGGACGGATGATCACGCGTCAATCATATAGCGGGCAGCAGCCCGGGAAGAGGAGGCGGCTCTATGGCTAAGCCGTTAAAAGTGGATGAGGTATGGATGGATCGAATTGCCGGACAGCTGAATGACATGGAGTTTGGCTCGCTTCACATCGTTGTACATGAAGGTCAGATTGTGCAGATGGAGCGGACTGAACGCAAACGATTTGAGAACACGCCCTCAGGCAGCACCTCCAAATCCGGCAGCACTGCACGAAGCAGCTCCCCCCGCTCATTGCGCGGATCGAACGCAAGTGCGAAGGGGTAGAGACTGAGGCGGCATCAGGAAGCACAGATTGAAGCATAGGCTTAGTGTGAGTTACCCATAAGTTTTCCAAAGAACACGTATTCTTTCGAAAACTCGTGGGTAGTTCATGCTTTTAAAGGGATAATGCGGCCAAACTATTTCTTGGAACTTTTCTCCATTTGCCCGTTATACCATTTATTGGCTTCAGTCAGTACCTGCTGCCCGCCTGCTTCCATAAATTCCTCCACGAAGGGTTCAAAGCTTTCAACAGGCTGATCCCCCGTAATGATGGAGATGTATGCCCTGTCCCTCATATGGATCAACTCAGATGAATATCGAATCAGGGCAGGGGTGGCCACCTCCAGTTGATTATAAATACCATTCTCCGTCAATCCCTCAGATGCAGCCCACTGCTCCCGTTTGCCGATGGATGCACCTGGAACAGCCATGCCAATGCTGGAGCCGATCATATTGGTGTAATTCTCCATACGGTTATATGGGGGCAGAATGTGAAATTCCCCTGAAGATGAAGAGCTCCAGTCCCAGTGCTTTCCTGGAAGGCCATATTCCATTTTGATCTGCTCTGCCGGATCGGAGTTTGCACTGACATAATCGAGAATTTCAAGGATTTTTTCCAGTTTGCCAGGCTCCTTGACCGCATCGGCCCCGATTGTAATGAAACTCATCAGCAGATTGTAACCTTTGGAGCCACGGAGTCCATCAGGCCCTGTAACAGGAGGACCGAATTCAACGTCTGCAGTTGCGTTCTTCTGCTGGAGTTCATGGACATTGAACATGGCTTCAACGGGAATTTCCTCGTCCTTTTCATTAAGGATGCTATAATCTCCGTCTTGAGTCCAATGATAATAATTGCCCATGGAGGTCATTCCAATTCTGCTATTAATAAACGCGTGGGACAAATGTTTATAGCCACCTTTATTTTCACCAGTTATGAATTCGGGATCGATAATCCCGTCCTGATACCACTTCTGCAGATAAGCCAAGGCATTCTTCATCTCTGGTTCCAATGCGCCGATCACGAGTCGGTCATTTTTTTGGTTAAAGTACAGCTGCTCGGTAAAAACGGACTGCCCAAAAGCACCAAAAACGACATTCATGCCCTCTTTGGATAACCCGTATGTATCCTGTTGCCCATTTCCGTCAGGGTCACCTTTGGCGAATGCATACATAACCTTCTCAAATTCCTCTAATGTCCGCGGAATATCGAGACCGAGTTTCTCCAGCCAGTCTTGCCGATATACAACAGGGGTCCGGTAGATGTTAGTCTGATTGATGACCGGTATTCCATATAAGGCACCATTTATTTTTCCGTACTCCAAGTAACGTGAATCATAATCACGGATTCGCTTCACAATATGAGGCGCATGTTCTTCTAGTACGTCCACAGGAATTTCTGCTAACACCCCTTGCATCTGATATTTAAGCAGGTCATGTGGCTGCCTGATCCGAAGAAGATCCGGTATGTTCCCTTGAGCGAGCTTCAAGTCCAGCAGGTCCTCATAGCGTCTGTTCTCCAGGTTCCACACCTCCAGATTCACATCAAAAAGATCCTCAATATAGGTAATCATCTCGGCATCCTCAGGAACAGGAGTATTCTGGTGCATAGTCCAGGAGATCGTATATGGCGGCTCTGTATCCTTCTCTGACTCATAAGCAGGATTGTGCTGCTGCATTTGAGTGCGTTGTTCGCCCAAAACGGAGCAGCCGCTCAAGCATATGACAAGGATAACGGTTGTGATCGATAGACACAGAGCTCTTGAAAGGTTGAGGTTCATAGCAGCTCCTTTTCGTGATTTGATATCTGGATCAATGTCCAAGATTAGGAATAACCCTTCGGCCAATCAGTTCATCAGACTGCGCATGAAGGTTTTCGGTGTACAGCCGTGAATTTCTTTGAACTTCTTAATGAAGTAAGCAGAGGTACGGTATCCAACCGTGCTCGCAACCTGCTCAATAGTAAATTCCTGCTTGGCGATGAGTTCGCGTGCGCGTTCCATTCTCTGATTTGTGACATATTCTGAATAGGCCATGCCTGTCTCTTCCTTGAAGATCTTACTAAGGTATTTGGGACTGATAAACACTTGTTCCGCGACATGATCCAGCGTGAGATCGCCCGAAAGATGCTCGCGAACGTAAGCTTTAACAGCTGAAATGGTATCCGGACTCCTGACCTCGCTTCGTTTCTCCATATGTGTGATAAATTCGGTTACGAGATGAGTCATCCATTCCGAATAACGGTTGATATTGTAGAACGAGGAATATTGCTTGTATACATTCATGGAGCTCGCCTCGGCGGGCTGCCAGCGCACCTGACTAATGCAGTCAGCGTATATGGAAACCATCTTTAATAAAATAATGCGGCTGTATTCAGCTGAATAGGGGCCTGCCTTGATGGTCGATACCACATCCTGAATGGCCTGAACCGTACCGTCCATATCACGGGATTGCAGCTTCTTCTCAAAATTCATGAGGTACGTGTCCGGAATCTCCAAACCGCTGGTTTCCCTTTGCAGAAGATCAAGGTCTTGAATGGCAGACAGAGCGGGAAAGAAATAGCTGTATTGAATCAAAGCGTTCGCCTCATGATAGCTTGTGTGAATCTTCGTGAAATGCTCTACCCAGCCGCCTAAGGACACAGCGAAATCCAGACTGAACCGGCTTCTCGCCTCGGAATGAATAAAGCTTACAATGTGATCCGAAACAGGCTCTTCGCATTGGTTCGTACAGATGATCACGGCTATTTTGTGATCCTGCAGTTCCTCCGCAAGCAGCTTGGTTTCAGCCATTTCTGCTGTCTCCAGCTGCTGAATCATCGTGTACAACGTATGCTGCAATTGTCGTGGCTGCAATTCCTTCCACTTCTCGCTGACGGGGTCAATGACGATGCAGCGATAGCGGGAATAGGCCATCGACACCCGAACAGATTGCAGCTGTTCCGTGAGTTCTTCGGGTGTAAATCGGTTATTTAACATATTCAGCATAATACTGTGTCTAATCATTTTGTGATTGGCCTGCAGCGTTTCTTCCAGACTATCGACTTTAGTGGACAGGCTGCTGATAGCCGAATCGATGAATCGATATTCATTCTGCTTCAGGCTGCCGGGGCTATCTACCCTGGCCTTGATATTATTCAGGATCCGCTTAAGAGGACTGTAGTTGGCTACGGTGAAGCCGAACGACATGGCTATCCCAACCGCTACAGCGATCAAACCCAGAAGCGCAGAGACCTCCTTTAGGCTATCCAGCTTATAATAGAAGCTTTTATTCGGGGTGGTTGTGTACATTCTCCATCCATTTTCTTCGAATTGCTCATGGGAAACAACATAAGCATCATGATTAAACATTGGCGTGAAGCTCTCGCCGGAAGAAGGACTGGAGAGCAGCGACTGAAGCAGATTCTCGCTCGTGGAGCTGCCTAACATTGATTTATCAGCGGCAGATATGACGACCCCACGCTGATCTACGATGTATGTATTTTCATAGTCTGCAGGAATCATATTACGAATCAGCTGACTGATCGTCGATTCTTTGATATCAATCGCAACCATGACCTTACTGTCTTGTCCAGAGGACTGAAATGGATAACTGTGAACATAGGAGATTAGAGGCATCGTGCTGCTCTGTTCGGGTGATTCAATATAAGTGTCCTCGGGAACCATACGTGTCTGCATCCATAAGGAGCTTCTGTCACTCTTTTTCATCGCTTTAATCCAGTCGTAGGCAGTATCTTCGCTCGAAGGATTGACCTCATGGAGCTGCAGCCCATATACAGAAGAGATCATGAAATGATTCTCTGTATCGTACACATGAATGGCCTGAATCAGGTCGGAATAATTCTGCACCTGACTTTTGAGCAGCTGCTCGATGTCCAGAATTTTGCTGTGGTTTCCTTGCAGGCTATCGAGCTGAATGCTGACAGGGCTGCCCAGGGCAAGAGAAAGATAGACCTGATTCACCTTATCGATAACGGAGGTCTCAATATAATTGACGGCGCTTTGCAGCTGTAATTGTTTGTTGATCCGAATCTCTTTGCTGTATTGATGGGAGAAGAAGAGATATAAGATAGAGCCGAAAAGAAGCGCAATAACAAGGACGACAGCAAGATAGGAAAAAACCATCCTGGATCTCACCGACTGGAAGAGCTTGCGCATTCTTTTTTCCTCCTTCATCACTGGTTTCTAGACAACTTCATCATTATATAATAGCCCCGGCACTAGAAATCATGTTGATCGAAATTTAACAAACACCCCCTGAACAATTTACCTTCCGTTAATCTAAATTTACAAACAACAGCACTCTAGATGACGATTCTATGATTCAATCTATTTTTTGGAGAATGCACCGGCCAAAACGTACGAATTTGATATAAAACGGAATTTGTTCTATAGATGCCAGGCTCCCCCGAGTGCTAAAGTAACCCCAGATCAGACACGGAATGAATGGAGACGATCCTACACATTCGCTGATGAAATTGAAAATTACGATTATGGGAGCGTGTATTTGCAGGCCATGAGAAAACCACTAAAAAAATCACTGGCATTACTTCTAATGTTGTCTATGGTAAGCCCAACGTTTGCAGATCGGAGCTTTGCAGCCGATCAGAAGATTCAGTTTTCTGATATTAAGGGACACTGGGCGGAAGCGAACATTCAAGCATGGGGTGATGAAGGACTGATCCGGGGTTATCTGGATCGTTCATTCAAACCAAACAACGAGATTACGAGAGCAGAATTTATGAATCTGGTGAATGGTGCTTTTGGATATGCAGGACAAGCTGCCATTAACTTTAATGATGTTTCTGAGGATGCATGGTATTATCAGGCCGTTTCTACAGCTAGTGCGGCTGGATATATGGATGGTTATGCGGATCAAACGATGAAACCTCAACATCCGATCACACGTCAGGAAGCGGCCAAAATCATTGCTGGCATTCTGAATCTGGACCTGAATGAGGGAGCTGCGAATGCATTTAGCGATGCTTCGTCCATTGCGGATTGGAGCAAAGGAGCTGTAGGCGGAACTGCCGCAGCAAAAATTATTTCCGGATATTCGGATGGAAGCTTCAAACCCCTTCAATCCATCACACGTGCAGAAGCTGTAAGTGCACTTTTTAATGCCTTGGAAATAGACTCTAACGCAGATGCTAAACCATTCAAGCCAAAGGGCTCGGCTAATGTGCTGAATGTGGAACCCCCTGCCGAAGAAGCTCGTCTGTCTGCAGTGGAACATGGAGGCAATGCGGACGACGGCACGTTGAAAAATATTGCGGCAACGAATCCATTTATTGATATCTTGGACGGTTTTGAACAAGTCTGGTCCATGAACCAATCGGAATGGAGAGATGGGACAGCTGCGACGAAACCGGGAGTTAAGGGAGAGGTTGCAAAGTATGGCGATGGACCGACCCCCTATTATGATGGCTTTAAAAATGATCAAAAGACAGCCGTCGCCGACCAAAAAACATTCGCAAACGAGGAAATTCGAAATCAAGCGACTTGGGTCGCTAACATCAAATATGTAGAAGATGTGACGCAAAATCGTACCGATGAAGAGGCGTTAGCAGCCTATTACGATGACCAGAGAGATAAGATCTACAGTATGATGGAAGCTTTTGGCCCACTGGCTAACACATATGTAGATATCGTTAAGCCAACGACAAGCGTCGAAAGAGATATCAAGGATATGGATGTTGTCTTGACCGAAGAAACGGCAGAAGACCAAAGCCAGGGAATGGGAAGTGATTGGGCTAAAACGGAGCTTGCAGACATGGTAGCTCTGGTGGATCTGGTTCGATTCAAAATTCCTTCATCCTCCAACCCTTCGAAATACTTCTACTCTTCCCCAAGACCATGGAGAATGAATTCGAACGGAGAAGTGAAAGAGGTTGTCGATGAGAATGGTTTGGCTGTGTGGGAAACCTTAGGTAAGGGTGAAGTGACAGAAGAGCCTTTGGCTTCAGGAGGAACAAAAACAACGGGAGAAAAGCATTTCCAACAATACGAAAGCAACGTGGAAATTATTCCTGCATTAAGCTATGTACGAAGAATAGCGGAGGATGGACGAGGTAAGGATGGAGCATTCCCAAGCGGTCATACCAGTGCTTCGTATCTGTCTGTGCTTCCTTTTGCCTACGCCACGCCAGAACGATTCTCTGAATTTTTAACAAGAGCTGCTCAAATGGGTGAAAATCGCATTGTGACCGGGATGCACTCGCCGCTTGATGTCATAGGTGCAAGAATTCAAGCGACAGCCATGGCTGCATATGCCTTCAACAAGGAAGAGAACCAGGAATTGATGGAAAAGGCATATACCAATGCAGGAGAAGTATTCGGAGCATTGGCAGAAAAAGAAAATATGAGTTTGTACGAATATGCACACGCGGTAACAGAGGATTATACCTTTAAAAGTGCATATGACGAAAAGAAATGGGAAGATCATGATGCCAATAAAGCCTTCTATCGCGATAAACTCACATATGGACTGCCACAAACAGGAATCAAAGGTTTGGCTCCTGAAGTGCCATTAGGAGCAGAGGCGCTATTGAAGACACGCCAGCCTTATTTGAACGATGAGCAGCGTAGAGAAGTGTTGTATACGACATCCATTGATTCCGGTTATCCGGTTCTGGACGAGTCTAACGGTTGGGGCAGATTGGACTTGGTGACGGCAGCGGATGGCTACGGTGCATTCATAAACAATGTAACCGTAGATATGGATGCTTCCAAAGGGCGTTTCAATGCAGAGGATTGGTGGAGAAATGATATCTCCGGCAGTGGGATGCTGACGAAAAAGGGAACAGGAACACTTACCATGACAGGCAATAACAGTTACACAGGCGGAACGCTGCTGCAGGCAGGAACGCTGGTGGCTGAATCTGCAACTGCCTTTGGTCTCGGTGATCTGTATGTGGAGAATGGAAAAGTCATCGTTCAAGCGGATGGAGCATTAAAATTAAATAGAAACTTTACCATGGACAATGGAACGTTGGAATTGGTTATGGACGATGATAACAGTCAGGTTAATGTTGGTAAAAAGCTGTATCTGGATGGTGGAAACCTCAATCTGGACTTGTCCAACTATAAGATCGAAGGTTCCAAGGATATAACTTTAATGACCGCTGGCGTAATTAAAGGTGAATTCGACCAAGTCACAGCGGATGGTTATGACGTTCAGGTTACTTATGAAAAGGATCGCATCATTGCACATGTTGTAGCGAAATAAGCTAACGCATTTTACCAAAGCCATACTATTCTTATATGGAAAAGGACTGAACTACGTTGTAGTTCAGTCCTTTTTGCATCCCGAGCAACACGCAGGATTCAGTCGTGAGAGTTCTGGTTTACCCATTTGATTATTATAGATTACATGAAAAAAGGGCATGGTCCTCACGATTCGCCCGTGTAGGCACCAGCTTTACGTGCTGCACTCACTTCGATTTCAGTAGGTGGCTCATTCGTTGGCTCCAGCTCGGTATGACCTACATAAGGGCGATCACTACGTGGGCGAGTTCCAGTAAACCCGAAACCTGAAACGAACAGGATCAGCTGTAATCCCAAGGCATAAGGAGCAGCAGCAGGCCCAATCAGATGGAGCAGCGAGCATAGCATGATCAGCAAGAAGAGTATTTTGTTCACTGTACCTGATGGTTCGCGGCGCAGGCTGGCCCAGAGCAGATAACCATACATTATGGCAATCATTAAGGAAACAGCACGCAACCACGGGAGGACGCTCTCCCATGAATCTACGGAAACGTCCAACAGTCGCTGGCGGAACACAAGATCAGCAACCAGAAACAGGGTAGCTGCCAGTGCAGCCGGTTCGGCCAGAGGCCGAAAGATTGTCCAGATGGCCTCGCCCCAATGATCTGTTCGGTTATCTTGACCGAGTTCATTTGATAATGCGGTGCATTCTCGTTCCAATGCTCTGTGCATCAGCGCGAGTCTGGCAGGATCATGCTCCTTGATGCAATCGCGGATCTGATCCTGTAACGTAGAGGAGAGGTCAGATGCCGTTTTGCAGGCCAGCATGGCCATGAACAGATCCTGTTGTTCATTTTCTGAGAATGCATACTGTTTATGTTCCAGAATGGTGAGTTTTCCCAAGAGGGTTGTGCTTATGTATAATGTATCTCGTATCCTTCGCATTCGCCTTTCGTGGCTGCGGCGAACTTCAGTGGCGGACCATATATATATCGCGAGCAGCAGAGCTATGACTCCAAACAGCATAGCCTCAGCGCCGGGGCGCGATAGCAGCTCTTCGATCCAGGGTTGAAACACACGTTTTCCTCCTTTGCACAAACTTGACGTATCTTGAAACACGCTTCACGTAAGCTTTCTCTCACTATTACACAGGAAGTAGATGAATTCAAGCAGAAAGGGGCACAATTCATGGACCAGATCAGCATTGAACACATTCCACCCACAGCAGCAGAGTATCTTGCCTTGCGACAAATTGCGGGTCTCAGTGCGATGAGCAAGGAGGGAGCAGAAATAGGACTGCCGAACAGTCTTTTTGCCGTATGTATACGGAATGGAGATGCACTCGTAGGCATGGGCAGGGTTATTGGGGATGGCGGTTGTTTCTTTCAGGTGGTGGATATTGCGGTTCACCCGGATGTTCAAGGCAGGGGATATGGCAAGTTGATTATGAGCGAGATCATGAAGTATTTGCGTGAACATGTGCCTGCTCGAGGCTTGGTGAGTCTTCTTGCGGATGTACCTGCAGATCGCCTGTACTCCCAATTTGGTTTCACCTATACCAGCCCGAAATCGGAAGGCATGTGGTGGAGGCAAGGGGAGGATGGACTTAAATAAGTAAACATCCCGGTTTTGAAGCCGCCATAGCGGCTTTTTTTGCTATGTAAAAGATGCATTGGATGCAGAAGATAGGTGCAGCGTTGCTTATTGGATGTGTGAATTCTTGTCGGTTTATTAACATTGGTTTACAAGTGAGTACAGACGGTTTAAGATGGCGTGAGCCGTTTAAGGTATATAACAATAGGATTAAGTATTACAATATAACGGTATGTTGACTAGATGATATCTAATGAAAAGAGGGATAAGATATGAAAGTTGCGATTTTTGGAGCGACTGGAACGATTGGAAAGACGATACTGTGGGAGCTGATGGACCGCGGGCATGAAGTGACTGCGATTGTGCGTGATCCGTCCAAAGTGGAAATGGTTCATGAACGTCTGCGAGTGGAAAAGGGAGATTTGCTGAACCCGGATCAGGTAGCCGATTTTACAGCAGGCCAGGAAGCTGTCGTTAGTGCCTATGGTCCGAAATTCGGAGAAGAAGAGGAACTGCTGGAAGTTACACGTTCACTCATTGAGGGTGTTCGCCGCGGCAAAGCCAGCCGTCTGGTTGTTGTTGGCGGAGCTGGCAGCTTGCTGACCGATTCCGGTGAGATGCTGATGGATACACCCGGATTTCCGGAGGAAGTTAGAACCCTGGCGAAGGCGCATTTGGATGCGTATGGCTTAATCGAGGAATCGGATATCCACTGGACGTATATGAGCCCGGCGGCAACAATTACATCCGGACCGCGGACAGGCCATTTCCGGATCGGAATGAATCGTTTGGTGACCGATGATCTGGGAGAGAGCACGATCTCGGTTGGCGACTTTGCTGCGGCATTGGTGGATGAGCTTGATGATCCGCAGTTTATTGGTTCCCGTTTTACGGTAGCTTATTAAGGGAGAGTTTGCCGGGAGCTAGGAGAACCGAATGGTGTCAAACGCAGAGTGAGAAGTTACCCAACGGGGAGGGATGAACCTTGTTTATCGTCACCGCTGAACAGATGCGAGCTGTAGATGAACATACCATCCACAAGCTGGGCATTCCTGCTGCGAGTCTGATGGAAAACGCGGGCAGAGCCATAGCGGAGGAAGTTATCGCCTTGTGCCGTGAGGAGGCTGCAGGCGTTCAGGTTGCTGAACACAAAAGGCACTGGGAGCAGGGAGAGGCACAGCGGGCACACACCGGGCCCGGTGATCGCCAAGGTTCCGGGGGCGACATCATCGCCGATCCGGCGCTGGTGATGGCGCACCCCGCTGATCAGCATTGGTACATGCTGATCGGTAAGGGCAATAATGGCGGGGACGGGCTGGTTGCCGCCCGCCATCTGCTTGAAGCGGGGCTCGGCGTGACCTTGATCTACGCCGATGCGCCCGAGTCACTGCGGGGCGAAGCCGCAGTGCAGCGGGATGCCGCTGCGCAGCTCGGCATCCCTGCCCTTGTCCACGGCCGTGAAGCCGTGGACTTCAGCCGGTGCACAGGCATCGTGGATGCACTGCTGGGCACCGGCTCGCAGGGGGCGCCGCGGGGAGCCTACGCGGCGCTGATTGAGGCGGCGAACGACAGCGGTAAGCCTGTCGTCTCCGCCGATGTGCCAAGCGGGCTGAATGCCGACACCGGGGAGGTATACGAGCCCTGCATTCAAGCCAGAGTGACTGTATGCCTCGCGCTGCTGAAGCGCGGGCTTGTACAGTATCCGGGCGCGACGGCCGCGGGGCGCATCGTGGTGCGTGCTATCGGCATACCGGCACGGCTGGCGCCAGAGCACGGTCCTACCGTTCGTCTGTTAACGGAGGAAGTGATGCGCGGTGCCCTGAACGTGGATACGGATCGTCTGCGGGCACCGGACGGGCACAAGGGTACCTACGGCCACGTATTGCTGGTCGCAGGCAGTCTGCCGATGAGCGGCGCAGGTCTGCTCTCGGCCAAGGCTGCACTGCGCGCGGGCTGCGGACTTGCCACATGGGCACTGCCCGCGGCACTGCTGCCTTATGTCATCGGCAGTGTGCCTGAACTCATGCTCGCAGCCGCCGCAGATGGCGACAGCGGCGAGTGGAACGCGGCTTCCGCCGAAGCTGTGCTTCGTCTTGCGGAGAGCCGCGACGTGATTGCAACCGGGCCAGGCCTCGGCCGCTTCGAGGGCGACACTGGCTGGCTGCGCCGCCTGTGGCAGCAGACGGATCGCCCGCTCGTCATCGATGCGGACGGCCTCAACATGCTTGCAGACGCGGGCCCAAACGGGCCTCGCGACTGGGGCCGGCGCAGTGCGGCGACCATTCTGACGCCGCACCCCGGAGAGATGGGCCGCCTGCTGGGCATGCCGACCCCCGAAGTGCAGCGTGACCGAATTGGTCACGCTGCACGGTACGCCCGCGAGCAGGGCGTGACCCTGGTGCTCAAAGGAGCACGTACGGTCATCGCAACGCCTTCCGGCGAGGCGTACATCAACACCACCGGGCACGCCGGCATGGCAACGGGCGGCGCCGGGGACGTATTGACCGGCATTATCGCCGGTCTGCTCGCTCAAGGACTCAGCGCGGAGCAGGCCGCCGCTTTTGGTGTATACCTGCACGGCCAGGCCGCCGAGCAGGCTGCGCAGCGGCGCGGCGACCCGGCGTCTCTGCTGGCAGGAGACATCATTGACGCCCTGTGATGGTCTTCGCTGAGAGAGCTTTAACCTGCGTGAACTGAATAATAATCTGTGTAAACACAGGCTCATTAAAAAACCTCCACTTCTCTCATACCAAGAGAAGTGGAGGTTTCTTGTTTAGACTAGTGAGGCTGAGGCATACCTTTACAAGCGGAAACGCTGCAGTTCCTGATGCATTTCCTCACTGATGTCACGCAGCGATTTGACCTTGATGCTGGCCTCTTCAAACGAGCGCTGCTGTTCTGTCGTCGAAGCCGTAATCTCTTCACTGCTGGCAGCTGATTGCTGCGTAATCGCACTGATGTTTTCAATGGCCTGCTGTACCTGTGTACTTAGCTGACTGGATAGCTGCATATCTTCGGCCAGCTGGTTAATGCCCGTACTGATCTGTTCTACGCTGTCACGAATAGCGGAGAAGGAATCCCGGGTTTGTCCGGTCGCCTTTTCCTGTTCAGCGAAGAGCTGTATACTCTGCATCACAGAACCTTTCACCTTGTCCATAGCGCTTGTGATTTCACCCACAGCCGCATAGATATGCTGCACGGATTGTGCAGATTGCTCTGCGAGCTTGTTGACTTCCCCTGCAACCACGGCGAAACCACGACCGGCTTCGCCGGCACGAGCCGCTTCGATTGAAGCGTTCAGGGAGAGCAGCGTGGTCTGCTTGGCGATCTCGGACACATAGCCTGTCATCGTGGTAATGCGCGCTGCGCTTTCTTCCAGCTCCTGCACAGTCTGTTCAACCTCAGCCATGGCGATTCGGTTCATTTCAGCGAGGCGAAGCTGCTCCTCAATAGCCGTGTGTCCTTCCTCAACGGTGCTCATCACCTCGTTGCCATGGATCGCCGATTGGGAAGTGGCATGAAGGTTGCTGCCGAACGTGTGCTGCATCTTGTCCACGACCATTACCGTTTCACTCAGATCCTCCGCAATCTTCTGGCTGCCGATGGACAGCTCTTCCGTCGTACGGGAGACCTGCTGCACAATGGCCTGCATGGTGTCGTTGCCGCGGTCAATGTCCTGAGCCATGCCATCCACCCGTTTTCCGGCGGTATCAATCGATTGGATAATGTTTCGAATATTCTCAGTCATGAGACGGAAGGAGCGATTCAGCTCATCCAGTTCATCCTTGCCCCGGGTTTCAGGCAGCTGCTGGGTAAGGTCGCCAGCTGCAATCTGTCCTGCGGCGTTCTTCAGCACTCCAATACGTTTGGCTAGCTTCCGGGAAGTATACATGTTGAACAGCATGGCAGCGACGAGCAGGAGAACAGCACCGCCCAATGCAATTTGCCAAGTTTGCTGTATGTCCTGCTCCAGATTAATCGTGTATTGATCATACCGTTCCTTGGTTATTTCATCGAGCATGTAGATATCATTTTGAATGCCCTGCACACGTGTGCTGTACCGTTTGGCTTCCGAGCTGTCCAAGGCTTGCATGGCTTCAGCTGCCCCCTGATCCAGTGCAGTCAGTTTCGTCTGAATGGAACCCAACAGTCGAAGCTGCTCATCGGTTTCCAGTAATCCTTCGGTAAGTTCCTGAATCATCGTTTTACCTTCGTCCAACAAGCTGCGTACGGCATTCTGATTGCCGGCTGTCATCGAGAAAGAGAACACATCCAGCGCCTGCTGGGTCTGAATCTGATTGGCTTTAAGCTCACTGACCTTGAGCATGGCAGGCACCAGATTTTGATTTTTGGCGTTGATACCCAGCAACTGAAAAATGATATAGGCTACCAACACAAGACATAAAAGTAATGAAATTAACGCATTAATAATCAGTTTGCCTTGCAATTTCATAAGCGTATCTCCTCTAATCCGTCGATTTAGGGTTCAAGCGTAATTTTGGTTTTGCCGGATATGATTTCAGCTTTCCGATCTTCGAAGATTTGCTGCTGTTCCGCACTGAGTGTGATGTTATGTAATGCGGTCAGGCCTACGGCATCTTCTGCCAGCCCCTCAACCATGTTTTGCTCCGGGAAGGAGTGATTGTTTTTCGTAAACGTGTTAACAGCGTTGTAGATGGAGACATTGACATTTTTCAGCATCGAGGTGAGAACAGCCTTTTCCGCCAAAAAGAATTGATCCGTATCTACACCGATGGCGTATTTCCCCAACTTCTGAATCTCGGTTAGTGAGCCTACGCCGGTGAGGCCTGCTGCGACATAAATAACATCGACGTCTTGCTCCTGGATCATCTTCGCTGCCAGCTCCTCGCCAAGCTTCGAATTGCCGAAGTCTCCTGCATAAACGACCTGAACTGTAGCCTCCGGATTAACGGCCTGCACCCCTTGCTCGAAACCCTGTTGAAAATCGCGGAGAAGAGGAATCTCCATTCCGCCCAAAAAGCCTACGTGATTCTCGGTTGTCGCGAAGCCAGCGATCATGCCGGCAAGATAACTGCCTTCTTCACTGCGGAATGACATGGAGGTCACATTTGGCAATTCGGAGTGTCCGTCGACAATAAGAAACTGCTGCTCCGGATATTGCTCAGCGACCTTTTCGAGATCAGGCAGAAGAGTGTCGCTAAGTCCGATAATCAAGTCCACACCATCCTGAGCGAATTGCTCAAATGCGGTTTCTGTGGTTAGATCTTTTCCGGGCTCTTTATAATCAAACCGAATCGTGTTTTCATTTCTGGCCTGAACCAGTCCTTCAAAAGCAGCATCATTGAATGAACGATCGCCAAGGCCAACTTCAGTAAGGACAATACCTACTTTGGTCCGCTCGTCCGCTGCCGTTTCATTTTCTGTGGAAGAACATGCCCCCAGCATCAAAACCATGACAATCAAAATCATGCTCCATAAAGCCCGGGTGACCCTTTTTGTTTTCATGTTATACCCTCGTTTCTATAGATGTGTGATGTGAGAGGTGAGTCTTTTGCCCTATATGTATATCGGCCAGGAGGAGGTTGGGGATTATGGTTGATGCTGAAAATTTACGAAAATCTTAATTGATTTCATGATTTATTCATTTCTGTTACAAAATCTGGCAGGGTTGATTAACATACCGTACCTCCATGCCGATGATCTAATCCAAAAAGGCAAAGAAAAGATCAGTGAATGATCTCTTCTTTGCCTTTTTGATCTGGATATCTAGTGATGGGAGGATGATAGCGATTCATGAATGGTCCGCCATCCTCTATATATCAACGGTTTCTCCTGCCGCCGAAGCAAATGGTCAGCTTAAGGTTGCTTCTGCCTACGATACTGCTCACTAAAAATTCTGTTTTATGCTGAGCTGTATTACCATGCAGCCACCGATCCATCTGTCCGGCTTTCGGTGCCAGCGCATAGTACCCCGCTGCCCGGGTCACGCCATATAATCTGGCCGCGTCCAAACATGGAAGGGTCGAGAGCAACCTGAATATCATGCCCTTTACGGGCAAGTGCTTGTGCAATATGCTGCGGAAAGCCGGTCTCCACCAGTATCGTTTTGCCTTTGGTCCACTGCCACCTTGGAGAATCCAGTGCTGCCTGCGGATTCAAGTGGAAGTCTACGGTGTTCATGACAACCTGCACATGGCCCTGAGGCTGCATGAAACCGCCCATGACCCCGAATGGGCCAACTGCTTCATCACCGCGCGTAAGGAATCCTGGAATGATCGTATGATAGGTGCGTTTGCCTGGTTCCAGGGCGTTTGCATGATTCGGATCGAGAGAGAAATTGTGGCCCCGATTTTGCAGGGCGATACCTGTTCCCGGTACGACCAGCCCGGAGCCGAAGCCCATATAATTGCTCTGAATGAAGGAAACCATGTTGCCTTCACCGTCAGCCGCAGCGAGGTATACCGTACCGCTTCCCTTTGGATCGCCTGCTTCAGGCAGGCGTGCCACGTCCCCAATGAGTTTGCGCCGCTCTTCCGCGTACGCTTCGGATAGGAGCTCCTTCACCGTCACGCCCATCTTCCGTTCTTCGGTTATATATTTCTCTCCATCGGCGAATGCGAGTTTCATCGCTTCGAGCTGTCTGTGATACCCGAGCACGGATTCTTTTTCATCAAAGTCGAATCCTTTGAGCAGATTGAGCGCTGCGAGGGCAATCAGTCCCTGACCGTTTGGCGGGATCTCCCAGACATCGTAGCCACGATAGGAAACCGAGATGGGATCGACCCATTCAGGCTGAAAGGCCGCCAGGTCCTCTTTGGTCAGGTAGCCGCCATGCTCTGCCATAAACGAATGAATGCGCTCTGCCAGTTCTCCTTCGTAAAAGTCACGTGCGCCGCTCTCGCCGATTCGGCGAAGCGTATTCGCGTGATCCGGCGAACGCCACATCTCGCCCGCGGCCGGAACACGCCCGCCTGGAGCGAATGTCTCAAGCCAGGCACGCCCTGCTGCCGCATCACCCTGGCGTGCATAAATGTCCGCTGCCCGTGCCCAGTGGCGCGCCAGCCCAGGCGCAAGCGGGTAACCTTCCTCCGCGTAGCGGATAGCCGGTTCCAGCGCTTCCGCCAGCGTGAGCCGCCCGAAGCGGCGGCTCAGCTCAGCCCAGCCTGCCGGTGCGCCAGGCACCGTCACCGGTATGACCCCAAGCTTCGGCATCTCCGAATGGCCTGCCGCCTTGAGCGCCTCAATGGATATGCCCTGAGGCGCAGGACCGCTGGCATTCAGGCCGTGCAGCTTGCCCTCGGTCCAGACGAGGGCAAAGGCATCGCCCCCAATGCCATTGGACGTTGGCTCCAGCACGGTGAGCGCAGCAGCCGTTGCGATCGCGGCATCAATGGCGTTGCCGCCTTTTTTTAACACATCCAGACCTGCTTGTGCTGCAAGAGGCTGCGAAGTGGCGACCATGCCTTTGTTGGCATAGACGGGCACACGATAAGAGGGGTACGGTTGATAGAGTGGATCGTAGTTCATCAGACGGTTCAGCTCCTTGTCCCAAGATGTCAGGTTCCGGTATACCGGATGCTTTAACTCCTAACCCACTTCGGAACAAGATCCTGATTCTCCTGCTGAACTTGCCAAATTCAACCTGACATGGACGATAGATCGATTAAGTAAATACACCATATTTTTGCTTCATACCTATTGGTTTTCACCACGCCTGACCTTAGGTGGTCACCATATCGCCGCCATTGATATGAATGCATTCACCGGTTACGTACGACGAATCACGCGATCCGAGATAAACATAGGCCGCTGCCAGCTCATATGGTTGGCCTGCACGACCCATTGGCGTTTCGGTTCCAAATACCTGCACATCTTCAGCAGAGAAGCTGGAGGGAATGAGAGGGGTCCAGATTGGACCAGGAGCTACACAATTAACCCGAATTCCCTGAGAAGCCAGTGATTTGGCGAGTACGCGTGTCAGCGAGACAACAGCCCCTTTGGTTGAGGAGTAGTCAATCAGCTGCACATTGCCCTTATAGGCTGTAATGGAAGCCGTGTTGATGATGGAAGCTCCTTTGCACATATGCGGGAGAGCAGCCTGAATCAGAAAAAAATAGGAAAACACATTCGTCTGGAACGTATGATAGAGCTGTTCCTCCGTAATGTCGACAATACTCGGCTGCACATACTGCACCGCATGATTGTTGACCAGAATATCTATTTTCCCGAAAGTTTCCATTGTAGAACGAATGACCGCATCACAGTTTTTCTTCAGCCGAAGGTCGATCTCAATGAGCAGACAGCGCTGGCCCAGCTCTACAATACGATCCCGAGTCCACTCGGCATCCGTCCGTTCATACAGGTAAGCAATGACAATATCGGCACCTTCCTTGGCATAAGCAATGGCTGCGGCTCTGCCGATTCCACTGTCCCCACCCGTAATGATGGCTACTTTGCCATCCAGTTTGCAGCTGCCAATGTAAGCCGGATCCTCGCTAATGGGTTCAGGTACCATGAGTGTTTCCAGACCTGGCTGCCGATCCTGGTGCTGGGGTGGAAATGCCAGTTTTTGCTCTTTGCAGACCGTCTTCTCACCATAAAAAGGGTAGACAGGATTCATTCGTTTTGCATCCTCCTCGAGCATTCATTGATATGCCTAAGCTATGCGTTCGCCCAGAAGAAGGTGCGGTGAGAGAAGAAGTCATTTGTTTTTTGAAGGAGAAATATACCATAATAAGGATGTGAGTAATCAAAATAGTGGAGGTGTCAGGAGCGAGTGAATATACAGGGAATTAATCATCTGTGCTTTTCCGTATCCAATCTGGAACGATCCATTACCTTCTATGAGCAGGCTCTCGGTGCCCGGATTCAAGTGAAGGGCCGCAAGCTGGCGTATTTTGAACTGGCTGGTCTCTGGATCGCTTTGAATCAGGAGGATGTTATCCGCAATTATACGGAACGAACCTATACACATATTGCCTTCACCGTGAAGGAAGAGGAGTTTGATACCTCTGTGCAAGAGCTAAAGGCAGCAGGGGCCGATATTCTTCCTGGCAGAGCGCGCAATCCCAGAGATGCAAGGTCTGTTTATTTTACCGATCCCGATGGTCATCTGTTCGAACTGCACACAGGCACCATGAAACAAAGACTGGATTATTATCGTGAAGATAAACCACATATGACTTTTTATACATGATAACGCAATGTAAATGGAGGTAAATGGGGATTAACGTATTTAAAGTCACTGCAATTATCCGTAAAATACGTCTTAGGTTCGCCGAGTATATACGATATGGTCTGCTGCCAAATCATACACAAGGAGAGATGGACGTGGAGAGTAAAGGATTCAAGCTGCAAGGAATTGCAAGTGGACTCTGTATGGCAACGGTTGTGGTCATTTCATTCTTTACAGGGCAGCTTCAAGCTTCAGGAGGAGTTCTGCAGCCTCAGGGAGACTTGAGCCATGTATATAAACATATTCAGGAAGAGGTAACTCCACTCGATTTGAATGATCCTGTCCCAGATTTTAAATCCGTTTAGAAATAATGGAAAACGGGTCTCCAGTTCCGAGAGCCCGTTTCCGAAAGTGGATCTGACTTACAACTGTGAGTTGTTAGGTGAAGATCAGGATCACATTTATCTGATATATGACTTGTAGTCATCAAATTCCATTTTTTGTTTTTGCTTGCTTAACTGAAGTATCTGGTGGCTGATGTCAGCCTCACGTTCGGCATGAATACGTTTTAGGAGATCGTGGCTCATCCGAAGAAAATAATATCCTTCATCAGAGTTGTCCTTCTCATGGAATACCAAGCCGAGGAGACGATATAATTTTGCCCGTAGGACCCCTTCATCTCGCAGCTCCAGCAACTGTAGAGCTTCTTTGATGACAGTCTCTGCTTGCTGTAGTTCGCGCTCTTCCAAATAAATTTTACTGATTTCCTCCAATATGGAAGCCTTCTTGTGGGGCAGATTGCGTTCGTCGTAAATTCCGGCGCATTCACCCAGCAAGGGAAGGGCTTCTTTTTTTTGCCCCATATGAAGCTGTATGACCGCAAGGTTATGGAGCGCCAGGACATAGGACTCACTTCTTGCCAGTTTATATGAATCTACCGATTTTTTGGTCCAATCGTAACTTAACTGCATGTGATCGTCTTGTTCAGACATATAATAGGCTTTTCCCAAACCAAGCGTAATCTCACCATAGAGCTCCGGCTGGCCTGCCATGCGGGCTTCTTTCTCTGCCTTGAGATAGAACTCCAATCCCTGATCAACGTTTCCTAGACGCAAATGGGTAGTTCCAAGATAGATCAGCGCGCGTATATGTTCATCCTGTAGGTATTTTAGTCGGCTGCTGTAGGTATACGCCTGTTCATAAAATTTGCGGGCAGCATGGAACAACTCAGAATGAAAAGCTGCGCGTCCCATTTCCAAATAGTACTGGACAATTCGCTCTCTATCTCCGGTGCGAGTTACGATAAATGCTGCGGCTTCACCATTGTCCAAGGCCTGACGGTATTCTCCCAGTCGATTATAGCTTCGCATGATGAGAAGATAGGCTTCAGTCTGGTCGAGTACATCTTTGGTCAGTGTGAGCACATTATGGGCCATCCGGATGCAGGCACGATCGTTGCGCTCCTTATAATACAACTTTGCCTTATCCAGTACGGCTTCTCCAATATCGGTATCTGTCGCTGTACTTTCCCCCAAAAAATACTCCATGGGTGTATTCAATCGTTTGGCTATGATTTTCAACATTCGCTGAGAAGGAACGGCTCTGCCTTTTTCGATGAGACTGATATAAGAGCGTGTCATATCCTCGCCTGCCAGTTGTTTTTGGGATAGTCCAAGCTGCTCCCGGATTTCCCGGATTTTAGGTCCGAGCATGATCATTTCACCGTCCCTTAAATAAAGATTGAGATATTACTAGCATTGTGATTTGTATGTTGATCATGTGGTGGGCAGAAGCAGGGGGTAAGGAGTGTAAGAGGTCCATTTACCTCCATTTACAGTTTAAATACGATTTGGAAGATTATAGAATGATAGTATCTTAGATGAAAGGAGGAATACCAATGGTCATTAAAGCGACTCCAATTACATTGGAACAATTGAAAAACAAAGAACTGGAAGCGACCCAATCGGATGTGAACGTGCTGGATGAAACACGTGAAGTCAGTGCTCGTGCGGCAGCAGCTCGTGCAGCGGCAGCCCGTGCAGCAGCGGCCCGTGCAGCAGCAGCCCGTGCAGCAGCAGCCCGTGCATAATCTCCTATACTTATTATTACATGATGGTTAGATCAATAGATGAGAGCTTCTGAACGAAGCTCTCTCCCTGTATTCAGAGCGCTCCGTATGAAGGGTATAACGAGGTGTCCGAAACCGATGCATATCAACCAAATCTGGTCTTACATTCCGGAGTTCGCTGTTCCTGTCCGGGAGTTAAATGAACATCTTGGACTCAAAAATGCTCAGACCAAAGTCATGGAGAAAATTCATGGTCTGAAACAGGTCCGGCAAGATAAGGGCGGTGATCTGACTTCACTTCTCGGGCGTGTGCTCGCCCAGGTGGTCAACAGTCCGGAGGTCGTTCCGTCTTCCATTAAGTATATCATTTATTGTCATACAATTCAGGAAAATTTCCCCTTTCCTATGAAGGTGCTTCAAGGCTTGAAACAAGCGTACGGGTTGCAACATGCAATTGCTTTTTCGCTGACGCAGCAAAATTGCGCTTCGGGTCTAATTGCATTGGATGTCGCCGCCACGTTGTTGCCTTCACTGGAAGAGGATGATCATATTTTAATCTTGACGGGTGAAAAAACATTCAGTCCCATTGTGCAGCTTATCCCCAACACAACGGTTATGGGAGAGGCTGCCGCGGCTGTTCTGATTGGAAATTCCAACAGCGGAAGCCGGATGATCGGACTAATGAATGTGACCTTGGGGCAATTTTGCAATGTGCTGACAGGGGATCCGGAGACGTTAAAAGAATTTCAGGACATTTATACACCACAGTTATGTGAAGTAATTGTCCAGGCAGTCAACCAAACCGGGCTCACGATGCAGGATATACGTTATATTGTTCCGCATAATGTGAATCTCTCTTCATGGAAAAAGGTTGCTGCAGCGTTGTCTTTTCCGTTGGAACGTGTATACACCTCCAATGTGCCAGAGATCGGACACTGTTTCTGTTCCGATCCATATATCAATCTGAAAGAAATTTCAGATTTGCAACTTCTACAGAGGGACGACTACTATTTGCTCGTCACCGTTGGTCTTGGAGCTACATTTAGCGTGGCAGTAATGCAGTATGCAGGAATGGGAGGTGGCGTAGTTGACCACGCTGTTATCTGACTTTTCGATCAAGCTGAAGCGTGCACTCACAGGTAGAGAGGATGCCGTATTGGTTTATCTGAACAATTTCGAAGTCGAGGAATACTGGAATGAGCAAGGGGTACTGAAGCTACCTTCTCTAAGTATTGGATCTGCTTCAGACGTAGTGAACCGGATGGAGGAGCTGGGTGTCTTTCTCGCAGGAGAACAGGACGTTGTTCTGCTGAAGAGTTTGCCAGATCCCGGTTTTGTGGCAGATGCCCGCGCGGTTGGATTCGGGCGTTCCCGATTTATTGCAACAGAGTCCAATGAACCAGGGATGAACATTACTGCCAACATCCTGCATTGTCCGCGTACGTTGGAGAAGCTGCACGAACTGGCTCATGATCGTAGCATTCAGACGTATCTGGTCCCGTTCGGGGTTTCAGATCAGGAAGAAGAGTTATCCCGTCTGACAGGCATTCCTCTTGCAGTGCCCCCAGCGAATGTATTTCGTAAGGTCAATGACAAGGGTTATGCCCGTCGTCTTAATGCCGAACTTGGTATTCGCCAGATTCCAGGCTGTGAATGTTCTTCACTGGAAGAGCTGTCCTCAGGATTTGAACAATTGAAGTCTGCGCTGGAACAAGGAGGCAGACTTGTATTGAAAGATTCGATGGGTGTATCAGGGAAAGGCATTACCGTTATTGCTGAGGAGTCCCGCTTCCGCAAATGCATGAGTTTGCTCGAAAAGCAGGCTAGCAAAAATGGGACAAGAACAGTCAATTATGTATTGGAACAATGGATGAACAAGACCTGTGACTTGAACTACCAGATTTTAATTGACCGAACTGGCGAGATTGAGTTTCTCGGTGTTAAGGAATCCTTGGTTGAACAGGGAGTGCACCAAGGGCATTTAATGCCGCCGCGCCTGGATAATAACCAGATGGCAGTTATTCAGGAAGCTGCATTTCGCATCGGAGCAGCACTTCATAGAGACGGATATTACGGCATAGCCGGTATTGATGCCATTCTCGATGAAGACGGAAGTGTGTGGCCGAACCTGGAAATCAATGCAAGGTTTAATATGTCTACCTATCAGATCAATATCCAGAACCGCTGGATTTCGGATGGCATGTTCGGACTGGCTAAGAAATATGCACTCCGGCTGAATGAGAAGCTGAAGTACGAGGACTTACGGTCTGTGCTTGGACAGCTGCTGTTTGATCCATTAAAAGGCGAAGGCTTGCTGATTAACAACTTTGCTACCGTTAATGCTGCATTCAAAAGCACAGGCAGCCTATTCTCAGGCCGTCTGTATGGCGTAATTATTGCGCATTCGGAGGAACAGTTGCGAGCAACTGATATTGCAGTGGAAGCAGCACTAACTACCATAAACGAGGTGAAATAAATGTCAGGGGAATACCATATTCAGCAAGTTGCCATCTCCGAAATTGCTGGGCGCTTCGGCACACCATTGTATGTATATGATGGCGATGTATTGGAGCAAGTCTATCAGGAACTTCGAGGATTGCTTACGCCAAAAGTAGAGCTATTCTATTCCCTTAAAGCCAATCCCAATATCTCCATTGTTCATTTGTTGCACGAGCTTGGAGCCCGGGCTGAGGTTTGTTCCATGACCGAGTTACATACGGCGCTTGAAGCGGGTGTGAAGCCTGAGCATATTATTTTTCTAGGACCAGGTAAGAGTGCTGCTGAGATTATTGCATGTGTAAGGCAGGGCATTTACGCCATCGTATGCGAATCATTTCAGGAGCTTGAGCGCATTGAAGCAATTGCAGCGGAAGAAGGGCGAGTTGTGCAGGTCGCACTGAGAATCAATCCTTCGTTTGCCGTAAAAGGATCCCGTCTGACCATGGGCGGCAAACCGCGCCAGTTTGGTATCGACGAGAACCATGTGATTCAAGGAAAGGAAAAGTTTGAACGTTGCTCACATGTGGATATTATGGGACTGCATGTCTATATGGGGACTCGCATGCTTGAAGTGGAGCCCATTGTGCAAAATACACGCCACATTTTGGAACTGGCCGACCGGATTGAGCAGCATTTGGGCATCAAACTGCGCATGGTCGATGTGGGTGGGGGGTTGGGAGTTCCGTATCATGAAGGGGAAGAGCCGCTGTCCGTGGGTTCGTTAACGGAGCAATTGAATCCGTTGTTTGATGAATATAAATCGAATCATCCTGACACCCGTTTGTTTATGGAGCTGGGACGTTATCTGGTGGGCAAAAGCGGTATGCTTGTGAGCCGTGCACTGTATGTTAAACAATCGTACGGAGAAACCTTTATCGTTACGGATGGAGGGACGAACTGCCATATGGCAGCAGTCGGTATCGGATCGTTTGTGAAGCGGAACTTTCCGATCGCTTCTCTGACACGTTATGGTGAATCCCCGGTAGCGGAGTACAACATCACGGGACCACTCTGTACCCCAAACGATGTGATTGGTAAACGAGTGAATCTGCCTTATGTTGCTCAAGGGGATCTGATTGGAGTTTTTCATTCTGGTGCTTACGGTCCTACAGCTTCTCCGACCCATTTCCTGAGCCATGGCAGCCCTGCAGAAGTGATGGTCAGCGGGGGAGAGGTGCATCTGATTCGGGAGAGAGATACACCTCAGGATATGCTGGGCAAACAACGTTTAATCCATGTTTCACCGTCAGCAGTAACTAACTTATGAGGAGAGATGATAATCATGACCACTGCATTATTGCTTGAAGAGATTAAGGGAGCCCTTGCCGAAGTGTTGAATATGGAAGCGGACCAGGCTATTAACCTAAATACGTCTTTATTTGACGAGCTTCATCTGGACTCTACTTCCGTTCTGGAGCTGTTGATGACATTGGAGGATCGGATTGATGGTTTGGAAATCGACCCGGATGAATTGGAACCCGATGTTTTTGATACAGTGGGTTCACTGGCTGCATACATTGAGAAGCAGCTTGTAGCTGTCTGATGGCGGCGCCTGTTGCCATCCGGGACATGAAAGTCAGGCTTTTTGCAGACAAGCAGCCTCCGTTTGAGCACCCGGAGTTATTGCGATTCCACGAGGATATGCTAGCGAATTCACCTGTAGAGGCTCGCTTCGAACTACTGAAGGAGCGCAATAACAATGCTTACCATGACATGAGCACAGAACTTCTCGAAGAAACCGGGATTGATCAGATCATGAAGGAGGTCGATATTCTCCTGCTTGCTTACAATTTCCCAAACATACGCCCCGATATTTCAATTGTAAATTATTTAATGGACCGCTACCAAGCCCGTTTCCTCAGCTTTGCTGTGAATGATCTGGGTTTTGGTGCTCCTTTTGCCGCACTGCATATGCTTCAGCATTATTTGAGCAATGGCGGCTATAAAAAAGGCATGCTGCTGGTCATGGACCAAACGGCACTTCCCTATGAAACGGATGACTTCAGTGAAGCTCCAGGTCCAGATACAGCCGCGGTCATGGTTCTGGATCAGTTGTCAGGAACAGGTCTTTCTCTTCTGGGCGTAGAGATGAGGTATGCAGAGGAATCGATTGAGGAGACGGCAGCACGGGTGCTGGATGGATTATGCAGCCAGGTTTCCGTTGATCCGAAACAGATTGCCTTATTGGTTCATCCATTACTGGAGCAGCAGGTGAAGGGAACCTCATGGTTCCATGAAACAGGCCGGAGAGGAAGTTATGACCCTTCGCGCTGGAGTGCTGCCCCGTTCTTTGCTCTCGAAGAACTTCTCCAGGAGAGAGACAGGTATCAATATGTATGTCTGATGCATCTGGAGCAGGCGGATTCATTTGTCTACGCACTCCTCATTCATACAGGCGAGGCAGAATAGATGGAGTTGTAATCCGGAGGAGGCAATGAATATGGGATTCGGCATTGTGGATATCGGCGTATATTTGCCCGATCAGGTCGAGGAACCTGAAGTCATACTGGAAAAGATGGGGCTGGGTAAGGGGGAACTCCAATTACTGCGTAAGTACCATCGACTGAAGGGTGTCCCTATTACTGATCCAAATCGATTCCTGGATGAATCGATGATTCAGGCCATCCGTCACCTTGAGGATAGGCATCCTCTGCCTGCAATAGACCTCGTCCTTTTTGCCCACTCTGCTCATGTGCAGGCACCTGGAGATTATATGCCTTTACAGCGGGCTCTTCGTCAGTTCGATCTGGAACATGTGCCGTTCTATAGCATCTCACATATGAACTGCGCTTCATCGATAGCCGCTCTTCAATGGCTTGAACGAATATCCCTTACGCAGCCGGAGATTGGCCATGTGCTGTTGGTTTGTGCCGATCAGTTCAATTTTTTGCCATCAGAATGGAGATATATCCGCAAATCGACGATATTGGGTGACTCTGCTGTAGCTGTCCTGCTAAGTAGAGATGAGGGGAAGCATGTTGTACAGGCTACTCACATGTTAAGAGATACGCGGTTCCATAACGGATATTATGCCGAGGCAGAAGAGATGGCGTCGTTTAACAAGTTGTATGTGGATCATATCATTCAAGGCATGGAAGAGCTGCTGTCAGCGGAGGGATTGACACTTCGGGACGTGGATCATATCTTTCCTCATAATGTGAATTTCACGACCTGGAAGGAGTTCTCCAAACGTACGGGTATTGAGCAAGAACGGATCTATCTGGACAATATTCCCCGGATCGGGCATACGTTCTCAACTGATGCGTTCATTAATCTGAGTTCAGGGTTGGAGAGTAATTGGGTATGCCATGAGGGACGGTCCGTACTGGTCAGCATTGGGCTGGGCAGCTTTTTTGGATTTGCACTGATTGAGCATGGAAAGGGCAGATAACAAGCATGGAGGAGGAGTGTAAATGTCAGTCGTGGATTCACATGTGGCAGGTACTGCGCCCGATGGAGTCAATTCAGCGGGACGCGCAGTTCCTTCTATTGCAAAACTGTTGGAAAGTGCAACAATACGATACCAAGGGCGCCCGGTATTCCTTTCCCGAGGGACGTATGTATTGGTTACCCGCGAGCTGGTTGAAGAGCTGCCTTTCGTCTGGCATGAAGGAACTGGCCGCATGTATGAATGGAATCATATCCAGGTTAATCAGGTGGGCGATCCAATGTTGGAACCATCTCTTCAGCTGTATCACATCCAGGTGCCCATTGGAACAGAACAAGATGAGAGCTTGCTTAAGGAGCAGGCATTCGATACGACTGATCTGACGAAGCAGATGCTACAGTTCCGCGTGGAACTGTGCAGGGCAGGATTGGAGCAAGTACGATTACATTTGTCCATTCGCACATCAGGGGGTCAGTCCACCCTTCAGCATCAGTTAGTGAAGGGCATGATAGCCGACATTTTGACGGTACTATACATGGCTGAGACTGTGCCTTCAGGACCATTCGCCATGGATCAAGCTCATATTTCACCCGATCGGACCATTACCTGGGTACATCGAGAGCTTGATGAGGCTTTCCGTCTTGTCCAGCGTCTTGGTGGTGGATTCGGTTACCTGAGGCAGGGGATATCAGCCTATGTGTACACCGGTCAACTGGTCAAAAATATAATGCTGGATGCCAGGGAGGACTGCCAATGATAGAACCATCCACAATTGCTGTATTTGAACAGGAAATGAGGAAGTATGCAGCCGAATTGCGCGAAATCGGCCTTGTAATAGATCGTGAGCCTGAGCGGATTAATGAATTCACGAATCTGGAATCCATACGAACCATTAATCGCATGATGATCCCCCCGGAATATGGAGGTGAGCCCATCGTGACTGTAGGCCAAGAGCGATATTATGGACTTTCCTGCCTGGAGAGGGTGATCGCCATTGAGCAGCTTTCGGCAGGTGACGCAGGTGTTTTTCTGGGGAGTCCAGGTCCGTCCATGTCCAGCGTGATTATTTCGGCTCTGGCGGATCCACAGCAGAAGGAACGGTATTATTCTCATTTTCTTAAAGGAACAGCATGGTCTTTCTTTGCTCTGACAGAACCTGAAAAAGGTTCAGATGCCACCGAAATTGGCACACGCATTTCACGTAATGGAGAAGGCAGGCTGGAGCTAAACGGACAAAAGTTTTATATCGGAAATGGGCACCGTGCCAGCATTGGACTGGTATTTGCCCAGACGAACCGAACGCCGCTGGGAATACAGATTGCGCTGGTAGACAAGTCAATCAGTGGCTTTACTGCGAAGCCGCTCGATACGATGGGTGTAAGAGGGGTACAGCTAAGTCACCTGACGTTTGATGCTTGTCAGCTGGAGGAGCACGATATAATTGGACGTCATCTAAGTCCGACCAAACGCGGATTGTGGGGGGCTCTTCAAACCTTTCACCGGATGCGGCCGGGCGTAGCAGCACTCGCTTTAGGTGTGGCTCAAGCAGCGTTTGATTACGTCAGAGAGCAGAGATCCTTCTTCAAGGAAAGGGAGCAGCTGGAGCTGGAGCAGATTGAAATGCGATTGCATGCACTTCGCAGCATGATTCGCAGTGCAGCAGCAGAGATTGATGCAGATGTGCAGAAAGGGTATCTGGCTTCCCTTAGCAAAATCCGGGCCGGAGCCCTTGCCGAGGAGGCAACAGAGCTTGCACTGGATCTAATGGGCCCGGGTTCCATGCATGAGCATCCGTTATTGAATAAGTGGTATCGCGATGCAAGGGCTTTTGAGTTCATGGAGGGCACCACCTCCATCCAGAAGATTAACGTCTTCCAGGCCTACGCTAACGGAAAAATGAAGCATGCCTGATGTTCATAGCCTCAACCGCCGGACGTCTGTATTTGTAAATCATATCTGTTGGGTTACTGCTGAAGATCACTTGTATACCTTGGATAAACCGGATGTGGAAGATTACGATTACCTATCTCCACATATATATATGGAGGAACACTATTATGGAAAATCCACTTTGCGTACCCGATCCCTGTTATCCGCTGGAAGGCGTGTAACTGCAGGGGATCTTGCGCTCATTGCCATGGAATCCTTATCTGAAAATGCAGAACAGTGGGATGTGTTGATATTGGCGCAGACTTATCCTGATCGTTATGCAATGAATCCGCCACTGGCTCGAATCCTGGAATCGACTTCATGGAAGGTGGATTATCCGCTTGCTTTTTCCCATCTGGGAGCACTGGCGGGTTTAGAAGGAATTCAGGCAGCTCGGTGGACATTGATGGGAGATCAAAGGGGAGCACTGGTTCTAACGGAGCAGCGTGTACTGGAGAGTGGAGTTTTAACGAGGCAGGGATGCTCGCAAACGGGTGTACCGGGAGAACGATCGGATATGGCTGTGGCTTTGGACTTAAGCAAGGAGATGGGAGCACTGGAAGTGGACTACATGGGGAAGGTATCCATGAATTCAGCTGAAGGAAGGAGTATCTCCGAAAAGGTCGGCTCTATTCTTGAAGAGCTGATGAAGTCCTGTCAGGCAAATCACGTGATTGTCCAGTCTAGCCTGGCATCACGCATATGTATAGACGGAGAACAGCAGCTTCATCCAGTAAAAACTTTTGGAATACCCCATAGAGATTATCAAAGTGGTGATGTATGGATACAGCTTGGAGAACAACTTCAGAATGGAAGCATTCGTCCAGGTGAACATGTTCTGCTTGTCGCTTGGGATGGAGGCTGTTTGTTGTCTGCGTCCTGCGCATTTGTTACAAGGCAACCCAACCTCTCGAAGCTCCCGCTTCACTCGGAAATCGGAACAACATGACATGAGGAGGTGCTTGACCGTGCAAGGCCTGGATTATACTTCTGGATCCGTGAACAGATTGTTGATTCGCACCGCAATACCAATGCTTCTCGCTTCTTTGGTCAATGTCACAACGCAGCTGGTTAACGTATTCTTCATGGGCCATACAAGCCAGACCGTACTGTACGTGTTATCGCTCTATATCCCCATTTCCTTCGTTATGATTGCCATTGTGGAAGCAACACAGCTGTCTGTTCAGGTTGCTGTATCCCGCAGCCGAGCAGAGGGTTCCCCATACTTTACGCAGTTGTTTGCCCACATGATGGGCAGTGCAGGAGTGTTGGCCATTGTAATGGGGGGGCTGGTGATGCTGCTATCACCCTTGCTGTCCTGGTTTTATGCCGTTCCGAGTGATGTCCAGCCGCTGTTTGCATTCTATGTAGCTGGCATGGTGGCTGCAGGTGTGCCTGCTGTACTCGCAGCAGCCAGCGGGGCTGCCTTGAGAGGACTTGGCAGGGCACAAGCCGCCTCGTGGAATGCTGTTGGTACGGCGTTACTGAATATTCTGCTTGTGTATTGGTTTGTCTCCGTAGTTGGTTTCGATCTTAAGGGGATTATCTATGCCAATCTCATTTCTTCCACGTTATCCCTGCTTATCTCTGTTCTCATTTTATTTGTGCGGAAAGAACTGGTTTCTGTAAGGCTTGCGTTTGTACAGAGGCACCTTATTGCGCTCCGGCAGGTCGGCATTCCGGTATTTCTCTCGTACTGTCTAATCTTTGTAAGTACATTTTTCTTCAATAAAATTGTCAGCCATTTTGGTGAAGGGGTCGTGGCGGGATTCGGTGTGGGTTACCGCATACAGACCATGGCAATCTTGCCTGGCATAGTCATCGGGTCCGCCATTGGAATTCTGATTAATCATAACCTTCAACAGGCACATCGGCCGAGAGCATATGAAAGTTACCGCAGAGGCCTTATGCAGTCATTTATCATTTATGTCGTAATCTCTGTAGTGATCTGGATCTGGCGTGAGCCTCTTACCGCTCTTCTGATCGCGGATCCCGTATCCCGTACTGAAGCTGCACGGTATCTTGCGATCGTTGCCCTTTCCTATCTCACCATGGGTCCCATGATGACCACTTTGCTTACCATGGAACAGAGTGGAAGGGGGTATCAGGCTCTCTTATTAAACGCGGTTTATTTCCTGCTTATCATTACGGCAGGTTGGGTGTTAACGCGAGTATTTAATGAGGTTGTCTATTTTTATAGTGTGATAGCTTCCGTTAACGCGGCCAGTCTATTCTGCCTCATACCCGTACTTCGGATGTTCAAGCGTGAGTACGCAGAACAGTCTGTACCCGGAGGGGTAGGTCTGGAAGGGCAGGAGGTCATAAACGGCCAGAGTTATTCAACACAGTCATGAAATAAATTATTAAATAACAGGGGGCTCTCTTATGAAAGATCTGGAACCTGTATATCTGGTGCATCGCCTCGGGGATGCATTAATCGCTGCTGATAACTCGTTCAGCCAGTTTTATCAGATCGAGCCAGCTGAAGAACTGGAACCGCGCCTTGTACCGCAGCTCGCAGGTATTGCACCGCCAGTGGTCCCCTTTTTTTCACTGGAGCCACTTGTTAGCCACGTTTCTCCTTGTCTGTATATTCTGGGTATACCTTATGCTGGAGGTACGAGCATGGAGGAATCCAAGGTTGGGGAGTTTGAACAAAGTCTGCGGGCTGAATCCTGGAAAAAGGTATTATACCCGGCCCTGACAGAGTCCCGGTTATCGGGGTTAACTGATATTGGCAATGGTCAGCGATTGCTTGAATTCATAGCCATGCAGGATCTGGGCTCCTGCGTACCCTGTGAACATGAGGGAGATTACTTTTATATGGAAGGACTCCAATCAGCACTGAATTACACTCAATCAGAAAAGGCTTTATTGTGCTGTATTGGTGGCGACCATTCCATCACGTATTCCATTCTGAAATCCATGCTCAGCCAAACGAGCGGGAAGATTATTTTGGTTCAGTTTGATGCTCACCATGACTGCGGGGTAGATGCCATTCATCAGGAGCAGGTGAACCATTCCAATTTTGTTAGGCATTTGCTTGATGAGGATAACATTGCTGCGATTGTACAAATTGGCCTGCGTGGCCTGCGCTCTTTGGATCAGATGTACAGTCATCCTAAGTTGATCCAGATTTCGGCGGAGCAGATGACTCCGGAGAAAGTACGTACAGTTCTGGCCGAGACTCAGCAGAAACATCAGGCAGAAGCGGCGTATTTATCGTTTGATCTCGATTGCCTTGATCCAGGAAGTTTTCCTTATGTCGATTTTCCCATTAGCGGAGGACCCACCTGGTTTAATACCCGAGATTGTGTTATTTCTGCATTGGAGTCGCCTTTGCCCTTTGTCGGATTTGATATGGTGGAGGGACAAGGAGTGGAACATGAGGTGCAGATTCCTGGTCAATATGAGATAGCTTTGAGGATGCTCACCTACATGATGGATGGAATGTACCGGAATTGGGAACGCCACAGGAACGATACCCATGAAGCTGTTGGCGTGTCATTAGCAGGGAGTTCAGTTTCAATCTCACAATTTTCGAAGGAGACAAGCCGATGATGGATTTCAAATCATTGTACACCTTGCATCATGAACAGGTCGAAGACGAGCTGCATAAGGAACGGGTGGAGGGAATCCATTTGGGTTCATTCTATGCCTTGATGAACATTGTTAAGGAATTCAAACCGCTACAACCAAAGGTGGCTGCTGAATCCATCTGGATTGATTATCTTGCCTTCTTGCGTACCATTGACGAACACAAAAAAAGTCCGTACTCCTTTCTGGAATGGGATGAGGTGGAGGGACGTGAACATCTACGGGCCACCTTACAGGAAGGTGGTGCACTTTTAACCTGGCATTATGGGTTTGTCAGACACAATATGATTACGATTGGACAAGAGATTCGTGCAGGTCACATGTCGGCCAAACTTCCATTTTACCTCATTGCAGAGCGGGAAACGGTAGAACAGGAGAAGAAGCTGTCCGGCTGGGATGCCATCCGAAAGTATGCGGGAGCAGAACTGCTTAATGCAGAGGATGAGATGATCGGGATCAGGCTGTATTCCCACCTGCGCAAGGGAGGATCCTTTAGTCTTTTTGTGGATGGACAGACCGGATACAATACGGATAATCATGCGGCAAACATCCCTTTTCTCAGTTCACGGATTCGTACCAGAAGTGGAATCTTCCGTATTCTGGCCAAGACGAAGAAGCCGGTATGCCCTTATTTTATGACGTTAACCGAAGACTTTCGCTCCAAAATTGTGTTCCTTCCACCTGTCATTCTGGATGAGGATGTCCCATTTGCTGCCGACCGAATTTACGAACCATTTCGCAAACAGCTGCTGGCACAGCCGGCTTTATGGCGTTTTTGGGACAGGCATCATCAGCAGGTTGTTCAGTGGGGAGATGAGGAAAGGCCTGATACAACTGACACAGCCAGCCAAGTCGATTGGATATCCAGGCCGCTAGAAGGTTTTGGCCAACTTGGCCTGAACACAGTTAGCGGTACAGTCTATAGTCTGGACTCATAGCTGGAATGAAAGGAGGAGCAGGGATGCAGTCTTTTATGACAGAGGAACGTAACAACTTGTCAGCGCACATTTTGTCCACGCACAAATATGCCAATCACTATGTACATATCAGTCTGATCAATCCACAGAACAGCATACCCGCAGCGGCATTTGTTGTAATTGTCCGTCTTTTGATGAATCATTCCCGAAGGTTTCCGTCCAGATCTTTGATTCAAAGACAGCTATGGTCGCTGAATGGTGCTGAATTCAGATATCAATTTGAGTACAAAGGGGACAATCAGATAGCGACTTTGATGCTTCGTGTGCCTGATGTATCTGGTTCCATGCCTGAAACAAACCTAAAGCATGCGCTAGAATTCCTTGCAACTCTACTTTATGAACCAGCTTTTGGAGATGAAGGAAAGTTCGATGAGAGTAAGGTACAGGAAGCGATTGCATGGGCTCAGCAGCATAGGGATTATGATTCATCCGAATGGGACAAGGTTGTGCAGGGGCGATGTCTGGAATGGCTGGGGTATGAGGACATAAGCAGGCTGCAGCAGCTTGAACCAACGGAACTGTTTGCTGATGGAGTGGAATGGGTTCAGTGGTACCGGATGTTAATCCGTAACCCCATTCATATTCATGTGGTTGGCAATGTGCAACGTGATCGGATTGCAAACCACATTTGGGATCAATTTATAATTCGAGACCCCGATGCATATACCGTACGATTCGCCGAACAAAATCAGGCAGGGAATGATGCCCGGCTGCCGAAGGTGCACTCACTGGCTGAAATTCACCAGATGCCGGAGAAGCAGGAGCATCCAGAGGTTCAACAGGAGGCAGGATCCATGATGATGGAATTGATGGATATCCACCAGTGCAAAATCAATGTTGCCTACAGCACAGGCATTCGGTTCGGATCGCCTTTATATCCTGCTTTGTTTGTATTCCACACATTATTTGGTGCCACGCCTGCCTCCCGTCTTCAGATTGAATTGCGAGAACGGCAGCAGAGGGTGTATCAGATCAGCAGCCAACTTGATGATTATCGGGAAACCCTGCATATTACGACGGGGACCAGCAGCGCTAATGTGGCTGAAGTTCTGGAAGGCATCGACTCCGAGTGGAGCAGGCTCTGTGATGGGGAGATTTCTGTGAAGGAGCTGTATACAACGGTTCAGAATGTGATGCATTTTGTGCAGGTTGGTTTCGATATGCCGCAGCAGATCATTGCCAATCATATAGATTTTATTCTGACCGGAAGTGAAATGACTACGGCCCAATTTTTACAGGGGATTGCTGAAGTTACCCCCGAATCTGTGGTATCCGTTGCCTCTGGACTGAAGAAGCAGGTCACCTGGATTCTTTACCCCGAGAATGAATATTCCGCATAGTCACAAGGAGGTGAAAGGATGAATATTACCGTGCCTCATGCCCCTTTTCGTCGTCGTTTATCCAATGGGCTGTTTGTAAATATCTTTCCGCAGCCGGATTATCGGCACACGTTTGTTTCATGGTCTGTGCCTTATGGTTCGATTCATGATATCGACGCAGCGGGTACTGCCCATTTTCTGGAGCACATGATGTTCTATAATCCGGATAAACAGGATCTAAAGGCATTGTTTCACGCTGAAGGTGCTTCAACCTCTGCATTAACACGTTACGATGTAACGACTTATCAGTTGGCATGTACAGGCAATTTGATTAGCAGTTTGGAACTGTTAATGAGTACGCTTGCGACCCCGTACTTTACCCGAGAAGATGTGGAGCGTGAAAGGGCGGCCATTCACCAGGAGCTGGCGATGTACGAAGATCAGCCGACTTGGCTGGCTTTGCAGCAGATGCTGTTGATGATGTATGGCGCAGGGCACCCAATTGTTAAGGATGTTGCGGGTACAACAGAGAGTGTCGACGCTGTAACCATAGAAGGATTGACCGCAGCGTATAACACACAATACCAAACTTCCCGTATGGCCGTTTCTGTGGCAGGGCCGGTAAATCCTTTTGAAATCATGGATCTATTGGAGAGATATCCGGCAGATGTACAACAGAGGGCGTTCCACGCTCCGTTCAGTCAGCCTGCTCAGAATCAGGAGGGGAATGATAATTATCGGGAAATCCATTACGGATTGCCCGTGCCGCTTGTACGCTTCGGTTTTCGGGCAGGGAGCCCGCCTACGCGGTTGGAGGATCAGGCAGCATTGATGATTGGTTTGGAAGCATTGCTGGGTGAGACATCAACTTTTTTTGCAGATTGTGTGTCATCAGGTTTACTTGGCAACGGAACCGAATGGGATCACTACTACAGGCAGGATTTTGCCTTTTCCAATGCTTGTGGTTACTCTGTGGCTCCGTACGAATTGTATCATAAGGTTGCCGAGCAATGCCGCCGTGTTACTGTTGAATCCTTCTCCCTGGATAATCTTGAACATGCCCGTATGAAGTGGATGAGCAGCTATTATGCAGATATGGATTCATTAAAAAAGCGCTGCATGCACATTTCCGAATATGAAGTGATCGGACTGAATTACATGCAATTGGGAGAGTGTGCGATGGCTTTGACGGATGAGGAGGTTCGGGTTCAACTGAAACGTATGGTGAATCCCGAGGATCTTCAAATGTCGGTTGTTCGTTAGCTATACAGTTGTGAAGGAGGCGGATTATCCTGATGCAGAGTGTATGCTTAAGAACGCAGGATTTTATGCTAGACATGGGTTTCTTCCCATCAGGTGCTAGGTCCACAAGTTTTCGGGCAGATGAAGTACACATCTGGACATGTCCTCTTCCTGATCAGGAGGAGGACTCTTTGTCGACATTGGATATGGACATGTTTCTATTAAGTCCGGATGAAAAGGAACGCGTACATAGCAAAAAGAAGACATCTTTACTTGCAGCCCATAGTTTGGCGATCTCTAGGACTTTTCTGAGATATGTACTAGCACACTACATGCGTGAGAAAGCTTCGAATATTTTGATCAAATATGGTGCAGCAGGCAAGCCATATGTTAAGGGAGGACCACAGTTCAACCTGTCTCATACTCAGGGAGTATCTGTGCTTGCAGTAACTGCACACAACGCGCTTGGCGTTGATGTGGAATATGTACGTCCACTGCTACACAAGGATGCCATCATCAAGCGATTTTTGACCGAAGATGAGAGACAATATGTACTGGAAAATAGGAGTGATGAGCATGAAACTAGAAGGCGGCTATGGCATGTGCTTACGAGAAAAGAGGCTTGGATTAAGGCTTGTGGTCAGTCGTTGTGTGGACGATGGCGATCACTAAACACATGGTGTGCCAAGAAGGATGATCGGGATGTGAGGGCGCTTGAGGGACAGCAGTATGTGTTGCAGTCACTGGATGTAGGTCAGGACTACTCCGCCTCCCTTTGCGTGACAGGAAACAGAAAAGCCTCTGTACGTTGGATGAATACAACGGAGGGCATAAGACGTTAGCAACAATGATAAAGGAATATGACATGAGTATTGTGTAAACAATGGAATTTCCTGTAATATGGACAAATATACCTTAATTCACCACCGTTAAATACTTTTGTTCATTCCTAAGGAGGTTTGTCATGCTTCAGTTTCCCAAACCGGATGTAGAGCAGTATTTCCAGACGTATCGCATTTCGCACTTTGCCGTATCGGCTGACGAGAAACGTTTGTTTTTTGACAGCAATCTGAACGGTGAACCGAATATTTGGGCGATGGATCTGCCGGGTGGCTACCCGTATCCCTTGACGTATTTGAACCAGAGCAGTCAGTTTATTAAGCCTGATCCGCTTGGGCGTCATATTCTCACGGGGTTTGATCGGGACGGCGATGAGAACTACCATCTATATGCGCTTAAACCGGAGGGTGGCGTGCCGCTGCCCATTGTGCCTGCTGAGCCGAATGACCGCTGTTATTTCTCGGAATTGTCCGAGGATGGACAGCGACTGTATTACGTGACGAGTGCGGGTAACCCGAATTATCTCAATTCACGTCGACGCGATCTGGAAACAGGTGAGGATGTGCTATTGTACAGCGGGGAAGAGGCTACAAGCTACTTGGTTGCGGTAAGTCCTGACGAGAAGAGCTTCGTTATTGTGAAAATGTATTCCAATACGTATCAGACAGCCCACCTGCACTTGGAAGGGGAGATGATATCCATTCTGCCCGATTCGGAGAGACAGAGCCAGGTATCTGAAATTCTATTTGCAGATGACCATCGCCTTTTGCTCGTCACCAATGATAAGGAAGAATACTCTTATGTGGCTGAATATAGACTGGATACCCGCGAGTTCCGACCTTTGTGCAAAATTGAAGGGGAGGACGTGGAGATGATTCGCTGGCATAAGGCATCGGAGACATTGTATTTCTGGACGCTTACAGGTACGGAAAACCGAATGTACATCCTGGGCAAAGATGCTGCACAGCCGCGTCGTCTCGACATGCCTTTGGATACGGTAGAACAGACGCGCGTAACCAAAGCGGGCAATGTGTACATTCTTGGGCGGGGTGCGATTCAGCCGCATAATATCTACCGATTGACTGCGGGGAGTGATTCTTGGGAATCACTCACGGCCAACCGGGTGACAGGGCTTGATCCGGATGATCTGGTCTATCCTGACCTGGTTCGGTACAACTCCTATGATGGGCTGGAAATCGAGGCACTTTTCTTTAAAGCCAAGCCGGAGCAGGCCAACGGTTACACGGTGTTCTGGCCGCATGGTGGACCACAGGCCTCCGAGGCCAAGTTTTTCCGGCCGATGTTCCAGCTGATGCTGGCACAGGGCTATCATATTTTTGCGCCAAACTTCCGTGGAAGCACCGGATATGGTGCCGAGTTTGTGAAGATGGTAGAGAGAGATTGGGGCGAGGGGCCAAGGCTTGACTGTGTTGCCGGCATACATTGGCTGTTTGACCAAGGCATCTCCTCACCGGATCGCCTGTTTGTGGTTGGAGGCAGTTATGGCGGGTACATGACGCTGCTGCTTGCGGGTCGCCATCCCGAGCTGTTCCGGGCAGCAGTCGATATCTTTGGGCCAAGCAACCTGTTTACGTTCCTGGAATCGGTCCCTGAGGATTGGAAACCGATGATGGATAACTGGCTCGGTGACCCCGTCCGTGACCGTGAGCGGCTAACGAAGGACTCGCCCATCACTTATCTTGACCAGATGGTGAATCCGATGCTGGTCATTCAAGGCGCGAATGATCCAAGGGTTGTGAAGGCCGAATCGGATCAGATCGTGGCGGCACTTCAGGATAAGGGCGTAGACGTGGAGTATATCGTATTGGACGATGAGGGTCACGGCTTCTCCAGAAAGGCGAATGAGATTCTTGTGTATCGGCGGATGCTGGAGTTTCTGCAGAAGCATCAGGAAGCGCCTGTAACGCAAGCCCAAGCTTAACTTATCGTCTAACAATGTAGATAGCAAGACACGATAAAAAAACGACCGAAGCAGGGGCAGTCCCTGATTTCGGCCGTTTTTTTGGTTTATTCTTTTTCGTTGCATACAGATCGGCTGCTCTAATCAATTAATCCAAGCACAGAATCGATATAGCGCTGTGCCCAGACTGCAAAAGGCAGATCCGCCTCCCATGTGACCCGATTGGTTGCTTTGGCTTCGCCCCATACGAGAATACGCTGATAGAGCAGATGGATCCCTAAACGAACGGCGAAGTGTTTGCATCGCTCTTCATCGTTAGCGCAGACAAGTTCCCGGTAAGTGTGCAGAAAACGTTTGGCGAGCTCAGGCTGATTTTTATGTATATACATGGCTGTCATTTTGGTCAGATCTGCCGTACCGTCCCCGAAATAAGAAGTAGTAAAATCGAACAGGCCGCTAATGCGCCAGTCGGAAGCATGGCTGCCAACCTTCTGGATGACAAAGTTCTCCACCTTGAAATCGCCCATGACAAATCCCGGAACGGGCATGGCCTCAAATGCAGCCTCTGCAAGCCTAAGCTGTTCGTCCACCCAAGCTATATCTGCATCCGTAATGACAGAGTACTTCTGGGCATCCAGCAGCCAGTGACGGATGGTTCCATACAGCCAGTCGAGATAAGTACCCGCAAAAGGAACGATTCGTTCTGCTATGGGGTCATACTCGCCTGCATCCGGTACTTTCCATCGATGCAGTTCGACCAGGCTATGGGCGAGCATGGAGGCAATCTCTTCTTGCTCATCCTGCCCGAGGGCGGCCTGGAGCGAAGAATCATACAGGTGTTTTCCCGGTAAACGGGGCATGATCGCGTAACTCCAGCCCAGCAAGTCCGTGTTTTTTTGCAGCAGGTAGGGGACGGGTACAGGAATAGCGGCGTGCTCAGCTAACTGCTGTGCAAAAAATTGTTCTTCCTGCAGCTGCCCAACATACAGCGGGTTGCCCTTCAAAATATACTCCCCTTGAGAGGTACGGATGAGCAGTGTCTGGCCCATGACTCCCTTTTCGGTTTGTTTATATTCTTCAAGGATTCCCAGGTCGAATTCATGGAGTGCTTCTTGAAGTGAAGAGAATGAAACATCGCCAATTTGGTTGGTAGCAAAATAAATTCGGGTTGTCATAAGGGCCTCCTGCCGGTTTAGTCCTCGTCCTCTTCATCCAGATCAAATGTTTCCTCATCCACCAGTCCACGAACAAATGCTTCAAAGTTGGGTGCCAGGTAAGTGATCTCATAGTCATCTTCCTGATCTACATGGACAACGCAGGGCTCCCCCTGCGGGCCACAGAAACGATAATCCAGCATCACGACGTCATGACCGGCAGATGGACAGTCACAGATCACAATGCCCAGATCAGGGTATCCCCAGTCCTCAATCATGAAGCGACTTCCCATTTCTCCGGCAAGGGAATAGGACTTGATATGCCCAATGCCCATGATGCCGGAAATGGCGATATGATCTTCCGCCCAGGATGTAGCTTCTTCTGTAGGGAAAACGGTGCGTGCAGGAACTCCACCATTTTGAGTGTTCATTAATTGAATATAGGAAGCAGGCAGTTTGTACCCCAGTTCCTGCTCGGTAGAGATGATTTGGCTTTCATCAAAAGGAGAAGAAACATAGCTGCTCTGTGCATAGTCACTCTGCTCCCAAAATGTGGAGGGATCATAGGAGCCTGAAGCTGCTCTAAGATGGTTCTGCATTCCACTTTGGTCCCATTCAGCCAGCTTCTCTAGATGATGCTGCCGGTCTCGCTGCATTTTGATAAGTTTGGAACGGGTTGAACTCAAAAACTCGAGTGTTGATTCGTCATAGGGCTGAAGCCGGTCAGCCTGTTCAAATGCTTGTAATGCCTGATCGTATAAGGCCATATGGTAATAGGCATAACCCAGACGAAATTGCCAGAGTGGATCCCATTTGCCTTGTTCTTCAACAGACTTAAGCTGCTGAATGGCTTCACGGTGCCGTGCACTATTGTTATATGCTCTCGCTAGATGACCTGTCAGGTCATAATTCCGATCGGGTACAGGGATCTGTTCAATGCGTTTGATAATGAGACCAAACAGGTCCTGTTCGTGCCAGGTGTTCAATTGATCAAGCAGTTCTCGTTCCATCCTTTAGCCTCATTTCAATAGGAGATTCAAACCTTCTCCATTATATCCCAGAATTTTCATCCATGGGGAGAAGGGTACAAAACGTAACAAAAACACTCCCATAGAGGGAGTGTTATATGGATATATTGTGTCTTCTGTTCGCAATATCTGAACTTACAAATCGTCGAATCCGTTGTCGTCGCCGACTTTACCATAGTTACGGGATTTCGCCTCGAAGAAGTCTGTTTTTGTTGCATTGAGTGCTTCATCAGAGAAAGGCTTGATCCAAGGCATGCAGTTTACATCGACGCCTTCGTATGCTTTATCCATGCCCATAAGACGCAGACGTTTGTTGGCGATGTATTTGATGTAATCTTCCAACTCGTTCAGGTCAATTCCACGAACATTGCTGAGCGTGTAGTGTGCCCAGTTGGTTTCCAGCTCGACAGCACGGTCGATTGTTTTATAGATATAGTCCATGTTCTCAGGTGTGTTCAGTTCAGGGAAATCAACAAGCAGCTGTTTGAACACTTCAGCGAAGAAGTAGCAGTGCTGATTCTCATCACGCTGAATGTAAGAGATCATCTGGCTGGTTGCCATCATCTTCTGGTCACGAGCCAAATTGTAGAAGAAGGCGAATGTACTGTAGAAGAAAATACCTTCAAGTACGAGGTCGGCTACCATGGCTTGGAAGAATGTCTGTGGAGACGGCTCGTCCCGGAAGCTTTGATAGATATCGGCGATAAACCGGTTGCGGTCAAGCAGTACGGGATCATTTTTCCAATATTCAAAAATCTCTTTTTGCTCCCGCTCAGATACGATGGAAGACAGAACGTAGGAGTACGATTGGTTATGAACGACTTCCTGTTGTCCGATAATGGCCGAGATCGCTTCGAGGGAAGAATCGGTGAAGTAGCGTTTAACATCACCTACAAACATCGTTTGCATGGAATCGAGTACAGCCAGCAGGGAAATGTTGATTTTGAATGTACGCTGTTCTTCCGGATCCAGTTGGGCGAATTGGGAAGCATCCTTCGACATTGGAATTTCGTCAGCGATCCAGTGGTTGAGCAGCAGTACTTTGTACAGCTTGTACATATGAGGCATACGAATGTCGTTCCAGTTCAGAATCCCGGAGCATTCACCTTCAATAATTCGAGTCGATTGGTTAGGTGCTTCTGTATTGAAAATTTTCTGTACTTGCATAATCCGTTCACTCCTCAATTCAAACTTTTAGTTCAGGCATCTATATCAACATCGCTGGGATGCTGTGATCGTAATTTGGGCAAAAAAGTACCAGGGCAGCGCCATTTTGCAATCAAAACAGGATGCCCTGGTGGTCATCGTGAATCTAGTATTCTATCGATCAGCTTGCGCAGGAGTCACATTCTTCAATCGTCAATGCACGGCTGCGAACATAATAGGTCGATTTCAGACCCGCTCTCCAGGCATGCAGATGCAGTTCAAGGAACTCCGTTGCTTTGATATCAGGACGGACATACAGGTTGAAGCTTTGTCCCTGATCGACGTGACGTTGACGGGCAGAAGCCATGTTGATGGAAGCATGCTGATCCACCAGGAAGGCCGTTTTATAGTACCAGATGGTTTTGTCCGACAGGTCTGGTGCCGGGTTGGCAATCTTGTACGTTGTTTTCTCTTCATAGGACAACAGCTCATAGAGCGGGTCGATACTTGCAGTAGATCCGGCAATGATGGATGTTGAACCGTTAGGTGCGATCGCGAACATCCATGCGTTACGTACACCGTTTTGCTGAACTTCAGCCTGCAGCTCTTTCCACTGTTCGGTCGTTACGAATTCGCCTACGCGCTCACCCGTTGTGTAATCACGCTGCTCGAAGTATTTGCCGCTCTCCCAGTCGGAACCTTTGAATTTCGGATAGTGTCCTTTTTCCTTGGACAGTTCCATGCTGGCTTTGACGAGCAGGTAGTTGATTTTTTCGTACAGGTTATCGTTATAGGTTACAGCCTCATCGGATTCCCAACGGATGCCCTCAAGAGCAAGCAGGTGGTGAAGTCCGAATGTACCCAAACCTACGGCACGGTATTGGCTGTTGGTATATTGGGCTTGCAGTACTTCAATGTTGTTAATGTCAATAACGTTATCCAGCATGCGAACCTGAATCGGTACCAGACGCTCCAGTACGTTATGAGGCACGGCACGTGCCAAATGAATGGAGTTCAGGTTGCAGACGACGAAGTCGCCAGGCACTTTGGAAATTACGATGCGTGTTTGACCATCCTTGGTTACAAGCTCTTCTTTTTCTACTACCGTTGCAGATTGGTTCTGCATGATTTCGGTACAGAGGTTGGAAGAGTACACCATGCCGTGGGCACTGTTCGGGTTGGAACGGTTAACCGTATCGCGATAGAACATATAAGGCGTACCTGTTTCAAGCTGAGATTTCATGACACGTTTCATAATATCGATGGCTTGTACCGTAATACGGGACAACAGCGGATGATTTACCGCTTCTTCATACTTTTCGCGGAATGTGCCTGCGCCGAAGGACTCGTCATAGAAATCTTCCAAGCCAAGTGCGCGGCCGTTTTCGTCTTTCCAGCCCATGATCTTTTTCGTTTCATGCGGGCAGAAGAGGCTCCACTCACCGCGGCTGGCTACACGTTCCATGAACAGGTCAGGCAGACATACGCCGTGGAATACGTCATGCGCACGCATCCGCTCGTCCCCGTTGTTCAGCTTCAGATCCAGGAACGCCAAAATGTCTTTGTGGAAGACGTCCAGGTAAACGGCAATTGCCCCTTTGCGTGTTCCGAGCTGATCTACGCTAACAGCTGTATTATTCAATTGGCGAATCCAAGGGATTACGCCGGAGCTTGTGTTTTTGTGACCACGGATGTCCGAACCACGGGCTCTGACTTTACCGAGGTACACACCAATACCGCCGCCCATTTTGCTAAGTCTGGCTACATCGGTATTGGAATCGAAGATGCCTTCAAGGGAATCGTCCACAGTATCGATAAAGCAGCTGGAGAGTTGTCCGGCTACTTTTTTACCTGCATTGGACATGGTAGGTGTGGCAGCCGTCATATACATGTTGCTCATCGCCCAATAAGCTTCCTTAACCAGATGCATGCGGTTCTCTGCAGGCTCCTGGTGCATCAGGTACATGGCGATAACCATGTAGCGCTCTTGAGGCAGCTCCATTACTTTGCCGTCAAAGTCATTTGCGAGATAGCGTTCTGCCAGCGTGAGCAAGCCGATGTAGTCAAAGAGCAAATCGTTGCGGTAATCAATGCATTCCGCCAGTTCATCAATTTGTTCTTTGGTGTAGCACTCCAAAAGTTCTTCACGGTAGATGCCTTTTTTCACAAGGTCTACAAGGAGAGGGTAGAATGCACCATAAGGCTCGTCCGGATAAGATTTGTATCTACGGTTGGTAGCCGCTTTTTTGTATAGGGAAGTAAGCAGTGAGCGTGCCGCTGCAAATTTCCAGTTCGGCTCCTCTTTGGTTACCAGTTCCAGTGCGCTCATCATAAAAGCGTTACTGATCTCGTCTCCGGTGACTTCGTCACGACGAAGTTTGCTGTTAACCCCGCGTACCAAACGTTCCTTGTCCAGCATGTCCAGTCCTTCCAGAATACGGTCGGCATATACCGAGATACGCATATCGTCAAAGGCAAGCTGGCGGTTGTTCGGCTTGATCACAACTTGTGGCATGAATATTCCTCGCTTTCGCATGATTAAGAGATAAATTGGAGAAATTCTTATATTAAGAATTGAGTGTCTTCTTACGGTGAGAAAAAAATAGGTACATCAGGGTGGACTGTTGTGGTGACAGTTTGCGCATGCAAAGACCCCATAACATAGGAGCAGCTTCAGAACATGATCATATAAAAAGCACTCCCCGCCTGACGGCCTGAAAATGCCCATGATTGCACTGGCTTCCTGACAGTCGCAAATATATGTCGACCGCAAGGTGCTATTATGTAAGGTTATGTCCATATCTAGTTGCGACTGTCATAGAGGCAACCGGGTGCAGTCCAAACAGCCCCGTTAACCTCGGCGTCAGTTCTGTTTCGAGAAAGCGATTTTCACCTACAGGGACGTGCCTTTGAAGATGATTCCATCCTGTTTTTCGCGAAATTGCAGAAGATGACTTTCAGAAGTGGGGAAACGCTTTGTCACTACATTTTGTTGCTGTTATCCTACTCTAACCCAACATCTTGTGTTTGTAAACAGGTTCAGCACACTAAAACGTAATTCCGAGTATACCATTTACGGCATGAATCCGCAAAGGAAAAGGACTGGAAGATTTGAAGATTATTCAAAAAAAATTTTTGTTCAAATGGAATGACGTCTTCACGTCAGTTTGAATTGTGACGCCTTCAACTGGTAAAATAAAAATAGTCAAAATTGCGCTAAATATAGCGACAACGGTAATTAACGAAGCTAAGGGAGGCGGAGCAGGATGGCAATAGCAGAAGTGACCGTAATTCCAATTGGAACAGGAACGACCAGTCTAAGCAGTTATGTGGCCGACATGCAGGCCGTATTGGAAAACCAGCGTGGCATTACATATCAGTTGACTTCAATGAGCACTATTATCGAAGGACCGCTGAACGAGGTCTTCACAGCCATAGCGGCTTTGCATGAAGCTCCGTTTCTATCGGGTGCCGAGCGGGTCTCTACATCCGTTAAGATTGACGATCGGCGGGATAAACCGGATGCCTCCAGCATACAGAAGCTGCAATCCGTTCAGGACAAGCTGGCATCCCGTGAGGTACGTCCGAATTAGGGGTTAGGATGGGAATTGGGTTGAAATGGGACTGATTTAATACTTCACCAAATGCAAGCACCTCAGGTGTTTGCATTTTTTGTGTTTATACAACGGAAACTTCCATGGAGAATGTAGTTAAACCAAGAGGGCACTTCGCTCTCCTTTGGGGACACTAGCCCATTTTTATCTAGAGCCCGGTCTGGGAAAGGACTTCTGCATATAGTGAACTGTACCTCAAATCAAAGGAGGGTTTTACATGAGTGGAGTTGTAGGTGGATACGGCGGAGCATGGACATCGACTGGTGCCATTTTGGTTCTCTTCATCCTGTTGGTCATCATCACTAAATCTTTCTGGGTATAATAGCATTTATTAGCCCCACACACGAATTCTCTGGTAAAGGGGGGTTCTCCATGAGCGAAGTCGGAGGCGTAGGATACGGCGGCTGGACATCGACTGGAGCCATCTTGGTTCTGTTCATTCTCCTCGTCATCATCACTAAATCTTTCTGGGTGTAATATAGCGAACTCTGCCGGTTACCCGGCAGGGTTTTTTTAAGCTGTGGACAAGCTGGACGGGTGGCTGGGATAGAAGAAGCATACAGAAATCAGATAAAAAACACAGGTGAAATTCCACGCAAGTCCAAGGCGAAAAGTGCCCATTTTATGCAAATGAGGGCCATAGCCCGGTCCAGCCGTAGGGAAAATACATAGCTTAGGGGTGTAGGCAAATGCTAAGGAGGAATGAACAATGAGCGAAATTAAACCGAATTCACCGAACGGACAGGGACACGTATACGGACATATGGGAGGTCATGAAAACATGCAGGGTTACCCATACACAGGTCACGAAATGTACGGTTACGGCTGCGGAACAATGCCGCATGGATACGGATATGGATACGGGTACGGGTACGGACACCATGCGAACCAGGCTCCAATCGTGCACGGTTATGGTTACAGCAAAGGCTGTGGAACTTCTTATGGTCACGGTGGGGGAAGCTGGGGATCCATGGGTACCATTCTGGTGCTGTTCATCCTGCTGGTCATTATCTCCAAAACCATGTTCATCTAAGTAAGAACTTCTCGACAAAGATCGGATAATTAAATTTAAATAATATGTAATCAGACATGGAAAAGCACCCGGAACCCAATTCCGGGTGCTTGGTTTGTGTATGTTTTCAATCTTCTCAAGAATAAGTGACTTCCAAAACAACAAAAGCCCTACCTCTCTTTTGTCCTTGCGGCTCCGATGACCGCGCCAGTGTGAATGGGAAAATCTTGTGAAACTCTGTTATACCGGGTTAATGTGATTCAGGTTCTTCAATCTCCATAGGTTGGTTGTACATATTCGCTGCGGTCGCAGCATGAAGAAAATATTCCGGGGTTAAAAGAAGATAGAAAATCAGTTGAGGTTTAATTCCAACTTTAAGAGTATACCACAGTCTGTAATTTTTTGCAAGATAAAGGAAGGATGGAGTGTTTCGCGAGGAGAAAATCATGAAAAGTTTTCAGATTTTTTCTTCCATCAGGTAATCCTCTTCAAATGTTTTTTCGTAGGTTATAATGTTGAGGGAGATCAAGAAAGGGGCCCTCGCATGACTGAATCAATGGAGGACAGCAGGTTAATGCAACAGATCGCAGAGAGGGATGCATCTGCACTGGAGCTTTTATATGACCGCTATGAGCGGGTAGTGTATTCGTTTGCCTACCGGATCGTAGGTGATCCAATGACGGCAGAAGAAACGGTACAGGAATTGTTCCTGCGAGTCTGGAATAACGCAGAACGATACGATGCCTCCCAGGGGAAGCTAACCACTTGGATGTTTGCCATCACGCGAAACATTGCAGTGGATATGCTGAGGCGCAAATCGAAAGGTGCCGCGACTACGGCGGTACAGAACGAATCTCTGGCAGCGTATGCCGATGAACAAACCAATACAGAACAAGAAGTGGAACGGAAGTGGGAAGGGACCCGAATCAGGGAAGCCTTATCCCAATTGAATCGCGATCAACAGCAGGTTATTGAATCCATATATTACGGGGGATTAACGCAGCAGGAAGTATCCAGCCGATTCGGGATACCGCTGGGTACGGTCAAGAGCCGGGTCAGGCTGGCAATGAAGCAGCTTCAGAAGCTGCTAGCCGATGCTGAATTGCAGCCAGACGCGGGAAGGGAGGGCATACATCCATGATAGAACGACATGAAGAGTGGTCTGATCTGGCACCGATGTATGTGCTGGGCGGACTGGAAGCTGAGGAAGTGGAAGCATTTGAGGCACATATGGCTACATGCGAAGCATGCCGCCAGGAAGTGAAGGAACTGCAGGAAGTTACCGGCTTCCTGCCACACGCGGCGGAACCCGTTGCCCCGCCGCCGGGTATGCGGGCACGTGTGCTGGGCAACGTGCTCGGCAGCACGCAGGAGAGCGCCGAGGCGAAGCCGGCGGCTGCTCCTGCGGAGCCTGAAGCACCCGAGGTGCTTCAGGCAACCCCTGCGCCGCAGCAAGCAGATGCGGCGCAGCCCGGGCCAGGCATGCCGCCGAACACGGCGGTGCCTGCAGCCCGGGCAGAAGAGGCTGCACAGGCACAGCCGTGGCAGCCACAAGGGCGCGCGCGTGCACGCAGCAGCCGCGCCTGGCGTGCAGCCAGCGCCGGCCTTGCTGCGGCGGCGCTGGTGCTCGGCATCTACGCTGCGCAGCTGCAGAGCCGAATCGATGCACTCACGCAGCAGGCGGCCGGCTCAACAGCTGCACAGGAGCAGCTCGCACAGGCACAGGCGCAGAATGAAAAGCTGCAGCAGCAGCTTGCGGCTGTGCAGGAGCCATCGCGCTCCGTGCGCATGGGCGAAGCCGTGAAGCTTAGCCCTGCAGCGCAGGACATCGTGGCGAATGGACTGGCGACCATTGTCATTGATGATAAGGGTACACATCTGGTTGTGCAGGCAGAGAACCTGCCTGATCTGGAAGGGAACGAAGCATTCCAGGTCTGGCTGATCAAGGGAGATAAGCCTCAGAATGCCGGAACGTTCCTCAGCCATGATGGCATGGGTGCCGTGTATTATACTTTGGATTCAGTGAACGACTATGACACAGTTGCCATTACTCTGGAACCGGATGCGATGGGTGACCAGCCTCGGGGGACGATGATTCTGGCCGCCAAGATTGAAGGATAAATAGAACAAGTGATGATACGAGGCTGTTTCCTGCGGGAAACAGTCTTTTTTTGGCTGGGAGCATGACTACAAATGGAGATATGCACATAGTGTAATATGCGGGAGATGAATGATTGTGAAGATCATTAATTTTTTGACGCGGGTTGACCGATAAAAAATATAGGCAGTACCCTGAATCTCCCCCTTACATTAATCGGGAGAACTGGTTGCACATAGAGAGTGAGGGGTTTGGGTGGAGATATACCGTTCATTTATCTTTCGTCTGGTGCGCAATTATCTGGTAGGCTCGCTCGGAGCCGTGTTTGTTGTTGGTACTGTGGTGATGGTCTCTACCCTGCAAATACCAAATATTGAATTTTTACGTTTGATTCTGGTTGTGTTCATTTCCCTTTTGTTTATGCTTGCTGCTGAAGGGATTGCCTTACGGATTCAGCTAAGACCGATCAGGCAATTTTTCGCTGAGGAGCATCACGAGCGGGCTGAATTTAGCAGGATGTATGAGGTTATCCACCATTTTCCCGTACGAACCATTTACCGTATCATGGGACCGCATTTACTGGGATTTTCATTGCCGGCTGCAGGGTTAACTGTATGGATGCTTACAGTAGGGTGGTTGGACTTCCCAACTAACTATGTTGCTGTGGCAGCAGCTTGCGCCATTCTGATTGCCATCATGCATGCGTTAATTGAATATTTCCTGACGGTTCGGGCGATTAGACCGCTTCTGATGGAGGCTCGCCGCCGAGGTAAACAGCAATATGGCACCGAGCCGTCATTGGGAGGACGTGTGCTCGTATCCATCCAGCGGAAATTTCAGCTGAGCACGGCCCTTATTGGACTATTTCCGCTATTTCTGTTTTTCCTGGCTACATTTATCAGGCTTCAGTATATGGATCAGGAATTTGCGAAAGAGTATATCCTGTGGGGGATCATTGTTGTTGTGCTGGGGGCTGGCTTTGCCTTGGTAGGCAGCTGGCTGCTGATTCGGGATGTCCGTGATCCTGTCGCAGAATTAACAAAAGAGATGAATCGAATTCAGGAAGGGGATCTGGGCAGAAGAGCGCCTGACCTCTATGCAGATGAATTTTCGGCTCTTATTTCCGGGTTTAATATGATGATTAATCGGCTGGAGATGAGGCAGGAGCGTAATCGGCAGCTGCTGCAAAGCTATTTTTCCACGCTGGCTGCTGCACTGGATGCGAGGGATAAGTATACGGCAGGACATTCCATGCGGGTGGCCGAGTATTCACTCATGATCGGCAAATTGAGTGGTATGAGTGAGGAACAAGCCGATTTGCTGTACAAATCTGCGCTTCTTCATGATATTGGTAAAATCGGAGTGCCAGATGAGGTTTTGCTTAAGGACGGGAAACTGAGTGAGGAAGAATTCGCCATTATTCAGACCCACCCGGTACTGGGCGAGAGCATTTTATTACAGATCGAACCGATGGATGCAATGGCTGATTTTTTGCCGGGTGTGCGGTCTCATCATGAACGTTACGATGGAAAAGGGTATCCGGATGGCAAAGCTGGTCTCGACATTCCGCTCTTTGGGCGGATTATTGCCGTCGCGGATGCCTTTGATGCCATGACCTCGGATCGTCCCTATCGAAACGGCATGAGTCATGAGAAAGCGCTATCTATTCTGGAAGAAGGAAAAGGGACCCAATGGGACCCTTATTTTGCAGGCTTGTTTATAGAAGAGTGGAGAAGGAAAGAGCATCTCCATGGTTCGTCGGAGCGAGGGGTCAGTTGATCCCCTCGGTCCACTTCGAATCTTTCCGGCGCCGCCGGTGTAAGGACAGCCCGGTGATAATGGTGAAGATGCACTCACCAAGGACAATTGCACCCAGAGCATCATAGATCACATGCTGCTTAATCAGCAGGGTGGAGAGCACGATCAGCGCTGCGCCAGCGGCTACCAGCAGTTTGACATAACGTCGAATACTCGGTACCGAGAGAACCGCTCGCATAACGAGATAGGAATGAAGTGCATGAATGCTCGGGAAGCAATTATAAGGGCGATCCTGGCTATAGAGCCATCCCAGGACGGATGCACCTAGACCTGTACCTGTAATTTCTGGTCTGGGAACACTGGTCTGAAAGTTGAAATAAATGAGATAACAGATCCAGACACATATGTTCATGGACAGCAGTACGCGATAATAGGTAAGTCTGTCTTTGGCACAGAGGTACGCCAATACACCGAACACAAACGGGTACCAGCCCAGATAAGGAAGGGACATTCCGGGTACGAAAGGAATGAGCCGATCGATCGGTGAATTAAGCACGGCGAATCCGCGCTCAGGGCTGTTAAGAACATCATATAACAGTCCCATGACAGCCAGAGAAAGCATCAAGCTTAATGACAGCCAGTAGGATTTACTTTTTAACGTTTGCACTACAACGTTTCTCCTTTCAATCCAATTCGTCAAGGAAGTGGATCACAGCGATAAATTAAACAACACTATATTCTACTATGTTTCTAGCACAAATTGAATCCGGATTTGTGTATTTTTGTGTATTTTTTTGATGTGCCAGGAATGTCGAAGGCTGTGTGGGCATGATATGATAGAAATACATACGGACAAATGGTGTGTCTACGAACAAAATCGGGGCAACAGGAGTGAGTGAATGCAATTTTCTAAGATGTTCGTATTAAATATGGGGATGCTCATCACTATAGCCTATCTGGCTAGTGTGTTCTATAAATACATTGTGATACGTACATCCTCCAGATTTAAACAATGGAGCTCCGTACTGGTTCTTATTTTCGCGGGTTGGATTAGTACGGTATTCGGCTTTCAGTTAACCGATGAAGTGATCTTTGACCTCCGCTTTGTTCCATTAATCATTGCTGTTCTGACCTTCAGGCAGTCCTATAGTTTAATTATTATTGGTGCTGGGATCGGCTTGAGCCGATTGACATTTGGTATTAATGAAGCTACGCTTGCGGGTCTGGGTAACATGACCATCCTTGGTGTGGTATGTGCTGGGTTAAATATATGGATGAGACGCAGTGACTATAGACTCGTTATCAAGGGTGTACTGGTTATTGTGATTGTTAATATCGTCAACAGTATCAATATTGCCCTGCTTGGCGTCTTTCCTCCAACGTATTTCTTCTCCCATATTATGCCCTACACGCTTCCTACCGGAATCTTACTTAGTCTTATTTTTGCTTTTATCCTGCGGGACTTTCAGAATGAACAGAATCGGATTCTGCTTATCCAAAGTACCAACCGCTTATTGTCTGTGCAGAAGGAAGAGCTGCAGAGGGCCAAAATTGTACTGGAAGAGCGAGCCAAGCAGTTGATGCTGGCATCGCAGTACAAATCCGAATTTCTTGCCAACATGTCGCATGAGCTGCGGACACCGCTGAACAGTGTGATTAACTTTGCACAGATGATTAGTGAAAACAGCGATACGATGGACCCGGAGGATATTGCTCGGTTTGCAGCGATGATCGACCAATCCGGCCAGGAGTTACTTACGTTGATTAACGATATTCTGGATTTGTCAAAAGTGGAGGCTGGGCGCCTTGATATCGTATATGAGGATATTAGTGTGTCGCAGCTCGTTGAAGATGTCATGAGTCACTTCCAGTTGGTGGCTGAGAAAAAAGGAATTCAGCTGCTGATGGAGAAATCTCCAGACGCACCGGAGACCATGTGGTCTGACCCACAGCGTGTGCAGCAAATTCTGCGTAATCTGATGTCCAATGCCATCAAGTTTACGCATAAGGGAGCCGTACAATTGACGGTAAGCACCGAACAAGTGGACGAGCCTGAACGTTCGGGAAAATGGCTGGTTTTCTCGGTCAAAGACACCGGAATCGGCATTCCTGCAGATAAGCACCATTCCATTTTTGAAGCTTTCCAACAAGCCGATGGATCGATCAGCCGCAAATTTGGCGGCACGGGACTTGGCCTGTCCATCAGCCGGGATTTGGCGCGTTTGCTGGACGGTTCAATTCAGCTTGAAAGTGTTGAAGGCGAGGGAAGTACCTTCAGGCTTTACCTTCCCTTAAACCATGAAAAAATGAGTTGACAACCATCTTGCTGTGAGTAGAATTTGTGGTGATAACTAGCATCGACCGGTCGTCACAGCCCGGTCTAAGGAGTGTATCCCCATACAGAAGATGGTCAAGGTTAACCCTCCCTCGTTTGCAGGCAAACGTCGCAAGGGTTCGACACAACGTATCAACTTATCGATCGCAACATGGGAGGGTGTACCGGCAATTATATTGCAAACATTGCTGGGTGGACCATTCTTAACGGGATTTCTGCTGTACCTTGGGGCGGGGTCAAGACACATCGGTTTTGTACTCGCCATCACCACGTTTGTGAATATCGCCCAGATTGGAGCAGCCTTCTGGATGCAGCGTATTCGCAGCCGGAAACGCATGCTGCTGTTATTCGTTGGGTTGCATCGCATCTTGTGGAGCGCTACCGGATTAATTCCCTTCCTCTTCCCCAAAGAGTGGTGGGTAGGCGTTTATATTGGAATGTACACGGTTGCATTCATAGCTAATACCATCGGGGGCATGATCTGGACCTCTCTTATTGGGGACATCGTACATGCCAAAGTGAGGGGACGTTATTTCGGCATTCGGAATACAATCCTGAATGCACTTGGAAGCGTATGCTTGTTTGTGGGAGGTATCGTTTTGGACCGTTTCCCGGGCGAGACGGGCTTCCTGATTCTGTTTATTCCGGTATGGATCTGTGCGATAGCGAATATCGTTATCTATTTCTTTTATCCGGATGTTCCTTTTGAACGTTCGACCGAGACGGTTTTCTGGCGGATGCTGAAGAAGCCATTTCAGGATCGGTCTTTTCTGAAGGCTGCCCTATTTCTGGCGGTTTGGTTATGGATTCAGACTCTGATCGTTCCGCTGTATTCGTATGTAATGCTTGACTTGCTTAACATTAATTATCAGATGGTTTCTCTCATTACGGTGGTGCAGACCATCGTCATGATGGCCGGATTCTATATTTGGGGTAATCTGAACGCACGATTCAGCAACAAAACCTTATTATTTTGGACATTGCCAATCATCGCACTCTCTTGTCTGTCCTGGGGTTTGATGTCATTTATGCCTGTTTTGATCGCGCTCTTTTTGTCTCATATCTTTCTTGGTATCGGTGTCGGAGGATTTAACCAGTTGGCCTTCAACTTCACGATCGGAGATACACCCAAAAGTGAAAGACCGATGTTCGTCGCTGTTTACTCAGCCTTAACAGGGGTAACGTCGTTCCTCGGACCGCTGATTGGCGGTTGGTTGTATGAGAAAATGGAAGAATGGCCGGAGGCGCTAACCTGGATGGCTACCTATGGGTTTCAGGTAGGTATTGGTGTTACCATGCTGATTCTTGCTTTTACGCTGGGACGCCGTGTACTTCTGAGATCGTAATCACAGATGAAATGGAGGGATGAGTATGGAAATTAGCGGGCGAAAGGCACTTGTGATCGGGGCCACAGGTCTGGTGGGCAGCCTGCTCGTACATCGTTTGCTTCGGCAACCGGAATATGGATTAGTTCGTATTCTGGTCAGGAAGCGACTGGACCTTGATCATCCCAAGCTTGAACAGTATGTGGTGGATTGGGATCAACTGGGAGACGCCAGGAATTTGTTTTACCCTATGGATGACTTATACTGCTGTCTGGGCACGACGATCAAAAAAGCAGGCAGTCAGGAACAATTTCGCAAGGTCGATCTTCACTATCCGATAGAGGCGGCCAAACTTGCACATGAGCAAGGGGTGTCCCAGATGCTGGTGATTTCCTCCATGGGGGCGAATGCGGGCTCGCGAGTGTTTTATAGTCGAACCAAAGGGGAGATGGAGGAGGCTTTATCCTCGGTTGGTTTCCGATCTCTGCATATCTTTAGACCCTCTCTGATTCTGGGTGACCGCGGAGAAAAGCGTGTTGGAGAACAGCTTGCCGCCCGCCTGATGACGTTCATGGATCGCTGGATGAAGGGGAAAGCTGCCAAGTACCGGGCAATACATGCTTCCACCATCGCCAGGGCTATGATTAATATTGCGCTTGTTAGAGCCAAAGGCAACCATGTCTACTCCAATGAAGTGATTCATGCACTTGGAACAGAGAATTCCTGAGATGTTTCTTGGCAGGAGAGGATCATGGTATAATAAGCTTCAAAACTTGAGAACATGAAGGAGAACCAGCCCATGAAAAAACCAATTTCTACAGATCAGGCTCCAGGTGCGATCGGTCCATACAGCCAGGCTGTTGCTGCAGGCGATTTCGTCTACACATCCGGTCAGCTTGGCCTGAATCCCCAAACGGGAGAGTTCGGCGCAGATGTTCAGGAACAGACCCGCTTGTCCTTAAGTAATGTAAAAGCAATATTGGAAGCGGCAGGCACAAGCATGGATAAAGTCGTAAAAACGACTGTATTCCTGAAAGACATGAATGATTTTGTTCCTGTGAATGAGGTATACAGCACATTTTTCGAACAGCCTTACCCGGCACGCAGTGCGGTTGAAGTAGCTCGTTTGCCGAAGGATGCTCTTGTGGAGATCGAAGTTATCGCCCTGAAATAGAACAGGAGCACCCTTCTCCGAGTGTTAGAATACATAAAAAGCCGATTCCGAATGAGTTGACCGGAATCGGCTTTTTTCAACGACGACGTTTACAATGGACTCTTTCCGCTTAATCACGGTCTTGGTTACGGGCAAAGAAGAGATATACGGCATAGATCGCAAGCAAGATTGCAAGGATAATCGCCGTATAATAAACGGAGGAAACGTCTTTTTGCTTAAGTGCGATGGCAATGTATGCCCACGTAAATACAAGCGGGTAGATGCTGTCCCGATAAGGGAAGCTCACGAATACAGCCAGCACAAGACCTACAATCAGCATGATGATCGTCCAGGTAGGTTCGCTGATACCGAAACCGTCCCAGCCAATTTTGTATAATAAAACAGCTGCATTAATAATGGTCGCCACGCTGACCCATCCAAGATAGATGCTGAATGGCAGTTTAACCAGCCAAATCTCCGCTGTTGTTGGGAGGGTGATGGCACGCGTTTTGAGATACAGCATGATCAGGCACAGCAGAAGCAATACAATAATAAGCAGGGCGAGGCCTGTCTGAAGATTTTGAAAAGCGAAGATCCAAGCTACGTTAAAGACGCAGCTTGCCAGAAACCAGTAACCAAGCCGGGTGATGGAATCCCTTTTCCACGATGAAGGAAGAAACTGATAAACTACGAAGCCAGCAAGCAAAAGATAGATCAATCCCCAGATGGAGAAGGCGTACCCTGAAGGTGTAAGCAGCACGGGATACATATCGGATACTTCCTTGTTGGTCCTCCCGCCGATGGGTAGAGAATTCGACAGGTAGTTTACAACAATAACTGCGATAAAGCCAATCGCATTTAACCATTTGTACGGATTGTTACGAGACATTGTACATCCTCCTTGGTTTACAAAAGAATAAATGAACCGCGGGTCAGTCTACAATGAATATACCCAATTCTTACACATTCTAATAAGAGGCCGCAAAAAATTCACAGGATGCATGATGGATGACCCGTATTTGCTGCTCCTTGATCCATGCACTGTCCAATGTACGCGTAATGAAAGAAGAATATGCCCCAAATAAGGAGGTTGAAGTGTGCTTACAAGAGAGACCATGGAGAAGCAGCAAACCTGGTTCTATATCGTTGCACTGCTTGTTGGTGCAGCCATTGGCCTGGGAAACGCTGAATGGGGATCGGCTTTGCATCACACAGTTTCACCCGTGCTGGCCATTTTGCTGTACAGCATGTTTACACAGATTCCTTTTTTGCAGTTGAAACAATCCTTATCCAATCTCGGGTTTATCGGTGCTGTTCTAACAGCCAATTTTGTCGTTGTACCTGTGATCGTATCGCTGCTGACGTGGATATTCCCACAATCGCCTGCGGTTCTCATCGGCGTGTACCTGGTGCTGCTAACCCCATGTATCGATTATGTCATTGTTTTTACCCAGCTTGGACGTGGGAATGAAAAGCTTATGCTGGCTGTAACGCCAATCTTGTTCGTGGTGCAAATGGTATTACTGCCATTGTATTTGTGGTTACTGACCGGGGAAGAGGCAGCCCAGCTGATGAAAGTGGGACCGTTCGTAGAAGCATTCCTGGTTCTTATTGTTATACCATTAATCCTGGCAATCCTTACTCAAGTGTGGTCGAGGGGGAGAGCGGTTGGGGAAAAGCTGATGGATGCAGCTGCCTGGCTGCCAGTTCCGATGATGGCACTGGCGTTAATTGTGGTGGTTGCGTCGCAGATTGGCAAGGTGTACTCAGACTTTGCAATGGTCGTGAATGCCATACCTGTATATGTATCTTTTTTAATATTGATGCCATTTCTGTCCCGCTTGGTGGCCATTCTGTTCCGATTGGACATCGGTGCCGGACGTGCGCTGATCTTCAGCTCGGCGACCCGGAATTCACTCGTCGTGCTGCCGCTGGCGCTTGCACTCCCGGAAGAATGGGCTACAATAGCTGCTGCGGCCATCGTAACCCAAACCATTGTCGAATTAGCGGGAGAGTTGATCTACATCCGTTTGGTGCCTTCATTTTTCATAAGAGATAAATGAGATTAGGTTGTGCTTCGCTTACAAGGTGAGGCAGCTATACGCTCAAGCTCGTCGGTCACTTCCTCAATGGATCTGCGCGTGTCGATCTCAAACGTAGATCCGGCACGCAGCAGTGGCTCTACCGTATGCACATAATGAATGATCTCTTCCCGTTCAGCCAAGGTCTTCCCGTAAGGATTATTCTCACGGGAAGATATTCGTTCCAAGATAACTTCAAGTGGTGCACTTAATAAGACAATTGCATCAAACAGGGGGTAAAATTTGCCCTGGTTAGAAACTGTACCTGAAATAAATAGCGCTCCTTCGTTATGCCCTGCAAGAAGTGCCGTGATCCGTTCTTCGTTCCATAACCAACCGGTGCTATCTGTGTGTTCGCTCCATTCCCCATAATCGGTGTCTACCACACGATACCCTTTTCTGGCCAGTTCGGCCAAAGCTGTTGACTTTCCCGTACCAGACATTCCTGTAATCAAAATTAGCCTTTTCATTTTGCTAGGTATTCGCCTCCGTTAACGTTTTACGATATTCTCCGGGGGTTAAGCCTTCCATCTTTTTAAACACTTTGCTGAAGTACTTCTCGTCCTGGTATCCCACCATTTCTGAAATTTTTACGATTCGCAGAGAAGGATTCTGGAGGAGCAGTTTGGCATTGTTGATTCGCAGTCTCCCCAGATATTCGGACCAGTTTAAACCGAACTGCTGTTTGAATTTGCGAGATATATACTCTCGGCTGAGATAGAACCGTGCCGCGATCTGCTGCAGGGACAGATCCTCTTGATAATGGGCATCGGTGTAGCGCGCAATATCCGTCATCGGATCAGAAAGGGTATTAGGTTGAAAAGTAAGAGCTTTTCCCGCTGCCAGCAGTCGCTGTTCCAGCAGTGACCGAAGCAGAGGCAAGGACAGCAGTCCTTCGGAGTCCAGTGGTAATTCCGCAAAGGGGATAGACTGTTCCTCCACTGCATCCTCATCGCTTGCAGGCGGAGAGTCTGCTGCATCATCAAGCCAACGCCCAAGGATCCATTCCAGCTCTTCCATCCATTGATGAACCTGTTCGGCGGAGATGATCTGAAGCTGCGTTATGGGCTCGATCCACTCTGCCACAGCAGTGGTTACACTGGAAGCACGTCCACTCATCGAGGCAAGCCGCATGGATTCTTCATAAGCATTTAAACGTAACCCTTTATTACTCCCTGAGGAAGTCTCCAGAGAATCATGGAATCTTTGAGCGTTCTGGAGCGTATTGCGCCTCCATAACCGGAGACTGGCTTCCTGATAGGCAGCTGCAGTTCCGGAAGGATAGGCTTCGCACGCGGAGACACCAAAGTGAAGCCGACGCTGAATGGTTTGCTGCAATCCATCGTTTATCTTCTCAAGCAAGGGGCGAAGAGCAGTACAGCTTCCCCAGTGCAATATGACGATCTCATCAGGCTGATCCAAGTGGCGGAATGCTACGCCTTCCTCAGGTGTGGATAACATCTCTGCGCAAATATTCAGAACGGAGAATACAAGCAGATCGGGATGACTGCGGTATTTGGCCAGACATTCTGCGTCCAGATGGGACAGGCTGGTGACAGCAATATTGCAATTTCCAGCCTTCACCGGAAGATTCAGCTCGTCCCGCAGCCGCTGAATCTGAGCTTGACCATTGCCGCGTCCAGCCACAAGCTCTGTCAGCAGCCTGTCATGATAGTGGGGTCGCATGCGGTTAACCACAATGGACTGGCGTGCTGCCTGCATACGGGCGGATTCTTCTTCCTGCCAGGCGCTCACAGCTTTGGATAGGGAAGCATTCAGCTCATCCGCTTCTACGGGCTTGAGCAGATAATCCATGCCCCCGTAGCGAATCGCATGCCGGACAAGCTCAAAATCATCATACCCACTGATAACCAGTACCTTGCTCTGCGGAGCGTGAACCGATATCCATTCCAGCAGGGCCATGCCATCCTGACCGGGCATGCGCATGTCACTAAGAACAATCTCCGGTTGGTGGGCGGAGATCGCTGCTGCTGCTTCATGGCCGTCTGCGGCTTCAAGGAGGGTATCTATCCCCAGGTTATCCCAATGCCCGAGCAGCCGGATCGCGTCGCGGACGTGCTTTTCATCATCAACAATAAGTGCTTTCATGCTGTTCACTCCCCTGCGTAAATGTTGAGCTTAATCATGACACCGTGTGGTTCCAGGTTGCTGATCTCCAGCGTAGCCGTATGCTCCGGCGGTGAGTTTAGTTGGAGCCTGCGCATCACATTCCGTAGGCCGATGGATTCCGATAGGTCGGAATCCTGAGCGGCAAGTCCGGAAGAGGTGTGAATCAGACTTAGCCATCCCTGAATCTCGGACAACTTCTCCTCTGGTATGGGAGGTCCGTTATTCTCCAGTTGAATTTCAATCCAGTGGTCAGATGTCCTGCGACTGCTTATGCGAATGAATCCTTTACCCGGCTGAACATCCGCACCATGCTTGAAATAATTTTCAATCAATGGCTGCAGGGTCATTCTCGGCAGCTCGGTGCGCAACGTATCTTCGGCAAAATCAAGCTGTACCTCAAGGCGGTCGCCAAACCGCTCCTGTTGAAGCTCCAGATACAACCTTGCATGCTCGGCTTCCTCTCGCAAGGTGACACGAGTTTGGTCCCGCATGCTGTAGCGCAGCATTTTGGAGAGGGAAGAGAGGAGCACGTACACCCGCTGCCCTTGATGCTGGAGGGCGAGTGTGCCTATGGACTGCAGCGTATTGTATAGAAAATGTGGATGGATCTGTGCCTGCAATGCTTTGAGCTGGTTGGTTTTGTTGGCAATCTCCAGTCGGTATTCTCGCAAAATCAGGTTGTTTACCGTATCCATCATATCCCGGAAATGACGTGCCAGTACTCCAATCTCATCCTGGCTCTTAAGCCGAATGTCCACATGCAGACGTCCCGCCTGAATCTGATTCATGTACCGCATTAATTGCTTGAGTGGTCCGGTAATGCGGATCGAGATGAACAGGGTAGCCACGATAACGAGCAGGAGCGCAGCAATGGCAATCATGGCATTATTCCATGTCAGGGTGGTGGCTCTGGCATATAGCGTCTCATTCGGAATTTGTTTGATGATGGTCCAGTCGGCAAAGGTGCTGCCCATTTGTTGATAGACATACATGGAATGCTCTTGTTCAAAATGTCCTGCAGCGGTGTTGCTTGTTCCTGTTCCGGTCCGTGCTGCATCCAGCTCCCTGGATGCTTCCTGCCTTAATTGATCTGTTCCACTGATCTCGGAACGACCTTGGTATATGATTTGGTTCTGACCATCCACGACATAGATTTGTTCCTTCTCCGGATCGTACAGCCTGCTGCAGATGGCCGCAATGGTATTCATGTTCAGGTCAATAGCGAGCACCCCCAGACGCTCTGTCGATGGAACATCCTTGATTACACGATGTAATGTAATGACTGTTCGTGCAGGATCATCGGCGGAAGCTGCCTTGAAGCCGTAAGTATGACTCATATGTGCCGATTCTACCCATATATCGGGGCTCTCACCACCTGTTTTTCCATGGAGCGCGTCGGAATAGGCCTGTTTGCGTTCCTCCCGCTTTGGAAAAGGGCTCATAATTAAGGTAGATTGATTGGCTGCAAACGAGTGCAAATAGAGCTGGAACACATCCGGTACAGCTGAGCGAATGGTCTGCAGCGTTGTATACACCTCGGCAACAGCGCGATAATCCCCAGGGATTTTTGCCAAATTTCGTAGAAAATTAGGGTCGCTGTATACGGCAAGTGATGCTCGGGCCACATTATCCACATAGTTGTTGAGGTTGGTGGATGCCTGATAGATCAGACGTTTGTTCTCGGCAACGGCCTGCTCGCGCAGGGCTGTTTTGGTCTGGATGAATGTCATGCTGATGGAAGCCAGCAGGGGAAGTGTGGTGGCTATGAGCATGAAAGCGATTAACTTGGTGCGAATGCTGTAGTATTTTGACATTGGGACACCCCTTCTGGTTGCAGGATAAGAGAGGACAATATTTTACACCCAACTGTTCACGAGGGTCAGTGTTTCCAACCGGAATATTGGGGTTTAATAGAAAAAGAGACCAATTCCATCCATCTATAGAAGGGGAGAACGATATGAAGCATCGCAAATCTTCGCAGCTGTTACAGCAGCTGGTGTTCGTGGGTCCCTCCATCGTGTTCTTTATTCTCATCATCGTGGTCCCTTTCCTGCTGGGAATGTATTACTCCTTTACAGATTGGAACGGGGTGTCAGAGAATATCAATTGGGTAGGGTTCGACAACTTTATTCATATTTTTGCGAATGATCCCAAGTTCCAAACAGCGTTCTGGTTCACGGTACGTTTTACGGTGGTCGGTGTAGTATTAACCAATATCATCGGTTTTTTCCTGGCGTACTTCCTGACCAAACCGCTTAAGACGAGAAACATTCTGCGCACGATCTTTTTTATGCCTAACGTGATTGGTGGACTGTTGCTCGGCTTTATCTGGCAGTTCATATTTGTGAAAGGGTTTTCAGCAGTTGGCGACGTGACCGGCTGGTCCTTCTTCAACCTCCCTTGGCTGGGAGACGAGCCGACCGCCTTCTGGGGAATCGTCATTGTATTTGTCTGGCAGACCGCAGGCTATCTGATGGTCATCTACATCTCGTCCCTGACCAATGTGTCGCCGGATCTGCTGGAAGCTGCTGAAATTGATGGAGCAAGCCGCTGGCAGGTACTGCGGAGCATCATTCTACCGCTCATTATGCCTGGGGTAACGATCTGTCTCTTCCTGGCGATCTCCTGGTCATTCAAAATGTTTGATCTCAATCTGTCACTGACCAAAGGTGGACCGTTTGGATCAACGGAGTCCGTTGCACTCAACATTTACAACGAGGCATTCGTGAATAACCGTTACGGCATTGGTACGGCAAAAGCACTCATTTTCTTCGTAATCGTTGCGATCATTACAATGATTCAAGTCCGTCTGACGAAGAGCAAGGAGGTAGAGGCATAGATGGAAACGACGAAAAACTACCGCTTCAGTACGATCATAACCGAGATCATCATGGTACTGATTGGACTGCTGTTCCTGGTTCCGTTCTACTTCCTGTTTGTCAATTCGGTCAAAACATTCGGTGACCTGCTTACCAATTCGGCAGCATGGCCTGAAGTCTTTCAATGGGGCAACTATGCAAACGCCTGGGAGAAAATCAAATTCCCTTCGGCACTGATGAACTCGCTTATCGTTACAGTGATCAGCAACCTGCTGCTTGTACTGATCAGCTCCATGGCTGCATACCGGATGGTCCGCAGTGATACCCGCTTCAACCGGATTCTGTTCGGCATGTTCATTGCCGCCATGGTGATTCCGTTCCAGTCTATCATGATTCCGCTCGTTACGGTAACCAGTAATCTTGGGCTGATCGACAGTCTGGGTGGTTTAATCATCTGTTATCTCGGATTTGGTGCACCCATGTCGGTGTTCCTGTTCCACGGGTTCGTTAAATCGGTCCCGGTTGAGATTGAAGAAGCCGCCCGGGTGGATGGCAGCTCCGTATACGGGGTATTCTTCCGGATTGTATTCCCGCTGATGAAGCCGATGTATGTCACGGTTATTATCCTGAACACACTCTGGATCTGGAATGACTATCTGCTTCCGTCCCTAATCTTGCAAAGCTCTAACCTGCGTACGATCCCGATTGCGACCTTTGCGCTATTCGGTCAATATACGAAGCAATGGGATCTGGCACTGCCTGCCCTGGTGCTGGGCATCATGCCAATCATTATCTTCTTCCTGCTGATGCAGAAGTACATTATTCAAGGCATTACCGCTGGATCAGTTAAGGGGTAGGTGCGAGAGTAGGTCGCTCCGGGATCATGTAGCGCCTTCGATCGCTGTTGCTCCCCGGTGGCCAGGATGAATTGAGACAAGGAAGCCACCGGGTATCAAAGGCGAACGCTTCGCTTCTCCGTCGCATCATGCTCCCTCCGCTCCACCTCGCATGGAGGTGGAGCGGAGGAGAAGGCGCCCGCATGGCTTGGGCACCTTCTCGGAGGCAAGCGTAAGTAAGAAAAGCTAGAAAGACAAGGGTCGAGAAGAGAAGATTATGAAATGAAGAGTAAGGAAGCTGCCAAACAGAAACTACTATAGGGAGAGTGTATGTATGAAAAGAATGACAAAGTTGACGTTGCTCATGCTGATTGCTTTTTCGGTAATGCTCGCAGGTTGTGGCAACGGGGACAAAAGCGGCAGTCCGGTCAATACGGATGCTCAAACGGGCGGAGGAGACGCTGCCGCAGGGGACAAAACCATCAAAATCTTTCAATTCAAAGTCGAAATTGCGGAAGCGCTTAACCGCCTTAAGGCAGAGTATGAATCCTCGCATCCAGGCATCAAGCTGGACATTCAGACAGTTGGTGGCGGCAGTGACTACGGTGCAGCACTGAAAGCCAAGTTTGCTGCAGGCGAACAACCGGACATTTTCAACGTGGGCGGATACCGCGAATTGGACACTTGGCTTGAGTATCTGGAAGACCTGTCAGGTGAAGCTTGGACAAAGGACGTGCTTGAAGTAGCCAAAGAGCCAATGACCAAAGACGGTAAACTCTATGGACAGCCGCTGGCACTGGAAGGATACGGATTCATTTATAACAAAGACCTTTTTGAAAAGGCAGGCATTACTGAAATTCCAACAACATTGGAACAGTTGGATCAGGCAGCTCAGAAACTTCAGGCAGCCGGCATTACACCATTTTCGAACGGATATCAGGAGTGGTGGGTGCTTGGCAATCATAACGTAAACGTTGCATTTGCGAATCAGGCAGATCCGGTAAAATTCATTCAAGGCCTTAACGAAGGTACAGAGAAAATCCCGGGCAACCAAGTGTTCACAGACTGGATGAACCTGCTCGATTTAACGCTGAAATACAGCAACAAAAACCCGCTTACTACCGACTACAATACACAGGTAACCCTGTTTGCAAGCGGGGAAGCAGCGATGATGCAGCAAGGGAACTGGACTCAAGTGCAGATTGATGGAATCAATCCCGACCTGAATCTCGGTATGCTGCCAATGCCAATTACGAATGAACCGAATGACAAATTGTTTGTAGGCGTACCTAACTATTGGGTTGTAAACAAAAACTCGCAAGTGAAGCCGGAAGCGAAGGAATTCCTGGAATGGCTCGTAACATCCGATATCGGGAAACAGTACATGACCAAAGAGTTCAAATTTATCCCGGCGTTCAGCTCCATTCAGGCCTCGGAAGAGGATCTGGGCGATCTGGCAACAGAGATTATGAAGTACAGTCAGGAAAACAAAACGTTAAGCTGGAACTTCAACCGCTTCCCGGAAGGTGTTCCACAGGAATACGGCAGCACCATCCAGGCATATGTGGCAGGCAAATCGGATAAAGCCGGATTGCTTGATGCCCTGCAGCAAAACTGGGATAGTCTGAAAAAGTAAAAATCCCAGAATGACGTTTATACGTAAGTGCAGATAAGAGATGGACCAGTATCACTAAATGTTATCCACAGAAAACAATATCCACAGGCCATCTAATCCTGTTCGACAATCCATTACCATGACTCATTCAATAGGTCAGCCAGAATATCGTTCTGGTTGGCCTATTTTTTATTTTGAGAACCATTCGGAAAGGATAACATGGCTATCTATCTTTCGAATTGTGGATAACAACAATGATTACCATACGTTAAACTAAAACTCTTACCCAGCACTGAATACTATATGTGGATATCCTTTGTGCATAAGTGTCTACATATGGATGAGACCTGTGTATAAGTCATAGCTCGTGTCCTATTCTGCAAAAAGAAATTTGCAATGAATTAGTTAGTACTATATAGTTCTAAATATGACAAATCAAAGATCAAGTTCAGGTTCTGCCAAACCGAGAAGTGCCAATCCGGTCAACCGGACCAAGGCGGTCGAAGTGGCAGCGCAGTTATTTTTGCGTCAGGGATACAGCTATGTCAGCATGGATGAAGTTGTGCGGGCGAGCGGGGTGTCCAAGTCCAATATTTATTATCATTTTAAAAATAAGGAGGAACTGCTTCAGGCAGTGGTACAATACTGGATCGCCCAGTATGAGTCACAAGTATATATATTGCTCAGTCAGCGGGAAAGAAGCGTGGAAGAGCGCGTTAACTCGTTTATAGCCACGTTATCGGCAGGCATTGAAGGGCGCAATTTTGAAGGGAGCTGTCCTTTTATAACGCTCTATATGCAGACACCCGCTAGTGCGCCCGACGTGAAGGCCAGTATCTCCCGATTCTTCCGGGAATTGCAGCCGATGATCGAGAAGCTGTTTCAGCAGGGCGTGGACAGTGGAGAATTCCGTGAAGGCATGGATGCAGGGGCGGTTTCTTCGCTGTTTGTCGCCGCACTGGAAGGATCGCTGGTTCTGGCTGAGACCGCGCGGGATACCGGGATTATAGAACAATCCGTACGTACATTTTGTCAGATGCTTCGTTAAGCGAAGCTCTTTTTTTGGATTTTACTAGTACCATGTAGTTCTAATTAGGAGGAGAGAGTAATGAACGTAAATTCTACATACTTAAAAACAACGGACCAGATGCTTACCCATAAGGTGGACTCAGGGGCAGCATCCATTATTTTTATGACAGGCAGCACCGGATTTATCGGCAAGGAGGCAGTGAAGCAGCTAATCGATGAACATCTGGAATTGCTGCTGCTTGTCCGTTCAGAATCCAAAGCCAGGCAAGGCCTGACTTCATACGGAATATCGGATTTCAACAGAATTACGTTTGTACAAGGAGACTTATCGGTGGAGGGACTCGGTCTTAGTGCAGCAGATCGCAGGCGCGTGCTGGAAGCCGACGTCATTATTCATGCTGGAGGAACGATGGATGTTACCCTGGGGCGCAAAGTGGCGGAACAGATATTCATGAATGGAGCGCGAGAGGTTGCCGGGCTAGCTGAAGAGATTCAGCAGACTAAAGGTCTGAGACATTTCATTCACGTCGTTGGATTCATGAGCCCCTATGGCTTGCGTAATGAGAAAGGTGAAGACATACCCACTGGCAAGGTGGCCCCGAATGAAAGTGCATATGAAGAAATGAAGTTCCTCGCTGATCTGTATCTCCGAGAGCATGCTGTAAAAAATCAATATCCACTTTCTGTTGTAAACCCAAGCACAGTCGTTGGACCGCGCCCCACAGGTGAGACGGAGCAAACAGGTGGTATCGGGCTGCTCATCCAGGCGATGCAAAAAAGACTTATGCCGGTTGTACCTGGAGGTTCGTCTTATTGGTTACCGTTAGTGGAGAATGATGTGGTTGGGCGGACTCTGGTCTTCCTGACCAAAGAGGCGTTCCCAACAGGCGGGACCTATCCACTTCTGGCACGCAAGGAAACCAGTCCCAATATGAATGAACTTCTTCATCTTCTTGCGAAGCAGCTGGACGTACCGAAGCCCAAATGGGCTGTACCCTTATCCTGGATGCAATTCGCAATGAGATCAGGAGGGGCGCGGATCAGTGGTGTCCCTGCGGAATCGGTTTCCTTTATTACAGACAGAATATGGAATGTGGAAGAGACGGAAGATTTATTTAAACGCATGGGTCAAACATGGCCCGATATCCGGGAGCAGCTTCCGTCCGTTACGGCGGATCTGGATTATCGACTGAGCCTTCAACCTTACGAAAATCTCTATTCCGGTCGGACCCGAACCCGGATAGGGAACCTGGCAGCACTTGGCTGGGAGGGTGAAGGTGAACCATGGCTGATCGTGCATGGCATGCTGAATTGTGCGGATGAAATGCTTCCTATGGGCGAAGAGCTCCATCAGCTGACTGGAAATCCGGTTTGGATCGTCGACCTGGCGGGGTTCGGACGTTCGGCTGTACATCAAGGGCAGGAGGCCTTTGACGGTCAGGTGGATGAGTTGGTTACGGCCATTGGCACGTTTGAAGGTCCGATGAAGCTAGTAGGCCACTCCATAGGTGCGGCGATTGCATCCGCGGCGTTGCAGCGCAGCGGACGAACGGATATACGCCTTGGCTTGCTTCAGCCCGTTGCTCACAATACGAATCCAAACATGCTGCGATGGATTTCCCGCTTGCCAAGAGGAATAATGCGTACCCTCCTCAGCCGAAGGTCGGAAAAAAGCTGGCAGCACATGTTAAACACTCATAGCACTGAAGCAGAAGGAAGCATTGCGGCACCTGAACTGGCTGGAAGAATCAGGTCCAGTTTGCAGTCCCCCCGAATAGCGGGAGCACATGCCGACTTGCTACGATGGATTTACTCCGGCAAAATAAAAGGCAGCACCTTCACTTCTGGGGGAAGCACGTGGAATCGGGCAGACATTGCCAATAGTACATTGGTGGTATGGGCTGGCGAGGATACGGACTATCACTACCCTGAGGAGTTGAATCCACAGTGTAAACGAATCGACGTCCCTTATGGACACTACTTTCCGGTCTTTCAATACCGGGAAACGGCAGCAATTCTCATCAAATGGGCCGAACCGAGCGTGTAGAAATCCAAAGGGTTGTACCAATGACAGGAGAGATTAGTGAAATGAATCAGCAGCGTGTGGAAATCAGTAAAAATGTATTAATCGAATGCTTGGGACTGCGTGAGGGAGAGAATCTCGTGGTTGTGGCAGACGATGCCAAAAGGGAACTTGCAGAATCCATTTATGAAGCGGGGAAAGCACTTGGAGCGGAATCCGTGCTGATGATTATGGCGGAACGCAGCAGATCCGGGGAAGAACCGCCCGCACCAATTGCACAAGCCATGATCCAAGCCGATGTAGCCGTATGTGTGACAAGATACTCCTTAACCCATACACAGGCCCGGAAACAGGCCGCTGCATCAGGTACACGTGTCGCCACCATGCCCGGCATGACAGAGGATATGTTCATGAATGGTGCCATTACAGCCGAATATCCACAGGTGAAGGCACTGACCGAGAAGGTTACGGCTTTATTAACTGAGGGCAGCCAGGTACGGATTGAAAAGGAAGGGCACAGTCTGTCTTTCTCCATCAAGGATCGAAGCGGAGTACCCAGCACAGGGATGTATTTGAACCCTGGTGAATCGGGCAATTTGCCTTCAGGGGAGGCCTACATTGCACCGGTTGAAGGAATAGGTGAAGGCAGCATTATCGTAGATGGATCTGTTGCGGGAATTGGAGCACTCCGTGAACCGATGACTTTGAAGGTGGAAGAAGGCCGGTTGGTTTCGGCGGAGGGTCCGGATGGACAACAGCTGCTGACGATGCTGGGCGAGGGGGATGGCCGTTATCTCGGTGAATTTGGTATTGGCACCAACAATAAGGCGCGAATTACGGGAGTCGTTCTGGAAGATGAGAAGGTGTATGGAACGATCCACGTTGCCTTTGGCAGTAACAACACCTTCGGAGGCACGATTGCGGCAGGCGTGCATATCGATGCAGTAGTGCAGAAGCCGGATGTCTATATTGATGACAAGTTGATTATGAGACAAGGCGAACTGGTTAATTAATCAGATAAAGACTGCTGCAATCCACAGTGTGTCCACAACAAGGGATAGATGAAGTAGGTGGTTAAGCTTTTACGTGAGATTTACAAACAAGTACACAACATGTCCACATCAAATTGTTGTATATCCACATACTCATGCCCATTTATCCACAAACTGTGTGCAATATGTGCACAACTTATCCACATATAGGGTATAACTTGATCTTTTTCATGTTAATTTCACGCTCTTTAACCAAAATGGATAGTTATCCACAGTGTCTCGTGCAAAAAAGACCAGAGATTTGGCATATAGCCAATCTCTGGTCTTTTTGATGTAGTTTACATTTGTTAGCTTACTTTATATCGAGCTTATTTATCTTCCGTATTGAAACGACTGACTTCACGCAGCAATCGATCTGCATGATCGGATAACGCCTTGGCTGCTTCCGAGATATTACTGATCGACAGGGATTGTTCCATTGTGGAAGATGCGGCTTCTTCGGTAGAAGCAGCACTCTCCTCAGCGACAGCGGCGAGCCCTGTAATCACGTCAGATACTTGGGCAGCACCTGTTTTGATCTCATTCATACCCGAAGTAATCGAGCTGATTTTGTGTATGATTTCATCTACGGACCCACGAATCAGATCAAAGGAAGCTGATGTTTCTGCCATGGAATCCGATTGAGCCGAGCTATTCAGGCGGAACTGCTCCAGTTCGGCTGCGCTTTGCTGGCCTGCTGCATTCAGGTCGTTCAATAGCTGGTCGATCTCAGCAACGGAGTGGGAAGATTGTTCGGCAAGCTTACGCACTTCCCCTGCAACAACGGCGAATCCTCTGCCATGTTCTCCTGCACGTGCAGCTTCAATGGATGCATTCAGAGCAAGCAGATTGGTCTGTGCTGCAATGTTCTGAATACTGCCTGTAATGGCGGATATTTCACCAATTTTGCTAAGCAGCAGCTCATTGGATGTTTCGACCCGACTGGTGGATTCCTGTCCTGCCTGGGATAGATCTGACTGACGAGCGATTGCACTTTGGCCGCTCTCCATCGCGTGATTAACGTCCAATATCGTTTCGGAAGCCTGCCGGGCTTCGTCTGTTATCTGATCAATGATTCCGTTAATTCCGGACACCATTTCTGCTCCGGCTTGAATCGATTCAGCTTGTTCTCCTGCACCGTTGGCAATCTCCTCGATTACTGTCGAGATCTGCCCGGCAATTTCGTTACTGCCGGAAGCATCTTTGAACATGGTTTGGGAAGAGGCCTGAACCTGCTGTGCCGATTGATCGACCTGTCCGATCAAACTGCGTAGTGAAGCAGACATTTCATTAAATGACGAACCCAGTTGTGCGATTTCGTCTTTTCCCTTCACGGCAACTTGCACGGTAAGATCTCCGGCTGCCAGCTGCTTGGCACTGTTTTTCATGGCAAGCAGGGGCTTGATCGTTTTTAAAGCAAAGAAATAAGCGAGAGCTGCCAAGATCAAAGTGAATACAACGATAAAGGCCAGATACAACGTTCTTGTCTTCGTAAACTCAGCCAGGGCAGCTGCCTTGGAAATGGATGTGGCAACAATCCAATTGGTATTCGGAATTTTCTCATAATAGATTAATTGGCGATCATTATTGTAGGTATATTCGGATAATCCGCTTGGCTCCTTAAGCATCGTGCCCACAATATCGGTATAGTCACTTTGATCCGCAAGTGGGGTATTTAGCAACTCCTGATTGGGGTGGGAGAGCACTACACCGGCCTGGTCCAGCAAAAAGGTGAATCCGTTCTCCGTCTGAATGGAGTTAATCTCATCCTTGATGGAATCCAGTGCAATATTTTCAGCGATTGCACCTTGGAAATTCCCGTCTGCATCATGGAGAGGCACCCCAATGAATATGGACTGTACACCGGCTTTGGTCACGTAAGCATCACTGTATGTAAGCTCGTTAGAAGCTTTGGTTTGCACGTACCAGGGACGTTCGCGAGCGTCGAAAGTTGCATCGGGAATAAAGCCTGCTCCATCCATATAGGTTCCGTCCTCAAGGCCGAAATAGATGGTGGCGATATCCTTTTTATTGGAAGGCAGTTGGAAAGCCTGCAGATGATCCATTCCGATCTCATTCAAGGGAACTGTATCTTCAATAACCTTCCCAAGTGTCTCTATCACTTTAGCTTGGGCAATGGCCCATCCGTTAACTTCAGCTGCAGCATATTGAACTGTGCTCTGCAGTTGGTTATCCACAGACTCCGTAGCTTGTTTTTCAATGACGAGAAGGGCGATGTAACTTAGCGGGGCTGCAAGCAAAATACAAATGGCGGTGACGATGACAATGACTTTGGCTTTAAGCGTCATGTTATTCCTCTTTTCTTAAGTAAGGTTGTTGTTACAGCAGATAGTTTCAAAAAGAACTTATAAGGGTATATCGACATTTTTCGAGTTTTTATAGAGTTTTTATAGGAAAATTGAACTATATAATAGAAAGTCATATTTCTTCAGTTGAATGACCTTTCCGTGAAATCTCCAACCCTTGTGTCGGGGGATTCAGAAAGAATGAAGCAGCTTGTTAAATTAAGTGAAGCTCTAAATATTTCGTGGAAAATAGCCGATACACCAAGTAACCTTTAAAAGTGAGAGGGTATGGGGACAACTATGAATGAGGAAGCTCAAGTTCAATACATTAATTTTACGGTTGGAGATCAGTTTTTCGCGCTTCGCATTGAGGAAGTACATGAAATTATCAGAATGATTCCCGTGACCACTGTTCCATTCGGCAGTCCGGAGATCAGAGGCTTTGGGTCTTTGTACGGCAAGGTGGTTTCCGTTGTTAGTCTGCGGGTTCTGCTGGGCATGCCCGATAAAGATGACGATGCTTCTACACGTATTATTGTCGTGCCGTATAAAGGAGGGTATGTGCCTCTAATTGTGGACACGGTGGATTCTGTGGTGACCTACGATCGGTTTGAAGAACCTGCAGAAGAGCATAAGCGTTTCATGACAGGTGTATTCAAAGAGATTGGACATGCCCCGGATCATACGGCGGGAATTTTGAACCTGGAAGTATTGTTGGCCCTGCTGACAAGCTTAGGTGAATAAATCGTTTGGTGTCATTTTAGCAGCAGGTGAAGACCTGCACACAATCTTAATGTTCCTAATCCCATTCAGGGGAGAAGGAACATTTTTTTATGCGGATTGAAGCGATCAGGAACGTAGCAGGAGTGTACCAAGAGATGACTAAAGCAATTTTTGTGCGTAAAGGTTTTTAAATCCGGGCATTTTCGTATATGATGGAGAGTAACAATGCGAAGGGATGACGGGAGACTGTAATGATGCAATCGCTGTATGGAGTATGGCTTGGTGACGTATTTTTTTGTTTTTCCGGTGAAACATCGGAGCCGCGTGTGGATGCATGGACCCACGTGGTAAGGAGGCTGAATTTTGGCGACGGAGGTCGTCTGTTTCAGCCTGCCGCTCTTCGCCTTGCGGAGCTGCGTTGGCCCAATCCGATGCGTAATGCTGCGGAAGCCAAGAGTACGAAGCGGCGCCAATTGCTTGGACGGACGCTGGAAGGGCTTGCGATCTCGCCCAAAGATACATTTAAACTGCTGCTTCATTGGGATGACAGCATATTGAAAGCCGCAGGAATTCAGGCAGGTGAGGAGATTCGCTACTGGATAAAAGCAGCACAGTTCACACAGGAGCTGCTGCTGCGCGGAGAGATTGCGCCTTCTGCCGAATTTGCTGCCAAGACGGGGGCGCGGCGACGGACGGGACAAGAAACGCTGACAGGGGTATGGCGACCTCGTCTGTCTCAGGAAGCAGATGTGGAGCGTTTCCGTGAACTGGCGGAAGCCATGCCGCCAATCGGCTTGTCTGCACCTGGTGCATACGCTTCCTCCGAGCCGGAATCGCGGGAGGAGGCAGGTGCTGCTGTCCTGTTTTCATTCATGAGCGGCATGATTCATGCTGTCGTAACAGGAGAACTGGAAGGGATGGACAGTGACTTGTCAAGATACCGCACCCCGTTTCGGCGCGGTTCTTCTCCAGCAGCCGAACTGTGGTGGAACAGCCTGATCTCGATGTTCCGTCCCGTGACTGTACAGGGGCCAACGGAGGAAATGGCAGAGCTGATCGAGACATTGCGAGAAGCAGGGGGCACAGGGATGCCCGTAATCGGCAGTGAGGAAACTGCCCCTGCCGAAGGGGAACTGAAGCTGGTGCTTCGGCTTGAACCGCCTCTTGGCGAGCATGAAACGTTGTGGGGCATCACCTTTTGGGTAGATAGTGCACAGGAGGCTGGTCTGAGATTGCCTGCACGAACCATCTGGGCTCATCCGGATCGGGACCTGGATCGGGGGAAAGTGCGCTACGTATCCGCAGCGGAGCAGCTGCTCATGGCCCTCGGTCAAGCCAGTGAATTGGCACCTGAACTGGAAATAGCCCTGCTTCAACCTCGCCCGGAAGGGATAAAATTGGAGCAGCAGTCCTTTTTTGAGTTTTTGACTCACGCGGTGCCGCGTTTGCAGAAGGCAGGAATAACCGTGCTTATGCCATCCCGCTGGAGTCGTGCAGGCAGGCGTAGAGCCGGTCTGCGTTTACAGATGCTCAATCGTGGCACGGAACGGGCGCCTGGCGCTCCGAATGCACTGGGGATGGAACAACTGGTTGCCTTCAAGGCGGAACCGATGCTGGACGGCAAACCTGTTACTGCAGAGGAGCTTGCTGCGTTAGCCGAAGCTTCGGTACCTTATGTGATGTTCCGCGGCGAATGGATCGAAGTCGACACGAAGGAGATTCGCCAGGTTCTGCGATATATGAAAAAAGAAGAAGAACAATATATGCCGTTATCCGAATGGCTTCATCTGGCTGCAGAGGAAGGCGAGGATGCAGCCTGGAAGGGATTATCCGTCTTTGGTGCGGAATCCGAAGGTCTGCTCTCCTTCCTGCTGGACGGACAGGTGCTTCGCAGTATCGAACCGCGGCAAGTGCCTGCGGAGCTGCATGGGGAACTCCGGCCATATCAGGAGCGCGGCTATCAATGGTTGTCTGCGATGCGTGAGCTTGGCTTCGGAGTTTGCCTCGCGGATGATATGGGTCTCGGGAAGACAGTTCAGGTGATCACATGCCTGTTGGACCTGAAACATGAAGAACAGCAGGCAGCGGCGGAAGAAGCGCGTGAAAATGAAATGTATGGTTCGGGTGATCCATCGGAGTCTGGCGAGATTGTACCTGCAGAGGCTGTCAACTTGCCAGCACTCATCGTCTGCCCGACTTCTCTGCTTGGCAACTGGCAGCGTGAGCTCAAGCGATTCGCGCCAAATCTGTCCCTGTACATCCATCATGGGGGACAGCGGCTTCATGGCACTGCGTTTCAGGCTGAGGCACAGGCACATGATATCGTGCTGACGACCTATCATCTGGCTGGCCGGGACGGACCTGACCTTGCCTCATTGCACTGGTCAACCGTGGTCCTTGATGAAGCGCAGTATATCAAAAACTATCGTACCAAGCAGGCGCAAAGTGTGATGCGCTTATCGGCACCTCACCGGATAGCGATGACTGGTACACCGGTCGAAAACCGTTTGAGCGAGCTGTGGTCGATTTTCCAATTCCTTAATCCCGGATATCTTGGAACGGCTTCATCGTTCCGCCAGCGATACACCGGAATGGGGACCTCCGAAGAAAACAGCACGTCCCTGCGGGAGCTTCACCGGCTTGTTTCGCCGTTCATGCTGCGCAGGCTCAAAAGCGATCCGGATATCCGCAAGGATCTGCCGGAGAAGCTGGAGCTAAAATCATACTGCTCACTGACACCGGAGCAGACGATTCTGTATCAACGTGTGGTGGATGACCTGATGGGTGGATTGGACGGCCGAAACGGCATTGCCCGCAAAGGGATTGTATTATCGTCACTCACCAAACTGAAGCAAATCTGCGACCATCCGGTACTGGCAGACAGCAGCCGCAAGGATCATGCGAAAGTCGAGGCATCCGGTAAAATGGAACGCTTGCTGGAATTGGTTGATGCGATCCGTGACAACGGAGAATCAGCACTCATTTTCACTCAATATGTGGCCATGGGCGAGCTGTTGGTATCGCGCCTGACGCAGCGTTATGAGGAAGAACCGTATTTCCTGCACGGCGGCGTGTCCAAGGCACAGAGGGACGAGATGGTGGAGACATTCCAAAAGGGTGAGGGCCCTTCACTATTCGTTCTATCCCTCCGGGCTGGTGGGGTAGGTCTGAATCTGACGCGTGCCAGCCATGTCATTCACTATGATCGCTGGTGGAATCCAGCGGTGGAGAATCAGGCAACGGATCGGGTGTTCCGAATTGGGCAGAATCGCAACGTGCAGGTTCACAAGCTGATCTGCCAGGGTACGCTCGAGGAACGCATAGATGAGTTAATTGAGAGCAAGAAAGCACTTTCCGAACAGGTGGTTGGTTCCGGGGAGAACTGGCTGACCGAAATGTCGGACGATGAATTGCGCGGACTGATCTCACTACAGGGTGAGACGTGGTTATAAGCCTGACCAATATACTAGTCGGTGATCATATGAGAAGGGGGAAGGTTATGAGCGAAAAGTGGAATGTGGAGCTGCATATGTCCCCCGGTGGATGGACAGCAGAGGTAAGTCATGCTGCTGAAGTGCGTCAGAACGCATCAGCAGCCGCGGAACAGGCAGGAACAGCTGCCAGCCTGTTCACGGTAACAGGTACGCTGCCGCAGCTCAGCGAAGAGGCTCGCGAGGCCGTGCTGGCCCAGTTGCGCCAACGGCCGCTGGCCCTGTACGCGCTGCTGCGCGGCGGCCCTGCCCCGGCGGAGCTCGCGGGGCTGCTGCCCGCAGCGCCGGCTGCTGCGGCCTGCACCTGCGGCCGCGCAGACTGCGCGCATGCTGCGGCTGCGGAGCACGCCATCGCTGCGCGCTTCGCGGCCGAGCCGCTGCTGCAGCTCGCGCACGCCGGCCTGCCGCGCGAAGCGCTGCTTGCCGGCGTGCTTGGATCATGGGCAGAGGAACTGGCCCATGATCCAAGCAGCGCGGGCCGCGCAGCGGAAACGGCGGGCCGCCCGCAGGCGCGGGGCGGCGAAGGCGGCGCTGCCGTCGGCGAGTGGATCGCCGAGGCTGCCGCAGACGGCGCCATGCACCAGCCAGGCCCCGGCTTCGGCGCGGTGCAGGTGCAGCTGGCGCAGCCGGGCAAGCCCCCGGCAACGCCGGAACTGGCCGCGCTGCTTCCGGGAGTACCCGTAGCAGCAGGTCTGACCATGATCCGCGAGCGTGTAGCAGCGCGGATCTGGCAGGCTGTCCAGAAGAAGAAGGACAGCCCGGCAACCAAATCATAACAGGCATGAAGCGGGGGAGATCTTGGATCACCCTCGCTTATTTGTCTGTGTAAGATGGCCTTATGGCGGCAAGATTGGAAAGGATATCAATCCGGGCTTTAATCTGGATCTGCTGATTAAACGTTGGGATGATGCCCTAAAAGTCCGAAAAATGGCCCTATAAGCCGTGCGACCCTTTTCACATGATGGCTATTCCCTGCCAGTAAGCTTGGTGCGGTGGAGCTTCACTGCAATTTGATGTATACTGTCGCAGGGGATGAAATGCCCCGGAGCGTATTTTATTTTTTTCATACTTTATATTGCGATAGGAGTTTTTTTAGATGAAATCACGAACAGGAAGACAGCGCCATATCGCGGTATTGCTGTCCTCGCTTATGATATGCGGAGCATTGCTGTCCGCCTGCCAGGATGGCTCTGGATCTGAGGAAAGTCAGGATCTGAACGCTGCAGGCAATACGCAGCAGGAAACGGACGGAACGACCGTTCATTTAACCGAGGACACAGGGGATGACGGCGACAAGACAAACGGCAGCGAGACAGATCAGCCGTCATCTGGTGAGAACGGGGATTCCGGCAATGCTTCTGCGGATGAAGAGCAGGACCCTTCAGATGCTGGCAATGGGACAGCTGCGGGTGACCCTCTGATGGAGAAGCGAAGCATCAGTGCGATGCAAAATACGATTGACAGCCAATCCGTTGTTACCAATGCAGAGTCCATGACGGTTATCGTGAACAAGCAGCGCAGTCTGCCGGAAGGCTATGAGCCAGACGATTTGGTAGAGCCGAATGTGCCATTTTCCTTCGATGGTCCTCACGAGAAGCGCCACATGCGGAAGGAAGCTGCAGAAGCGCTGGAGAAGCTGTTTGCAGGAGCTGAGGCGGACGGCATCGAGCTGCGCGCGGTGTCTGGATACCGTTCATATGAACGCCAGGTTTCCATCTATAACAACAATGTGCAGACCAAAGGACAAGAATATACAGATCGTGTGAGCTCTAAGCCGGGCAGAAGTGAACATCAGACGGGTCTTGCGATCGACGTATCCAGCCCGAGTGTAGGTAATGCCCTGGAAGAAGTGTTTGGCACCTCCAAGGAAGGCGAGTGGCTGGCAGAACATGCTGCAGACTATGGCTTCGTTATCCGCTATCTTAAGGGTGAGGAAGACATTACGGGTTACGTCTACGAGCCTTGGCACATCCGATATGTCGGAACCGATCTGGCACCCGATATTGCGAAAAGCGGGTTGACCCTTGAAGAATACTTTGATGAGGCCAATATTAAACTGTAAGTCGGACGTACAACGTATTTAGATTTGTACTTGGATGTCTTAATAAAACAAAAGTCCTGTAAACGTGGCTGGTCGCATAGCGGCTGGTTACGTACACGGGATTTTTTTTCGTGTATTTATAACTTCCAATTACCTAATTTTTGGTATTCAGATTGAGCTCGGCCTGTTATAATGCAGAGATTATCGAGGGAAATGACAAGCAGAGTGAGGGAGGACACAATGAGTAAACAGCAGGTATTTACCGGTTCACCATGGGAACCACTTGTGGGGTATTGCCGGGCCATCCGGGTAGGAAACCGGATAGAGGTAGCAGGAACGACAGCCATGCAGGACGGTGTTGTCGTGGGAGCGGGTGATCCATACGCTCAGACCAGATTTGTTTTGCAGACGATTGAGAAGGCGCTCAATGAACTAGGTGCAGACTTGTCGGACGTGATTAGAACCCGCATGTTCGTGACGGATATCTCCCGCTGGGAGGAAGTAGGCAAGGCCCATGGCGAATTCTTTGGGCAGATCCAGCCTGTAGCCACCATGGTTGAGGTAAGTGCACTCATTGATCCGCTGTTAATGGTCGAGATTGAAGCAGAAGCCATAATTGAAAATGATCCAGAAGCTGAATAAACAAAGGCTACATAGCAAGAACGGAAAATAACCTTATCCCATGTCTGTAAAAGAACAGACCGGGTAAGGTTATTTTTCAATAGGAACGTTATAGGTTTAATCGGTCTAATTTAATAAACCTGTGATAACTCTGCTTATTGAAATGGTACAATCTCTGCACCCGAAGTATCCACGACCACTTTCCATGCATTCCCGATTGGAGGCAGGCTGCGAGTCAGCATTGGACTATAGAATCCAATGACTTTTGCGTCTTTCGTCAGTTCCTCTGCTTTGATGGCCTCACCTTTTTGATTGACCAGCTTGGTATCTTCCGAAATGTTGAGGATGACATGGTCAGGCGATGTTTCGGTCAGGCGGGAGCCAGAGATCTCGATCTGGGTCCCTTGATCCTTGGTAGTTCTTACATTTTCAATGGTACCCGAAGTACCCAGAACATCTTCCGATTTCGTAACGGATTCCTTAGCAACAGTATCCACAACAGTTACGGCATAGGTCGGTGTTTGCGGTGGAAGACTCATGGTCATGATTGGTGCGTGTACAGCTTCTACAGTCATGCCAATCGTCAGATCGGTAAGTGCAATCTCCTTGCCGTCAGCAGATTTGATAACGGTATCCTCACCCAGATTAAGCACCAGACCTTCAGTGCCCGCGCCACCAATATGAATGGATGGATATTTGGTATCCGGGTTAATTCCTGTAATGACGCCGCGCTCAGTAACGTTTTTCACGTCCTCTTCACTGGAAATCGTAACTTGATTGCCGGTTGTTGTTACCTGGGTATGTAGCACCTGTTCTGCAAATGAAGCTGGTACGAACAACTTGCCATCGGTGATTTGAGGTGCTGTTCCCAAAGTAATCAGCATTTTATTGAACGAATATTGATCTTTGTCTGCCATAACTAGTGTCCAGAAGTTTCCTTTGGTTAACTCGGCCGACTTATTCTTCTTATTCCACTTCAGCTCAATGCCGAGTGCATCCGTAAGATCGCGCAGTGCAATCATGGCTTCCTTGCCATCTTTGTTCCAATAACCATCCGTGATCGCTGTGCCGTTGACAGTTACGTTTACGGATTTAGACAATGCACTATCTACAGCTACGGAGGTTGGACTACTGGACTGGGTAGTATCCAGTGTCGCAGCGTATGCCGCTCCTCCACTTAGGGCCATGGACAGGACCATTAGGGCACTTACTTTTTTCATGTTGTTGTTCATTGTTGATCTTCCCTTCTAATCTTAGATAGTTCGCGGTAAACTCCTAATTAGGGCCGCGTTCATTCTTATAGACGGAACAAACCGTCCAAGTGTTGCAGCTGAACGATGAGTCATGTAAATGGCGTGTCAGATTATTATTTGTCCAATGTGAGAATTTCCGGGTTACAGGCAGCGGGATACGGTTAATTTCAGATGAGTGGTACAACCTTTGCTCTGTTCTGTTCGCTTGGAAGTTTGAAAAAAACGCCATAACATTCAATGAGGAGAGGAATGGATCAGATGAGTGATATGTTGGTAGCGCTCTATAATTTGCCGGAGCAGGAGAGTGGATTGAAAAGACTGGAGCAGTCCTCAATCGTAATCCGAAGAGCCATTGCCCCGGAGAAACAGCTTGTGCTGGATTGGGTCAGATCGCATTTTAGCCAGCCTTGGGTGGATGAGTGTGATGTCTCCTTTGCACGCCAGCCCATATCCTGTTATATTGCCCTCGAACACGGGAAAATAATAGGATTCGCCTGTTATGAAGCGACATGCCGCAACTTCTTCGGTCCAACAGGAGTGAGCCAGGAGGCGCGGGGCAAAGGTGTAGGCACAGCTCTATTGCTCGCTTGCATGCACGCCATGAAGGCAGATGGATATGGCTATGCGATAATTGGATCGGCAGGACCAGTGGATTTTTATGCCCGGACGCTGGGTGCCGTGAAGATCGAAAATTCTACACCGGGTATTTACAAAGGCATGCTGCGGGCAGACTAGAGAGATCATGAAGCTTCCGGAAAAAGGAAGGGAGGACGAAGATGAGTACAAGTAAAATGCTGCACATCGGAATGATCGGCACCGGATCCATCTCGGATCTGCATATGAGGTGTTATGCCAAAAACGAGAACGCTATCATTTATGCCATCTGTGATCTGAACGAACAGCGCGCAACAGCCGCAGCTCAGAAATATGATGCACAGTCGGTCTACACCGATTACAGGGAAATGCTAAAGGACCCTCATGTGGATGCAGTCAGCATCTGTACATGGAACAATACGCATGCCGAATTTGCCATTGCAGCCCTGGAGGCGGGCAAGCATGTGCTGCTAGAGAAGCCTGTGGCAACGAATGTGGAAGATGCATTACGAATTGAGGAGGCCGTGAAAAAAAGCGGCTGTACCTTCATCGTTGGATTTGTGCGGCGCTACGACAACAATATGCAGATGCTGCGGAAATTTATCGATGCAGGTGAGTTTGGTCAATTGTATTATGCCAAGGCATCCATACTTCGCCGTCTGGGCAATCCTGGAGGCTGGTTCGCGGATAAGAACCGCTCTGGCGGAGGTCCTCTGATTGATCTGGGCGTACATATCATCGACCAATGCTGGTATCTCATGGGCCGGCCGAAACCTGTAACGGTAAGTGGGAACACCTATCGGAAGCTGGGTAATCGTGCTCATATCGAAGACCTCTCGTTCTACAAAGCAGCGGATTACAGTTCTGCCGTGAATAACGTAGAAGATATGGCTAACGCACTGATTCGCTTCGAGAATGGAGCTTCGCTTGCTGTGGATGTAAGTTTTACTTTGCATGCTCGCGGGGAGGAGTCCTATGTCAAATTGTACGGTGAACGCGGCGGCTTCGAGCTCGAACCTGAGACATTGATTGTTACGGAAAAACACAACACCATCCTGAATATCGAGCCGCAGACAGATCATACGGGGCTGCATATTCATAGTGCATTCCAGAATCAGATTGATCACTTTGTAGACTGCTGCTTAAACGGAACCGGACCAATCAGCCCGATTGCAGACGGGGTAGCTTCAACCAAGATGTTATGCGCAATCTATGAATCTGCTGAGAAAGGGCAGGAGATTCGTCTGGATTAATTTTATTTGCACCGTTTGATGGAGGGTTCCGATCACACAAAAGCATGCGGGTCCGCACCGTGCGGCATCGCATGCTTTTGACCGTGTCATTTGTTCATTGGAGAGTTCTCATACCCGGGGTCATCGTAGTCCGTATCCTGCAGCCTTGGCAGCACATTCATGCTCTCAATCGCTTGCTGGGTATCAGGAGTTCCGTGGTCATACAGGAAACTGTACAGCAAGGTCATACCATCCGAAAACTGTTTGGTTGCTTCGTCATGATCTGCTGATTTGTAGGGTACAGGCGCGCGCTGCAGCGTATAGGTATCGTCGTCCTCCAGCACTTTCATCAAGTCTTTCAGCCGATTTAACTGTTCATCATCCACCACGACTTCAAATGGTGTTGATTCATTCTGAGTCTGCTCAATGAGGTTATGGGTTACGGATACAAAATAATGCGTTTTACTGTCCTGCATAATCCAACCTCCATTCTAAAATGGAAAAAAGACGCTTCTACTGTTAATAAACAGCAGTAAGCGCCCTGAAACGAGCACAGCCGTTCAACCGTGCCTATTCATAAGAGTGCTCGTTTACGATCCCCCATCCATTCCCTTTGCCTTCCAACCGCCCCTGTTCGAAAAAATCATTTATCTAGATTTCATGCCGCTTAAGTAGCAGCTTATCGCCCTGCCCGTCCTGTTACAGGCACCTCGCGTGTTCCAGCTTCCATGGATCCTGAACACAGGGGGCATGGCGGCGGTCCGGCTGCAGCCCGTTTAGCTGCTTTTGCAGTAGGTACAGCGGGTTTCTGACGAAGCCATGCCTTACAGGTAGATGAACTGCATTTCCAGATCGCTACCGTCTCTGTGCGTTCAGAACGTCCTGAGTACGAAGATCCTGAACCGGATGAAGCCGGGGCAACCTGACTTCCCTGACGAATACCTGTCGTGCTGAACGCCTTATGGTTGCGAATCTGTCCGCTACCACGACGTTCACTGAGGCGATCCTCGTCACGTTCATTGTGAACGTCATGGTCACGATCGCTGTAGCTGATTGCACGACGATGTACCACATCACGGCCCTCGGAACGAGTACCAGAGCGGGCAGATTGTCCATTGCCTTTGCCATACGAAGCTGAATGGCCTGTTCGGCTATCGTCGCGCTCTTTACGTTTGTCTGGAACCTCAAGCCCGAAGGCTTCGAGCAAAAAGCGGGATACGTCTGCCGGTTTCCCATGATGACTGGCCGGAGAAGTGACGTATAAGTACTTTTTCGCCCTTGTAATCGCAACATAAGCGAGCCGTCGTTCTTCTTCTAGAGCCATATCCAGCTCCGTATCGGTCTGTTGAACTGCAAGAGCTGCCTTTTGATCTTCAGGGATATCCTGGCGCAGGGCTGTACTGTGAGGCACAATGCCCTCGCTGGCACCGATCCAGTATACGCATGGGAATTCAAGTCCCTTAGCCCGGTGGATGGTCATCAGCTGCACTGCATCGCTGTCCTGGGAGCGGCGCAGGGATTCCATTTCACGGTGTCTGCGGGAGAGCTCATCGGCAAACTCTATAAATGCTTCTACCGTTTCGAACTTTTTGGCTGCGGCTTCGAATTCGTCCAGTGTCTCCAGCATCGTTTCCTTGTAGTGGGTGAAGATGCTCGGATCGCCGCTTTCCATATATTTGTCGTAAAACTGGCGGCGCATCTCCTGGATGGCGATGACCGGTTTCATTTTGTGCAGCGACTTGATCAGCTTGATGCGTTCCTTGACCTGTTCCTGTTGGAAAGGCTTGAGCTTGTCCCATTTGGCCAGATGGATCAGCGGATACTTTTTGGCTTGCTGCTGTTCGCTGCGCTGAATCCACTCAAGCCCGGCATCACGGGATACGTAGAGTGGTCCAAGTGCACTTGGGAGAGCATCTACAGCGCGTGGATTCAGGGATAGGCGCATATGATCCATCAGGGGCCTGATGAGGGACTGGTCGTAGAATACCGGGGAAGCCCCATGCTGAACAAACGGCACATCTTTTAATACCAGCTGCTCAAACACGGCCCGGCTGCTGCTGGCTGTTCGGTGCAGGATCGCAATATCGCGATAGGTGTGCAATCCTTCCTCAACCTGCAGACAGATCTGATTCACGACCCAGGCTGCTTCCTCCTCTGCGTTCGAAGGCGTGGCGAAGCGTGGTGCGTCTCCGCGATGACCGGCTGCACGCAGCCTTTTATCCCGTCTCCGCTTGTTGCGGGCGACAAGTTCACTGCCAAGTCCGAGGATGCGTGCATCACTGCGGTAATTGATATCCAGCGTCACGATACGTGCTCCGGGGTAAACTTTATCGAATTCAAGAATGGATTCCTGGCGTGCTCCATTGAACGTATAGATCGTCTGGTCATCGTCACCCACAACCATCAGGTTGCAATGGGCCGAAGCGAGCTTTTGCACAATTTCATACTGCAGTTTATTCGTATCTTGGAACTCATCGACCATGATGTACTGAAAACGCTGCTGAAGCGGCTTCAGCACGGCGGGATCACGAAGCAGGGCTGCAGCCCGCAGCAAGATATCGTCGAAATCCATCTTGTTACGCTCTCGTTTCCAGTTCTCGTAACCGAGGAGGACCCGTTTGGCATCACGTTCCTCCTGCGATTTCTCGGGGAGGTCGGTCGTTTCGGAGCCCTGCATCTTCCATGCAGACAGCATGGACAGCAGACTTTCGGGTTGGAAGGCCTCACTCATGCCGTATTGCCGCAGAAGCATTTTAATAACGGTATGCTGGGCACGTGGTTCCCCAAAGATTTCTTCCTGGATGCCGTAATGACGCAGCAGTGTCAGGGCGAAGGAATGGAATGTGCGAGCCTGTACCGCTCGTGCAGCTGCAGGACGAATACCTGGCAATGATGCGATCCGGTCTTTCATCTCGGCAGCGGCCTTGTTGGTAAATGTCACGAGCAGGATACTGCCTGCATGAACGCCGCTGACTTCCATGAGATAACCGGCTCTGGCCGCCAGTACGGTCGTTTTGCCGCACCCGGCTCCGGCGAGTGTAAGCAGGGGACCTTTGCCGTGACGTACGGCTGATATTTGTGGCCCGTTCAGACGGATGCCTGCCTCTTCCAGTGAGCGGAAATAAGGCGCATCCTGATGGTCATCGCCCACGAGCTGCCGGCTGGTCTCCAGCGGAGCAGACGGGGACTGGGGCAGGGATGCCGCCGGAGTAACACCGAGCGGACGGGCGTAGAACGTTGAGTTCGGACTTAACATGTTTCATCCACCTCTGTATGCATTCAGGGATAGGACTATCCCGCTTAAAAGTAAACCATTTGCCCTTTTCACAATCACAATGTAAATTGGTATGATAGAGTTAGTCGCCTACATCGGCGGTTATGTCGGGCCAAAGCTTCATTATACCCGAACGTATGGTCCTGACGAAAGCCCCCGAATTCATCCAGCATCGGCAGAAAACGGGCACCACGGGCGTATGCGCAACTTTTTGGCATGATATCGTATAAGTTATATACTATGAAAATTGAAAATTTAAAGAACAAATTGCAGTTGAACCAGAAGAGTTCAACGTCTGACGGGACAGAGGAGGAGATGTCATGAAATTGCTTCAACGAATCAAGAACGGAGCGAACAAAGCAACAGAGCGTGCACAGCATGCTGTTGAGATTGGGAAATTAAACAATCAAATCGTGGGCTTGCAGCAGGAACAGGAAGTCCATTTTACAGATATGGGTCGCATCTTCTATGAGGGTTACCGTGCACAGGATATGACGCGCGCCGAAAAAGAAATGGTTGATCTGTCACACCTGTGCGATGAACTGCAGGATGAAATTGATGGTTTGCGCAGCAAAATTGCCGAACTCAAAAATGAGCGGCTGTGTGAATGCGGCCACGTTGCTTCACTGGATGCCAACTTCTGTCCGAAATGTGGACGTAAACTGGGTGAATTCAGATCCACTCCTTCAAGTACAGGTCCGGCATCTGTGCGGCAAGAAGCGGCTGTGGCTCAAAGTGCGGAACGCCCTTTCTATGAGGAAACGACAACAATGGAAGACGAAGTGGATGAAACTGAACCCTATCATACGGTAATCCCATCCATCGCAGATCTGGAGACCGAATCGGAATTCAACAGTGCCGAATTCACGCAGGAGGAGAAGGAGGCGTTTGATGCAGAATGGGAACGCCGCCGGGAAGAAGAGATGCTGCGCGAACGGGAAAGGCAGCAGGAACTCGATGAACGTATCCGTTACTGGAAAGAGAATAATCCGATCGTCAACACGGTTGACGTACAGACTGAAGTACCACGGGAGATGGTGAAATGCCAGATTTGTGCATCCGAGCTGCCCAAAGGCTCCAAATGGTGCCCACGCTGTGGTGCGGAACAGATCTGATGCAGTAGGACCACTGCCGCAGTAAGATAGGGCAGTGTGGTTGCTGACAGCATGGGGGGACGGGAATATGGACCAACTGCTGCATCATCTGAATCATCTTGGGTTTACCGAGATGGAATCCAAAATTATGGTGGAACTCGCGCGCCAAGGTTCAGCCTCCGGCTATGAGGTTGCGAAGCGCCTGGGCGTGTCCCGTTCCAATGTGTATTCCACCTTGCAGCGGCTCTCTCAGCGCGGATTTCTGCGCTGCAGTGCCGGAGAACCTGCGAAGTACAGTGTGCTGAAGCCTGAGGAGATGACTCAAATGATCTCCGGGCAGATGCGTGCTTCTCTTGAGTATGTGCAGAGCAGCATGCCACAGCATGAACCTGAGAAGCCGGTCTTTTACAATATCGAAGGTGATAAAAACGTATTCGATAACCTTAGCCGTGAACTGGCTGAAGCCAAGCATGAGATTGTCGTGGACATTTGGCGTGAGGAAGCCGAATTGCTGCATGATCTCCTGAAAAAGGCAGAGGATCGGGAAGTTAGGCTGTTATGGTCATGTGATGGTGGCGAGGGGATATTGGATCAGCCTGCACCATGGCCCGGGAATCCTCTGTACGGTAAAGGAAACGGGAGAAAGTTCTCCATTGTCGTTGATCGGCGCTGGTGCATGCTGGGGATGCGCGGGGAATCCTGTGCAACTCAAGCTGTTGTAACAGAACATCCCGTCATGACAGGATTGCTGCTCAATCATTTTGCACAGGAATTGGTACTATACGAGCTGGAACAGGATATGGGTGAGGAGCTGGAGTCCCGCTATGGACGCCGCTTTGAACAGCTGTCCGCACGTTATTGGTCTGTTCCTGCGGCAGGAGATCAGGGCTGAGTAAAGGATGCTGAGGATCTCACCTGGTTCGCTGGAACAGAGCAAATATCAGTACAATCGAAGACTATAACAGAGCAGGCGCTGCCATGAAGGCAGACGCCTGTTTTGTGTTTTGAAGTAAGTCAGTGATGTTCATCACGGCACCGCTGTCCTATTGAGTTAGAGTTAAGGTATGAAGTCATACCAATTTTGAGAAACTGGAGTTATAAGTACAGGACTCGATTTTGAATAAATGATGAATCAGCCTTTGGGAACATCATATAGAGCTTCGAGTACGCCAGTGTAATACTCTGTCCCATGGGGCACGAACTCCGAAGCATGGATTGTGCGAGTATGACGTTCCGGAGCGGGAAGCGAAGAATCCAGGGTTGAAGTCTGTTCCGCATGTACTCCAGTGGCCTGAATCGTATCCGTTTCACCACGAAACAAGGCAAGCAGATCATGCAGTGGTGCTTCATATAGGCTGTGCACTTCACTGGATTGCAGGGTGTAAGCCTCGAGTGGCTGGTTGAGACATAGGCCGTATACCGAGCTAAATTCCCGGTCCATAAATGGTACACCTCGAACCTCGCCTTGCAGCTGCTGCTTGGCAGTGAACAGGTAAGACAGGGATTCAAATGGAGCATGTACGCCCAGTTCTTCCTCCAGTTCACGACTTGCCTCCTCAAGCTGCTCACCCGCAGTGAGATGTCCCGCTGCTGTAATGTCGTAACTACCCGGGAAGGTATCCTTGATATCACGGCGACGCTGAAAAAGAACCATCCGCTGATGAACGTCGTCACGCACGATCCAGCAGTGGAATGAACGGTGCCAATAGCCTTTGGCATGCACCACACTGCGGAGCTCTGTGCCGATCCAATTTTGCTGATCATCATAAATGTCGAAACGTTCTGGGGTCATGATACGTATCTCCTTATATAGCAAGTTTTAAAGTTCAAAATTTCACAAAGTATGTTTTTAAATGAAAGGGGAACGAACGTATGGAATGCATTGTACACTTTCAGGTTATCTATCCGCAACCACAGGAACGTAAAAGTCTAAGAGGACTTATTTTTGTCGGGCAAGGTCAGGAACCGGCCAACAACCAGCTGACGACCATGTTTAAGGATATGGGATTCAACGTACGTCTCGAAGATGAAGCGCAATTGCTGTTTAAACCCGTAGATGCTTCGGCCAACTTTGAATATATTCGGGTAACTGAACTTGATACCGGGGAAGAAGTATACAAGGAAGATAAGGATCTGAAGTCGATTCTGGAGCATTTGCTGCCACGCCGATTCTAGTCCATAAGGAATGTAATAAGAGAGGATAAGTTTCTGCAGCCTTCATTTGCTCTTGGTCATAATAAAAAAAGGCCCCACCTCTAGGGTGAGACCTTTCATGTCGGAGCGGTTTCCTTACATAAAAAGGGTCTGAACAGGAGTAAACCTGTTGATTATGCGGGAGCGCCGCTGCCTTCTGCCTCCAGCTCTGAAGTACAGTGTGAACAGCGGGTCGCTGCAGCCGGTATTTCGGATAGACAGTACTTGCAAGCCTTGGTTGTTTTTTTCGGCTCGGGCTTTTTGTGCTCTTTGCTTTTAATATAATTGACGCCCTTGACGAGCATGAAAATGCAAAATGCAACAATGAGGAAATCAATGAGGATGTTGATAAATTGCCCGTAGGCGATGACTGTAGCGCCTGCCTCATTGGCTTGAGCCAATGTTGTAATTTCCTGACCGCTCGCAGTAGTCATATCCCGATCGAGATTAATGATTTTCTGACTGAAATCAATGCCTCCAAGCAGCTTTCCGACAGGGGGCATGATGATATCATTCACGAGGGATGTGACGATTTTACCAAAAGCAGCCCCGATGATGACACCGACTGCCAGGTCAATCACGTTGCCGCGTACGGCGAATTCCTTAAATTCCTTAAGTATGCCTTTCATCTCTGCAATCTCCTTTAACCAATAAATTCATAGTGTAGGCCGCGCATCCGTTATCATATTGTACAAAAAAAACACGCTCCAATCACCCCCTGTCTACAGATTAAGACATGTTTTCACAATTTCCATGAAAATACTTCTTTATTTCACGCCGCTGATTCGGTATACTTCTAACATTGTCAGTTACGTTTACACTTTTATATTCAGGTTCGCGATCATATATTGTAACGAATCTTGGAGTCAAAAATGAATTGAATATGCCGTTACTCGTATATGTGCAGGAATAGGCCTGCATGTCTCTACCCGATCACCGGAATGATCGGACTACGGGAAAGATCTGCATGATCGCTATGGTTGGGCAACCTCTTCAGTTAGTGACAAAAGAAGATGTAAGCCTAGGGTGGTTCCCCATATGGATGTTCATTATATCCATGCGCACATGCAGCATTTTATACGGCTTGTCCTGATAAGTACAAGTCCGTCTTTTCCCGTCTCCGGTTTTTCCGCAGCGTGTGAAAAGGCGGGCTTTTTGCTTTTTATCGTCGGAGATGGACATGCTGGCTGCCTGTATAGAGGGCACACAGGGGGAAGAATCTCAATGCAATTGTTAAAAGACAAAGTAAGACAGGAAGGGATTGTCCTGTCTGAGCAAGTACTCAAAGTGGATTCATTCCTGAATCACCAGATGGACCCGGTTCTCATGAAGGAAGTGGGCAAGGAATTCATCCGCCGGTTCGACGGAGAGAACATTACGCGGGTGCTTACCATAGAATCGTCCGGGATTGCACCGGGGATCATGACTGCACTGGAACTGAATGTGCCGTTGATTTTTGCACGGAAGCAGAAGTCGCTCACACTCACAGAAGACATTCTGGTTGAGAAGGTGTACTCATTTACGAAGCAGGAAACGAATGAAATTACGGTAGCCAAGAAATTCATGCAGCCTGGTGATCGTGTGCTGATCATTGATGATTTTCTGGCAAATGGTGAGGCGGCCTTTGGTCTGGCGCGCATCGTTGAGCAGGTCGGAGCAGAAGTGGTCGGTATCGGAATCGTCATTGAGAAGGCATTCCAGCCGGGAGGCCGCTTGCTTCAAGAAGCAGGATACCGCGTGGAATCGCTGGTTCGCATTGGGGCCCTGTCGGATGGACAGGTCACATTTGCGGATGAGGAGGGCTTGAACTAATATGGCACGCGAGCGCATTTTTCAGCGGCACCGGCATCCTATCAAAACGTTCTCGCTTGGTCTGCAGCATGTCCTTGCGATGTACGCGGGTGCGGTAGTTGTACCACTTATTGTTAGTAATGCATTAGGCTTCACTCAGGAACAGCTGACGTATCTTATTGCGATTGACCTGCTTGCCTGTGGTGTAGCAACACTCCTTCAAGTATGGGGGAATCGATATTTTGGAGTTGGACTGCCCGTTATGCTCGGCTGTGCGTTCCAGGCGGTATCTCCAATGATCCTGATTGGTCTGAACAGCGGGGTGTCTGCCATTTACGGGGCGGTCATTGCGTCAGGGATTTTTGTAGTGTTATTCTCGGGGCTGTTCGGCAAACTGATCCGTCTGTTTCCGCCGGTTGTGACAGGCTCGGTCGTGACCATTATTGGTCTGACACTGATTCCTGTAGCATTCAGAGATCTGGGAGGCGGTCAGGGATCGGAAGACTTCGGAAGCGGGACGAATCTGCTACTCGGCTTCGGTGTATTGGTGTTTATTATTCTTATGACTCGTTTCACGATAGGATTTATCCGTTCAATCGCCGTTCTGGTCGGTCTTCTTGCCGGTACGGTAGCAGCCGGGTTCATGGGTGAGGTTAATTTTGCCCCGATTCGTGAAGCAAGCTGGTTCCATATGGTGAAGCCATTTTACTTTGGTACGCCAACGTTTGAGATTGTTCCTATCTTGACGATGATTCTGGTGGCCATTGTGAGCGTAGCTGAATCGACAGGCGTATTTATGGCTCTTGGCAAAATATTGGATAAGGATCTGTCCTCCAAGGATTTGGCTCGGGGGTATCGAGCGGAAGGGCTCGCAATCGTACTTGGAGGCATTTTCAACTCGTTTCCATATACCACCTATTCTCAAAATGTAGGGCTTGTACAGATGACCCGTGTTAAAACTCGGGATGTCATTGTGGTAGCAGGCGGCTTGCTGGTTGTGATCGGATTCGTACCGAAAATTGCAGCACTCGCACAGCTTGTACCCGGTTCTGTATTGGGCGGAGCGATGGTTGCGCTATTCGGGATGGTGGTTTCATCCGGTATTCGCATCATTGGCAGCCAGGTCGATCTGAATCGGCATGAGAACCTGTTTATTATCGCTTGTTCCGTAGGCATGGGCTTGGGAGTTACCGTTGTGCCTGAACTGTTCGCGGGTGCACCGGACTGGGCACAAATTATGCTGGGTAACGGAATCATTGCCGGCAGCTTTACCGCGATCTTCATGAATTTGCTGTTTAATGGTCTCGGAACCAAGGCGACAGCTGCGAAAATGGCTGAGAAGCAGGCAGATGCGATTCTTGGAGAGACGGAGAAAACAGCATAAATATGTAGATCTGGTTAGGTAGTATCCGGAATGGATGCTATGTTAACTCACAAGATGAATAAGTTATGTGATGAATGAATGAAGGTAATGGCATGATTAATTCACGGAATAAATAATATACCATCTTAACATCCGGATCGCTGCACGAGTGCAGTGATTCGGATGTTTTTGTTTTATTTTAGGAGTAATGCTACAGATGTCTCATCTGTTTCTCAGCAAAGTCCCCTACCCAAGGCAGTTTCAGCCATTTTCCCTGCAAGCTGGTGACGACCATGATAATCCAAACGACTACGCCCAGCAGTGATAACAAGGATGCGACGAGAGGTCCGAATAGAGGCAGAAATGCCGACAAAACATGGCCGATCATAATCATGCCAAAGACAGTAACGGATTGAAGAGCGTGAAACAGTACAAACCGGCTGCGTTTCTCCACGGCCAGGAAGACGATTCCACCTACAAAGGTAAACAGATAACAGAGCATGCCGGCGATATTTTCATCCAGACCGCTTGAGGATTTCATGGGGGACATCCGGTCCAGCCTCCTTTGTCCTTTTTCTATACGTTATGAAGAAGGTGGACAGAACTGAACCGGGTTTAATGATGAATGTTACGAGATAGAGCATAAGACACGGAAACTTATGGGGACTATAGGAGGAAAAGCGGGTTGGACCGTGCATTCAACTTATATGGAAAACAAGGGCGCACCAGCCATAGGTAATGGCGTGATGTGCCCCGGTCATGTTTGCGAGATATTCAACAGGCTTAAACGAATCTAAAGATCTTTTCGTTGAAAGTTTCTGCGTGGAGAAGTAACTTTGCCGATTTTATCGGTATCGTTCTCTTTGGGTACCAGACGTTCGTCCGTGCGGCCTTCGTGATGATTCTCAAACATGTACTCGGTCAGCTTCCATTCCGATTTGCCCAGAACCGGATCAGCCGGGAAATGTTGACCACGGTGCAGATGTTCCTCGCGACCCGCTTCATTGATGTAAACTCCGTCGACTTCCACCTTTTCATGCGAAAGGGGCAGCATATCCTGTTCTTTGCGGTCCATGAAACAGCGCCTCCTTTGATACCAGTAATTTAACTGTATGAGTTGTCCGTGATAATATCCCCCGAATAGTTCCGTGTTATGCTGGATAGAATTAATTCCGTACAGAAGGGACATATTCATAAAATATGATTCGGGATTAAACTTTTTGGGCGTAAAAACCGTTATAAATAATAAGCAAAATCGTCAAGTCGTAACATACTCCCGAATATGCTACAATAAGATTATGATTCAAACCGAATCATATCGGGTATTTATAGTGTCAGGTACTTGCTTTCAGCGAGGTTCCCGACCTAAAGCTTGCTTTAAGCCGCGCACACAACTTCATGGATGGCATTTAAGACTTATTCGGCGTTCTCTAAACGGAGCATTCACTTTCAACGTTTTGGGAGGGAATTACAATGGCAACGAAAGGTCACAATGAGGTCAAAGAAAGTTTGAGGGAAATGACTCGGATTTTCCGTCCTAAGGATCCAAAAAAATTCGTGAAGGAGTACGTGAGAAAATACCGGATTACGGGTGGATATGAGGAAGAATTGACTTCTGTGGTCGAGCATGAGCTTGTCAAGATGGATTCTTCCGTGTCCTGAAACACATCATTGAATTATACTGTTCCGATATGAATAGAACCGTCTCCCGGGCGATATGCTCCGGCAGACGGTTTTTTTTGCTGTCCTGAGATTTACTCGTGAAATGAAAGGACATGAAGCATTGCGTCACTTTTGGGCTGTGTGGCATTTCTTCTGCATATACATGGAAGTACACATAGGCAGGAAGGATGAATGCATGTGGACCCTATTTTGAAAACGAGAGAAGAGATTGGCTACATGCGGGAAGCAGGCCGGATTCTGCGAAGCTGCCACGAGCATATTGAACAATGGCTTACCCCTGGCATAACCACAGGTGAGATCGACAGACGGGTAGAGGCATTTCTGGCCGAACGAGGGGCCACTCCGGAGCAAAAGGGATATAAGGGCTATCCGTATGCAACTTGTGCTTCAGTGAATGAAGTTGTCTGTCACGGCTTCCCGGATGAACGGGAATTGGCTGCAGGGGATGTTGTGACCATTGATATGGTGGTAAACAAGGATGGCTGGCTTGCTGACTCGGCATGGACTTACGGAATTGGCGAACAACGCAGATCCATTCGCAAGCTGATGAAACGCACAGAAAGGGCCCTCCACCGGGCTATAGCACAGGCAGTACCAGGAAATACGCTGGGGGATATCGGCAACGCCATTGAACGGACTGCGAGATTGTACCGCTATGGCATTGTTAAGCCCCTCATCGGTCATGGGATTGGGCAGTATATCCATGAGCCACCCAACGTACTGCCTTATGGTAAACGCAGGACCGGCATGATGCTTACGGAAGGTATGGTTATTACAATTGAGCCCATATTTACGAGAGGCAGTTCAGGAGCCGTGTTCTGGGATGAAGATGGATGGACGGTCCGGACGGTCGACGGAACATGGGGAGTCCAGTATGAACATACAATTGCGATAACCCGAGATGGACCGCTTATACTAACCGATGGATCGTAAGTCCTTTGACTAGGCAGGTTAGGTTTGTTCAGATGGTCGTTTAGGAGTGAAGCCAACATACAGGGTCAGACGCCAAAGCCAGTTCATCGATGTGAATCCGAACAGAGTGCAGGATTTGGCCCTGTAGAAGCTGGGAAAAAAGAAAGCTGAGAAAAGCGATTATTCTTTTGCATAATACTGCATGTTTTTCACGTGAGAAAAGTCACTGAAAATTCACGATAAATCGCCGAAATATGGCAAATATTTTCAAATTAAGAGGTTTACATTTATAACTGAAATCGTTTGCAAACTAAGTTGTGGTGCGGTTTTTATACATAAGTGAACAATTTGTGAACATGTGTCCAAAGATTGACAAAAGCATACCCTCAACTTATATTTAATAAGTGATTGAACCATATAGAATGAATTGGAAGAATGCGCAGACATGCCCTTTGGAGGAAATGAAGGGGGTTCTGGAAGCGTTATTTTTGGAAGCGTTCTGTATGACGGACAGGATTATGCGGATCGGGCTGAAGTGACCTTATCAGGCTAAACTTCGAACGATAACGGTAATCTACGAAAATGTTAAAAAAGTGGGGTAGATCAATGATGAAACAGTGGCAGGTTGCAAAGCGAATTCTCCCCTTGCTGGCGGTGTTCTCTTTGCTGCTATCCGCATGCGGGCGGGAAGACTTGTCGGTAATGAAACCTCAGGGTCCTGTGGCACAAGGCCAATATGATCTGATGAAGCTGTCCATTACGATTATGATCGTAGTGCTCATCATTGTATTTGCCATTGCTGCGTACGTGCTGATCCGGTTTCGCAGACGTGCCGGGCAGAATGAAGTTCCCGAACAGGTTGAAGGCAATTTCAAGCTGGAAGTGATTTGGACAGCCATTCCGCTATTGCTGGTTATTGTACTGGCCGTACCGACAGTTCAGACGATCTTTGCCCAAGGCGAAGATTTGTCCAAGGACAAAAATGCAATACAGGTCAAAGTTACCTCACATCAGTATTGGTGGGAATTCACTTATCCTCAATATGATGTTACCACCTCTCAAGATCTTATCATCCCGACCGGCAAAAAAATCGCATTCGAATTGAAAACCGCGGACGTGCTTCACTCCTTCTGGGTGCCGTCACTTGCGGGCAAAATGGACACAAACCCGGATGGAACCGTGAACAGATTTAGTTTCTCGGCACCTAATGAAGGCGTTTACCGCGGGAAATGTGCGGAGCTATGCGGAAGGTCGCATGCCTTTATGGAATTCAAAGTAAAAGCAGTCAGCCAAGAATCCTTTGACAGATGGGTCAATGAGATGAAGGCACCGGCAGTGCTGCCGGAAGATACACAGCTTGCTGAAAAGTTCAAAACGAACTGCTTGTCTTGCCACGCAGTTGGCGATCAGGGCGGACCTGTTGCCCCGAATCTCACAGGAATCGGCGGCAAGGAAGCTGTCGCAGGTATTTTGCTGAACCAGCGTGAGGGACAGGAAGAAGGTAATCCGGTGCTGGATAACATGAAACAATGGCTCCATGATCCACAATCCGTGAAGCCAGGCAATACGATGCCTAATCCAAAAGATCTTGGACTTACGGATGAAGAAATCGACGGAATTGCCGAATATCTAGCCAACTACAAATTGGACTATGAATAGAACAGCAAGGACGAAGAAGGGGGTACACTACCTTGGCTCATGCTCATAGCGTCAAGCGGTATAGGGGCTTGATGGATTGGATCACCACCGTCGATCACAAAAAGATTGCCATTCTCTATTTAATTGCAGGTGGATTATTCTTCGGGATTGGCGGTATTGAAGCCATCTTGATCCGAATTCAGCTGATGAAGCCGATGAATAGTTTTGTATCGGCTCAGGTCTTCAACGAATTGATTACGATGCATGGAACAACGATGATCTTCCTTGGTGTCATGCCCATCATATTTGCCATTATGAATGCTGTTGTTCCTTTGCAGATTGGTGCCCGGGACGTCGCCTTTCCATTTATTAATGCACTAGGATTCTGGACGTTCCTGTTTGGCGGACTGCTGCTGAACCTGAGCTGGATCATGGGCGGGGCGCCTGATGCAGGCTGGACGTCATACATGCCGCTCTCCAGTAGTGAGTACAGCGGAACCCATGGTGTGGACTTCTATACGATTGGTCTACAGATAGCTGGTCTCGGAACACTCATCGGCGGCATTAACTTTCTCGCCACGATCATTACGATGCGTGCACCCGGCATGTCCTATATGCGGATGCCGATGTTTACATGGACAACATTTATTACTTCAGCCATTATCCTTTTTGCATTCCCTGCCATCACGGTGGGATTAGTACTGTTGACGTTTGACCGTATTCTGGGAGCCAACTTTTTCGATGTCGCAAATGGTGGTAACCCTGTACTCTGGCAGCACATTTTCTGGATCTTCGGACACCCGGAAGTGTACATACTCATCTTGCCGGCGTTTGGAATTATCTCGGAAGTTATTCCGACCTTTGCACGCAAGAGATTGTTTGGTTACAGCTCCATGGTGTTTGCAACCATCCTGATTGCCTTCTTGGGATTCATGGTATGGGCACACCACATGTTTACAACGGGCCTTGGCAATGTGGCTAATGCACTCTTTTCAATCTCAACCATGCTGATTGCCGTACCGACAGGGATCAAAATCTTTAACTGGCTCTTTACGATGTGGGGTGGACAGATCCGCTTTACGGCTGCGAACCTGTTTGCTGTAGGATTCGTTCCAACCTTCGTCATGGGTGGTGTCACAGGTGTCATGCTTGCATCTGCACCAGCTGATTTCCAGTTCCATGATACGTACTTTGTCGTAGCCCACTTCCACTATGTAATCGTTGGTGGCTTGGTTCTTGGATTGTTCTCGGGCCTCCATTACTGGTGGCCGAAGATGTTCGGTCGCGTTTTGAGCGAAACACTTGGGAAATGGACATTCTGGACATTCATGATCGGTTTCCAATTAACGTTCTTCGTTCAGCATTTCCTCGGTCTGATGGGGATGCAGCGCCGGATCGTTACATACTTGCCGAATCAGGACTTTGACCTGCTTAACCTTGTCAGCTCCATTGGAGCATTCCTGATGGGTGTAGGTGTGATCATGTTCCTCGTGAACATCGTCATTACAACGAGAAAACCGGTGAATGCACCGAATGATCCGTGGGAAGATGGCCGTACGTTGGAATGGTCCATCCCGTCTCCACCGCCGGAATATAACTTCAAGCAGACTCCGCTTGTTCGCGGAATAGATGCATATTGGAAGGAAAAGATGGCAGGACATACGGAGATGACTCCTGCTGAACCGGTAGGTTCGATTCATATGCCATCTGCAACACCGCTGCCGTTTATCATGTCTGTCGGTATTTTCATTGCCGGACTGGGCCTGATGTTCAGCAAAGACGATTTTGGCAATGCCTTTATGAATGGACTTTTCAATAATTATATTGTGGTTATTATCGGCCTTCTGATTACATTCGGAGCGATGGCCATGCGCTCACTTTATGATGACCATGGCTGGCATATCGAGCCCGAGGATCAGGATGAGAAGGGGGTTAGAACGTGACAACTTCACATGCCGAACCGGTAAGTGGCCAATTGCCGCATGAACCGGAGAAAGCAACGCTGGAGGGACGCAACAAGCTGATTGGCTTCTGGTTGTTCCTTGGCGGCGAGACGGTATTGTTCGGTACACTCTTCGCAACCTTCCTGGCGCTTCGTGGCCAGACCAATGAAGGGCCATCGGCGAATGAACTGTTCCATCTGCCGCTTGTGGCAGCAGCGACCTTCATACTCCTCGTCAGCAGTCTGACTAGTGTATTTGCGATCCAGGCCATGCATCGAGGTAACCGCAGTGCATTGGCACTTTGGCTCGGAATTACGGTAGTGCTGGGCCTTGGATTCCTTGGTATTGAAATTTATGAGTTCTATGAATATGTGGTGCACAAAGAGTTCGGGATGACCACCAGTGCATTCAGCTCCGCTTTTTACACGCTGGTTGGATTCCATGGAGCCCACGTTGCATTCGGTATTCTGTGGATAGGACTTATTATCGGGCAGCTGTTCAGAAAAGGATTAACGGTCGTAACTGCACCAAAGGTATACGTCTCCGCAATGTACTGGCACTTTATTGACGTGGTCTGGGTGTTTATCTTTACGGTCGTCTACCTGCTCGGAAAGGTGGGTTAACACATGTCGGTACAGGATAAGAGTGATCAACAACCTGTGAAACATCGTCACCGGACAGAAGGACCGCAGAAGCATGTCGTTGTGTTTATATTCTCCATCATCCTGACGCTCATTGCGTTTGCAGCCGTTAAGGCAGGGGGCGTCAATACATCCTTTACCATCATTCTTTTGGTGGTTATGGCCATTCTTCAGGTATTTGTGCAGCTAGGATACTGGATGCACATGAAGGATAAAGGCCATCTGATGCCCATCCTGTTTATGGCTTTCGGATTTTTCGTAGCATTCACGTGCATCATCATGGCACTCTATTGGGTTTGGTGGTAAATGAGATGGCGGCGGCGCAGTGCCGCCGTCTTTTCCCCTTTTAGGCGATGGAATGAAAAAGATGGTTTAAGGCTACAACCAAATCAGGTCACCGGGAGGTTTCCCGTATGCTCGGGTTGCAATACTTCAGTTTCAACGATTTATGGAGTCCCTTCATTCTTGCGTTATTTTTACTCATTGCAGCTGTATATCTGTTTGTCGTAGGTCCGTTAAGTGAAAGGGTTACGGATGCAGAACCTGCTACCGCTGCACAGAAAATCATGTTTATTACAGGTCTGGCCGTGTTCTATCTTGCCCAGGCCGGACCATTTAATTTGCTGGGGCACGTCATGTTCAGCTTTCACATGGTAAGCATGGCTCTGTCTTATCTGGTTGCTCCACCTTTATTGATGAAAGGGCTGCCCCTTTGGGTGTGGCGAAAGATCATTCAGTGGCTGCCAGCGCGGCAGTTATCCTTTTTAGCTCATCCGATTGTCGCGGCATTACTCTTTAATGGTTTATTTTCGCTGTATCATCTGCCCATTGTCCATGACTATGTCATGCTGAATTTTACGGTTCACCGACTGTATTACTTGGTTCTCTTTATTACCTCTATGCTCATGTGGTGGACACTTCTTAATCCACTGCCGGAGGCAAGACAGGCGTCAGGACTGTCGAAGATTGGTTTTATCTTTCTAAATATGGTGCTGTTAACACCAGCCTGCGGCCTGATCATTTTTGCGTCCGAGCCGTTATATGCAACGTATAGTAATCCTGCCGTATGGGCGGAAGCGATGAGATATTGCGTGTCAGGGGACTCCTCGGCATTATTGCGTACATTTGGAGGTCCAGGTTTCTTTAACTTCCTGTCTTCTGCCAAAGAGGATCAGCAGGTGGGTGGTATTTTGATGAAGTTTATTCAGGAGGGTATCTTCGTATCCATGCTGGCATATGTTTTCTTTCAATGGTACCGCAAGGAAAAACGCGAAGATGATGATGATCCGTATCCTGTAGAACGTTCAGGTGGACCACTTAATCCTGCGAAATAAGCCTTAGTTATGTTCAGACAAGAGGGGGAACACACGATGGATATGCATTTTTTGCTACCTACGATCAGTACTTCTTTCATTGTGATTAGCGCTGTACTGGTTGGGATCGGCTGGGTGTTAATCGTTCGCGGTAAAAAGGAGGCTCATCAGTCCATGATGATAGCTGGAGCTGTCGCAGCTCTGCTATTCTTTATCATCTACATGTCCCGAACGATATTTGTAGGAAATACCGCTTGGGGCGGTGATCCGGAGATGGAGATCTTCTATCGAATCTTTCTGATCTTTCATATTATTCTCGCGACAGCAGCTGCGGTCTTCGGTATCTCTACCCTGGTGCTGGGATTCAAGAAGAAATTTGCTACACATCGTCGCTGGGGACGGTTTACATCCATGATCTGGTTCAGCAGTGCACTGACAGGCGTTGTTGTATATGTCCTGTTATATCTCCTTTATCCTGGCGGGCACACGCGCCCTGTATGGGAAGTCATCCTCGGGGTGTAGAACAGTAAACAGATTCTTTGAAAATATGAAAATGGATGAATGGATTCGTTCAATCGTCCATACCTTCTCTCTCATCCTTACATAGAATGAGATCGAGAGGGGGAAACAACAAGTGAAAAAAATAGTCCAAGTCAGTCAAACGTATCCACGTCTCACGGTGTATTCAGAAGAGAACTACAGAGGGAGAAGCCGGATTTACCGTGGTAACACGGGTCTGCGCAATCTGGATAACATTCTGGATGGGGTAGAGAGCCTGCGCTTTTTCTCGACAAGTTCCAATGCAACACTGGTTGTGTTTACGAGACCAAACTTTCAGGGGGGATTCCGCGTTTATCGTGGCAATACCAATCTGAGAGATTTGGATGATCTGATTCGGGGAAATGATGTAGAATCCCTGATCTCCACCAATCAACGGCTGACACTAGCCGAAATTCGTGCCATCCGAAGTAATCGCAGTTTGCCAAGCGGCTACAATTTGGTGTAAAAGTTTGACCTCTTCTGCATACAGGTGCCGGAAAATTGAAAGAGTTGATTCCGTTTTGTGTTCGCACAATATCGGAGTCAGCTCTCTTTTTTTGCCTGCTTTTTGTATACACACCTTTAGTCCGAAGCAGTTGTTAAACGTACAGGGTGGTAACTGCCCTAAGCCAGCCTTTCATACTACATCACTGCAATGTCCAAGGGAATAAATTCCTGCTATATTCCTGATTCAGGAAAAAAAGGGTTGACGGTACGAAGTAAAGGTCTGTATACTGTGTATATTGATATATACAGTAAACACAGTGAACACAGCTTGCATAGTAAAAGTGTGAGATGGAAAGGCAGGCAATGTTATGAATGATTGGAAGCAAGCTTGGTGGCTAACCCGCAGCGAATGGAGTAAGGACCGGTATCAATGGTTATGGTCTGCAATGTTTATGATCTATGTTGGAGCTATGGGTGGTGTCATGTTATATGGACAGAGGGAGGAAAGTGCACTTAACACGATTTCGGATTCCTACTTCTTGCTTATGATTCCATTTCAGGGATTTATCTTCTCCAGACGCTCTTTCCGTTACATACAGGAAGATTCGTATACACAGATGCTGACCTACTATCGCAGGCTTCCCATCTCGGCAGAGACCGTCATGTGGGGACGCATTCAGCAGGCTTTGCTGGCCTTCATCTATAATGGCATATTCTACTATGGCGCGTTGTATGTCTCGGTGATGCATCTGGAAGGGTTTCGATGGGATCAGTATCTAGCCTTTGCCCTAACGTGTACAGGATACGGGTTACTGATTACAGGGTTCTATATTTTTGGGGAATTTCTACACACAGGCAAAAAGTATTTGTTAATCAGCATGCTGTTTATACCTGTAATTGTCCTCATTGCGCTCTTCATTCGAATCATGGGTGGAAACGGATTGCAATATGCCGTAGAAATCAGCAAAACCTGGGGATTGTTATCACCATTTATGTGGGGCTCGCTAATATTGGGATTTGCGGTGTTATGGTTGCTTAGTCGCTTAACACTAAGGAAGTTATCGAAGCGGGATTTAAGTTAAAGGTAAGTCAAATATAGAACGACATCGAGGATAACCGGCACTATCGTGCAAGTGAACTGAAGTGTACGGGAGGGTGAGGTGCAGGACTTGAATATACCGATTCAAATTAATGAAAATAGTGCTGAACCTTTATATCACCAAATTGAAAACCAGCTAAGATCTTTAATTATAACGGGTCAATTGGGGGAGGGAACGCATTTGCCATCCATTCGCGAATTTGCAGGTTCGTTGAATTGCAGCGTGATTACTGTTCGCCGGGTTTATCAGGATCTGGAGAATGAAGGCTTACTTCGAACGAAGCAGGGTACGGGCACGTTTGTAGCCAAGGTTGATGCAGGAGATCGGGAGAACTACAAATTGACAGCAGCAAGAGAAGCGTTGCAGGCAGCCGTGCAGTCCGGTAAATCCGTTGGATGCAGTGAAGAGGAAATGGCAGGATTGTTTCAAGAGATTTTGCAGTCGATCTACTATCCGAATAAGGGGTGACGAAACATGGAACCAATTGCGGTTCAGCTAAACGGTGTATCCAAAATGCGCAAGCGTAGAATCATTGGCCCTATTGATCTCGTCATTCCCGAGGGATACGTGGTCGCCATATTGGGTCATAACGGTTCGGGAAAAAGCACGCTGCTGAATATGCTTCAGCGGGTAGTACTACCGGATTCCGGCCAGATTATGTGGTTCGGACAGCACCACGAAGGTGAACTTCCTACAGAGCTGAGAGAGCATATTGGTTTTGTGGCAGACGGTGGAGGTTCGGAAGAGGACAATATAACCGCTGTTGAAGCTGCCAGATTCCGGGCACATTGGTACACCCGTTGGGATGCTAAGCTGTTCAACCAGCTAATGAATGATATGGATGTTCCCTATGATGTAAAACTGAAGAAGTTGTCCAAAGGAGAGCGTCGCAAATTCGAAATAGCGGCTGCGCTTGCTGCACGGCCGAGATTACTCCTGCTGGATGAGCCTTCTTCTGGGCTTGATCCATTTGCCTGGAAGGTCATGGTCGAGCAGTTCCGCAATTTCATGGCGGATGGGGATACCACCATTTTAATAGCAACACATATAGCAGATGAAGTGAAGCGTCTGGCGGATTACATCGTACTGATGCACCGAGGCCAATCACTTGGAATGGCGGAAAAAGATGTCGTGCTCGATCAATGGAGAGAAATCTGGTACGAAGGCGATCTAAGACCGGAGAGTATACCAGGGGCTGTTGAGTCGAAGCAGGAGGCTGGAGCCATACGGGTGATTACGACCCGGGTAGTTGAAGCGCAGGAGAGGCTGGAGCTTGCAGGCAACCGCATCATGAAAATCCGAAACCTGGAGCTGGACGAAGTGCTGCAATACTGGATTGCAGGTTACGCTCCGACACTGTGGAGATAAACGAAGGAGGATGATAGATGATGAACAGATTGGAACTGAAGCAGGTTGTGAAGCAATATGCAGATAAGACGGCTGTTAACGGTGTTACGCTTAATGTGGAAGAAGGAGAAATCTATGGATTGCTGGGTGCCAATGGTGCTGGTAAAACAACAACGATGCGCATGGTGCTTGGTCTGATTCATCCGGATGGTGGAGAGATACGATATAACGGCAAGCCTTATAGTACCGAGCTGCAGCAGATCATGGGTTATCTTCCGGAAGAACGCGGACTGTATCCCAAGGTGAAGGTCAGTGACCAGATCAATTATTTGGCCCGTCTTCGCGGCATGAATGGCAAGGATGCAGACAAAAGCCTAAGATACTGGCTGGATCGATTCGAGGTCCCTGAGTATTATGACAAAAAGATTGAGGAGTTATCGAAGGGTAACCAGCAAAAGATGGGCTTTATCGCTGCGGTGGTGCACCGTCCTCAGATTCTTATTCTTGATGAGGCGTTTAGCGGCTTAGATCCAGTAAACGTAGAATTGCTCAAATCCACTGTTAAGGAATTGCGTGATGAAGGAACAGCTATCCTGTTCTCGACACATCGCATGGAGCATGTTGAAGAACTTTGCCGTCAGATAACAATTCTACATCGCTCCAACACTGTAGTTCAGGGAGAGATCAAGGAGATCAAGAACCGCTATCCGCGGGAACAGGTGTCCCTGAATACCACTGGCAATGTGGATGGTTTGGATCAATTGGCCGGTGTAAATAAGGTGGAGCGGAATGAGCGTGGATATCTAATTCACATTGCTCAGGTTGAGGCAGCCCAGGAGATATTGAAGCACGCAATGAATCAGACGACCGTAGAGCATTTTGAGATCAAAGAACCAACGCTTAACCAAATCTTTATTCGTGAGGTGGGTGAGTCGAATGAATAAAATGGGAACGATCACCGGATTTACGTTCAAAAACAAAGTCAAAACGAAATCATTTGTAGTTACGACCATTGTGCTCGCACTTTTAATTTCAATCGGACTTAATGTACCTTATTTCATTACCTTGTTTAACGGTGGATCTATCGGTGGTGGGGCTGCAGGAGACCATCCTGTAAATATTGGGCTTCTAAGTGCGGGACAGCCAGAAGTATCGGAGAAGCTGGAGAAGTTCTCGTCCGCACAAGGAGATCAGGCGTACCGATTCATTGCTGATGGTACTAAAGATGAAGCTGCGCTAAAAGCAGACGCGGAATCCGGACTTACGGATGGGTATCTGAAATTTGAAACGACCCAAGGACAGGAGTTCCCACAGCCGATCCTGTATTCAACGGAAGAGGTGTCTCCTCAGATTATTGCTTCTATAGAAGCAGCGCTGCAAAGTGTGAAGCTGGATGTCGTTGTGAAGGACGTACTCACGGCTGAGCAAAAGGAATTGATTAATACTCCTGTTAAGGTTAGTGAGCAAAGCTTGAGTGCTGATGAAGCAGGAGCTGAGGCAGGGTCAGAGAATGGCATGAGCCCGATTAACTACATTGTGGTATACCTGCTGATCATCCTTCTGTTCACATCTACTATGATGACAGGTAATATGATCGCATCCGAAATCACAGCGGAGAAGAGTTCCCGCATTATGGAGATTTTGATTACCAGCGTGTCTCCACTGAGTCAGATGTTTGGTAAAATCATCGGGATATTTATGGTAGGTATGCTTCAGATCGGTATCTTCGGTGCGGTGGTTGCAGGGAATGTGCTGCTTCCTCATAACCGTGATGTTCTGAGTGATTTCAGTTTGAACCTGAGTGATGTAAACATTGCCGTTATTGTATACGGACTAATCTTCTATATCCTGGGTTACTTCCTATATGCAGTGATGTTTGCTGCAATTGGTTCGATGGTTAGCCGTACAGAAGAACTGGGTCAAGCGGTGCTACCGATTACGATGCTTTCACTCGTTTCCTTCTATATTGCAATCTTCAGTATCGCAACACCGAACATTCTGCTGTTAAAAGTGGCCAGCTTCATACCGTTTACCTCACCTACGGCTATCTTGGTGCGAATCGGGGCAGGGGTTGCTCCAACATGGGAGATACTAGTGTCTTTGGCTATTCTAGTTGTATCGATCTTTATCTTCGGCTGGCTGGCTGCCAAAATCTATCGCACGGGTGTGTTGATGTATGGTAAGCGTCCAACCTTCAAGGAACTGTTCAAGGCAATGAAAGCTTACAAAATTTAAATTAATTTAAACTTTAATTAAGAGTTAGTTTAAGAGCTTTGCTTCTTCTTGTGCGAGCTGCTGTTATTGCTGTTGCAGGGCTGTGGATGGCTGGAAGTAAGAAGTAATTATCAAAAGGGAGAAGGGGACCATCTCAGGAAAAAGGTGGAACCCTTCTCGGTCTATTATCGTAAGAATGAGGGATGTTCATTCTATGAACGAATAGATTTGCCCTACTATATATCTAAAGGAGATACATAATATGAAAAACTGGAAACGCATGCTCTTGTCTCTCACTATCTCGGTTGGTTTGCTTGCTTCAGCGGTACCGGCCATGGCTGCACCTCAAGAGACTTCCGTTAAAGTCAATGACCAGACAGTAGAGTACACTGTAGGGGCACCAATGAATAACAAGGGAACAACATTGGTTCCGCTTCGCTCCACGCTTGAAGCAATGGACGTGAAGCTGACGACTGCGACAGATGATACAATTACGGCTGTGGTGGACGGCAAAACGATTACACTCAAAAGCAAGCTTACACGCATTAATGGCGTAACCTATGCACCAATTCGTATTGTTGGGGACGCTGCAGGCTATGAAGTAAAATGGGATGCGAAGACGCGTACCGTTTTGCTTGTCTCCAAGGGAGTGGAAACAGCTGTACAAACGGGTGGCCGCGGCTTCATGTGGGAAGTGGAGAGCAACGGGAATACGGTATATCTGGTAGGTTCCATGCATATTGCTGATGATAGCTTCTACCCATTGCGCGAGGAATTTGAAGAAGCTTTTGCTGAAGCGGATTACCTGGGTGTTGAGATCGACATCAGTAAAGCGGCTGATGAGGCACAACAGAAGTTGATTCTCGATCTGGGATCTTATCAGGATGGAACTACACTGAAGGATCATGTTTCAAGTGAGACTTATACCAAGCTGGGGGATATCCTGAAGAAAAACGGACTCGAGCCTAATGCCCTGGACGCATTCAAGCCTTGGGTTGCAGAGAGTACGCTTGCTAGCCTGAAGTCTACGACGGTTGGATATGAAGCATCCGCGGGTGTGGATTTGTACTTCATTCAAAAGGCTATTGAGAGCAAACTGCCTATTATCGAGCTGGAATCGTACGAGTCCCAACTGGGCATGTTTAACGACTTCTCCAAAGAGCTGCAAGAGGAAACATTGAAAGCTACATTAGACAACTTCGATGTTCTTGATGATAGTGTGAACCAAATGGCTGAGATGTGGAAAACGGGTAATGATGAGCAGTTGCTTGAGCTTACCAATAGCTTCTCTGACAACGAGGAGTACAACAAGGCAATGCTGATCGACCGTAACATTGGCATGGCTGACAAGATTGATGGATATCTGAAGAGTGATAAGAAAGAGGAGTACTTTATCGTTGTAGGTGCTGCCCACTACCTGGGTGAGCACGGCATCGTGAAGCTGCTTGAAGATAAGGGTTATACTGTAGAACGTAAGTAACATTATATCATTATAGATACAACCCTCTCACTTCGGAGTAGAAGCGGGAGGGTTGTTATCTTTATATAGAAGAAAGACAAGATATATGGAGTGCCGATATATGCTCGTGTCCCAAGTTATTAGAAGATGTGGAACTTTGAATAACAACTGGATATCTAATATATAAATTATTTTTATAAAAACACTTTACAAGATGTTTTGATATATGATATATTAATTTTCCGGCCAAGAAAACACGAGAAACACGGTGCGGTAAGCAAACTGAAAAGCTTCGAAAGAAATTAAAAAAAAGTGCTTGCTAAATTGGTTGGAACATGATAATATATAAGAGTTGCTGAAGAGAACAACACTCGGATGCAAACGTCGTTTGATCTTTGAAAACTGAACAACGAGTGAGTAACGATCTTGCTTGCAAGATCGAAAAGCTGAGAAGTTGGTACAAGTCATCTGACTGTATGATTTTGAAGCGAAAATGAGATTTTTAATCTCGTCAGATTCAAAATGAGCTAATCGCTCTTTTCAATACTTTATTGGAGAGTTTGATCCTGGCTCAGGACGAACGCTGGCGGCATGCCTAATACATGCAAGTCGAGCGGACTTGATGAGAAGCTTGCTTCTCTGATGGTTAGCGGCGGACGGGTGAGTAACACGTAGGCAACCTGCCCTCAAGCTTGGGACAACTACCGGAAACGGTAGCTAATACCGAATACTTGCTTTCTTCGCCTGAAGGGAGCTGGAAAGACGGAGCAATCTGTCACTTGAGGATGGGCCTGCGGCGCATTAGCTAGTTGGTGAGGTAACGGCTCACCAAGGCGACGATGCGTAGCCGACCTGAGAGGGTGATCGGCCACACTGGGACTGAGACACGGCCCAGACTCCTACGGGAGGCAGCAGTAGGGAATCTTCCGCAATGGGCGAAAGCCTGACGGAGCAATGCCGCGTGAGTGATGAAGGTTTTCGGATCGTAAAGCTCTGTTGCCAGGGAAGAACGTCCTTGAGAGTAACTGCTCAAGGAGTGACGGTACCTGAGAAGAAAGCCCCGGCTAACTACGTGCCAGCAGCCGCGGTAATACGTAGGGGGCAAGCGTTGTCCGGAATTATTGGGCGTAAAGCGCGCGCAGGCGGTCATTTAAGTCTGGTGTTTAATCCCGGGGCTCAACCCCGGATCGCACTGGAAACTGGATGACTTGAGTGCAGAAGAGGAGAGTGGAATTCCACGTGTAGCGGTGAAATGCGTAGAGATGTGGAGGAACACCAGTGGCGAAGGCGACTCTCTGGGCTGTAACTGACGCTGAGGCGCGAAAGCGTGGGGAGCAAACAGGATTAGATACCCTGGTAGTCCACGCCGTAAACGATGAATGCTAGGTGTTAGGGGTTTCGATACCCTTGGTGCCGAAGTTAACACATTAAGCATTCCGCCTGGGGAGTACGGTCGCAAGACTGAAACTCAAAGGAATTGACGGGGACCCGCACAAGCAGTGGAGTATGTGGTTTAATTCGAAGCAACGCGAAGAACCTTACCAGGTCTTGACATCTGAATGACCGGTGCAGAGATGTACCTTTCCTTCGGGACATTCAAGACAGGTGGTGCATGGTTGTCGTCAGCTCGTGTCGTGAGATGTTGGGTTAAGTCCCGCAACGAGCGCAACCCTTGATCTTAGTTGCCAGCATTTCGGATGGGCACTCTAAGGTGACTGCCGGTGACAAACCGGAGGAAGGTGGGGATGACGTCAAATCATCATGCCCCTTATGGCCTGGGCTACACACGTACTACAATGGCCGGTACAACGGGCTGTGAAGCCGCGAGGTGGAACGAATCCTAAAAAGCCGGTCTCAGTTCGGATTGCAGGCTGCAACTCGCCTGCATGAAGTCGGAATTGCTAGTAATCGCGGATCAGCATGCCGCGGTGAATACGTTCCCGGGTCTTGTACACACCGCCCGTCACACCACGAGAGTTTATAACACCCGAAGTCGGTGGGGTAACCGCAAGGAGCCAGCCGCCGAAGGTGGGATAGATGATTGGGGTGAAGTCGTAACAAGGTAGCCGTATCGGAAGGTGCGGCTGGATCACCTCCTTTCTATGGAGAATCGTCTTCTGCAACGAAGACATTCAAATCTAAAATCTAGCCAGGTCGGCTAGTTACTCACTCGTTGCTCAGTTTTGAGAGCTCAAACTCTCAAACAGCTTGCTTTTGCATGGAGCTTGTTCTTTGAAAACTAGATATCGAAACGAAAATTGCGAATTAGAACATTCCTTTTAGCTGAACTTGTGTTAAAACAAGTTTCAATAAATAGTGATACTGTATGAGCGAGTGATCGAATGGAACGACTTTTGGATTTGCGCAAGCAAACCAAGGGAAGAGACAGCTCGAACACGAGCGAATTGGTTAAGCTACTAAGAGCACACGGAGGATGCCTAGGCGCTAGGAGCCGATGAAGGACGTGGCGAACAACGATACTGCCTCGGGGAGCTGTAAGCAAGCTTTGATCCGGGGATGTCCGAATGGGGAAACCCAGCTGGGGTAATATCCAGTTACACCTAACTGAATACATAGGTTAGTGTGAGGCATACCAGGGGAACTGAAACATCTAAGTACCTTGAGGAAGAGAAAACAATAGTGATTCCGTCAGTAGCGGCGAGCGAACGCGGAACAGCCCAAACCAGAGAGCTTGCTCTCTGGGGTTGTGGGACGTCTCACATGGAGTTACAAAGGAGCCGGTTAAACGAAGAGGTCTGGAAAGGCCCGCCAAAGAAGGTAAAAGCCCTGTAATTGAAAGTCTGCTCTCTCCGAGACGGATCCCGAGTAGTGCGGGGCACGTGAAACCCCGTATGAATCCGGCAGGACCATCTGCCAAGGCTAAATACTTCCTAGCGACCGATAGTGAAGCAGTACCGTGAGGGAAAGGTGAAAAGCACCCCGGAAGGGGAGTGAAATAGAACCTGAAACCGTGTGCTTACAAGAAGTCAGAGCCCATTTTAGGGGTGATGGCGTGCCTTTTGTAGAATGAACCGGCGAGTTACGTTCCCGTGCAAGGTTAAGGTGAAGAGCCGGAGCCGCAGCGAAAGCGAGTCTGAATAGGGCGAGTTAGTACGTGGACGTAGACCCGAAACCGGGTGATCTACCCCTGTCCAGGGTGAAGGTGCGGTAACACGCACTGGAGGCCCGAACCCACGCACGTTGAAAAGTGCGGGGATGAGGTGGGGGTAGCGGAGAAATTCCAATCGAACTCGGAGATAGCTGGTTCTCCCCGAAATAGCTTTAGGGCTAGCCTCGGAAAACAGAGTCGTGGAGGTAGAGCACTGATTGGGTGCGGGGCCCGCAAGGGTTACCAAGCTCAGTCAAACTCCGAATGCCATAGACTTACTTCCGGGAGTCAGACAGTGAGTGCTAAGATCCATTGTCAAAAGGGAAACAGCCCAGACCATCAGCTAAGGTCCCCAAGTGTGTGTTAAGTGGGAAAGGATGTGGAGTTGCACAGACAACCAGGATGTTGGCTTAGAAGCAGCCACCATTGAAAGAGTGCGTAATAGCTCACTGGTCGAGTGACTCTGCGCCGAAAATGTAACGGGGCTAAACACACCACCGAAGCTATGGCTTGATGCTTGCATCAGGGGTAGGGGAGCGTTGTATAAGGGTTGAAGGTGTACCGTAAGGAGCGCTGGACATTATACAAGTGAGAATGCCGGTATGAGTAACGAAAAGATCAGTGAGAATCTGATCCGCCGAAAGCCTAAGGGTTCCTGAGGAAGGCTCGTCCGCTCAGGGTAAGTCGGGACCTAAGGCGAGGCCGAAAGGCGTAGTCGAAGGACAACAGGTCGAAATTCCTGTACCACCGTAAATCGTTACGAGCGATGGGGGGACGCAGTAGGGTAGTGACGCAGACTGATGGATGTCTGTCCAAGCAGTGAGGCTGATGTGTAGGCAAATCCGCACATCGTAAGGCTGAGCTGTGATGGGGAGTGAAAATTACAGTAGCGAAGGTCATGATCTCACACTGCCAAGAAAAGCCTCTAGCCAGATGAAGGTGCCCGTACCGCAAACCGACACAGGTAGGCGAGAAGAGAATTCTAAGGCGCGCGGAAGAACTCTCGTTAAGGAACTCGGCAAAATGACCCCGTAACTTCGGGAGAAGGGGTGCCCCGGTAGTGTGAATAGCACGAGGGGGCCGCAGTGAAAAGGCCCAAGCGACTGTTTAGCAAAAACACAGGTCTGTGCGAAGCCGTAAGGCGAAGTATACGGGCTGACGCCTGCCCGGTGCTGGAAGGTTAAGGGGAGCGGTTAGGAGCAATCCGAAGCTGTGAACCGAAGCCCCAGTAAACGGCGGCCGTAACTATAACGGTCCTAAGGTAGCGAAATTCCTTGTCAGGTAAATTCTGACCCGCACGAATGGCGTAACGACTTGGGCGCTGTCTCAACGAGAGATCCGGTGAAATTTTAATACCTGTGAAGATGCAGGTTACCCGCGACAAGACGGAAAGACCCCATGGAGCTTTACTGCAGCTTGATATTGAATTTGGGTACGATCTGTACAGGATAGGTGGGAGCCTTTGAAGCATGAGCGCCAGCTTGTGTGGAGGCACCGTTGGGATACCACCCTGATCGTATCTAGGTTCTAACCTGGTGCCCTAAGCGGGTACGGGGACAGTGTCAGGTGGGCAGTTTGACTGGGGCGGTCGCCTCCTAAAGAGTAACGGAGGCGCCCAAAGGTTCCCTCAGAATGGTTGGAAATCATTCGAAGAGTGCAAAGGCATAAGGGAGCTTGACTGCGAGACCTACAAGTCGAGCAGGGACGAAAGTCGGGCTTAGTGATCCGGTGGTACCGCATGGAAGGGCCATCGCTCAACGGATAAAAGCTACCCTGGGGATAACAGGCTTATCTCCCCCAAGAGTCCACATCGACGGGGAGGTTTGGCACCTCGATGTCGGCTCATCGCATCCTGGGGCTGAAGTAGGTCCCAAGGGTTGGGCTGTTCGCCCATTAAAGCGGTACGCGAGCTGGGTTCAGAACGTCGTGAGACAGTTCGGTCCCTATCTGTCGTGGGCGTAGGAAATTTGAGAGGAGCTGTCCTTAGTACGAGAGGACCGGGATGGACGTACCGCTGGTGTACCAGTTGTTCCGCCAGGAGCACCGCTGGGTAGCTATGTACGGACGGGATAAGCGCTGAAAGCATCTAAGCGTGAAGCCCCCCTCAAGATGAGATTTCCCAGTATGTAAGACCCCTTGAAGACGACGAGGTAGATAGGCTGGGGGTGGAAGTGCAGTAATGCATGGAGCTGACCAGTACTAATCGGTCGAGGGCTTATCCAAATTGCAGGTTTTAAGTCGTAAGTTTCGTTTCGGATCTAGTTTTCAGAGAATGATCTCTGAGCGTAGCAGCATCGTTTGGTGGCGATGGCGGAGGGGTTCCACACGTACCCATCCCGAACACGACCGTTAAGCCCTCTAGCGCCGATGGTACTTGGACCGAAGGGTCCTGGGAGAGTAGGACGCTGCCAAGCAAAGAACCACTGCCGAAGATACTCGGTGGTGGTTTTTATTTTATATTCAAGTAAGGTTATTATAAAAATGACTATTAAATAAATACAAGAGAAGGCACTATTCTAATTGAATAGTGCCTTCTTCTATTATGACTCATAAACACACTCGTAGTTGAGAAATAAATCGGGATCTACCCGGTGGGGTGTTGCACTATATCATTTGTTCTTTTAAAATGAAATTCTTATCTATTTGTGACTTCTTATATGTTTACGACCAGTTAGCAGCCTGAGGCTCTTTTTTCTTGCGGAGATTGAGCAATCGGTAACGTTTGATGTGTTCCTTTTTCTGATTCTCTAATAATTGTTTAACGCCTCTAATAAGAAGCCGATATCTTAATTCATCATCATGCCCAAGTTTATGCATTTCTTCGAAGTATGCCTTGTCCATTCGTTCGTGCACCATCCAATCAGGTTAATCATTTAACTTTACCATAGTGATCTCAACATATTCTGAACAAGTATGGGCTCGATGCAACAACGGACAGCAATGGCCGTTTCGATATCCGAATATAGTTGGGGAAAGTGGGTTAAGTCCAAATTTGAATTAATTCGCTTTCTATGACATTCAACTGAATATGGATGTGAAAGACCTGTCTAATCCATGGATTAGGCAGGTCTTTTAACTGTAAAGTTAAGATCTATTCAATAGTCAGACTCTCAATCCTCTCCGAAACAGTACGTTTCCTATAGTAAACGGCAATTGTCACGAGAACTAGCATCTCAGAGAGAGGCACAGCAAGCCAGACACCTGTTACGCCCCAGAGAGATGGAAGGATAGCAATTAGTGCAATCATGATGATCATCTCACGTGCAGCCGTGATCCAGATTGCCATTTTGGCATTCCCTATTGATTGGAAATAGGTACTCATGACGAAGTTGATTCCCATAAACAGGTAGGCAAAAGTAAATATTCTCAAACCGTAGACAGCATTGCTTTTGACACTCTCACTGAACTTTCCGAAGATCTGAACGAAGTAAGGTGCTCCCCATTGCACAACAAGCAGCAGTATAACACCGCAAGCCAGAGCCGTCCTGGAGGCTATGCGAATGGTTTGTTTTTCACGCACCATCTGTTTGGCTCCATGATAGTAACTAACCAGAGGTTGGGCAGCAGAAGCCAGCCCCAGAAAAGCGAGCAAAACTACACCATGGATATAATTCAGTACCGTAAAGGATGCTACACCATCCGTACCTGCGATCCGGTCCAGTGAAATGTTGTGTGAGATGGAGAAGACAGACATGCCGAGTTCGGCAAGAAAGCTGGGAAAACCTATAAGAACAATGGTTCCGAACAGTTTGGTATTCCATTTGAACCGAGTGAAGACAAGGTTATTGGATTTTTTGAAAAAGTGAGACAACAGGACAAGCAGGGCTAGGGATGCCGAGATGATCGTACCGATGGCCACACCTTGTACACCCCATTCGAGTACATATAGAGTTATATAATTAAGAACGATATTGGCTACGGCAAATGTGATCTGTGCGTACATGGAGGTATTGGGATCACCGTCGTTACGGACAAAGATCGTCAGGGCATTTTCAATGGTGAAGACAAACCCGAACAACAGCATGATGTTTATATAGTCAGCGGCATAGGGGAATGTCTCTGCATTAGCGCCCAAAGCGTAAACCAGTTGGTCCTTTAACGTGAATGCGGTATATCCTATAGCCATCGTAATTAACAGAATAATCGTAATTGATTTTGTGAATATTTGTTTGGCCGTGGTCATATCCCTTTGACCCATATAGTTGGAATACAGGGTAGCTCCGCCCATGCCGATCCATAACGACATTGCTACGAAAAGGGTGTATACGGGTGAAGCAATACCAATTCCGGCGAGCGCAGTTGATCCAAGTTTGTGCCCAACCATGATGCCATCAATAATAAAATTAAAAGCAATGACCAGCATCCCAAGTATGGATGGCACAAGGTAGCTTACAAAAGCTTTTCCTACGGATTGCCTTTCGAGGGGATGCGTCCAGTTCGTGTTCATAATAACCTCCATTTAATAAACTGAATGTTCATTCTGTAATAAATAATACTGAACGTTCGTTCTGTATAATAACACGGGATGAATTTGCTTGGCAACTTTTCCTTGTAAACCTCGTTTATGTAGTAGAGTTACTGTGGTCTTTATTAATAAAGAAGGGGGCTGTTGTATGAAGCAGAACAAATATGATGAGGCAGAGTTTTTCAGGAACTACAGTCAGATGGCTCGTTCTACTCAAGGGCTTGAGGCGGCGGGTGAGTGGTATAAACTGCGAACCATGCTACCTGAGTTGAAGGACAAAAATGTTTTGGATCTGGGCTGTGGCTTTGGCTGGCACTGCCGGTACGCACGGGAGCAGCAGGCCAGATCAGTTATTGGCGTGGATCTATCTGAGAATATGCTGCAGCGTGCACGGGAAATGACGGATGATTCTCGGATTGAGTACAAGCATATGGCCATTGAAGATATTGAATTTGCCCCTGAACAATTCGATGTGGTTATTAGCTCGCTTGCTCTGCACTACATTGAACAGGTGGATCAGGTATTTGCTCAAATCCATGCTTGCCTTGTCCAGGGTGGTACATTGGTATATTCAGTGGAACATCCGATCTTCACGGCTCGTGCTGCGCAGGATTGGCACTATGGGCCTCAAGGTGAGATTATGCATTGGCCTGTAGATGACTATCATCAGGAGGGAAAGCGTGTTACCAATTTCCTGAGTCAGGACGTAGTTAAGTACCACCGGACGTTGGCAACCCATCTGAATGAACTGATCCGGGCGGGATTTGTGATTCAGCAGGTGGCTGAGTCCAAACCTTCACCTGAGATGATGGATCAGATCCCGGGTATGCGAGACGAGAATCGCCGTCCCATGTTTCTCATGATCGCTGCGGTTAAAGCTTGAGCTATCTGTAAAGCTGATTAGAATGGTTAGTATTAGGCTGCATAGCATGGATAGGGCTTAACCAGTAGGTTCAGATCGTTGGAACCCTGCTGGTTTATTTTATTTAATTTTAGAAAAGAAAATGAGAAAATGACCGGATCGGGAACCAAACCGGAATGGATACAGTCTTATGAAGTGAGGTGAACATCCGTTGGAATATCAATTTCTGGCCCAGGCCCAGACGATCGACAATTACACACTCAGCAGCATGATGGATGACTATGGGAATGATGTGTGGAACTATGCTTATTTTTTGACCAGAAGTACAGAGCAGGCAGATGAAATATCACAGCAAGTATTTATTCGGGCATACTCCGGGATCAAACACTTTCGCGGGGAGTGCTCCCTGAAAACCTGGTTGCTTACCATTACAAGAAATACGACATTTACATACCGGAAATCGAGGTTTTTTCGCAGCAGTTTATGGGGGGAGACGCTTCCGATCGAATCAGAACAGGGACCTTCACATATTCGTGAGATGACGCCTGCACAATATGCCCATCCTTCAGCTGAAGCCGAGGTAATAAGTAGGGAGCATGTACATGAGATATGGGATATCGTTATGGCTCTGCCGGATAAGTTTCGTGAAATCTTGTTGCTGCATCTGAAGTACGAGCTCACGATGAACGAAATTGCAGAAATGTTGAGAATCAGTACAGGTACAGTGAAATCGAGATTATCACGGGGCAAAGATAAAGTGCGGAAACAATGGGAGGAGAGAAATAGATGAGGTTCAAGGTTGAGGACTGGGAAAAAGAAATCCGCAAGGAGCCGTTTGCATCGTCTCCTTTTCAAGACCAGCACAAGCAGAATGTACTTCGCCAGGTGGAATGGATGAAATCGGGTGAGGAACATGTCTATGATGCTCCAGATTATAAACAGAAACAACATACTATGAAGCGGAACCGTCGCACTGTTCGTTCACGTCCCCGGAAAGTTGTTGTAGTGACAACAGTTGCGGTAGTAGCTGCAGCAGCTATCTTATGGAATGGACAGGTTCTGGAACCCATTGTAGAGAAAGTTTATCCTGTGTCTGCTCTGCAGCTCTCGGATGACCCTAGCATGAACCTGCTAACAAGCGAGATGAAGCAAACTGTGGCTATGACGATGAGAGACTATCTAGGCAAACAACTGGAGGTCCAATACGCTAAGAAAGGGCCAATTACTGGCTGGGTATATATCGAGGCTGGCGACGTGAATAAATCAGAGTATGCCAAGATGTGGCTGGATGGGAAGACTGGAGCACTGGTGGAAGCCGATATGCGAAGTGAGATGCCTGGGAACGAGCTGGAGCACCGATTTTTACGTCAAGTTCCGGGGCTTCTTAAAGGAATTAACAGCGATCCAACGCTGAAGCCAATCTCAGCCAGACGTTATGTGAAGATGAAGCAGGGTCAGGAGGAGCCTGTATGGTTCACCACATTATTTTTGGAAAATGAGAAGGGCAGTGGTAGCATTGAGTGGACACGAGATGAAGCAGTTTCGGTATCTGGTACAGTGAGTACCGACACAGTGTCCCAAGATTTGATAACCCATGCGAGAAGTACGATTGAAGCCTTGTCTGGTGAGCCAGCACCTGCTTTGAAAAGTGTAACGTTTACTCAAAATGATAAACAGCTTGAGGAAACAACGGACCTGTATTTTGGTGATCGATATGTGGTAAGTCGTGTTGGTGGGAGATTTAGTAATGAATATACTGTAATGGATTTTCAGAGGGTGGTTCCAGATTTCGTCACCATAGAGGCTCATGAGCAGTACATTGAGAAATTACTTACCTTGGATGAAAAAATAATCAGGCAGAATGCAGAACCCATAATCCAAAAAATGTTCGGTATTGATCTTGATAAATATACCTTTGAGCGGGATACAAACAATGTTGGCATGGCAACATTCCGCTTGGAAGAGATGTCCAATACGATTCAAGTTCGTTATGAAGAAGATGCACGCATTACCATGATTACAATATCAGAACTTTAAGTTTAATCCGTATGATACAATCCTAATAGCTGAGGAATTGAACATAAGGAGAGCATAATGAAATATTTGGTGAGTTCATGTCTGGCAGGAGTAGCTTGCCGTTACAACGGAACAGCGAGTCTGGATGAGAAGATTCAGGAGCTCGTAGCTCAAGAGCAGGCCATGATGGTCTGTCCGGAACTGCTCGGCGGATTCTCCACCCCGCGGGAACCGGCAGAGATTATCGGAGGTACAGGCAAGGATGTGCTCACAGGCACAGCACAGGTGATGGAGAGAGGTGGCAGGGACGTTACCGATCTGTATATTAAGGGAGCCTACCAAACGCTGGAATGGGCCAAAAAGCTCGATGTTACTTGCATTGTGTTGAAGGAATTCAGTCCTTCCTGCGGCACACAAGCCATCTATGATGGTCACTTCGCTAATCACAAGGTACAAGGTGAAGGCGTCACCGCCGCTCTGCTTCGGCAAGAAGGCTATGAAGTCATTTCGGAAATTGAATTCATGAAACAATTTTAAAGCATACAAGGTATGGAACAAGCTGCCCAGGAGAATAATCATATTCACGAAGCGGCTGTTTCTCTTTGTAACGACACAATACTTACTTTTAAATACTGAGCAACAATAATGTGCGTACTTTTAATTTGTGGTTATAGATTCTAAACTAATACTTAAGCAAGTGAGAAAATAATGAAGACACCCAGAGTCAGCATACCATTCAATAATAAAAGAGAAGGACGTGGAGTTTAATGGAGCCTACAACACAAACAATAAAAAAGGAAGAAATTTTAAACGCATATCATTTCCGGCATGCAACGAAGGTATTTGATGATTCACGCAAAATTACAGCGGAGGATTTCGAATTTATTCTCGAAACAGGAAGGTTATCACCGAGTTCGATCGGATTCGAGCCATGGAAGTTCTTAATTGTGCAAAAACCGGAGCTCCGCCAGCGCTTGTCTGAAGTATCCTCTGGAGCGCAGAAGCAATTGGCAACGGCGAGCCATTTCGTGGTGATTCTGGCCCGAACAGATGCAAGTTATAATTCCCCTTATGCGGAGTACATGCTCAAAGAGATTAAAGGTATGCCGGATGATGTGTTCGAGTTAACAAGTGCCGCATACGGGAATTTTCAAAACAACCAGCGTCTGCTTGAGAACCCAAAAACGCTATTCGATTGGGCATCCAAACAGACTTATATTGCACTCGGCAATATGATGACCTCAGCAGCTCTTATCGGCATCGATTCTTGCCCTATTGAAGGCTTCAGCTACCAGGATGTGCATCGTATCCTCGAAGAAGAAGGTTTGCTGGAAGATGGAGCGTGGGACATTTCGATGATGGCGGCTTTCGGCTACCGTATAGAGGAACCCAAACGCGAGAAGTCTCGGCAGCCTCTGGACAAGATTACACAATGGATTGAGTAAATAAACCATCCGAAGTAAGCCTCGGTTATCTTCTGTAACATCAAGGAGGTAGCAGGGGCTGCTTTGATAAATGTATACAAAACTTTATAGAAATGAAGCTTGCTTATACATAGATATCTATGTATAATGGGGACATGCCAAAATATAATGCAATTGCACTAATCGCAAGAATCAGGGATCATGTGAACAAACGCATTGTTCAGGAACTGGAACAGCATGACGTTACGGGGATTGTTCCATCCCATGGTGACATTTTGATGTTTTTGTATCGTGAAGATTCGCTGTCCATCAAGATGCTGGCTGAACGCGTCCATCGCACACAACCAACAGTTACCGTGCTGGTGAACAAGCTGGAGAAGCTGGGTTATGTGGAACGCAGCAAGAGTGCGGAAGACAGCCGTGTGACATTGATTCGCCTCACAGAGCGAGGACAGCAGCTGAAGCCCATTTTTGAACAGGTATCGGAAACGATTCAGGACATGGTCTATGGTGGAATGACAGATGAGCAAGCGGAACAGCTGGAAAGTCTGTTGATTGGAATTGTTCATAAGTTATAAAAAAAGAAAAAAATTTTTTTGAGTAAAAACATAGATATCTATGAATTGATCTTTTAAGTATCAATTGCTCCATTATGTAGCAGCATAATATAACAATAACCTGGAGGTAATCTATTATGAAACATCTTATCGTATATGCACATCCCCACGCAGACAGCTTCAATCGCGCCATTCTAAACACAGCAGTAGAAGCACTTGAAGCCCAAGGTCATGAGGTTGTTGTTCGTAATCTGTATGCCCTGGAATTTCAGCCTGTATTGAGCGCAGCTGACACGGCATCCATGCGGGCAGGACAGAATCCACAGGATATTGCGACAGAGCAAAAGTTTATTACGGATGCCGATGCAATTACGTTTATCTACCCAATCTGGTGGACTGGGCTGCCGGCAATTTTGAAAGGGTACGTTGACCGGGTATTTGCATATGGTTTTGCTTATGCTTCAGGCGAAGCAGGAATCGAGAAGCTGTTAACAGGCAAAAAAGGACTGATCATCAATACACACGGAACACCTAGTGACATATATGACCAGATTGGCATGACTGCTGGCATGAAAATGACCTCCGATGTCGGAATCTTTGATTTTGTAGGCATTGAGTCCGTGGATCATTTATTCTTTGGCAGTATCGGATATCTGGATGATGCGGCTTATCAATCCATGCTGGAGCAAGTGAAGCAAACGGTAAGCACTAAATTCTAACGAAGACTAATACAACAATTGGCAGGTCGATTCGCACGATGAATCGACCTGTTTGGTTTGCAAAACAGAAGAAAGGGGGTATAATCTACCCATGGAACCTTTACTCATATTTAAAGCTTTGTCCAACGAGACACGCAGGCAGATACTGTCATGGCTCAAAGATCCGGAGCAGCATTTCTCAGCTCTGGAATTGTCCCAGCATCCCGATGGAGGGAAGAGCGGGATCTGTGTCGGAACCATTCAGATGAAGGCTGGATTGGCTCAATCCGTCATATCCAGTTATTTGCTGACCATGCTCAAAGCCGGGCTGCTCCTCTCCGAGCGCAGGGGCCAGTGGACGTATTATCGCCGCAACGAAGAAACCATTCGTCAATTTGCCGAGTATGTACAGCACGAGTTATAAAGCCGGACGCCAGGACGGAAGCAAGAATGCAGCAGCAGGCGGGGATTCCGTCCGGATGTAAACGGCGAAGAACAAGGCTGGTACTTCTATTTTTATGTGTTTTTACATCTATATATCTGGATATACAAAAATATATCTCATCAAAGGAGAACTTCTCATAATGACTACTGATAACCAAGCTTCATCCCATAAACAACATATTAACGACGTTAAGCTGTCCATCCTGGATCTGGCTCCTGTCGTTGTGGGTGCAACACCTGCGGATGCGCTCCGTAACAGTCTGGATCTGGCACAGCATGCGGAGCGTTGGGGATACCATCGCTACTGGGTTGCTGAGCATCATAATATGCCTGGTATTGCTTCTTCCGCTACATCGGTAGTGATCGGATACCTGGCAAGTGGCACGAACACGATTCGTCTCGGGTCCGGTGGCATCATGCTGCCTAACCATGCACCACTCGTTATCGCCGAGCAGTTCGGTACACTGGAATCCCTGTATCCGGGCCGTATCGATCTTGGACTGGGCCGTGCACCAGGTAGTGACCGCCGTACATCGCTTGCACTGCGCAAAGATCTGAACAGCGGAGAAGACTTCCCGGAATTGCTGGCTGAGCTGAGAGCGTACTTCGATGCATCAGCTACCTCCTATCATGCACCTGTTCGTGCGGTGCCGGGTGAAGGGTTGAACATCCCGATTTACCTGCTCGGTTCCAGTGATTTCAGTGCACGTTTGGCTGGGCGGCTCGGATTGCCGTTTGCTTTTGCCAGCCACTTCTCGCCCGATTATACTCGCATTGCCCTTGAAACATATCGAAGCAGCTTCCAGCCTTCCGACACACTGAAGGAGCCGCATGTTATTGTAGGTGTGAATGCGGTTGTTGCAGATACCGATGAAGAAGCAGCATGGCTCGGCACAACGATGCAGCAGCAGTTTCTGAACATCATCCGCGGGACGACAGGACTGGTACAGCCACCAGCCGATATGGAAGGCAAATGGACCGATCGCGAGAGAGCTGGAGTGGAACAGACGCTGAAAGCTGCTGTGAACGGCTCACCTGAGACGGTACGTGGACAGCTTGAATCCTTTATTGCCCAGACACAAGCGGATGAGCTTATTATTACATCCATGATTTATGACCATCAGGCACGTCTGCATTCTTATGAATTGATCGCACAATTGGCGGGTAAAGCATAACTTTAACGGTACATGAACAAGGAATAGAATATCGGTTCAATAACGGGTCGCCCTCGCAAGAGGCGGTCCGTTTTTGCTTATCAAAAACCCATCTCAATGAATAGATGAGGCAGTTCTGATTTTTTAGGGTAAAATGACATTACGGTCTATTTTGAAACGGTTAAAAGAGCCGTACGTATAAACCAAGAGCATTATACATATGTTGGCTTGTACAAGTTTCTTTATTCGCATGTGCATGAGGCATGCCGTATGAAAGCTTATTTTTTATCATGATCAGATACATAAGAGAGGAAGACATGCCCATGGAGCAACCCGAACAACCCCGCATTTGGCCGGATCGGTTTAAGCGGTTTTTTCTGAACAACAAGTTTGTCCTATTTCTGCTGATTCTGCTGCTGGTCGGATTAAACGTGATGGTGCTAACGAAGATATCCTTTGTACTGCATCCAGTTGCGGTGCTAATCAAGACGATTGTACTGCCTATCATTCTGTCTGGTATCCTCTACTATCTGCTGAATCCGCTGGTGGATGTGATGGAAAAGTGGAAGATTAAGCGTGGATGGTCGATACTGATCCTATACCTCGCGATTGGCGGCATTTTGACGGTTGTGGTATTGGCAGTCATTCCAGTGCTTCGCAATCAGATTATGGGACTTATCGCCAATTTCCCGATGTATAGTGAAAATGTCAGACAGCAGTTCGAGGAGCTTACCGGCAGTCAGCTGTTCAGTCAGGTCCAGGAAACGGTGAACATGAACTGGCAGGATTGGTGGGGAACGATCTCCGAGAAAGCAACAGAGATTCTGAATTCCACCTGGAACAAACTCGGCGGTTTCCTTGGCGCTTTTACCGAAACGGTATTATCCATTGTAACCGTACCATTTATTCTGTTTTACCTGCTTAAGGACGGGAAGAAGCTTCCGGAGAAGATCCTGTCGTTTCTGCCGATCAAAAGCCGTACGGGTGCCATGGAGGTACTTCACGACATTAACCACCAGATCAGTTCGTTCATTCGCGGGCAAATTATCGTGAGCTTCTGTATCGGTATCCTGCTCTATATTGGTTATATGGTCATTGGACTGGATTACGCATTGATTCTGGCCATTATCGCTTCCTTTACCAGCGTGGTGCCGTATCTGGGACCTGCGATTGCCATTACGCCTGCACTCATTGTGGCGCTGGTGACTTCTCCAGTGATGCTGCTGAAAATGGTGGCGGTATGGACGATTGTACAGCTAATTGAAGGGAAGTTTATCTCTCCACAGATCATGGGCAAAACGCTCAAGATTCATCCGATCACAATTATCTTTGTCATTCTGACATCAGGCAATCTGTTCGGTGTGGTAGGCATTCTGCTGGCCGTTCCGGGTTATGCAGTGCTTAAGGTCTGTGTATCCCACATCTTCAATTGGTTCAAAAGCCGTTCCGGTCTGTATGATCCAAACAAAAACAATCTACTGTAGATACTGCATGTGGAAAACGGTACCCTTAACGAAAGAGAACCCCTGTCATCGGCAGCAGCCGAAAGACGGGGGTTCTCTTTGTCTGAACAGGCTGGCTTACGCCTAGCCATGTTTAATATGCTGGAGCGTTTGCAGGAAGATTTGCTCAATATGCGTATCATCCAGAGAATAATACACCGTCTTGCCTTCCTTGCGGCGCTTGACGATCCGCATGTTGCGGAGTGAACGCAACTGGTGTGAAATGGCCGACTGTCCCATATCAAGCAGCACCGTCAGATCATGTACACATAATTCCTTCTGCAACAGCGCATCAATAATACGTAGTCGGGTTGGGTCACTGAATGCCTTGAACCAATCCGCCATCTCGGAAGAAGTCTCCCGATCTATAAGGGAAGTGCGGATGGACTCTACGTCCGCTTCCGTACCCGAGCAGGCCGCATCACAATCCGCTGGCGCTTTAACCGGTTGTTCCATTTCCTATCACCGCCTATGCTAACAACTATACGCCTATTATATCCAAAAAACGTCTAAAGCGAAATGATTACTATTAGCATATTCTGTCTGTAAAATCAACATCGATCGTTGACACTCCAGTTTAGGCGTGCATATAATAGAGTTAATCAAACATATGAATGATTGCTCATATATTAACTTCAATTAAAATGTTCATGCTGCTTCGAACTGCAAAGGGGAGAATTCACATGGGAACCGGTCAGGAACAGGTGAAACGGGAACTGCTGCTGGATGGATTGGATTGTGCCAATTGTGCGCTGAAGATTGAGAATGGTGTCAAAAAAATTAAAGGTATTACGGATTGCTCCGTTAATTTCGTAACCAAAACCCTGCTGGTGCATACAACTTCCGATATGGATGAGCACGTTATGGAAGAAGCGAAGCGTAAGGTCCTGCGGCTTGAGCCGCACATTCGCATCTCGGAAAAAGGGAGACCGCCGCTAGGCAATCAGGCTTCTGCCGGTCTGGGAAATCCATTAGACGGCCAACTGCACACACATGCAGGTCATTCTCATGACCATGCTCATCATGAAGGGGCGCATCACCATAGCCATGGTCACGGTGCTCATCATCATGCACATGATCATCACAGTCATGCCGGGCATGACCACGGTCATTCACATGATCATGATGCGCATGCCGGGCATTCACATGATCATGATGCGCATGCCGGGCATTCGCACGAGCATGGTGCAGGACAGACGAAGGTGCTGCTTGCCCGGCTTGCTGCCGGCTCTGCCCTACTTGCTGCGGCCATCTGGTCCCCACTGGACGGATGGGCACAGCTCGCTCTCTATATCGTTGCTTATCTGATTGCAGGAGGAGATATCGTTCTCCAGGCGTGCAAAAACATCATTCGTGGTCAGGTATTCGACGAGTACTTCCTGATGTCGGTTGCAACGATTGGTGCTTTTGCCATTGGGGAGTATCCTGAAGGGGTAGCGGTTATGCTCTTCTATCAGCTTGGGGAGCTGTTTCAGGGAATGGCGGTTAACCGCTCTCGCAAGTCGATTCAGTCGCTTATGGACATTCGCCCGGACTATGCCAATATTCTGATCGGTTCTGGTGATGAGACCAAGCGTGTCTCTCCGGAAGATGTGCGCATCGGTAATCATATCGTTGTCCGTGCGGGTGAGAAGGTTCCGCTGGATGGAATAGTGAAGGCTGGACATTCCATGGTGGACACGTCCGCTCTTACAGGAGAATCCGTACCTCGGGAACTGGAGCCCGGAAGTGATGTACTCAGTGGTTTTGTGAATAAGAACGGTATGCTGACGATTGAAGTGACCAAAACCTTCGGAGAATCGACGGTATCCAGGATTCTGGATCTGGTGCAGAACGCCAGCAGCCGCAAAGCAAAGACGGAACACTTCATCAGTAAATTTGCCCGTTATTACACCCCGGTCGTCGTTATTCTTGCAGCGCTGATTGCGTTCGTACCACCGCTCGTGCTTAGTGACGCAGCATTTGCCGAATGGATCTATCGTGCACTGGTCTTTCTGGTCATCTCCTGTCCATGCGCACTGGTGGTTTCCATTCCACTCGGATTCTTCGGCGGGATTGGGGCGGCATCCCGTAACGGGATTCTGGTGAAAGGCAGCAATTACCTTGAAGCATTGAATGATGTGAAAGTGGTTGTTTTTGATAAAACGGGTACACTAACCAAAGGTGTATTCAACGTAACGGCTATTTGTCCGGAAGGTGGACGTACAGAAGGTGAACTGATGGAACTCGCAGCGATCGCGGAGGCCCAATCGAATCACCCCATCGCCGAATCCATTCGCTCAGCCTGGGCCAAAGATATCCGTACACAAGGTGTTGAAGGATATGACGAGGTTGCCGGACATGGGATCAGAGTCCGTGTGGATGGCCGTGAAGTGCTGGCAGGTAACGCCAAACTGATGGAACAGGCGGGTATTACTTATACCAAGCCAGAGACGGTAGGAACAGTGGTACACGTTGCTGAAGCAGGCGCTTATGCCGGCCATCTGATCATTGCGGATGAAGTGAAGGATGATGCTGCAGCAGCGATACAGGCACTGAAGACACTTGGCATCCGCAAAACGGTCATGCTCACAGGCGATGCCAAAGCTGTTGGTGTTGCCGTAGGCCAGCAGCTGGGAGTCGATGAGGTATACGCTGAGCTTTTGCCGCAGCACAAAGTTGAACGGCTGGAAGAACTTGAAGCGGGCAAGTCTCCGAAGGAGAAAATGGTGTTTGTCGGGGATGGCATCAACGATACACCTGTGCTGGCTCGTGCGGATGTAGGTGTAGCCATGGGAGGACTCGGGTCTGATGCTGCCATCGAAGCCGCAGATGTGGTCATCATGACGGATGAACCATCCCGATTGGCAAGCGCCATCCGCATTGCGAAGCGGACACGAATGATTGTCTGGCAAAATATCGGTTTCGCCTTGGGTGTTAAAGTGATCTTCCTGCTGCTGGGAGTGTTCGGCATAGCCACCATGTGGGAAGCCGTTTTCTCCGATGTGGGTGTCACGGTTCTGGCCGTTCTGAACGCCATGCGGGTGCTGCGCGTGAAGAACATATAAGTTTTCGAAACGAACGACGCGGCTCTTCGTATATACGTAGAGCCGTTTTTTATTTTTATGGCTGCAGGCATGTTAAGAGGTATGTTTGAAGAGAAGGGGAGAACAATTTGGCAGGAGCAATTGTAGGGTTAATATGCGGAGTGTGCTATTTCGTGCTGGGGATAATGCTGTTCAAAAAACCGCCGAAAAAGATTAATGGCATATATGGTTATCGTACCCCGCGCGCCATGAGTGATCCTGAATTATGGGACGAAGCTCAGCGTTACAGCGCAAACCTGATGATGCAGTTTGGGGTCATTATTACGGTGTTTGGTATTCTTGGATTCTGGTTTACCGATGTACAGGCACTCGTACTCAGTCTGTTTGCAGTTGCATTCTATACGTTCAGACTGTTTACAAAAGTAGAAGGGCGCTTAAAGGAAGTACAGCATGCTCAGAAGCGGAAGCAAAGCGAGCAAGGTGCATCATAGAATCGTAGTTGGATGTAAATAAGAAGGAGCAGAAGATCCGCGAAAGCGGGTCTTTTTGTGTACATGGAGGTTCATGGCGTTGCTACAATTAAAATCTAACGTTGACGTTAACGTTATAATTATATATAATTATGTACATAACATTATAGACATATAAAAGTGAGGTGAAGGAAATGAGCTTGTATAAGATCGACGACGTAGCCAAGGAATGTGGTTTGACGAAGCGTACCATCCGGTATTACGAAGAGATTGGTGTCATGCCTTCACCTCAGCGGACGGACGGTGGCACGCGGCTGTATACGAGAGAGGATATCGACTATTTGAAAAAGGTCGTCCGTGCCAAGGAAGTGCTTGGCTTCTCTCTACAGGAACTGCATACGTATATCGCAATGGCTGATGTGCTGAATGAGCAGCGATTTGATTACCAGCAGACAACCGAAGTGAAGGATCGGATTGAAAAACTCACGAGCATGGATGAAACGCTGGGTGGTCAACTACAGTTAATTGAACAGAAACTGCAGAGTATTCATGCCGTACAGGCAGAGCTGGAGGAATTGCGAGAACGGGTGCAGAACGGGATTCAGCGATTACAGAAGAATGAAATTACGGAACATCCGGAAGACGGATAAGCAAGAGAGTGATCTATAATTCCATAAAAACGAAATCGTGCAAGCACCGGGAATCCGGTGTCATTTTGTGCCGTTTTGTTTCATTTTCTTTTGAAAATGATATGAAATTTTCATGTATTACAATCAGATTTCAATTCATAACCAGGAGGTATCATGTATGAAAAGAGAACCATCATTACCTGACGAACTGCCGTCATCACGCGGAGGATTACTGTCCCAACCACGGGCGGTATGGGCTGTCGCCTTCGCGTGTATCATTTCATTTATGGGACTGGGATTGGTTGACCCCATCCTGCCTGCCATTGCGGATCAGCTGCATGCATCCAAAAGCCAGGTTTCCCTGCTCTTCACGAGTTATAACGCCGTAACGGGGATTGCCATGCTGATTACTGGCGTTGTTTCCAGCCGGATCGGTGTCAAATGGACGCTGCTTAGCGGGATTTTGCTAATTGTCGTCTTCTCTGCTCTGGGCGGAACATCAGATACGGTTGGTGCCCTGGTAGGTTACCGCGGAGGCTGGGGGCTAGGTAATGCCTTGTTTATCGCTACAGCGTTATCGGCAATTGTTGGTCTATCCACTTCGGGGACAGCCAAAGCGATTATTTTGTACGAAGCCGCGCTGGGTCTTGGGATTGCCGTAGGTCCACTGCTTGGTGGTGAGCTTGGTTCCATTTCATGGCGTGGTCCATTCTTCGGCGTTGCCGTCCTGATGATGATTGCCTTTATCAGCATTACGTTTATGCTGCCTAAAATGGCCAAGCCGAAAACACGCAGTTCCTTGTCCGATCCGTTCAAGGCACTGGGGTATTCATCCCTGAAAACATTGGCTATTACAGCCTTTCTGTATAACTTTGGTTTCTTCACGTTGATGGCTTACTCACCTTATGTCATGAATCTGGATGAGCACGGACTTGGTTATGTGTTCTTCGGCTGGGGCCTCATGCTTGCGATAACGTCTGTATTCGTGGCACCAAGACTGCAGCGTCGATTCGGCTCCGTTCCTTCCATGAGTGTGATGCTGACCCTGTTTGCGATTGACCTCATTGTTATGGCCGTAGGTACAGTAATGGGATCGTCCACAACGGTCATTGTTGCTGTTATCGTTGCCGGGATCTTCCTTGGTATCAACAACACATTGATTACGACGGCTGTTATGGAGGCTGCTCCGGTTGAACGTTCGGTTGCTTCGGCAGCTTACAGCTTCGTACGTTTCCTTGGCGGTGCGCTGGCACCTTGGCTTGCAGGTAAATTATCGGAATGGTTCCTGCCGGAAACACCGTTTTATTTTGGCGCATTGATGGTATTGGTTGGTGTCGTGGTTCTGCTTGTACGCCGTAGACATCTGCGTGATATCGATGCAGCAATTACACATTAATGGATGGGGGAATTGAAATGCTGGAACGAATCGTAGTGGCTGTTGATGGGTCGGATCATGCGCATAAAGCATTGGAAACAGCTGTTGACTTGGCTGAAAGTTTGAAGCATCCTGCCAGATTGATTATTGTGCATGTGAATCCTTCCGTATCATTGAATGAACCAGCTCTGGGAGTAGACCTCGAAGCACGAATTGCGGAAGAAGGACAGCATATTATTGCACCGGTAGAACAGCTGTTGTCCGGACGTTCTATCCCTTATGAGACACTGCTGATTGCCGGGGACCCGGTAAACGAGATCTGCCGAGTGTCGCAAGAGAGAGAGTGCAGCCTCATTGTAATGGGTACGGGCGGCAAAAGCGTACTGGCCGAAATTGTCGTTGGCAGTGTCAGCCACGGTGTATTGAAACATGCAGAATGCCCGGTCTTAACGGTGAAATAGGACTCTGCCATCATTAAGGTTGGGTTGAAGATACTGCTGTGGTGTATAAATAGATAAAGGATAACTGCGATCACAAGGTTGTTCTGTCATGGACTTGACCCACTATAACTATTTAGGTCAGACCTGCAGCATTGATGGATTGGAGGATTCAATAATGAAAAAACAACATCTCTTTATCGGTGGTAAACCCACGGAATCCGTAGAATATAAAGCACTTCAGGCACCCTATTCCGGAGAAACATTGGCGGAAGTGTCTACCGCTTCAGCGGAGGAGGCAGAAGCAGCCATAACAGCTGCCGTTAAGGCTGGCAAGGAGATGCGCAGCATGCCTGCTCACCGGCGTGCAGACATCCTGTACAAGCTCTCCGCCCTGCTGGAAGAGCGGAAGGAAGAGGCAGCACGAGTGATTGCGCTGGAAGCGGCCAAACCAATCACGGCTGCGCTTGCGGAAGTGGATCGTACGGTGGAAACGTACCGTTTTGCCGCAGAAGAAGCGAAGCGGCTCACAGGGGAGACCGTTCCCCTGGATGCAGCCAAGGGCGGCGAAGGGCGCATCGGATATACCATGCGACAGCCTCTGGGTGTCATCGGGGCAATTACGCCGTTTAATTTTCCGATGAATTTGGTGGCACACAAGGTTGGACCTGCACTTGCAGCAGGTAATACCATTGTTCTGAAACCAGCTGAGCAGACACCGTTGTCTGCCTACTATATTGCGAACCTGCTTCAGGAAGCCGGGTTGCCGGATGGTGCATTAAACGTGGTAAGCGGGGAAGGCAAAACGATTGGTGATGTGCTCGTATCCGATCCGCGCGTAGCCCATATTACATTTACGGGCAGCCCAGCGGTAGGTACTAGCATTCGCAGTCAGGCAGGATTGAAACGGGTAACGCTGGAACTTGGATCAAATGCAGCTGTCATTGTGGATCAGGATGCAGATCTGGACAAAGTCGTGCCAAGATGTGTGACAGGTGCTTTTACGTATCAGGGTCAGGTATGCATTTCATTGCAGCGCATTTACGTACACAGTGCTATCGCAGACGAATTCATACGCCGCTTCGCGGAAGCCGCGAAGCAAGTCGTGACAGGAGATCCGCTGAACCCGGATACGGTTGTTTCGGCACTCATTACAGCCAAAGACGTCCAGCGGACACTGGAATGGATCGAAGAGGCAAAACAGGCAGGAGCTACGGTCGCCGCAGGAGGAGAGGCCGAAGGGGGCGTGCTGCGTCCAACCGTACTCGTTAACGTGCCGCGTGATGCCAAGGTGTCGTGCCAGGAAGTTTTTGCACCGATTGTTGTTATTAATACGGTGAATTCGGTCCAAGAAGGCATTGATCACGTGAATGATTCCATCTATGGGCTTCAGGCGGGTATTTTCACGAACAATATCCATACTGCACTGCATGCAGCTGATCATATCGAGGCTGGAGGAGTCATGATTAACGACATTCCTACGTTCCGGGTGGATCACATGCCATACGGTGGTGTGAAGCAGAGCGGTATGGGACGTGAAGGTGTCAAATACGCCGTTGAAGAAATGACAGAACTCAAATTTGTCATGTTCAATAAAAATTAAGGATGCTTGCAAACAGGCTGTTTTGCCCTGTCTAACATGAAGTAATAATAAGGTCCTGCACCCAATGTAGTTGGTGCGGGACTTTTTCTTATATCAATCCATAGGAAATCGTGAAAACACTTTCGATTTCCCTTCTGACCCCCGGTTCACATCCCATCAGGCGGGTATAAATATTTTACATACCGCAAAACAATCGATTAATTGTTGTTCCAATCTTGTACCTAACGTAATCAACATAAAAAGCAGTATGAATAAGCCTGAATCATCATGCAGTGTAGACAGGAGGTGTTGCGAATGGCATATACCATGGCGGACGTATCCGGCATGTCCGGTATCAGTCTGATTGAATTGAGCCAATATGTGAAATCAGGTTGGCTAACACCTGCATTTGCAGGTAGAGACCAAAATGAAGTTTATTATGAGAAACCGGAGCTGTTGAAGCTCCAGCAGATTTTGTTCTGTAAGGAGCTGGGAGTGGAGCAGGAAGAGATCGGCTCCATGCTGCAGGAAGATCATCGTGATATCATTCATATGATGCAGCAGCAGCGCATTCAGCTGCTTGAGAAAGCATTGCATTTGCATGGCTTGATCCAGACTCTGGACAAAACCATTTCCCATTTGCAGGGAGAATATGAGCTTGAGGTTCGTGAGTTGTATCAAGGTTTTGTCAAAAAAGGGCATCACAATATGCTGCCTGATTCAACGGAGGCACCGAACCATGAACCGGTCATAACGAATAACTGGCATCCAGCACAATCTGAACCAGCCATATCTTATGACGGGGAACTCAAAACCAAAGAAGATTACCTGGATTCCCAGGAAAAAATAGACCGAATCAACCGGGACCTGCAGCGGGCGATCGAAGATGGCCTTACACCTGAATCCCCGGAAGTTCAGCACATCATTGGCAGACATCTCGAATGGGTCAAGGATTACTACACGCCTACTGCGGAAATCTATCGTGATTTGGGCAATCTGTATGTGGAGCATCAAAATTTCCGCCAAATGTACGACGGTTATCATCCGAAGCTGGCTGAATTTTTGCGAGACGGCATGATGATCAAAGCGGAACAGGAATTGGCCTAGATGCATAGAGTAACCATGGGCGAGCAGAACATGGATGTAAAGGCATAAACCAAAAAGCACAGACCACTAATGGTCTGTGCTTTTTGGCTATCTTCAGTACGTATTGCTGTAACGACCTGCTTATTATAGGTACAATGACCTTCGGCAGAACCGTGATTACAGCTGCTCTGTGAGCAGTTTGACGGCCTGTTCCAGGAAAATACGATCTTCGTCGTCAAAACGGTTTTTGATCGGGCTGTCGATATCGAGCACCCCGTATAATTCGCCGTCTTTGATAATGGGCACGACAATCTCACTGTTCGATGCGGCATCGCAGGCGATATGACCTGGAAAAGCATGAACATCGTCAACAACGAGTGTACGTCGTTCCGCCGCAGATGTGCCGCATACCCCGCGTCCGAGCGGAATACGGATGCAGGCAGGCAGCCCTTGGAATGGACCAAGAACAAGTTCTTTGCCATCATACAGGTAGAATCCGACCCAATTGGTATCGGTTAAAAATACATTGAGCAGCGCCGCAGCGTTTGCCAGATTGGCAATGGCGCTTGGTTCATCGCGGATCAGAGCACTTAACTGTCCCAGGACGGCGGTGTGCTGCTCGCTTCGTGTTCCTTCATAGGAAACAGCTTGAAACATGGTGAATCACCCTCCCGAGCAAAGATGGTACTTATTTTCAAGATAGTGCAGTGCTTGCCTTTAGTCAAGCGGAGGATTTCGGTAGAATGTTGATTAAGAAGGGAAAACCCCTGTAAATTCATCCTGTTTCTCAGCTTCTCGCACGGGGTAATTACTTAGCAATCACGGAGGGCTATAACCCTGGAAGGAGTTTGGATTATGCACGCAGAGGTACAGAATCTTTTTGTACGGATTCATCTTCTATATTTGGCCCAAAATCAGGATTTGACCGTTGGTGACGCACTGCCCCTTTTGGAGGAGCGCGGCTATCGTGTTGGCGAGCGGGAGATCAAGCAGGAGCTTGAACATCTCACGCAGGAGAACTTCCTGACCGCCCATGGCGACCAGTGGAGCCTGACCGGGACAGGCATTGAAGAGTATAAGGAAATTACGGCAGTGCTTGGCCGGGTCAGCGATGAGCTGCTGGGAGCAGATAAGAAGGCTTCAACCGCCTGAAGATGAAACTCTGGCAGGACAAGTTGTTACGGGACAGCTCGATTGAATCATACGTACAACAAGACCGGGACCCTTGCGGCCCGGTTTTTTTGATATCAAAACCGATGACTGAACTGTTGCCAATCGGCGCAGGTTATGTTTAGATGACTATTGAATCTTATGGTCTGCAGAGATGGATCGGATCGGAGTGTCTTTTCATGTATAAATCCAAAGGGAGAATTCCCGAACTCGAGACAGCACGACTTCGTCTGCGCAAAATGCGCCGCCGGGATGCGGCTCAGATGTTCGCATACTGGTCAGACCGGGAGGTGACCCGCTATATGAATCTGGCGCCGATGATCGGGACAAGTGAAGCTGCGGATATGATTGGGTTGCTTAATCATATGGCAGGGGAAGAGGAGGCGATTCGCTGGGGCATCGAGCTGAAGGAGACTGGCCGTCTTATCGGAAGCTGTGGATACAATACATGGCAGCTTGAAGGCGCATTCCGCGGAGAGATTGGTTACGAGCTGGGTCGTGACTACTGGCGGCATGGATATATGACCGAAGTGTTCTCGGTGATGCTGCCTTTCGGGTATGAGACCATGGGGCTTAACCGGATAGAAGCATTGGTCGACCCACGAAATGCCGCTTCCGGAGAGTTTCTAATCAACCAAGGCTTCACGCGTGAAGGTCTGCTTCGCCAGGTACAGCATACGTCAACAGGATTTAAGGATATGGTGATGTACTCCCTGCTGTACGATGAGTGGCTGCGCAAGCACCGTAAATAAACAGAGAACAAAGAGAGAAGGGTTTGTGTGAATACAACCGGAGGTTTGAAACGCAGTTTCATCTTGGCGGGATTGTTGCTGGCCACCTTTTTGTCAGCGATCGAAGGAACGGTCATTGGTCCGGCGGGGCCAACGATTGTCAGTGAGCTGGGAAGTGTGCAGCTGCTTAGCTGGATCTTTACCGCATATCTGCTCACGATGGCTGTCAGCACGCCGATTTTTGGCAAGTTCAGTGATCTTTACGGCCGAAAGCCCGTCTTCCTGATTGGCTGTGCATTGTTTTTGCTCGGTTCATTGCTATGCTGCTTCTCACAGAATATGGAGCAGCTGATTATTTTCCGTGCCATTCAGGGGATTGGAGCAGGAGCGGTTGTGCCTGTTACGTTTACGATTATTGGAGACATTTACCGAATTGAAGAACGAGGCAAAATTCAGGGCTGGATCAGCTCGGTGTGGGGCATATCTTCCCTGGCAGGGCCGCTGCTTGGCGGTTACTTTGTCGATAATCTCGGTTGGCAGTGGATTTTTGGATTCAACGTGCCATTTGGCCTGCTTGCCATGTGGTTCGTATTTCGTTATTTGAAGGAAGACATCTCACCTCGTACCGCCAAAATCGACTACGTCGGTGCGCTGACCTTCACGGTGGGCATAACGGCATTACTCTTTGTGTTGTCAGCAGGCGGGCAGTATTATGCCTGGAGCTCTCCACTCATTTTGGGACTGAGTGCAGTTGCTGTTGTATTCATGATCTTATTCTTCGTCGTTGAGAAAAGAGCCCAGGCGCCGATGGTTCCACTGCATCTGTTCCGTATACGGGACATCCGTGTTGCCAATATTGCGGGACTGCTCACCAGCACGTTGATGATCGGCCTGACCAGTTATTTGCCGTTATGGGTACAGGGCGTTCGCGGAGGCAACGCGACTGAATCCGGACTGCTGCTCGCGCCGATGTCTGTAGGTTGGTTAATCGGTAGCGTTTTGGCAGGTCGTCTGTTGATGAAAATTGGGTCACGTCTGACTGCACTCATTGGATTGACCGGAATCGCGATCGGCTCGGGAGGGCTGTTCCTGGTTGGGGGAACATCCCCGCAGGCCGTGCTGTTTATTTTGACCTTTATTTATGGACTTGGCTTTGGATTTGCGTTTACGATATTCACCATCATTGCACAGTCCTCTGTGGGATATCAGGAACGCGGATCTTCAACGGCACTGCATACGTTCATGCGTACTCTGGGGCAAACGATTGGCGCAGCCGTATTTGGCACATGGTTGAATTACCGGATATCGAAATTATCCAGTGAACAGCACCTGGCCGATGCCGGCATTTCCGAACGGGATCTGAATGAGCTTCTCGCACCGCATACAGATGCTGCCTTTTCGGATGACAAATGGGCATTGCTTAGGAATGTGTTGGAAGGCAGTTTGCATTCCCTGTTTGTCATCATGTTCGTCATTGCGATCGTATCCTGGTTAACTACATTGGCATTACGCAAACGTTTAATCGTACCGGAAGAGGCAGAGGCAGGGGCTGAAATGCCAAAACAGGCCAAGGTTGCCGGGAAGTGATTGTCGAACCCATATGGTACATAAAACCGATACTTTGTTGATTAGCACAAATAAGATAAAGCATTGATTTTCACAAGAAGGCAGCTGTGATCAGCTGCTTTTTTTGTTGGTTCTAAATGGGAATTTGATATAATTTACAGTAGGTTTTTAATTTTGCGCCGTACCGGATGGAGTTATCTGATATGAATGGGGCTGAGGTGTATTGAATAAGCCAAGGACTGAACCTCATTGGTTCGTGCCATTTTCCATCATGCCTCTTTCCCTATTCGTCGATCGTGCGCTTGCTTCAATGAAAATGAAGCGATCGGGAATAAGGTTGATTTATGTAATTGTAGCTTATTTACTGTTGGGGACGGGATGTGGTCTGCTATTCGCAATTTTCGTACTCCGGATGGATGCTTTTCGGCATACAGGGCCATATGTATATGTACTGATCGTTACGTTTGTTTATTTGTTTTGGCAATGTATATTCGAATGGACCGGTAAGTTAAGAAAGCGCAGAGCATAATAATTTAAGAAAATGTGTTAAAATGTGGATATACTACGAGTGAAGGAGGCGGAATGTTGTTTCCCAATAACCTGAATTCGGTCCAAGAAGATGAAGCCAAGCACAAGTACGAAGAGACACTCAGGGAGATCGAGGGGCATAGTGAGTCTGGCATGTCCAGATACGTGGTGAATTTGCTTATTGCAGGAGGCCTTGTTATCGTTGTTCTCGCCGTATTGATATGGATAAGATAGGGTTGATTCCACAGCATTAACCGGTTACGCCGCAGAAGGGCGAAACCGGTTCTTTTATTTTTCACTATTCATCCGGGCTATTTCTTCAACCATTAGCGGATAGACGATCTGCGCCTAGCGCAAGCCTTTCCAACAACTCAGACAGCAATGTCTTGTCACTCTCGCTCAGACCACTGACTGCACGATCGATCTTGTGTGCATAACCTGGATAGATATCATCCATGGTCCGGTGACCTTCCTCTGTCAGTTCCACAAATATAATCCGTCTGTCCTGCGGACAGTGTTTGCGAAGTAAGAGTCCTTTTTGCTCCAGCTTATCAATGACATAGGTTACGTTCCCGCTCTGCAGCAGAAGTTGTGCGCCTACCTGTTGAATTGGCTGTGCTCCTTTCATATACAGCACTTCCAGCACCCCGTATGCCGTAGGGTTGAAGCCGTGCACTTTGCTACCGGATACAGCGTGTTCATTCACGCTCTTGAATGTTTTGGCCAAGGTGCGGTACAGATGAAGTGAACGTTCGGTTCCGATTTCTTGTAATTCCAGCATGCTGATCCCGCCTTTTCAGTTTAGTGATATAAGTTGAAATAATATGGTTACGATCTACCACTACGATGACAGAACAACCCTCCAATTACTGTTATCCCAGATTTTTTTGAATTTTTTTCAAAGATAAAATCCGGTGACAAAGGTAAACGCGTTGCTTTTCCAGTTTTGTTCTGTCCTCTTCGTTACGATTAACATGTAAACGATATATTCAACTTATATAGGGTTGAGTGGGTTACATTTGACGATTCAGATTGTCGCCATGTCCCTATTGTAAGCTTCTGTTTCTACGAAAAACATGCGATATGTCACAAGATCTGCATTTTTAGCATTTAAAATTTAAGCATTCGTCCTTCTCCAAGGCAGCGTTAACATAGAAAAAGTTCATCCTTCGGATGTTGGCTCTTCTCCGTCTCCGGAAGGAGGTTGGAATAAGTTCCAATTTATATAATTAGATCCATATCAACATTCGGCAAGTGGAGGAGAAGCGAAAATGGAAATGACAATGAAGGGACAACGCGGACTGAAGCATAACCGTCCGTTTGTAACACTGATGGTGGCACAGGCCATCTCCAATCTGGGCGATTGGCTGCACTTGTTGGCAATCTTGACGTTAGTGGGAATACGTTGGAATGCTACGCCGTGGGAAATTACATTTACTACACTTTGTGCGGCATTGCCTGTGCTGATCACAGGGCCGTTTGCAGGTGCGCTGGCGGACCGGATGAATCGGAAATGGTTGATGATCGCGGCGGACGGTGCACGAGTCGTGATTGTTGCCGGGTTCATATTTGCCGACCAGATCTGGCATGTATACATATTGCTTATTCTCAAATCGTTATTCGACGTCGTATTCTCACCTGCCAAGAACAGGAAGTTGAAGGAATTTGTGCCGCATGGGCAGCTGGCTCAAGCCGTTTCCATCAGCTCGGTGATCGAACAGATGTCCAAAATTATAGGTCCTGCGCTGGGTGGATTGCTGGTCGCAGCCTTTGGTATTACCTGGTGTTTTGTTCTGGATTCCGCTTCATTTCTCATCTCGGGTATTATTTTGCTGTGGATTCCGGGTAAGCGGGTGATCCAATCTGCAAGACCGTCCGTACAAGAAAGTAAGGGAGAAGAAATAAGAGGCTTTTCATCCCGAGAGAAAGGTGCCTTCTTGAGGGATACGCTGGAAGGCGTTCGTATGCTTGCTTCACTTCCACAGGTAGGGTCTTCTCTTATTTTGCTGGCATCCGCTATTCTATTCCTGCAATTTGCTGATTCCCAGACCGTTGTCCTGTTCAGACAGCTGCCCGGAATTTCGAGCGATCTGTTGGGGTGGTGCGTTGGTGCAAGTGGGGTTGGTACGTTAATAGCAGCCATGAGTGTGAGGAAGTGGAAAAGGGCAGGACATGTGCTGAAGATGGGGCTAGGGACATCGATAACGGGGCTTGTCATTGGTGCAGCAGGAGTTGTTGTCGGTGTATGGCCGCATGCTGGTCTGGGTGCCAACCTGCTGCTGATATCGATGTTTGCCCTGGCAGGAATCGGAATTGGGTTCGCTGTGGTGCCTTTTCAAATTTTGCTGCAGGAACAAACGCCTGAAGCGATGACTGGGCGTGTATTTGGGACTGTTGGCAGCGTCATGACAGCTAGCAATATTATGGGTCCTGTTGTAGGGGGATTTCTGGTCACATCGTTTGGTGTTATCCCGGCCTTTATATGTTCTAGCATTTTGATGACCCTCTTGGGATTGGTCTATGTATTAAAGCGCAGATCGAAAAAGATGGATGTAACGGTGGCGAGTGAGGCAGTGGCTGTAAGCGAATAGCATCATTGTGTCAGTACTTCATGGATATTAATTAGTTTGATAAAATTTAAACATTTTAATTTTAAAACGTTTGAGTAAACGGCTTCACGTTTAATGAGAAGCAGGCAGAAATCCCCAAATTACAACTAAACCTAGGGGAAAACTCATATGCCTTGTCCCACCAACGCAGCAGCGGAAAGGGGGTGAAGCAGCTTGAATGTAAAGTTAATAAGGTCGGCTCTTTTGTTTGGAGGCGTACCACTGGCCATCCTCGGATGGATGCTGATATTGGGTCTGGGAGCTACGCATGTCTATGCAGAGGATCAGTCATCAGCAGATAAACAGTCCACTCGATTATCACTGGATTTGTTATCCAGAGATGCAGATGACACGTTAAATCTAAGTCCTTCCGTATCGGTATCCACGCCTATTTTGGATATTGAGGTTCCTTCCATCCAAGCGAATGAGTCAACGGGCAAGCTCAGTGTATCCGAGCTGAAGGTGGACACACCGCTTGGATCGGCAGAAACTTCCGAGATTGGTATTGATGCCAAACAAGGAAAGGTTGAACTGCCTTCAGTACAAGCGGATACATCGGTACTAAAAGCTAATGTATCCGGTAGTGAGTTAGATCTGAATGCTGGCACGGCTTCCTTGCCTGGTGTTGCCGCAGAGGTACCAGAGGTCATTAAGGCAGAGACGTCTGCTGTAAAAACAGACCTTCGGCAGGGCAAGGTTGAACTGCCTTCCGTGAAGGTGGACGTGCCGGAAGTGACTTCCGTTGATGTCTCTTCAGCACAAGTAGATCTGACTCAAGGTAAAGTCCAGCTTCCTTCCGTTAAAACGGATGTTCCTGCCTTGGAAGTCTCAGCCGAGATGAATCCCGGAAAGGGAGCATTGGATATTCCGGTATTGAAACCAGAGGAGCCAAGTGTTACGCCTGAGCAGCATGTTTCAACACCGGAAGATACCTCGGTTGTCACTAACTCGAACGGTGAAGGACCGACTAAGGAAAAGGCGGCATCCGTAGATTCGGATTCTTCACAAAATGATGAAGGGCAGAATACCACACAGACTACAGGGCAAGTAATTCAGGATACAACCACATTAACAGAACAACCTGTGGTTCAGCAGGCTTCGCCTGTAGAGAAATCTAAGCTTGAGTCAGACTCCGATAGTAAGGTTGTCCTGATGGAGAATGATCCAATTTTTGTAGATCCGTTATCTGCCGCAGCTTCGGTCACTGATCAAGTTCAAGATCGGAATCATCCTGATGTGATTGTACAGAAGAATGCTTCCGATCATCGGTCTCCGTTACAGCCAAGTACAGAAAGACCAACCACATGGTCTGTGATGGCAACTTCAACTGTTCCTGGAGCAACGAATGCTTCTGCAAGTGGAAGTTCAGGTTCTTCTAGTCTAATCGGTAGCGGAGCAGCGGCTCCAGCAGCCGTGCTTCCTGGAGCAACGAATGGACTGGCTGGGTCAGATTCTGGTTTTGCATTCAGAATCGAAACCGTCGATGGTTTTAGTCAATGGTCACAAGCACCACCAGGCCGGCCGCCTCAATATACCTCTTTCTCTCAATTACAATGGCGTTAAGTCAACCAAAATCGAGAAGGAGTGTATATTATCATGAAAAAAGTGAATCGTTGGGTAAAATTGTCGGTGTTGTCGGGTACGTTGGTCGCTGGATTGCTGGGAGCTTCCCAAGCCACTTATGCGGATAGCTATAGCAGTAATTACAACAGTGGGAATCTGGATCTGAATGCAGGTTTACGTCTGGAGCTTGGATCCCTTCTGTCAGGAGAACATGATGGAAATGATGGAATCGACAATAACAGAGAGGGTTCTTCCAGTGCATCGAGTGCGCTCAACCTGGATTTGGGTCTGAATGCCGGCCTATCCTCAAAAAGTACAAGCCGTTACAATGATCATTCTTCCGATAAAACTGTAGAACACAGCAGTTCAGGCAAGCTGGACCTCGGTCTTAATGCCAATGTGTCGGGAGAAGGTACAACGATGAGCGACTATTCACAAGGCAGCGATGGCCGCAACGCAAGCAGCAGCTATGCAGGCGAAAGCCGTGGAGTGCTCGATCTAGGTCTGAATGCGAAAGCGGAAGGCGAGAGTGAAGCGATGGCTCAAACTGAACAGAGCAGCAGCGAGAATGATCGCGACCGCAACACGAGCAGCAGCTATGCAGGCGAAAGCCGTGGAGCGCTCGATCTAGGTCTGAATGCGAAAGCTGAAGGTGAGAGTGAAGCGATGGCTCAAACTGATCGCATTAGCAGCGAGAATGATCGTGACCGCAACACAAGCAGCAGCTATGCAGGCGAAAGCCGTGGAGCACTGGATCTGGATCTGAATGCGAAAGCGGAAGGTGAGAGTGAAGCGACGGCTCAAACTGAACAGAGCAGCAGCGAGAATGATCGCGACCGCAACACGAGCAGCAGCTATGCAGGCGAAAGCCGTGGAGCTCTCGATCTAGGTCTGAATGCGAAAGCGGAAGGTGAGAGTGAAGCGATGGCTCAAACTGATCGCATTAGCAGCGAGAATGATCGTGACCGCAACACAAGCAGCAGCTATGCAGGCGAAAGCCGTGGAGCGCTGGATCTGGGTCTGAATGCGAAAGCGGAAGGTGAGAGTGAAGCGACGGCTCAAACTGAACAGAGCAGCAGCGAGAATGATCGCGACCGCAACACGAGCAGCAGCTATGCAGGCGAAAGCCGTGGAGCACTGGATCTGGGTCTGAATGCGAAAGCGGAAGGCGAGAGTGAAGCGACAGCTCAAACTGAACAGAGCAGCAGTGAGAATGATCGTGACCGCAACACAAGCAGCAGCTATGCAAGCGAAAGCCGTGGAGCGCTCGATCTAGGTCTGAATGCGAAAGCGGAAGGCGAGAGTGAAGCGACGGCTCAAACTGATCGCAGTAGCAGCGAGAATGATCGCGACCGCAGCACAAGCAGCAGCTATGCAGGCGAAAGCCGTGGAGCGCTGGATCTGGGTCTGAACATTAGCGCGGATGCAGAGAGTAAAACCACAGCCGAGGTGGATTCCAATCGGTAATATGAGATTTTCACTTTAGTGTTATTCAACAAGCAGGGGTTCCGGAACCCCTGCTTTTTTTGTGCATTTAAAGGTTTTTCATTGTCCACCTCTAATTCATTAAAGATGCTCAAAATGATCAAATACCAAGCTAATAACTCCATTACAATAATGGAGAACACACTGGACAAGTCATTAACCGGGGAGTGAAGGCCATGAAGATCGAAATGGAGGAGTCAGCATCGAAGCAGTCCATACTGGACGTACATATAGCTGAGGCAGGATATGAAGCAGGCAAGACGACGATACAAAACATCCGAATCCAGGTGTATCCTGGAGAACTGGTAGGTATTATTGGTCCAAACGGTGCGGGCAAAAGCACGACGATCAAAACGATGCTTGGCTTGCTGGAGCATGCCGAGTTTGAGATTGCGATTGGAGGAGAGGGCAGATATGCCTACATCCCGGAGCAGCCTGTCTTTTATGAATATATGACGCTCTGGGAGCATCTTGATCTTGCGGCGGCCGCGTACGAAATGGAGGAAAGGGAATTTGCTGCGAGAGCAGAGGAATTGCTGGTTCGTTTCGGCATGGATCATGTGCGCGATGATCTTCCCGGCAGTTTTTCCAAAGGTATGCGTCAAAAAATGATGCTGATGATCGGCTTCCTGGCCTCACCTGATCTATATATTGTAGATGAACCTTTTATTGGACTGGATCCGCGTGCAACGAAGGATTTCCTGCAGCTGCTCGATGAGGAACGCCGCCGCGGGGCAGGGGTGTTAATGTCCACGCATGTACTTGATACAGCGGAACGGATCTGTGACCGGTTTGTACTGATTGCAGCAGGCAGATCGGCCGCTGAAGGCACGCTGGATGAGATTCGCGCTGTCGCTGGGCAGCCAGAATTATCCTTATTCGACTGTTTTGATATACTGACATCCTAGTCAGGGAGGTGAAAGAGGGATGGGAAACTCTGAGCGATATACACCACTTCGTTTATATAGACGCAGGAGTCGAGAGCATTTCAATGGACAGTTGAAAAATCTGAGATTGGCAGTGGACTGGACGGTATGGTTGTATCTGCTGGTTCCGGGGCTGCTGTATCTGATCGGGTGGTATTCGAGCCTATGGACCAAACCGCTGCCAACATGGGCGACTGAACTATCTGTGCCTGTCCTGACAGGGCTGATCTATATCATTATGCTTTCAGGCGGTATACTGATCTTTGTGGAAGAAGCGGACATGCTGTTTCTGAAATCAAGACCATTATGGATGCGGACCTTAATGAAGCAAGGGCTTATCCGGGCCTGTTTGCTGCATTTGGGCAAAATGATTGTGATTACGGCCTTGGCTGCACCCTTGTGGTCTCGTGTTTATGACATGTCATTTACACCTATCGCGCTTCTTGCGCTCTGGTTTGGTTTAGTAGCTTCAATTCAGGCGATCGCTCTGCACATCATTAAGGTGCGATATACCGGATGGAGACGCTGGATTCGAATCATCCCTGCCGCGATTGCCTTGGGACTCTTTACGATTCGTACAACGTCATGGATGGACGGGGAGATCTGGAGACAGCTTGCTGGAATCTTTGTCGGAATCCTTATCCTTGTCACTTTGATCCAAATGAGGCTGTTGATGAAGGGCACGTTCGAGGGGGATGTACGGGAGGATATACGAGGTCGGTTGAAGCTAACAGCGCTTATGTTAAGTCAGTCTGTGTCCAAGCCAAAGACTCCTCGTACAAAAACAGTCATTTTTCGCAAAAGGCGCAGGCTTCTGCGCAATCGTTCCCTGTCCAACCGGACAGCCGAAACGGCTTTCAAAGCTTTTTTTCGAGACTCTTCCACGATGAAGCTGTATTTGCAGCTGGGTAGTCTCTCTACAGCAGCAGTCATGCTTCCCCCATTTCCCGTGAATGTCATCGTGTGCTGCCTGCTGATTATTATGCTGACCCTGCTGTTTTATCGCTCATGGGATGTGTTCGCGACTTCAGACTATGTGCAGCTCCTATCCTATGACCCGGCTGCTCTGCACCGTGCAGGATTGACGATGGTTCGGATGCTTTTTATCCCGCTGGGCCTTATCATGGGTTTTGCTTTGGGAATAACCTGGCTTGGCTGGCTGTTAAGTGTCATTGTTGCAGCAGTTGTTGTGGTCTTCGGACTCTTCTGCCTTTCCGTGGGAGGATGGATTCGATTGACCCGTACAAGTTAAAGTATTTCCTTCCAATGAAGTCGCATATCGTTTTCCATTAGTGACCATGCTATAGGGGAGATCAACTGTAGCGAGGAGGAAAAGAACGAATGATGGACGATAGTGAACTTCAGGTACATTTTTCTGATCATTCAGCATTGCTTGCGGCTGAGGCCACACTGAAGGAGCTTGGATATAAGCCGTATCAATCGGGGCCGCTGGAATTGTACATTCCTACCGATCGTCAGGATATACAGTCGGCGGTGGAGATTGTACAGTCACACGGAGGAAGCGCAGCGTTCCTGGCTGAAACAGACGGGCTTGATCAATTTCAGGATATATCCATTCCAGCTCATATCATTAACGAGGATTGGCAAGAAGGTTATGCAAATGGAACTCAGAACAGCGGACTTCAACAAGGATTGCATAATCGGGACGATGACCCCACCTTTGACGATTCAGTGGATGGATTCTCCGGCAGTGTAAAAGCATAATCAGATAAATAGTCAAAAAACCTCGGGTCCCACAGTTGTGGGCACTTCGAGGTTTTCTTGTTTATGACATGTTTATTTATCTTATACTACTGGCGTTTTTGTACTCTGCGGCATGCATGCCAGCGGTGTATCCGGTAGAGAATGCAGCGGTAATGTTATACCCTCCAGTGTATCCGTGGATGTCCAGGACTTCACCGCAAAAGAATAGACCGGGCAGCAGCTTGGACTCCATCGTTTTTGGGTATATTTCCTTTAAGTGCACACCTCCGCCAGTGACGAAGGCTTCTTTAAGAGAACGTGTGCCATCCACGCGGAAGGTAAAAGACTTCATTAGCCCGCATAACGTGCTGAGCATACCTTTAGGAAAGTGGTGGAACGTCAGGTCTTCACTAATCTCGGCACGTTTCATCAGTAATGGAATCATTCGTTCGGGTACCCAGGTTTTCAGAATGTTCTTAACCGCCTTGCGTGACTCTTGCTCCAGGACCTGCTGAACCTGTCTTTCCAGCGCAGCTGGAGTCAGATCAGGGAAGAAATCAATGCTCATCATGACCTGAGTGCTGCCGGATTTCATTTGTACCTTACGAATGAACTGACTGCAGCGGAGGGCGATAGGACCCGATACACCAAAATGCGTGAAGATCATATCACCGCGATGCGAAATCACAGTCTTGCCTTTGGCATCGAGCACAGATAACCCTACATCCCGCAAAGATAACCCCTGAAGCTCTTTGGACTGGATCCAGCTCTCACCGGAAACAATGGGTACCTCGGTTGGGTATAGTTCCGTAATGGTATGTCCGGCTGATTCAGCCCAAGGATAACCATCCCCGGTTGAACCGGTTTGAGGTACGGATTTGCCTCCGGTTGCTACAATGACTGCATGGGCTTTGACGGTCTTCCCCGAGGCAAGCTTGACACCCTGAACGTGCTGTCCATCATGAATCAGCTCCTTGACAGGCTCTTTGGTACGAATCTCCACACCCAGGGAAACCACCTTGCCCACCAGAGCATCGACCACCGTTTTGGCCTTGTCTGTAACCGGAAACATTCTTCCATTGTCTTCTTCCTTCAGGGCAATACCCAGGTTTTCGAAGAAACGCATAATCCCCTGATTGTCCAGATTTTGAAATGAACTATATAAGAAACGCCCATTACCGGGAATATGCCTGATCAATTCATCTGTCTCTTTGGCATTGGTCACATTGCAGCGACCGCCTCCGGAGATTCCGAGCTTGCGGCCCAGTTGATCTCCCTTATCCAGCAGAAGCACAGAAGCTCCGTGCTCGGCAGCTGCAACGCATGCCATTAAGCCTGCGGAACCGCCACCAATTACAATGACATCATACATATATTATTACCCTCTTTTTCCATTGATTTTGTCTGTTTTATTACTTTTAATTGAACGCTGGTAAGAAATTGAATAAACCACATATAGATTCCAGCTATTTCCGTTTTCTATATATAGTACACTTGGACGTTAAAAATCGAATTATGCAGGATAATAGGGCAAATGGTACACATTTTTAACCATTTATATTGAAAGCAACTGTTCTATTATGCAGTCTCAAGGGATATATTGTAATATACTGTCGCCTATGTTTTAATCAGAAATACATGAGGGTACGTGCGGGCGAGGAGGGAGATGGCATGATGGTTGCGTTAAAGGACATTCTTTTACAAGTGCTGCTAGCAGGTTCTGCAGTATTCCTGATTCCCTTTTTTTATCTGGGACTTTCTAAAACAGCTCAAGCCAAGGCAGATCGCAATGGAATGATGCTGAACAGTCTGGCAGTGACAAGTGCGGCCACTATGCTGCTCTGTTTGCTGTTTGCCCATTATGCGTATCCCGCTGCTATTCCCATTTCATTGGGGATTGTGCCTCTTACCATTAGCATATTGTACTGCCGGCCTGCGGTAGGCCTCACACTTACTCTTCTCCATGTAATCGCTTATTTTCTTATTGGACATCCCTACACCTTGTACGAGTTTCTCCTTCAAACAGGCATTCTTCTCTATCCTATTGTATGGTTGACGGCCAAACGATTCAAGCACTATACGCGTTCACGCAAAATGACGATGGTCAGCTCGTTGATCGCAGCAGAATTGATTGTATCCGCCCTGCTGTGCATTCCTTTGATGGATGACAATTTAACGTTCTCCCTCGCTCAAGGGATTGGCATCATGCTGGGATACATCATTGGCGCCGTTCTTGCAGGCAGCTTTAGTATGCTCTGGATTGAGCATATGCATCATCATCAGGGGCTTGAACAACATCTGTCCGAAGTTCATCATCAATACATATCCGAAACGGAAAAACTTCATCAAATACTGAACGCAGTTCCATTATCGATCGCTACAGTGGACCCGGAGGGAACGGTACAGTTTGTTAATGATACCATGGAGCAAACAGCAAGGAATCAACTTCCGTGTACGACCACTTCGAATCTGATTGGGCTCCCGGCCAGCCAGTTTGTCGAACAGGGGCAGGCTGAGAGATTGGAGAATAGTATACGCAAGGCGGTTGTGCACGGGGAAATCAACGGTATGACCGTAAGATACGGCTCCTATGTATTCCAATCACGGACCGTGCCGATCTATGCTCTTTCACACGAAAGGTCAAGAGAGGTCACGGGAGCCATGCTCATTATTCAGGACATTACTGAGCTGGAAATGCTGCGAAGCGAGCTGGACAATGTGGATCGTCTCAGTCTGGTGGGGCAGATGGCTGCCAGCATAACTCATGAAGTGAGGAATCCGATGGCGGTTGTACGCGGTTTTCTTCAATTAATGCAAGAGAAGAGTCCGAATTCGTTAGATCACTACTATCAGATTGTACTGGAGGAGCTGGACCGGGCAAACAGCATCATCAATGACTTTCTCTCCCTAGCCCAGAACCGCATCTCAGAAAAGGAAGAGTCCCAGCTGCATGACATTATCCATGAATTGAGTCCGCTGTTATGGGCAGATGCCAATCTGCGTGGACAGAGTATCGAACTCATGCTTGACCATAATGTGCCGAAGCTGCATTTGAATACGAAAGAAATCAAGCAGGTAGTGCTCAATCTGGCTCGCAACGGCATGGAAGCCATGACAGAGAAGGGGGTTCTGACGCTCGAAACACGGATGGTGGGTGATAAGGTTGAGCTGTGTGTGCATGATACGGGCGCAGGCATAGCAAAGCCGAAGCAAGAGAAGCTGTTCGAACCTTTTTACACGACGAAAGCCAAAGGAACCGGACTGGGGTTATCCATGTGCCGAAGCATCGTGGAACGACATAACGGAACGATTTCGGTGGAGTCACAGGAAGGCGAGGGCACGACCTTCAAGGTTTCGTTTCAACGATAAAAGCTCAGCATATTTTGCCAGAGATCAAGACATAATAATATGAAAGAAGCCTTACCGCAGGCGGAGTCTGAACCTTGCTTTCATTGCTTGGCGATGTATAATAGGGATAGCACATCATTAAAATCCATGTTTTGTATGGCGGAGCATTGATGATTGTGGATTCGTAGGCAATTACATGTTCCCCGAAATAATAGAACAACCATTAATAAGGAGTGAAACGAATGTCGATGTCATTTGATCAATACATGAAAGATATGGTTCAACCGATGCGGGATGAGCTGACTCGCCTGGGTATTCAGGAACTGCGTACCCCTGAGGAAGTAGAAGCTAGTTTGCCAGATGCTAAAGGAACAGCACTTGTCGTAATTAACTCGGTGTGCGGATGTGCCGCAGGCCAGTGTCGTCCAGGTGTATCTCAAGCGCTTCAGCACGATATTACACCGGATCACCTGTATACGGTATTTGCCGGACAGGACAAAGAAGCTACAGCAAAAGCGCGTGAGTTCTTTGCACCGTACCCTCCGTCTTCACCTTCCATCGCTCTGATGAAAGACGGTGAACTCGTTCACTTTATCGAGCGTCACCAAGTGGAAGACCGTTCTGCGGAGGAAATTGCGGCTGATCTCACGAATGCATTTGACCGTTACTGCCGTTAATTAGCTCTAGGAGCGCCCCGCCCTTCGGATGACCGATGCCGGGGCGTTTCATTTTGAGCAAATAAGGTTATTGAACCATTCGGACCTTTCAAGCTGGACATCAAATTTCATTTATGTAGAAACGGGGTGTGTTGAACGATGAGTTTGCAACAACAGATCATCGCTGAGTTGAAGGTTAAGCCAAGCATTAATGAAGAAGAGGAAGTCCGCAAACGCGTTGACTTTCTGAAATCCTATGTGAAAAATTCCGGTACCAAGGGACTGCTTATTGCCATTAGTGGCGGAATTGACAGTGCAGTCGCTGCAGCGTTGTGCAAAAAGGCGACAGACGAACTCACAGCCGAGAACAACCAGGAATACAAAACACTCGGAGTGTTCCAGCCATACGGTGAGCAATCCGATATCGATCACAGCTATGCGGTTGCCAAAGCGTTTGACCTGAAGCATGTAGTGGAAACCAATATTGAAGATGCGGTTAATGAGATCGCGCTTGAAGTGGAGCAAGGCTTCAAATCCATGGGCAGCCCGCGTCATATGACTCCACAAGGCAAAGGGAATGTAAAGGCAAGAACCCGCATGGTTATGCAATATGCACTTTCTTTTGAAGAAAACCTGCTGGTAGTAGGTACGGATCATGCTTCCGAAGCCATCACTGGTTTCTATACGAAGTGGGGTGACGGGGCGGTTGATATTACCCCACTGAGCAGCCTGAACAAACGTCAGGTTCGTCAGCTCGCTGCATATCTCGGTGTTCCGCGTGAAATTCTGGACAAGGCTCCTTCAGCAGGGCTTTGGGAAGGCCAGACAGATGAACAGGAACTGGGCATTTCCTATGAGGATAACAGCGACTACCTGGAAGGCAAACAGATTGATCCTGCTGCGCAGGAGCGTCTTGAGTCATTCTATACACGCACTCACCATAAACGTAATGCCATCCCAGGCATCTAAAATCTTGATTTAAAGTTTACAGGGTGAATGATTTAGCCTGTTAATGAAAAAAAGAGTCACTGCATCAGGCAGTGACTCTTTTTGCTGTAGGATCGGTTGGATGATATCCATTATGATCCATTCCAGGTTTCAATCTGACGAAGCTGCATGCCCAATTCTATATCTTTCCTGATTCTTATTTTAACATTAATGGGAATGTCGGTGAGGTACTCGCTTCTCGCTCTACCTCCTGCTACAATAGAATACGTGTTCGGCGTAACAGCGATGAATAGGAACCATTCTAGATTCTACACAGCATAAAAGATTAAGCGGGTGAATCGTTAATGATATATGGAATTGGAAACGATGTACTGGAGATCGGACGTATGAAGAAGCTGCTGACTGGTCGTTATGCCGAAGCATTTATGAATCGAATATTGACTCCGTCTGAGCGGAGATTGGCAGCTGAACGAGGCAAAAGGATGACTGAATTTGTGTCTGGCCGGTTTGCAGCGAAGGAAGCGGTGTCCAAGGCGTTTGGCTGCGGCATCGGCCGCGTGATGAGTTTTACAGATATCGAGGTGCTTCCTGACGAAAAGGGACGCCCGGTCGCCACATTGTCGAGCCAGGCATGGGAGCGGCTTCAATTGCCATATGACCAGCAGTATGATATTCATCTCAGCATTACGCATCAGACAGAGCTTGCAGCAGCTTTTGCCATTGTGGAGAAGACGGACAAATAGCCGGTAAGAATAGAGCAATAGGAATAGCAAGGTAACAGGAGAGGACGGAAATATGGGTTTAATGGAACAAAAGCAACACTTTAGTGTGAATTTGCTGGATTGGTACATGATTAACAGACGTGACTTGCCGTGGCGTCGTCACAATAATCCTTATTTTACGTGGGTATCGGAGATCATGCTTCAACAGACTCGCGTGGATACGGTCATCCCTTATTTCAACCGGTTTATCGCCAATTTCCCAACCGTTCAGGCCCTGGCCGAAGCAGCGGAAGAGGATGTGCTGAAGAACTGGGAGGGACTTGGTTACTATTCCCGTGCCCGCAACCTTCAGGCGGCAGCCCAGCAGGTGATGGAGCTGCACGGAGGAGAGATGCCGCAGGATAAACAGGCCGTATTTGCATTAAAAGGGGTGGGCCCGTATACAGCCGGGGCCATTCTCAGTATTGCCTTCAACCAGCCGCAGCCTGCGGTGGACGGCAATGTCATGCGGGTTCTATCCAGATACTTCCTCATTGATGAGGACATTATGAAGGGCAGCACCCGGGTGCTGATGGAGGAGCTTGCAGGAGAGCTCATTCCGGAAGGGCGGGCGCGTGATTTCAATCAGGCGCTGATGGAACTTGGTGCGCTGGTATGTACACCAAAAGCGCCGCACTGCCTGACTTGCCCGGTCATGGAGCAATGTTCCGGCCGCATCGCCGGACGGGAGCTCACGCTGCCGGTCAAGACCAAGGCGAAGCCGCCGCGCCCTGAGCAGCGGCTGGTCGCCCTGGTTGAGGGCCGCGGCGAGCATCGCGGCCAAGTGCTTGTGCGCCAGCGCCCAGCGACGGGCCTGCTGGCCCGCATGTGGGAGCTGCCGCATGTGCTGGCGGCGCCCGCCGCAGCTGGCAAGGCGGCGGGGCCGCTGGCCGATGAGCCAGCCATGGCATTGCTGGCTGGCAGTCTGTGGGCGGAGGGCTTCGCTGCCCGCCCGGAGGGGCTGGCTACCCATGCGGAGCATGTGTTCAGCCACATTGTTTGGAACCTGCAGGTGTACAAGTGCACCGAGCAGGACCAGGGCAGTGAAGAGCTTCCGCTGATCGCTGCGGAAGCAAGAGCCGCCTATGATGCAGATGCACAGGCGGCTGCCAAGGAGATGGCTGCTTCCATGCTGGATGTTACTCCAACAGCATCCGATCTGGTCGGAGAGAGCGTTACGGAAGCTGCGGATACACTCTATAACTCTGCCGAGTCGCAGACAGGCAAGGGAGACGGGCTCATTTATCGATGGATCGGGCCCAAGGATATGGACAAGCTGGCATTCCCTAATGTCTTCTTGAAGCTGCTGAGCAGTTACTTCGCTGGCGCATATGATGAGGTAAAGGAATAATTTTAATACAAAAGAGCCTGATTCAGTCATGACGACCGAATCAGGCTCTTCTTATAGGCAGGCAGTCTTATTTCGCTGCTGCGTAACGTTTGTTCACTTCATCCCAGTTGATTACATTCCAGAAAGCGGAGATGTAGTCAGGACGTTTGTTTTGATATTTCAGGTAGTAAGCGTGCTCCCATACGTCCAGACCCAATACTGGAGTCAGACCTTCGAAGAGCGGGCTGTCTTGGTTAGGCGTGCTAGTGATGGACAATTTGCCATCTTTGCCTACAACGAGCCAAGCCCAACCGGAACCGAAACGAGTTGTAGCTGCTTTTGCAAAATCTTCTTTGAATTTGTCAAAGCCGCCCAGTTCGCTGTCGATTGCAGCTGCGATGTCGCCTGTAGGAGCGCCGCCGCCGTTAGGTCCGATGATTTCCCAGAACAGGCTGTGGTTAGCATGTCCACCACCATTGTTGCGAACCGCTGTGCGGATGCTTTCTGGTACGCTGTCCAGGTTAGCGATCAGATCTTCCAAGCTTTTTTCTTGCAGTTCAGGAGCGCTTTCCAGAGCTGCGTTGAGGTTAGTTACGTAAGTATTGTGATGGCGATCGTGGTGGATTTCCATCGTTTGTGCATCGATATGTGGTTCCAGAGCATCGTTAGCGTAAGGAAGTGCCGGTAATTGAAAAGCCATAGTGAAAATACCTCCTGAGAATTTGAATTTTTTAATCAGCATTTTACATCATCAATTGATTCGTTCCCCAGTACAAGGATATAGACGAAAGGAATCATTTCAATCTCAACCTTGGTGAAGGAGAGTCGATCACTGAATGAATGCAAACTGCTCAGGTACATATGTAATAATACCCTTGCCACTAATATTAAACCGCATCCGGGCTAATTAAGCAACATTTTTGTTTATTAAGTCCCCTGGGAAGTTGATCAATTGCATGACTCGGGTTAACAAACATATTTTACCCAATATGAATATATTTATGTGATATTAGGCGATTTAATAGACAAAAAAATTAATATTCGGATGTAAACGGTTACAATTAAGCGCTTTCAAAAGAAAATGCGTGTTTTATGGCGGAAAGTATGGTTTAATTAACGGAGAAGCGGTATTTTCTCGTTTTTTGTCATTATTCGAACATTGGGTTTTTGGTAAAAAGGGGATCCCTTTTTTGTAAAACCTCATCAAGCTAACGAAAAGGGAGATTTAAGACATGCACGTTCGTTCCTTTCAGTTGAGTGATGCAAGCCAGATGACGGAGCTTCTCCAGGTTGCACTATCGGAAGAGTGTTATGAGAACACGATGGGCCCGTTTGCCCGTCAATTGTCATGGGATTCTGACCTGATTATGGTTGCGGAAGAAGAGGGAGACCTCGTCGGCGCCTTGATCGGTACGATTGATCACAACCAGGGATGCATCTACCGTATTGCGGTCCATCCAGACTATCGTCGCCGTGGAGTCGGCAAAACACTTGTCGAGGCCATGGAGCAACGTTTTCAGCAACGAAAAGTCAGCCAAATATGGGTCGCGGGTGATGAGCACAACAAAGCAGCCATGCCTCTATACGAAGCTATGGGTTACGGTGCCAACAAGATATTAAGTGCTTTTCAGAAACTTAGTATTTTGTCCAAAGCTTAGGTTTGAATGATTAAAGAAAAGAAATAAACAGATTTCCATTTTATATTAGGCATATCCTTTAACGTAACCACGTGGGGATATGCCTTTCTATTTGTATGATAACACGCTTCGGATTATGCCTCGGGCTGCTGGTGTTCATAACCAATTGTTTCACTTCGGCAAATAAGATAGACTTAGAGGGAGTATGAACGCCTGCATTGGAACAAAATTGATAAACGAGGTGTCCCTTTGAACTCCAATATACCTTCTACAGAGCGTATGAATTCCGAAGATCGAAGCAGCCAGACAGGGTCTGAACAGCCGGGGAAATCCTGGGCTGCAGAACTATGGGACTGGGTGAAGACAATCGTTGTTGCTTTTGTGATCATGATGCTGTTGAATCTGTTTGTATTTAACCTGTCGATGGTCAAAGGCCAGTCCATGCAGCCGACACTTGTCGAGCGGGATCGTTTGTTCGTCAACAAGATTGTCTATGATATTGGGAAGCCATCCCGGTTTGACGTTATTGTACTGCGGGACCCGAGTGAGGGTGTGGAGAAAAAGGAGTTCCTGGTTAAACGCATTGTTGGACTACCGGGCGATACGGTTGAAGTCCGTGACCACCATTTGTTTGTGAATGGAGAACAGCAGGCAGAGACGTATACGGATACCGAGGTGCAGGATCCTGATTTTGGCCCGATCACGCTTGAGGATGATCATTATTTTGTGATGGGTGATAACCGTCATGAAGGGAAGAGCAAGGACAGTCGCGTGTTTGGCAGTATTACATCCAGCGAAATTGTCGGCAAAGCCGAGTTTATTTTCTGGCCGTTTTCCGAGATTAAGAAGCTGTAAAATGTTGGTCCGGAAACTTTAGACTGCATTTTGCGTCAAATAGATAGACCCTTATTAATGTAAATGCGGTGCACACGGAAGTGTACCGATATAGACGCCTGTCCTCTCAAGCGAGGCGGGCGTTCACTGTTTATTAATATGAGTGGAGAAGAAGAGAGGGAAGAGAACATGACGAGCGTACAGACCGGGGCAGCTCAGGCTGGTTCCGTGTGGGAACAGTTAAAACAGGAGATCAAGGCAGCTGCCCCCGGGCTGGGCATTGATGATGTCGGTTTTGCTTCGGCAGAACCCTTTGTTTCTTTAAAATCACTGCTGGAGCAGCATCGCGACAACGGTTATGCATCCGGTTTCGAAGAACCGGATATCGAGAAGAGGGTGCGTCCTGCCTTGAAGGAAGGCGAGCCTGCTTCGCTTATTGCCATCGCTGTGGCATATCCATCGAAGATGGTTAATCCGCCGAAGTCAGAACCTGGGGCATATCGCGGCATTTTGGCCCGTTCGGCCTGGGGCAGGGATTATCATCATGTACTGCGCGAAGCAATGGACAAGCTGGTTCAGTTTATACGGGAACGGGTGCCAGAGGCCATGATCGAGAGCATGGTGGACACAGGGGCCCTTGTTGACCGGGCAGTATCCCAGCGAGCAGGCATCGGTTTCAGCGCCAAAAACTGTTCCATCATTTCACCCAAGTTTGGATCGTGGATCTATCTTGGTGAACTGGTGACCAACATTCCCTTCCAGCCGGATACGCCGGTAACGGAAGATTGCGGGGAATGTACCAAATGTATCGATGCCTGTCCGACAGGAGCACTGGTGGGTCCGGGACAATTGAATGCACAGCGGTGTATTTCTTTTATAACGCAGACCAAAGGGTTCGTGGACGAAGAGTTCATGTTGAAAATAGGCAACCGTCTGTACGGTTGTGATACTTGTCAGATCGTCTGTCCGAAGAATCGGGGCAAAAACTGGGATCACCATCCCGATCTGCAGCCCGATCCGGAGATTGTGAAGCCGCTGCTGTTACCGCTGCTGGATATCGGCAACCGGGAGTTCAAGGAACGCTTCGGGCAGAGCTCTGCCGCCTGGCGGGGCAAGAAGCCGATTCAGCGCAACGCAGTCATAGCACTCGGCAATTTCAAAGACAAAAGCGCTGTACCGAAGCTGACGGAGGTACTGAAGCGTGATCCACGTCCGGAGCTGCGGGGAACCGCAGCCTGGGCGTTAAGCAGAATTGGAGGAGAAGACGCAATGAGAGCAATTGGGGAAGCTGCCGCTAACGAACAAGATGGAAACGTGCTAAGCATGCTGCAGAAGGCCAAGGAGCGACTCAGTTCGTCCGGGTCCTTACCCGAGAAGCCGCAGGTTGGGCTAATGAGTGACAAGCAGCAAGAAGAACCGAAGAATGAATCAACCGATACAAATTCGAATACATCCGGCCAACCGGTGAAGCAGGAAGCGGCTGCGTGGAAACCTTCGGCCGTAACAGGGCTTCATGGTACGCCGGTATTTTATGATGAAGTGCTGACACCTATTGGTACACTTACGCTGTGCGCTACGGAAAAGGGACTCTGTCATATTGATTTTGGAGCATTTCATGTACGCGAGGCTCACCTGCAGCAATGGGCCCGAACCTGGATTGGCGAGTACCGATACGAGAAAAACGAAGAGAAGCTGAGTGAAGCTGCGAAGCAGCTGCAGCAGTACTTTGCCGGGGAGCGAAAATCCTTCGAGTTGGAAATGGATCTGCTCGGAACACCGTTCCAGCTTCAAGTATGGCAAGTCCTGTCCGATATATCTTATGGAGAGGCCTCAACACACCAGCAGGTTGCAGAAACGATCGGAAGACCCAAAGCTGTTCGCGCAGTTCTGGATGCCATTAGCAAAAATCCGATTCCGATCATTATTCCCTGTCACCGCATCAGCGGCAAAGACGGAACCCTGGTAGGTTATGTAGGCGGTCTGCAAACCAAGGAGCAATTGCTCGCATTGGAGCAGCAATCGTAAGAGCGGGGGACGTTCATGAAGTATGTAAACGTGGAAAGTGTGGAGGCGGGCGAGTGTCTGGGCAAAACCGTATATTCTGGCAACGGAACAGTCCTGTTGTCTGCGGGAGTCCAGCTCACCGTATTTATGATTAATACGCTGAAGCGTATTGGCGTAACCATGCTGTACATCCAGGATGAAGTGTATAAAGACGTGGAGACAGAAGACATTCTGGATGAAGCCACGAAGCGGGCTATTATTAATGAAATGAGCGTGACGCTGGAGGCGGTCCGCTCCGGGAAAGACTGGAGCCCCAAAAAAGTTGCCCTTAGCATAGACAAGCTGCTGAACGACGTATTAAACGGGCGGGAACTGCTTGTGCAGTTAACAGATATCCGAACCAAGGACAACGCGCAGTACGTACATGCCATGAATGTATGTTTGCTTTCATCTGTGATGGGACTCAATTTGGGTTTGAACTACAATCAGCTGAAGGATCTGGCGGTGGGTGCGCTGCTTCATGATATCGGCAAGGTTGGAGAGCCTCCTGGCAGCGCTTCTGCGGCGAATGCTTCCCTTCACCATACCTGGCGGGGGTTTGAAGTCATCAAGTCCAAGCGGGAGTTCAATCTGCTCGTGGCCCATACGGCTCTTCAGCACCATGAGCATGTGGATGGTACCGGGCTGCCGAGAGGCATTATGGGCAAGGACATTCATCTGTTTGCCAAAATTGTCGCTGCCGCCAATATCTATGATAATCTGATCAACGGCTCGTCTGGTCATAGCCTGCTGCCGCATGAGGCCTGTGAAGAGATGATGGCCATGTCGGGTACGAAGCTGGATCGGGACATTTTGATTGAATTTAACCGGAGTGTATCCGTATATCCGAATGGAACAGCTGTCAGGCTGTCCACCAGAGAAACGGGAGTCATTGTCCGGCAGCATCGGGGGCTGCCAGGCAGACCGGTCATTCGGGTTGCTCGTGGAAGCACGCGTTATGATCTGGATGTGGTCGAGGTGGATCTGGCCAGGGAAACGACCGTTTTCATTGAGGCGGTTATGACCTAGGTTTACATGGAGCTTCATGAGCGGTTTACTCTCAGGTTGAAGCGAAGTTTGGGTTCACTGATTTTTAACTATTAGCTGGAAAATCCGTTTGCTCCATTCGTGCGGAAATGCTATGATAACTTTCAGGAAATCCGGTCCGTGACACGTGTACAAGCAGGCAAGTGGACATCAGGTGCTGACACGGATTATCAGGCTTTTTAGATTGCATACAGAGGTGTCTAAGAGATGGAAATAGTAATACCGATTATCACATTGATTGTAGGTCTGGTCGGGGGATTTTTCATCGGGGTGTACTACTTGCGTAAACAACTCGAGAAAATGCAAAGCGATCCCGACATGCTTCAAAAAATGGCGAAGCAAATGGGTTATAACCTGAATGGCAAGCAAATGCAGCGCGCCCAGCAGATGATGAAGAACCAGCAGCCTGGCGCGAAGATGCCTCAGCCGGGGCAGCATCCTGCGCGTAAAAACTCGGGCCGCCGAAAATAATAGTTGTAAGCAAGCAAATTGCATAATCAATTAAGTAATTTGCTGAAATGAAAGAAGGCTTACACCAAGTGGTTCGAAAGGAGGCGTTCGGCAGTGGCTGGCGTGAAAGATTATTTGAATTCAAAAGTATCTGACAATCGGGAGAAGATCGAGTACCATGTGGAACAGATCCTCAAACTGATCGGAGAAGATAGTACGCGAGAAGGGCTGCTTGAGACGCCTGCACGCGTAACCCGGATGTATGAGGAGATTTTTGGCGGGTATGAAGTGGACCCGCGCGATGTACTCGGCGTGACGTTTGACGAGAATCATGAAGAGCTTGTCATTGTGAAGGACATCGTTTATTACAGCCAGTGTGAACATCATATGGCACCCTTCTTCGGCAAAGTGCATATTGGGTATGTACCCAGCGGCAAAATTGTCGGTTTGAGCAAAATGGCCCGGTTGGTGGAGGCGGTTACCCGTCGTCTTCAGGTTCAGGAACGTATCACTTCACAGATTGCCGACATCCTGAACGAGGCTGTTGAACCGCATGGTGTCATGGTCGTTGTGGAAGGTGAGCACTTGTGCATGTGCTCCCGCGGCGTGAAGAAGCCTGGCAGCAAGACGGTAACATCCGCTGTCCGTGGTTCCTTCCGGGACAATACGGCGCAGCGTGCCGAGTTTCTGTCTCTGGTTAAGGACTAAGTTCCGAACCGGACAGGCTTCGAAGCCGTGTCCAATCATTTAAACGGTTCATCTAATAAGCCGAGTTCCCTGGGAACCGGCTTATTTATTTATATGAGCATTTGTGTACATCAGCGATGTTAAGACCCTTTCCTTGTCCTATCCTGATTCAGATTCGTTTAGTCGGAGGTTAGCAAATATGAGTGTACCTTTGAATTCAGACACAACCGGACAGCCTGGGGCAGAGCAACCGGTTCTGTCCAGCTCGTCATCCAGGCTGCACCGTATACAGATCTGGGAAACACCACTGCTTCGGTATGGAAGCAGTGTGCTCGAGGCATTTGCATGGGAAGAGGTGATGTGCCGCCGTGTAGGCGAAGGGCATCTGCCCGTCGCCCATATTTGGCGTCATCCTGACGCATTTGTTGCAGGTCTGCGGGATCGCCGCCTCCCCAAGGCTGTAGAGGCAATGGAAGGCATAAGAACGCAGGGAACCGCTGTCTGTGTTCGTCCCTCGGGAGGTGCGGCTGTGCCTCTTCATCCGGGCGTGGTTAACATTTCACTGATTTTGCCTAACCCGGCCCGTGCTATTAATATTCACGATGACTTCCGCGAGATGGCTGCTCTTATTGCCGAGTCTTTAACGCCATGGTCGAATCAGGCGCAAACCGGAGAGATCGAGGGTGCCTTCTGCCCCGGTGATTATGATGTTAGTGTCGGTGGACTGAAATTTTGCGGTATTGCCCAGCGCAGACAGGCGAAGGCTTATATTATTACGGCTTTTATTATCGTGGAAGGACATGGAGACAAGCTGGCGGCAGAGGTGCGCAGGTTCTACCAGCATGCAGCAGACGGCCTGCAGGAAGGGTATCCCGATGTTCGTCCCGGCACAATGGCGAGTCTTCAAGAGCTGGCAGGAGTGCCTTCTGCAGCAGCTTACACCGCTTCCCTGGTCCGTACGCTTCGTAATCGATACCCTTTGGCTGAAACTGACCGCGTATTGTCCGTTAATCGGGAGGCAGTCATGCAGACGGCAGAGCAGATGAAACTGCGCTACGATTAGTATCGTTCGCGAACACTTGGAATTGGTTAATAGAGATGATATGATGTGATTTCGGAAGGAGAGTGCCAAGATGGAAACTTTGAGATATACATTTGAATATGAGGTTGTTTCTTCAGGCGAGAAGTCTGAGTTCAGCCAAATGGCAACAAGCAAGGAAGAAGCCGCGGCTTTGATCGTTGCACGTATTGCCGACCTGGAGTTCACGGGTGAGGAAGATATCAAGCTGGGTGACCTGATTGCCATCAGCAAACAGGTTGGGGACAACTATGTTGCGTGCGAGGGCTGTGCTTCCTAGTCTGGCATGACGCAGAAGAGACATATCCAAATACAAGCAAGTCTTCTTGAACCAAGAGGCTTGCTTTTTTTATTGCCAATGAAGAAGAGATATCTGGCAGTCTATCGGCTGGAGATATCTCTTTTTTCTTGTTCCCTTTTCGGTTCTACCTTTTCAGTTCTAGTAGGGTGGCCATAACAGCTTGCGTGCAGTTTCGTAACGTTCAGCCACCGCAGGCCAATAGACGACATTCCACCAGTCCTCAATATATTTCTTGCGCTCATTCTGATGCTTCAGATAGTAGGCATGCTCCCATACATCCAGCGGCAGGAGGGGTACGATGTCGGACTGGGACAGGTTCTGGTGCTTCTCCGCCTGTAAAATCTCCAAACGGTGCGCCCGTGGACTCCAGACAAGGAGAGCCCAGCCGCTGCCTTCCACTTTGTTGGCCGCTTCAGTGAATTGATTTTTGAATGCCTCATAACTGCCAAAATCCCGTTTGATCTGTTCAGCAAGCAATCCGGAAGGTTTGCCGCCGCCTCTGGGATTCATGATCGTCCAGAAGATCGTATGCAGGTAATGGCCTGCACCATTGAAGGCAAGTTCCCGTTCCCAATGTTTGACGAGTTCGAAATTATTTTTTTTACGTGACTCGGCCAGTTTTTTCTCGGCTGTATTGAGTCCATCCACATAGGATTGATGGTGCTTATCGTGATGAATGCGCATCGTCATCTCATCAATATGTGGTTCAAGAGCGTTGTAGGCATAGGGCAGAGGAGGCAGTGTGTGTCCACCAATCGGAACAGGTCTCTCCTTCACAGGAGGTGTAGAAGGTAAGGTGATGCTCTCTGTCGTACCGGAAGAAGGCGATAGACCGGAGACCTCTGAAGACTGCACCTGTGAAGAAGATGATGAAGGTGCGGGAGCTGATGGAGCTGACGGTGCGTTAGTTTTTCCAGCGATGGATGACGGCTCCTCCGCTGCTTCACGTTCGCTGCTTCCTGACAATTGAACATACTTATCCAAAGAAAAGGGTGCATCACTTACCGAATCCCGCATGATTCCAGGTTGAATCAAGGTATCGAGTACGCCGAGGAAATATTCCGATTCGCGAATAAAGTGCAGAATGACTGCCTTGGCGAGCGGGACAGCTTGCACAGCAGCACTTTGCTCGAGCAGGACGTACAGCTGCCTGATGAACTCCCGCGATTGTGAACGTGCAGAGGCGATAAGCTGCTCTACGCTTCCGATGATGTAAGGGGCAGGCGGATGGGTTCCGGGTAACAACTGTTTCAACAGCTGGTTGGCTGCCTTCTCGGTATTTTCAAATGTCACTGCCCATTCTTCAAGCAGCTTTACATAAGTGGGCTCCAGATCGGGAACCAGTGCCCGAATAACAAGCGTATGCTCTTTCTCCTGCTCCTTCCAGAATCTGATCTCTTCCAGGATGCGCAGAGGCAGCAAGGGTCCATAGCCAGACCAATTCATATGCGGCAAACCTCCATTCAATTCAATTGTCATAGCAGCCCTTCAAGGGATACACTGTGATTCACCATTTATAATCGTCCCAAAAGTATATTCTCCTGCCATGTTGTCCTATGTGTGCATAAAAAAAGAGCCCCATAGGGGCTCTGATCACCGGAAGATTCTATTCACCGGTATTGGTATTTTCCACATCGTCGCTGCTTGTCTTCGTCACATGACTCAGGAACGTAGAGACACGGCGGAGATACTCCTTCGGATGTTCCCGGAAGATCAGCTCATGATGTGCGTCCTGTACGATCCATTCCTCTGAGTAGGTGTTCGTCTGGTTGGCGGCGAGAAGCTCGGCGATTGGATAGGGTGCCTTCTCATCCTCCGTCCCGTGAATGAAGAAGATCGGGAACGGATAGTCTTTCTTTTTGACTTCCTGATACGGAATCTGCTGTAATCCGGTGCCATTCAGAACCGGGAATAACAGATTCATGATCTGCAGAGTTGGTTGTCGCGGCAGATCAATCTGGTTATGAATGTTGTGATACAGCGTATCCGGCTCTAGCAGGAAGGTGCTGTCGAGAATCATGGCATCCACGTTCTCGGTTAGCAGACCCGTCTGTAATGCTGTGCCTGCGCCCATCGAGAATCCCCAGACAACAAGCTCCTGAGCACCGCGCTGCTTGGCGAACTGAATGGCACCAAGCAATTGCTGGGACTCGGCTTTGCCTCCTGTAGCGACTGCCTTGTTCACCTGTGAGGCGAAACCATAGTCAAACATCACGACATTGAACCCGAGCTGGTGGGCATAGTGTGCCAGGTCATACATGGGAACCCAGGTTTCCTCACGATTGGCCCCATATCCATGACTGAAGATAATGGTTTTGTTGACATCCGTGTCTGCGGGGATATACCAGCCCTGCATCGTACGGCTGCCATCTGCTGCCGGGAACGTGATATCCTCATACTTCATGTTCTTGGCCTGCATTGGATTGGAGAACACGGGAGCTACGGTCGGGTTGGATAATACCCAGGCAATATAACCGTGTAGGGCAATGAAACAAAAGAGCAGAAAAAATACAACGGAGAGCAGCAACGCTACGATAATATGTTTGAACCGGATCAGCCTCGGTGATAACGAAGAAGGCAGATCGGACACTTTCGTTTGCAGCGGGGCTTCGCTCTGGGATGTCGGAAACATGATTGCCCCTCCTTATTAAGATCAATTGAAGATAACAACGAGTTCAGATCAGATAATATATCTTGGTGTCCTTGCTGACATGACAGCAAAGTCTTGCTTATATATCTTTATCGTATGTTTCCATATAGTCAAAGTCAATTGATTGGAGGCATTTGTTACGCAATTGTTATATAGTCCAAAAGATATATGGTTAACATTTCCTGATGGTGCAAATTGCAGGGGATTTAGTCTTATAAAAAGAAAATATTTACACTTCTTAACGTCATGATTTGGCTCATTTTGGTTTACAGATGAGATCGTTTCTCATATAATTTATGTAACCAAGTTTCATGTGATGAAACATGAGGAGGGCATTATGCCATGGAAGACCGCAAATTAACCGTCCGGGCTGTGGAACGGGCGCTGGATATATTATTATGTTTTACCACACGGAGCGATCTTGGACTCACGGAAATTGCGAGTCAGATTGGTTTGCACAAAAGTACGGTTCACCGTCTGATGGCAACGCTGGAGGAGAAGGGCTTTGTCATTCGTGATGCGGCCACTGAGAAATACAGGCTCGGGATTCGAATCTGGGAGCTGTCTGCTCATATGTCCCGCAGTGATGACCCTGCCATTTTGCTGCTTCCTGCGATGGAGCGGCTCAGAGATCGTTTGGGAGAAACAGTCAGTCTGTACCTGCGGGATGGCAGTGAGCGTATCCGTATTCAGGCTGTTCAGAGTGATCAGGCCATCCGGCGGGTGGCTCCGGTTGGTGTCCGTCTTCCTCTATCGGTAGGGGCTTCCAGCAAAGTACTCATGGCATTTGCGACGGAAGAAGACCGGGAGGAACTGATGAATGGCCCCGAATGGCCCGTATTTATCGATCCCGAAGTTTATCTGGCCCAGATGGGCGATATTCGGGAGAATGGATATGCGACCAGCTACGAAGAACGTGAGCCTGGAGCGGCTGCAGTATCCGTTCCTATTATGGATCGTAAGGGGAATATTGCTGCTGCGCTATCCGTATCGGGTCCCGTTAGCCGCCTGTCCCAGGAAACTTTGCACGAATATGCACCTGTACTTAAGGAAGCAGCTGCGCAGATGGGCCTCATGTTGGCCTGATCCGGCATGCAATGGAAGATAAAGGGTTGTATTTCTGACTGGCTTGCGCTAGTCTGTAATGGACAGCTCAGCGGGGCTGGAATGAATTGAATATGGAACTGCGGTACACATACCGCAACTGTTAACGTTACTGGGGGAGTCCGAATTGTCCGGACTGAGACGGGATCGCATGAGATTCCGGACCCTTTGCACCTGATCTGGATCATACCAGCGTAGGGAAGTAATCGGCGATATAACCACGAACACCTGCATAATTTAGCCTTTGGCATGTCTCCACTTGTGGGAGCTTGGCATCAGGCTTGTTATGGGTGATGGACATAAGCCGGTTCCCTCGGGAACCGGCTTTTTTATATACAGCGTCAAGCGATCATCCTCAGCAGAGGGGAGTTGTCTTCTTTTGCGGGAGAGCTGGAGTTGGGTATAACCCACTTATGCCTGTGCCAGATTCTGTCTACGCTATGCCGCTGTAATGTTCTTTCTTCGGAAGTTGGCCGTTCTTTTCTTGCCTATGCGTGGATGATATGGAACGAGTGCATGAGCAATCAAACTGGCCCAACCATGGGATGACCAACGAGGAGGAAGAGGTAGCGATGAGCACAAACAACAGAACAACAGCACAGGAACATGCAGAGCAGGGGTTGGAAAAAGGAACAGTGGCGGCTGGGCGGGTCCAACCGTTTCCCGGCAGCCGCAAAGTTTACATTCAGGGCTCACGACCGGACATTGCCGTACCCGAGCGTGAAATTGCCCTTCATGACACGAATACCCCCCAAGGGGTGGAGCATAACGAGCCGCTGCGCGTGTACGATACGAGCGGCCCTATGACGGATCCCGGATTTCACGCCGATATCCGGTCAGGTCTGCCAGCTTTGCGTGCACGATGGATTACGGAACGAAACGATGTAGAGGCGTACCAGGGACGTACCGTCAAACCGGAGGATAACGGGCTGAAGCCTGGAGGGAAGAGAACCGGAGCGGAAGAATATCCAGGCCTCCGCGGCAAACCGCTGCGTGCACAATCCGGACGCTGTGTCACCCAGATGCATTATGCGAGGCAGGGCATTATTACGCCTGAGATGGAGTTTGCAGCTATCCGTGAGGGCGTAGAGCCGGAGTTCGTCCGGCAGGAGCTGGCGAGCGGCAGGGCTATTCTGCCATCGAATATTAATCATCCCGAGAGCGAACCGATGCTGATCGGACGTCATTTCCACGTGAAGATCAACGCCAATATCGGCAACTCTGCCGTATCCTCTTCGATTGAAGAAGAAGTGGAGAAAATGACTTGGGCGGTACGCTGGGGTTCGGATACGGTAATGGATCTCTCCACAGGCAAGGATATTCATACGACGAGGGAATGGATTATCCGCAATTCTCCGGTGCCGATCGGGACGGTGCCGCTGTATCAGGCGCTGGAGAAGGTGAATGGCGAAGCCGAGGCACTCACCTGGGAGTTATACCGGGATACGCTCGTTGAGCAGGCCGAGCAGGGTGTGGATTACTTTACAATCCATGCAGGCGTGCTGCTGCGTTACATACCGATGACGGCCAAACGGATGACCGGCATTGTATCCAGAGGTGGTTCCATTATGGCGGCATGGTGCCTTGCACACCATCAGGAAAACTTTTTGTACACGCATTTTGAGGAAATCTGTGAAATCATGAAAAGGTATGATGTAGCCTTCTCTCTCGGAGATGGACTCCGCCCGGGCAGCATCTATGATGCCAATGATGAAGCCCAGATGGCTGAACTTGCTACGCTTGGTGAACTGACACAGATTGCGTGGAAGCATGATGTGCAGGTGATGATTGAGGGGCCAGGACATGTGCCGATGCACAAGATTAAGGAGAATGTCGACCTTCAGATGGAGATCTGCAAGGAAGCACCGTTTTATACACTTGGTCCGCTGACAACCGATATTGCACCAGGCTATGACCATATTACCTCAGCCATTGGAGCGGCGATGATCGGCTGGTTCGGAACGTCGATGCTCTGCTATGTGACACCAAAGGAACATCTGGGCCTGCCGAACAAAGATGATGTCCGGGAAGGCGTTATTGCTTACAAGATTGCGGCACATGCCGCTGATCTGGCCAAAGGCCATCCGCGTGCACAGCGCCGGGATGACGCGCTGTCGAAGGCCCGCTTCGAATTCCGCTGGCGGGACCAGTTCAACCTGTCATTGGACCCGGAACGTGCCCTGTCCTATCACGATGAGACACTCCCGGCTGAAGGGGCCAAGGAGGCCCATTTCTGCTCCATGTGTGGGCCTAAATTTTGCAGCATGCGCATTACGCAGGATATTCGTGCCTTTGCCGCAGTCAAGGGCTTGTCCGAGAATGAGGCTGTAGCAGCCGGGATGCAGGAGAAGGCTGAGGAATACCGTTCGCGATCCTAAGCTCGTTACAGCGCAATTTAAGCAGCCTAAGATAACTAAAAGCCGTTCTCTCCACTACTCGGAGAAGAACGGCTTTTTATAACCCTAACGCAGGCTAATATGCAATTGCTGCTCCAAATATGATGCAAGGGATGCAAGCGGGCTGTAGATCTCCGTACCTGCATTTGCTGAAGCAAGGGCAGCGGCGGGAGCCATGGACAGCTGAGCGGCAAAAATTTTTTTTTCTGGTGACTGTGCAGCAAGTTGTTGCAAGCCCGTAGTCACGGCACTCATATATCCTTCCTTATCGCCGCGCATGATCAACTCAAATGTACCGGGAATTAATGCGGCCTTCGTTCTCGAAGCGGCGGCAACGTTTGCCTGCCCGTTAGTCTCACCTTGCTGTAGCGCTTCTTGCACCCGCGCCATCGTTCCTTCAACCGTTGCTGCATTGGTAAAAGCAAGAATGTATTCCTGCGAATCCTGCTGCACCTTCTGCAGTAATGGATCATCGATACCAATAACGGGGATGGAGACATGCTGTGCTTCGCGCGCCAGTACTGCGGCAAACAGGGTACAGGTGACCAGAATGGCATCGGCATGACACTGGGCAATCCACTGTAATGTCTGGGATACCTTTTCTCGAATGATAGTCTCTGAGAAGTTCGCACCCTGTTTAAGGCGATCCAGACCGGGATCGACATAATGCACAAGTTCCACTTCATAGGGGGCGAGCGCTTCTTCAATGAGTGCGATGTTGGAGTAGTGAGCGTGATAACAGCCGATCGTGATCATAATGACATCCCCTTTGCCAATGCTTCTTTTTGTGAGTCGTGAGTGCTGCAGATATTTAATCCATTATAGAAACGCGGCCGGGAACTGTACAGTGTTAAACCAATACCAATACCAATACCAATAACCGTCTCTCCGCCAGAAGGCAGAAGGACGGTTCTATAATCAGACTCAAATATGGTCAGGTTTTCTTTTATCGCATGGAAGGAGCTGCATTCTTTTGAGCCATTTTTTGCTGCAGAATCTCGTGAAAGGATAGACCTTGAGTGTTCTCATTCTCCTTTTTGGGAGCAGTGGTCGCCGTGTTGCGCGGATATTGGTGGTGGTACGGGATCATTTGCTGAATAGGCATGCGGATCATCTTGGTTCCTCCTCTGGGTTGGATATAAGTTGAGCTTATGAACGTTACACTTAACACTGCGATTGCAGTACCCTCTTCCGATCGCTGTTATCCCCAGATTTTTTGAATTCCCTCTTTAAAGGGGAAAATCCGGTGATTGCCTATGCTTCCGATGTAGCTTTCTTGCAGAAAGCTTTTAGGCGAACGCTTCGCTTCTTCAGTGAGTCCTGCCCTCTCCGCTGGGGTGTAAATATTAAATTCATCTTATATGGGCTATGTATTTTGATAGGTAGTCGTTCCAAATGCACAAATAGGTATATGTGACTTGTTAGATGAAATCGGGAAGTTATGGTGCAATTCCAATTGGATTGTAGTGATTTTACCCCGTATTGAGGAGATGTAAACGGTTTTAGGGAAATTCAGGAGTAAAGAACCTGATATGATAGGTTTGATATGGGAGGAACGAATCGGTTGTTAAGTGAATAGTCCCAGTTTCAGGAATGTCAATTGTGTCGAAAATAAGACAAATTGTCTGGGAGAGTAGGTATCATTGAAGCTAACTAACTTGGTACCATAGTCGGTTGTCGTGAGCGCGATGGGGGTGGTTTTACACGTGTTTACAGGCGAGACAGGGGAGCAGCACCAAGACAAGCCATCCAGGGAGCTGGATGGCTTGTGTAACGTTAATCAGGAAATGTAAATGATTAATATCATTATTCTGTAGTTGGCCTAGCTTGTTTAACCGCAATATAGATATCGACCTGGACATTTGCAGGATCCATACTCCGTTCATCATATAACTCGAAATCACCGGTAAACGTTCGCTCATTCTGATGGTTCCAACCCCATACAGCGCCCCATGCTTCACCTACAACTTCTGCCATTGGACCCTTGCGGGAGGTGAATACGGCGTATGTTGCTGGTGGCAATTCAACCGAGTTCATACCAGCTGGTAATGTTTCATCCGCAGCGACTTCATGACCTACGAGTATGGTGTATTCCCCGTGTATACCATTTGTGTAATCCGCGTAACAGCCATATCGCGCTGCCTCTGGAGCGGGGAGCTGCCCTGATGTGAAATAACGATCCCACAATCCCTGAATACAACCATTGCCGCTCATCTCGATTGCGTTGGTCGTTCTGGCCGATTTGCCAGCCAGGCGTTTGCCGGGAAGCGTAACATAACGAACAGGTTGAACGGAGTGCGTATTGTCGTTGCCCTCAGGATTGGAGGGGCTCCATCGTTTCAAAAAGGGAAGCTGATTGCGCAGCATTGCCCGCGCTGATTCCTCATCCATACCTTCTTCCTTGAGGATCACGGTGCACATCTCAGTCATGCCTTCCAGTGTAATGTTGGGCTGTTGGAACATGCCTTCTTTGTAGCAATAGATGCAGTATTCACGGGTTGCACTTCCATCTGCTTCCGTTCCGAATTGGGTAGGGGTGGTCAGCGGCATTCCGCAGCTCTGGCATATCGTGACGTTCATTATTCAATTCCTCCTCGTAATGTACAGCTTGAATATAGATGAAGTATAACGAGAGGAACTGGACATCAGTCTGTCAGGTTTGCGGAGGGGCAGCATAATTTTGCACAATTTGTTCTGCAATCCGGCGGATCTCGTCGCGTATATGAAGAGGCTCTAATACCTCGGCATCTGCGCCAAAGCCAAGAATGAATCCGTACAGCCAGTTATCTTCTGGAAATGCCACCTGACTTATATAATAACCCTGGCCGTCGGGGATGACGTTCTCTATGCCAAACCACTCTTCGGCGATATGACGGACACGGGCGTGGAATCTGATCGTCATGGCAACCGCGTTCCCTGGAGTCGCCCACTCCTGCTGCCAGGGCCTTTCCTGCAGGTTGATGGGTTTGCGTTCAAAGCTTCCCTGAGCAAGTGTCACGTCCTGCATACGGACGAGTTTGAACATGCGAAACTCATTACGCTCGTGACAGAACGCATAGAGGTACCAGGAGTGCTTTTTAAGAACAAGGGTATGAGGATCGACGGTTCTGTGAGTTTGGGCCCCTTCGGCGCTGCAATAGGTAAAGGTGATTGGACGCAGCTGATCCAGTCCCTGTTCAATGATCTGCAGTTTATTTTGCAGCGCTTCCGGGTGGGTCCACATCGAATAATCCACAATGAAGCGATTTGTATCGGCCTGAAAGTCATCATTTTTGGATTCCGGCACAATGCTGCTTAGTTTCTCCATCAATAGTTCTCGTGCTACATTGGTATGAGATGTGGAGACGCTGCGCAGTGCGGTAACAATAGAGGCCAGATCGCGGTCAGTCAATACATTTCGATCCAGACGGTAACCTTCCGCAAGACCGATGCCACCGCTCATGCCCTGGTAAGTCACAACAGGAATGCCTGCCTGACCCAGGGTATCGATGTCACGATAAATGGTACGGATAGAAACTTCAAACGTGTCTGCCAGATCCTTGGCCTGTACTCGGCCGCGATTGATTAGTAGTACAACGATGGCTAATAAACGGTCCAATTTCATAAAAAAGGTTTCCTCTCAATCGTTTATATGTTGGATTCAGATATGTTATATTGTTGAGCATCACATATAGGAGTGGGATAAGCAATGAAGCGAATTACGATTCTGATTGCGGACGATGAAGTGGAGATCGCTGATCTGGTTGCTTTGCATTTGCAAAAAGAAGGATACCACATTGTCACGGCATACGATGGCAAGTCGGCTTTGCACGCCATTCAGACGCAAGCAATTGATTTGGCAGTCCTGGATATTATGATGCCAGGCATGGACGGTTACGAGGTCACACGCAAAATCCGGGAACAGCACCACATGCCGATCATTTTCCTGAGTGCCAAAACGTCGGATATGGACAAAATTACGGGGCTCGTGATGGGCGCTGATGATTATATGACCAAGCCGTTCAATCCCATGGAGCTCGTAGCCCGGGTGAACTCCCAGCTTCGTCGTTCCTTGCAATTCAGCCAGTCTGTACCTGTCCAGCGCTCCATTCTGGAGAAGGGCGGACTCGTCATCGCGCCGGATCAGCATAGCGTAACACTCTACGGCAAACCAGTGGAACTAACACCGAAGGAGTTCGACATTCTGTATCTGCTCGCGAGTCACCCCAAGCAGGTGTTCAGCGCGGAAAGCATTTTTGAACAGGTATGGGGAGAGGCTTATTATGAGAGCGGCAATACCGTAATGGTCCATATTCGAACCCTGCGCAAAAAGCTCGGAGAAGATCTGGACAAGAACAAGTTTATCAAAACGATCTGGGGCGTGGGGTATACGTTTAATGACTAAACGAAGAAGTTTTCGGACAACCATGATTATGCTGCTGGGTCTGAGCATGCTTGCCTCTGGCGCGATCACCTATGGGATTTACAAGCTTTTGCAGGCTTATTATTCAGGTGTGAGAGCAGAAGATCAGCTTGCCGAATATCGCCATTTTATGAAAAGCATTGGAGATATCTATTTCTTCCTCATTTTATTCATCCCGCTCGCCATTCTGTTTTTCTTCTGGTTTACCAAGCCCTACGTGACCTATTTCAAGGACATTTCCATAGGGATCAGGCATTTGGCAAACGGAGACTTCCAGCATCGAGTTCAAATCTCTTCGAAGGATGAATTGGGTACAATCGCGGAGGATGTGAATTTGGCGAGTGAGAAGCTTAGGGAAGCGGTAAAACGGGGAGATTTTGCCGAAAACAGCAAGGACCAGCTCGTCGTTAATCTGGCACACGACCTGCGAACACCGCTGACTTCTGTGCTGGGGTATTTGGATCTGCTCATGAAGGATGATCAGCTGACAGAGGAACAGGTCAGGCACTTTACATCGATTGCCTTTACCAAATCCCAGCGGCTGGAGAAGCTGATTGATGATTTGTTTGAAATTACACGGATGAATTATGGCATGCTGCCAATACAGAAAACGCGGCTGGATCTTAGCGAACTGCTGAAGCAGATGAATGAAGAATTATACCCTGTATTTGAGAAAAATCGTCTGCTCACCCGGCTGACTATTGAATCGGAACTGACCATCTCCGGAGACGGAGAATTACTCGCCAGGGTATTTGAGAACCTGCTGATTAATGCTGCACGCCATGGCAAGGATGGCATCTATGTGGACCTGAAGGGATACCGGGAAGCTGATCAGGTCGTCATTCAGGTTATTAACTATGGTGGGCATATTCACCCGGAGGATTTGCCGCATATTTTCGATATGTATTATACCGGAGATCGTGCACGGACTCCTCAGGAGGGTGGGACAGGCCTCGGCCTGTTTATTGCCCGGAATATTGTGGAACAGCATGAAGGGACCATTTCGGCCCAGAGTGATGTGGTACGGACCTTATTTGAGGTGCGCCTTCCAGCAATGGGATGAGGTTTGCAGTCAAATTTAAGAAAAACTTTAAAAATGCCCTGCTTTTTCTTTAACTAGTTTTCTCTATCCTTGATTGTACGAGGCAAAGGAGGAGCTAGGATGAAGAAGTGGGGCTTTTTGCTATGCATCATTTTGATCGGGTATGTGATAACCAGATCGCCGGCATCTTTTCAGCAGAAGGATGAGATGATCATTGAAATTCAGGACAAGCATGAAAATCATACGGGGGATACCGTATCCATCACCGGTAATATTCAGGATCAAGTACATAAGGGCAACTTGCTGCTTGTTAATTCAACCTATCCGGTTCATCAAGAAGGCATCAAAACCGATATTATAAATGTGGCACAGCAGGACGATCTGGTCCGTGGATACGGATTGTTGGATCAAAACATATTGCTTTCGAGAGAGGTAGCCCAAGCTTTTCAAAAGATGATTGAAGCGGCGGGTGAAGAGGGAGTGCGTTATTTTCTCATCAGCAGCGGATATCGAGACTTTGCCAAGCAGAATGAACTTTATCAGGAAAAGGGATCAGACTACGCGCTTCCGGCAGGACACAGTGAGCATAATCTTGGATTATCCATGGATATCGGCTCCACGCTGGCGACCATGGATGAAGCGCCAGAGGGTGCCTGGCTCGAGAAGAATGCCTGGAAATATGGATTTATCCTCCGTTATCCGAAAGACAAGGTGAGTCTCACGGGGATTCAATATGAACCCTGGCACTTTCGATATGTCGGACTTCCGCATAGTGCTGTCATGTATAAGAATAACCTGGTGCTGGAAGAGTATCTGGATTTGCTAAAAGAGAAAGATAACATTATGGTTGAAGTGGAAGGTGAGAAGTATCATATCCGCTATTACCGGGCGGACGGGGATACGACCGTATACATACCTGAGCATGGCCAATATGACATATCGGGAGATAACAGGGATGGAGTCATTGTCACAGTAAAGGAGTAACAGGGCTGCACAAAGGAGGTTCTTCAACATGAGACAGAGAAAAATCAAACATAAAATCCTTTGGATTGCCATGTTAATCATCTATTTGTTTCTGCTAACCAAGCTCATTCTCTTTAAAGGGGGGCCGGTCGATTTTGAAGTAGTCAGGGTCCAGCTTATGGCTTTTCTTCATCAACCGGATCTGATTCATACACGAACCGTCAACCTGACGCCATTTCAGGAAATCTCAAGAGATTGGAACAGCCTGTCACTGCATCGTCCAGGTACTGCAATTCATCTGGTGGGTAATGTGATGGCTTTCATTCCACTGGGGATGTTTATTCCGATGCTGATGGGCAACAAATTGCTGTCAGGGGCTAACGTATTTCTGTCATCTCTGCTTCTAAGTTTAGGCTATGAAGTAACACAGCTGCTCACTGGCATGGGCATATTTGATGTGGACGATCTGATGTTGAATACATTAGGCGGGGTGATTGGATATATTCTGTTTACCATGGCTCTCGGCATGAAACGGTTGTTGATTGGAGGAGAATCCCGAACGGTGAAGAAGGAGTATAATCCTAAGGAAAGTCCTGTATAAGGAGGGAGATCCATTGATCCTAGTCACTTTACTATTGATGAGCACAGGTTTATTGTTTCTTGTGTACCCACGAAGTATAACAGATGGCTCGAGCAGTCAGATCGCGGAACGAGTGATCATGTCGAGGTGGGGCGGAGGCTCACTGATCATTATGTCATGTCTGTTCCTGATCAAGGGGACAATGCAGCTGCTGGATGAGGCTTCACACCATATTGGGCACTAGGAAGATAATGAACGAAACAGAGCAATCTTATATGCATCACATAAAGCTTCTCATCACGTTTTAATACTGTGGTGGGAAGCTTTTTTCTTGAGAGGGGTTTGCGAATGGGTTCCCTATTGCGGTAGAGTAGGACCACAGAATACTGAACTACATTTTAACAAAGGAGGATATTTATTGTTATATTCATTAGCTGTAAGCTTGGCAGGCAGAATGAGAGCTATCATGGAAATCGAAAGTGAAATGGTTGAAGCTAAGCGGAATCATCTTGGCAAAGAAATCGTGCGTGTTTTAGAACAGAAAAGATCAGAGTTGATTAACAGCTGCACACGTGATGAGTTATTAGTCATAAAAACAGTAATGAATGTTGGGCGGTCAGAGCGAGGGTATCGTCACTATTTCGACAGGGAGGACGTTGAAATCATTCATTTACCTATTGAGTTGACCGGACCTGAACTGATGCAGAAATATTCTTATTATCTCGTACATAGAACAAAACAAGAACTCGCATATGGTATTGAATATTACAATGCTGTGTCAGAACAACTGAAAGAAGGTATGGAGATCTTGAAACTTTAATCTGTAATCTGTAACTGTAGGAGGATATAAGAATGATAATGAAAATTTCATACTATACGCCAGATGGTTTCTATTATTACGTCCCCGATCAATATGCAGAGCAGATGGAAGAGTGGAGAAGGGAATTTTCTGATTTTTTGCAAAGTATAGAGGGAAAGCATCCATTTACAGAATATACAGAGTCCATTAACTATGAGGGCAATTTGGAATACGCCGTTTTTGTAAGGAGTTACGGTGGGGATGACTTCATGGACTGGATCAACGTGGAGAAATTAAAACGCAGGGGAATATATCGCATTCCTTCGCCGCCTGATGAGTCGGAAGTTGGAATAAGAATAGATTTTTAGAAGTAAGCCGCCTATTAAAAGGAAAATCATCAAAAAAGCTCCCCATCTCGTGCTGAGCGCACGTGGCGGGGAGCTTTTCTATGTTAATGCACCAGCTTAATTGTTAATGCAATTAAGCTTTTTTCATCATTTGACGCAATACCGTTTGCAGGATACCACCGTTGTGGTAGTAGTCTACGTCAACCATGCTGTCCAGACGAGCGATAACAGGGAAGTCGAACTTGGTTCCGTCTTCGCGGGTTACCGTAACGGTCAACTCTTGTCCAGGCTTCACATCATTGCTGAGACCTGTAATGTCGTACGTTTCACGTCCGTTCAGACCGAGGCTGGACCAGCCATGGCCTTCTTGGAATTGCAGAGGCATTACGCCCATGCCCACCAGGTTACTGCGGTGGATACGCTCGAAGCTTTCTGCAATAACGGCTTTTACGCCGAGTAGGAACGTACCTTTAGCCGCCCAGTCACGGGAGCTGCCTGTACCATACTCTTTACCTGCAATAACGATCAGGTTCTGACCTTCATCCTGATACTTCATGGAAGCATCGTAGATGGACATCTCTTCATCGGTTGGCAGGTACTTCGTGATACCACCTTCCGTACCCGGAGCCACCTGGTTACGAATACGAATGTTGGCAAACGTACCGCGCATCATGACCTCATGGTTACCACGACGTGAGCCGTAGGAGTTGAAGTCTTTGCGCTCAACGCCATGCTCTTTCAGGTACAATCCGGCTGGACTGGTTGTAGCAATGTTACCCGCTGGAGAGATGTGGTCCGTTGTTACGGAGTCACCAAGCAAGGCCATTACACGTGCAGAGCGGATGTCAGCAATATCAGTCAGCTTGTCGCCAAGGTTTTGGAAGAACGGCGGGTTCTGAATGTACGTGGAGTTAGGATCCCACTCATACAGTTCGCCTTCCGGTACAGGAATGTTGTTCCAGCGCTCATTGGCTGTAAATACATTCTCGTATTTGTTGCGGAACATCTGAGCATTCAGTGAGCTTGCAATGGCATCCTTGATTTCCTCGGAGCTAGGCCAGAGGTCTTTCAGGAAGACAGGCTCGTTATTCGTATCATAACCGATTGGATCGGTAGCAAAATCAATATTGACCGTACCCGCGAGAGCGTAAGCTACCACGAGTGGAGGAGAAGCCAGATAGTTGGCTTTTACCTGAGCATGTACACGGCCTTCAAAGTTACGGTTACCGGACAATACAGCCGCTACAGTCATATCGTTCTCGGCAATCGCTTCGCTTACTTCGTCTGGCAGTGGACCGGAGTTACCGATACAAGTTGCACAGCCATAACCCGCAACGTTAAATCCAAGCTTGTCGAGATATTGGATCAGGCCTGATTTTTCAAGATACTCGGTAACAACGAGGGAACCTGGAGTCAAGCTGCTTTTCACGTAGCCTGGTTTGGTCAGACCGCGCTCAACCGCTTTTTTCGCAAGTAGACCCGCTCCGAGCATAACGCTTGGGTTGGATGTGTTGGTGCAGCTTGTGATGGCCGCAATAACAACCGCGCCTGCTTTCAGTTCGCTTGTGGAACCGTCAGGGTGCTTCACAGGCACTGTTTCTTCAATCTTCTCATCGCTCAGTCCGTATCCGCCTTTATCGACCGGAGTACGAATGATGCTGTTGAAGCTTTCTTTCATTTGCGTCAGTTCGATGCGATCCTGTGGACGCTTAGGACCTGCAAGACTCGGTACCACGGAAGCAAGATCCAGCTCGATTACATCTGTGAATTCTGGATCAACTGTGCTGGAAGTACGGAACATGCCTTGTGCTTTGTAATAAGCTTCAACCAGATCCACTTGCTCGTCGGAACGTCCTGTACTGCGCATGTAGTTCAGTGTCTCGCTATCGACAGGGAAGAAACCAATCGTAGCGCCGTATTCCGGTGCCATGTTGGCAACAGTCGCACGGTCAGCAAGGCTGATATTGGCCAGGCCTGGACCGTAGAACTCGACGAATTTGCCGACTACGCCTTTTTTACGAAGCATTTGAGTGACAGTGAGTGCCAGATCCGTAGCCGTTGCACCTTCGCTCAGGCTGCCTGTCAATTTGAAACCGATAACGTCAGGTGTTACAAAGTACAGTGGTTGACCAAGCATTCCTGCCTCGGCCTCAATACCACCAACACCCCAACCAACAACGCCGAGTCCGTTGATCATGGTGGTGTGGGAGTCCGTACCTACGAGGGAATCCGGGAACACGACGGTTTCGCCGTCAACCGTTTTAGTTGCAGCGACAGAAGCCAGGTACTCCAGGTTAACTTGGTGAACGATCCCTGTGGATGGTGGTACAGCACGGAAGTTGTTGAATGCCGTTTGTGCCCAGCGAAGGAAGCGGTAACGCTCTTCGTTACGCTCGAACTCAACCTTGATGTTGTAGTCGAGAGCGTCGTTGGTTCCGAATGCGTCAACCATAACGGAGTGGTCGATAACGAGGTCAACCGGCACGAGCGGGTTGATCTGTTTTGGATCGCCGCCTGCCTTTTTCACTGTATCGCGCATCGCAGCAAGATCCACGACAACCGGTACGCCAGTGAAGTCCTGCAGGACGATACGTGCAGGGATAAACGGAATTTCCTTGTTATTGTCACGGCCTTCTGCCCAGCCGGTAAGTTGTTTCACATGTTCTTCGGTAATTGCGCGTCCGTCGAACTGACGAACTGCTGCTTCGAGCAGCACTTTAATGGAGAAGGGAAGCTTGGAAAGGTCGCCGTAGCCGCCTTCCTGAAGAGCATCGAGACTGTAGTAGCGGTAAGACTTGCCTCCGACCTCAAGACTGCGGGCTGCGGAGAAATGGTTCTTGGCTGACATACATGTACCTCCTTAAAATGTGTCGGTGAGATGAAGATAAAGTTCATTTAAGTGGAAGAACAGGCCTTCATCGTTCCGTGTCCTTGTTCGTTGGTTTCATCAGATGAAACGTAATTTCATAATTGCAACTTTAGTATTAAGTATACCGTTTTCACCTCCGTACGTAAAGGGCTTTTTGCCTGTCCAAACAAGCTTTGCGAACAATGAAGGCGTTTTCGTGAATATTGCCTTGTTACGATACTTCCTACTGTCCAAGTCACCAATTTTCGGCACTCGATCCCTGAGCGGAACACATACAACCGGTATACGCCTCATATGAATAGAAGTAGTATGCACAGCTGAATTTTCCAGAGAGAACTCAAGTGCCAAAGGGGGACACAGGCTTGGAAAGGGAATGGAAGAGTGCCTTATACACCTATGTGAACCAGTACAACCGATGCGAAATCGACTATCGTCCACAGACGAGCGAGCGGATTGTCACGGATCCGGCATTTGTGCTGGAGCGGGGAGAGCGTATGGCCAGACTGGACGATTGGTATCGTAAACGGCGTGCAGTGCCTCTTCGCAGCGAGACCAGTGCCAAGCTTGTGCGAACGGTTACGGAAGGTCCGGAAGAATCGGTGGTGGATATTCAACTTTACAGCAGGCTTTTCTATGAGAAAAGCGGAATCACCCACCGGGAGGATCGGATTGAGAGGGAACGGTTGACCTTTATTAGGCAGGGTGGAACCTGGATGATTGGACGGGTTGAAAGAGAAGTTCCGGAGCGGCGTCCGGCAGGGGAAGGGAGACCCTTTCAGCAAGCGGATTTTGTACAGGCGATTAATCGGCCGCTGCTGAACAGGGAAGTGCTTGGCCAGGGAAGAAGTTCAAGGCAGCAATTATACCGGCGGGACCTGGCTGTTGCTTATGCAGATCGGTGGTGGAATGCGGGAAACCCCGCATTTGAGGAATTCGAGGTAGACTGCACCAATTACGTCTCCCAATGTCTCTTTGCAGGGGGAGCACCCATCCACTATACTGGTAGAAGAGAAGCGGGCTGGTGGTACAAAGGCTATGTGAACAGCACCGAAATGTGGAGCTACAGCTGGGCCGTATCCAACAGTCTCGAGCGTTATCTGGGAAGCAGCAGCTGGGGACTGACAGCAACCGAAGTGGATCGTCCGGAACAGCTGATGCTCGGAGATGTCATTCTCTACGATTGGGACGGAGACGGCAGGTTTCAGCATAGTACAGTTGTGACTGCCTTCGATGCGGGAGGCATGCCGCTTGTCAATGCACATACGGTCAGCAGTCGCCACCGCTATTGGGATTACCGGGATTCTTACGCTTGGACGGAGCGGACGGTGTACCGGCTTTTTCATATTGCAGATGAGTTCTAATGAAGCAAGATATATAGGGATTTGGTGACGTGGACATTCAGTTCCGTGTAAAATAAGCCCTAAGACAAGAATAAAATTGATGCTGATTATGCAGGTATGACGGCATCATGCACAGATAATCGGAGGTTACGCATGAGCATGGATAAATTAACAGTTGGCGTCGTTTACGGCGGGAAATCAGGGGAACACGAAGTATCGCTGCAAACGGCGTTTGCTGTAACGAACGCTTTTGATTATGAAAAATATGAATTGGTTCCTTTCTATATCTCCAAGCAGGGGACATGGAAAAAGGGAGCTGTAATGCACGCGCCATTCGCGCAGATTGAAGATCTGAAGCTGGAGCAGGCAGCAGGTGGAACCCAGGAAGCGCTGAACACGTTGTTTGCACGTCTGTATGGCGGAGAAGGTGCACTGGACGTTATGTTCCCGCTGCTGCACGGCACGTTTGGTGAGGATGGTACGATTCAGGGGATGTTCGAGATGGCGGATATGCCTTATGTGGGTGCAGGTGTACTGGCTTCAGCAGGCGGTATGGACAAAGTGGTCATGAAAAAGCTGTTTGCGCAGGCTGGAATCGACCAATGTGCCTTTACTTATTTTAATGCGACCCAGTGGAAGCAAACCGAGCACGACATGATCCTGCAAGTAGAGGAACAGCTGGGTTACCCGTGCTTCATCAAACCAGCAAACCTTGGCTCAAGCGTAGGGATCTCCAAAGCACGCAACCGGGATGAACTGAAGACGGCCGTCGAATTTGCACTGCGTTACGACACGAAGGTTGTTATTGAGGAGTTCGTTGAGGCACGCGAAGTGGAAGTGAGTGTACTTGGCAATGATGAGCCGATGGCCTCGGTGCCAGGAGAAATCGTATCCTCTGGTGAATATTATGACTATGCAGCCAAGTATATTGATGGCCAATCACAGATGCTGATTCCCGCTCCGCTGGATTCTGAAGCCGCTGATCGTATCCGTGAGGCAGCCTTGCAGGCATTCCGTGCGATTGAAGGCAATGGGATTTCCCGGGCAGATTTCTTTATTCGCAAATCGGATGGTGCATTGCTTATTAATGAAGTAAACACAATGCCTGGCTTTACGCCGTACAGCATGTATCCGTTGCTGTGGCGTGAGACAGGTGTATCGTATGCGGAACTGCTGGATCGCATGATTGAGCTGGCATTGGAGCGGTACAACCGCAAGCAAGCGCTGAACTATGAGAACGGTGTGCAGGCTTAAATTACTAGCGTTCGAATTTTAAGTTGCACTTTACCGTAGCAGACTACACAAGGAGGGGTATGGATGGGATTTCAGACTGAATTCAATTCCGTATGCAAATTCAAGAGCGAGCAGGAGCTGTTTGAACTGCTGGAATACGGCCGCGGCAAAATGGTAAAACAGGGCTTCCGGGTCTTTCCGACCGGACAGAAGGTTATTGCCTATACGCCTGATAACGTGGCTGTAGCCATCGTCAAGATCGTTGCTTCCATTGCAGAGATCAACTTCCAAGGACAGGAAGTAACGGAAGTGGAGATGCAGCTCATTCGCAAGCTGAACGAGGAAGAATCCCGTGTTCAGACTGCACTTGCGGACGAAATGTTCTTTGGTGAGCAGGCACAGGGATAAACCTTATTTCATCATATGGGACCAATGAACGGAATTGTAAGGCGAGCGATTACGGACTTTCTTTTAGGGTAAAACTTGGTTATATACAGTGACCGGAAAACCTGACGGCTGCAGATGCCAGGCAGGAATTCCGCCCTAATAGAGAGGAAGAACACCATGCTTGTACGTTTTGGTTATGTGGCGATGTCTGTGCTGGTAGAGAATGCATCCCCTTCTCGCACGATGACCATGGCCAGCTTCAAGAAAATTGATGACAGGGAGGCAGCCATTCGCAAGCTGGAACGGATTGCAGCCGAGAATTTGCATAATACGTTACGGTTGCTTAGACATAACAAGGGCAGCCATATTCATGTATATCGTTTCTCTTCCAAATTAATTCCGCTGGCGACACATGAGGATCTGATGGATTGGGATCCATTCCCGGCCCTCCAGTCCGATTTTGCTGCCATTGGTGATTTTGTGAAGGAGAACGGAATGCGTGTATCCTTCCATCCGGACCATTTTACCGTTCTAAGTACGCCTCGGGAGGAAGTGCTGCGGAACTCCATGCGTGACCTTCGTCATCATGTTCGGATGCTGGATGCCATGGGGCTGAATGCCACTGCCAAGAATAATATACATATTGGTGGTGCATACGGGGACAAGCCTAGTGCAGCGCTGCGCTTTGAAGAGAATTTTCTGAAGCTTGATCGGGATATCCAGGAACGGTTGACCCTCGAAAATGATGACAAAACATTCAACGTTCCCGAAACGCTGGCCGTGTGTCAGCATTTGGGGCTGCCGATGGTGCTGGATATTCATCATCAGTGGGTCAATAATGAAGGCGAACAGCCATGGGATTTGTGGCCTGACATATGGAAGACGTGGCAGTCACCGCTGGCGCAGGCGGATTCCCCTGCAGACCGGCCATTGCCGCCGAAAATCCACGTATCCAGTCCGAAGAGCGAAAAGGATATCCGCGGACATGCCGATGGCGTTGAAGTAGAACCTCTGCTATCCTTTTTGCGTCATATTGCTGCAGATACGCCGGAACTTGATGTCATGATCGAGGCGAAGCGCAAGGATGAAGCCCTGGTGCAGCTCATGCAGAAGCTGGCCTTCTACCACGAAGAAGGCGTGGAATGGGTGGACGAATCTACAGTCATTATCCATCCCTAGAGCCAAAAGGGGCCTGGGCAGCAAGAAACTTTACAACCGGTGAGGCGTATACTTTTAACAAGTATTTTAACTTTTCGTAGATTGATATAGAAAGTAGAGTGAACGCTTTGAATGAGAAGGAAAAAACACCTTATGTCGTGACGAGCAAAAGCTATACTGCTGTTGCCATTAATGCAGCTTCCAAAGCAGGTGAATGGATCAAGAGCCGTCTCGGAACCATAGGCGAGCCTGGAACCAAATATTCGCCGCAGGATCTTGTGACCGAAGTGGACAAAGGAGCGGAGCAGATGATCCGCCGCCTGATTCTTACCCACTTTCCAGGCCATGCCATTCTCGGTGAAGAGGGCGTTGAACCCGGACCGGAAGCTTCAGCCAAAGCACTGAAAGAGGCTCAGGAAGAAGAATTCCTCTGGATTGTGGACCCAGTGGACGGCACAACGAATTTTGTCCATGGATTTCCGTTTTATTCGGTGTCTATTGCCCTGGCTCATCATGGTGAGGTCATTGTAGGGGTCATTTACGATCCTTCCAGAGATGAACTATTTGTAGCTGAAAAAGGAAAAGGGGCATACGTCCACGGCAACCGTATGGCTGTATCCAATGAACAGAGCCTCGGCCAGAGCCTGGTCGCAGTGGGCTTCCCGGCTGATACTACCTATGCCCTGCCAGTCAATATGGCCGCTGTACAGGCTCTTGCACCGCAAGTGCGAAGCCTGCGTGCAGGTGGATCAGCAGCGCTGCATTTGGCATATGTTGCTGCAGGACGCCTTAGTGCATACACCGAAGTTGGACTGAAACCTTGGGATATTGCGGCAGGTGCCCTGCTTGTTGAGGAATCTGGCGGCAAGGTCACCGATACAATCGGAACACCTTATCAGTTGTCTGTCAGTCATGTGGTTGCCACGAACGGCAAAATTCATGATGCACTGACAGAGGTACTCAAGGAAGCCAAAGCAACCGGTTTGGAGTGAGTTTATTAATTTCTTAAATGATTCAACAAACGTATATTGCACATAAACGAGGGTCAGAAAAAATCTGGAGAAGCGAAGTTAAAAGCTTTCTGAAAGAAAGCTGCTTCGGAAGCATAAACCAGCCTTTATCCCCGAATTTTTCCCTTTGAAAAGAAGACAAGAAAATTTGGGGATAACAGCGATCGGAAGATTGTTCTGGCCAACGAATTGTAGGTTCAATAGTATTTGGTTGTACATTTATGAACTTAATTGAAGGAGCGATGAACGATGGATGAATCCAAGGAACTGGAACGACGTTTGAGTGAAATGCTGACTGAAGGGGAGATGGAAGAGTCCGGCGACGCGGACAAGCGTGAACGCCAGCTGATTCCTCCCAAATATGAGGTGCGCATTCAGACGGAAACGGACCCGATTGTCCAGGAAACGTTGATGTACCGGAATATGGCACGTGAAGTGGACGATCGGTATGATCGTTATCTGGAACGATCTGTCGAGAAAAATAACGCTGCAGATACGGAAAAGAAAGACCACTAAATCACCGTTGTAACAAGCGAAACAAAGCAAGAATTATAGGTTAACAGGCTTCCCGCAGAGGGGAGTCTGTTGTTTTGTGAGCAGACTGATGTCGTACGACATCTCTATCTTTTAATGCTAGAATAGAAGTGTGGTGAACTTCTGCCACTGGAGAAGAATCTGTGTAATAAAGTTCAAGTTATTATCTTATAGATGAGAAAAAGGAGTGTTCCCACGAATGAAGCGTACACGTACATGGAATAACACGTCGGCTGCATTGACAGCATGTATGCTGGCTGGAATGATGCTGTTTGCATCAACGGCATTACCGGCACATGCAGCGGATACAAGCACCAGTACATTACCTGCCGGTACAACAACGGGTGCCGCCAATGTGAAGAAGGATGCTGCAGCTGTAACGAAGGCGTTCAGAATCGTTACTTTGGGAGATTCGATTACGGTAGGATACGAGCCGAATGCTAAAGGCCTGCCTTATGGTTATGTAGAGCGTTTGCAGGAGCAAGGGCTGCTCCATGGCCGTACTCAGGTGGATAACTATGGTATAGCCGGCTTGAAGAGCATTGGATTGAAGAACTTTATCTCTGCAATAAATGAAGGCAAAACATTGACCTCTGCAGCCATTCAGCCGAATTTGCCAGATCCAAGAGCGGGGCAGATGGGAGCCAACATTGCTGCAATCCGCGAGAGCGTCGCAGGAGCCAATCTCGTAGCGATTACGATTGGAGGTAATGATGTATCCGAACTGCTGGGCACAGCTAATACCCTAAGTGACTCGGAATTGGAAGCTAAGGTGAAGGAGCTGCTGGCATCGTATACCGCAAATGTCAGCGAGGTCATCAATACAATTCATGCCATTAATCCCGGCGCCCAAATTGTCATTGCCGACCAGTATCAGCCTATGCCTGAAGTAGCGGGCAAAGCGTTATATGCCAAGCTCATGGAAGCATCCGAAGGTTTTACGGCAACCATTGACGGCATTGCATCCCAATTCACCGCACAGGGGATGGATGTAAAAGTGGCACATGTAGCCAAGGAGTTTGTTGGCGGCGAGGGAACCATGACCCATATGATCAAGGATCGTGATTTTCACCCGAACCAGTTTGGTTACGAAGCGATCGCCAAGGTCTTTGCAGAAACGATCTGGGGCGATTATACCAAACTGACCGCGCCAGCAGCAGGTGAACCGATGAACATCATCGTTAGCGGCAAAACGTTGAACACGCCGTATAAACCCATCATTCGCAATGGGAAAAATTTTGTGGCGATTCAGGACATCGTGAACGCTGTAGGGGCTACCACGGTTTGGGACAATAAAACCTCCACGGCAACCATTACATACGGAGACCGTAAGGTCGCTGTGAAGATTGGGGCAAATGCGGTTCAGGTGAATGGCGCATCTGTTGCCGTAGATACACCTGCGTTCCTGAACAAGGTAGGCAAGGAGTCCAAAACATACGTGCCACTGGCCATGGTAGCTGAAGGTCTTGGCTTTGATGTGCAATATGTGGCGAAGTTGAAGACGGTATTCGTTAATCCATAAGCCAATGTGAAGCTATTTTATCGAGAAGCCGGGTTGATCTAACGATCAATCCGGCTTCTTTTCGAAGTGCCTTTGAATAGGACGCTATATGTTGCATAAATATGACTTGTCATCTGCCCATGGATGTGTAAATATGAAAATAACTTACAGTAGAACGAGACTCTCACACCTGCCTGCACCCTTCGCTGGGCCAAAGGAGCGCTTTGGATGAGAAAAATTAAAAACGCTTTCACATCGCTGCCGATCCATCACAAAACCATTCTTCTCATCGGATTTTTGATGCTGATCAGCTTCACCTTTTATGTTTCTGTCCTAGGGTATGTATTCAGAATCTATGATCGTCAAATCTATGAGAAGTCGTCCCAGGTACTGAATATGTCTTCTGTGGGCATCGAGAATCAGCTGCGCGAAATCGCCAATCTTTCCTTCAAGGTCATGTCGGACGAGGCGCTCCAGCAGTACCTTCTGCAGTTGGATAAGGCAGAATCCGGATACGAGAAAAATGGGCTGCTCAAAAAGATAACCAACCGACTTGTCGCATATGCAGGATCGGAGAAGTACATCTATTCCATGATATTTATCGATAATGATCAGAACGTTATGGCTGCGGGGAACCGCGAGGGAATATCAGAGTCCATGCAGACGGAACTGATTGCACTCGGACAGCAGTATTCAGGATCCAATGCATGGTATACGAGTGGAGATCAGCAAGCCAGGCTGATATCGGTTAGGCAGGTCAAGTCTTTTACAGGTGGGGCCTTTACCTTGGAGAAGCTCGGAACGCTGATTATTCGGGTACGGCTGGATCGTATTGTTCAGGATCAGATGCAGCACCCCGCTGAGGATTCGCAGCTGCTGATTACGGATGGGCGAGAGGTGATCTATCCCACACAATCGTCAGTGACCGATTCCGAGTTGGAATCCGAATTGAAGCGGACACAGCCTTACGGGATTTCCATGTTTGAACAAGGTAGAAATTTCGTCGCTCGTGCACATTCGTCCTATACGGATTGGGTGTACCTTTATATGACGCCGTTTGACCAGATGTTTAAGCAGATACAGTTTGTCAAACAATTGGTTACTGTCATCTTCTTTATGATTTTGCTGGTGGCACTTGTGTTCGGAGCCAAGCTGTCCCGCAGCATTACACAGCCGATCGCCCAGTTGATCAAGAAGATGCGCAACATTGAAAAGGGTGATCTGGATAAGCTGGAGGAGGCTGCTCTGGGCAATGTTCCGGTATCTTCCCAAAATGAAGTGGGGCTGCTCCATCGAACATTCAAAATGATGCTGCAGCGCATCAGGGAACTGATTGACGAGAATTATGCGAAGCAGCTGGTCATTCGGGAGACAGAGTTGAAAGCGCTTCAAGCACAGATCAATCCTCATTTCCTCTATAACACGCTGGAGTCCATTAACTGGCTGGCCAAAGTACAGAAGCAGCGGCAAATTTCCGAAATGGTCGAGGCACTCGGCTTCCTGCTGCGCAGTTCAGTGAATATGTCCGAGAAGTGGATCACGCTGGAAAGGGAGCTGGATATCGTCCGCAGCTATGTGACCATTCAGCGCACGCGATTTGAGGAAAGGCTTGATTTTGATATGGATATCGCTCCTGAGGTGGGGAGTGCACGACTTCCGAAGCTAACGTTACAGCCTTTGGTGGAGAACGCTATTCACTATGCGCTTGAACCGAGTATACACCCGTGTAAAATTCGGATTCGAGCCAGAGCAGAAGATGACAAGATTATCATTGAAGTAGAGGATGACGGACCGGGCATGACGCCGGAGTTTTTGGAGCAACTGCAGGAAGGACGCATTCAGACAAGAGGGCAAGGCATAGGTTTATCCAACATCCAGGAACGGATCAGGCTGACCTTCGGTGAGGAGGGCAGCATGGTCATGAGCAGTAATCCCGGTGCCGGGACCGTAGTATCGATCAGAATACCTTGGATCAGAGAGGACGATGACGATGTACAAAGTGATGCTCGTAGATGACGAACGTGTGATTTTGGAGGGGATCTCCCAAGTGGTGGATTGGGCGGCAGCCGGTACGGAATTGGTGGACACCGCCAGGAATGGGATTGAGGCATTGGACAAAATCGGTCATTCCAGACCTGATATTATTATTACCGATATATCCATGCCGGGCTTGGATGGACTGGGACTTATAGAAAAGGCTTCTGAAGCCTACCCGGGCCTACGGTTTATCATGCTGTCCGGGTACAAAGAGTTTGAATATGCGCGCCGGGCCATGCAATATGGCGTGAAGCATTACTTGCTGAAGCCCTGCAATGAAAATCAGATTCATGATGCCCTGTCGGAACTGCTTCAAGAGCATCAGGATGCACAGGTAAAAGAGCATGTGGCTGGGGAAATGAAACAACGGCTGCAAAGGGTACTTCCCCATGTAAAAGAACAATTTTTGCTCGAGTTCATGACCAATCGGACATATGGTCCAGTCGACCTGGAGTATTATCAGGAGCTGTTCAATCTGAAACTCGAAGCAAGTCAAGTTCGCTTGTTATTGTTCCATATCTCGGACGAACATGACTACAGTCATTTGTTTGCCATCAAGAACATTGCCAGTGATCTGCTGCCGTATGTTTTATTAAGCACAACCATTGAAGGCAAGCTGCTGATTCTGCTGGAGGATTCGGCTGATTACACTGACTTAAGGGAGAGAATTGAGGAAGTGAGAGCGGCCTTTACCAGGCTCTATAAATTACAGGTGACGGCCGCACTTAGCGAAGCGGACCACATGGTCCAGTCACGGCGTCTGTATCGTGAGGCGCTGCAATGTCTGAACCATCGCTTTTTCATCGGAGAAGGCAAATTGATCACGAAGAATGATGTAGCCATTGCCGGGGAATGTGAAGGTGTGCATGCCGAGCAGGATGCCGAACAATTGTGCCAACTGATTAAGTCGGGGAATAGCGAGGAAGCCAGTGCCGAAGTTGATCGCCTGTTTGAGCGTTTAGCCGGACAGCAGCTTGATATTGAGGTCACCCGATCTTATGTTGTTCAGCTCTATTCAGCCATGATTCACGTCTGTCCGCCTGAAGAGGCCACGGAGTTTACGCAGCGGATGGCAGAGCTTCCCCACATGGATACCTTGTCCGGACTGAAGTCTTTTATCGCCAACAGCACAGCCAATCTGACCTCCGGTTATTATAAAAATCATATAAGCCGTCAGTCTTCCGCTGTGGAGAAGATGATGGATATTGTAGATAAACACTACGGTGAGGCTGATCTTTCACTGAATGGTGTTGCCCATCAGATGCTGTATATGAATCCGGATTACCTGGGCAAAATTTTCAAAAAAGTAACAGGAGAAAACTTCTCCAACTATGTGAATCGTCTGCGCATTGAGCGTGCATGTGAGCACATTCGCCGAGGCGGGGATGTAAAGGTATTTGAGCTTGCGGAACTGTTCGGCTTCGGAGGCAATTCGCAATATTTCAGTCAGGTGTTCAAAAAGTGGACCGGCATGACACCAACCGAATACAGAAGATCCGGCATATAACAATTAATTGCCGCTCCTTGGACGTTGTATGAGGGGGACAAACAACACCGTGAAGGGTGAATGTTGTCCTCCTCTGTTTTTTGAACCAACAAGACGGATTTGTGTATTCAACTCTGGTCGTACATTTGCGAAAATGACAATATCAAGTTTGTGAAAGCGTTATCAGAAAGACGAGGATAACCCTTTCACAAAACCATATCCACACAAAAAGGGGAGATTGGCATGGTGAAAAAGGCAATATTCCTGATGATGGCAATGCTGCTGGTATTTACGGCGGCGTGCAGCTCAGATGGAGAATCGGGAGGAACATCCGCGGATGGCTCGGTGACGCTGCGTATCGCGTGGTGGGGCTCGGATACACGTCATGAGTACACGCAGAAGGTCATTGACTTGTACAAAGAGAAAAATCCGAACGTCAAAATTGACGTCGAGTATGCCTCGTTTGATGACTACTGGAAAAAGCTCGCTCCACAAGCTGCAGCGAATCAGCTGCCAGACATTGTTCAGATGGATATTTCCTACATCAGCCAATATGCACAAAATGGTCAACTGGAAGATCTGGCTCCTTACCTTGGCAATCAGATCAAGGTGGATGATGTTTCCGAGAACGTCATCAGTACTGGCGTAATCAACGGCAAGCAGTATGGTGTCCCTGCCGGGGTTAACGTACTGGGCTTCCATTATGACCCGGCACTGCTCAAAAAAGCAGGAGTGGATACATTCCCGGAAAATCTGACTTGGGAGTCGTACGAAGCGCTGGGTAAACAAACTGCAGAAAAAGGACTGTACTTGGATGGCGGGGTAGCTCCGGATATTTTCTTCCACTATTTCCTGCGGACCAAAGGTTTGTCACTTTACAATGCTGAAGGTACAGGACTTGGATATGACGATGATAAATTGTTTGTGGAGTTCTTCGGTTTGATGCGTCGCATGATCGAACAAGGAGCGGCACCTTCGCCGGATATTGCTAACCAGACGAAAGGGATTATCGAGGAATCCGATCTGGTCAAAGGCAAAGGAATCGGAATCTGGCAGTGGTCCAACCAGTTTGTAGCCGTACAGCAAGTTGCTGACCGTCCACTGGAGTTTGCTCCAATGCCTGGACCTGACATGGAAAAGGGCCTCTACATGCAGCCGAGTATGTACTGGGCAGTCACTTCGAACTCGAAAGTGAAGGAAGAAGCCGCCAAATTCATCGATTTCTGGGTGAATGATGTGGAAGCCAACAAACTGATCAAGGGCGAGCGCGGTGTGCCGATCTCCGGCAAAATCAAGGATGCTATTGCACCTGAACTGAGTGAGCCAACGAAGCAGGTATTTGACTTTGTAGCAGCCATGGAACCAAAAGCTTCACCAATGAGTCCACCACCACCAGTGGGTTCTCCTGAAGTCATTGCGTCTCTGGCGGATGCCGTTGAGGAATTGAATTTCGGCAGAATTACACCGGAACAGGCAGCGGAGACATTCCGTAAAAACGCTGAAGCGGTTCTGGCCAACAATAAATAACAGTTGAATGATTGCTTGCTCATCCCACCCGGGATGACGGGGACTGGGGCTGCTCGCTAACCGCGGGGGCCTTTCCCCGTCCATTTGTGAATCCCCCGTTTGTCGGAAGCAGGCAGATCAATAAAGGAGGTTCATTCCGTTGAGGCAGTATTCGTCGTTGCGCAGAAACCTGACCGGGTACGCATTTATTAGTCCGTTTATTATCGGATTTCTGGGCTTTACGCTGATCCCGATGTTTGTGTCCTTATACATGTCGTTCACGAGTTATAACCTGTTCACTTCTCCCCGGTGGATTGGGATGGACAACTACACCAAAATGTTTTTTGAAGACCCGAAGTATTGGAACTCGGTTAAGGTAACCTTCCTGTATGTATTCATTGGTGTTCCTCTGAGACTGGTCTTCGCACTCTTCGTCGCCATGATCCTGAATACCGGTTCCCGTATGGTCGGAACGTACCGTACGTTGTATTATCTCCCATCCATTATTGGTGGTAGTGTGGCGGTGTCGATCATGTGGCGTAACCTTTTCAGTAATGAAGGGGTGATCAACAGTGCACTAACCGCAATCGGAATCGGGCCGATCAGCTGGTTCGGTGATCCGGATGCGTCCCTGGTGATGCTGATCTCGCTGTCCGTCTGGCAGTTCGGTTCCTCCATGTTGATCTTTCTGGCAGGACTTAAAAATATCTCCCCCGAGATGTATGAGGCAGCAGGGGTGGACGGCGCAAACCCGATACGCAAGTTCTTTAGCATCACCTTGCCACTGCTTAGCCCGATTATCCTGTTCAATCTGATTATGCAAACGATCGGTGCATTCATGACCTTCGTACCTGCATACATCATCTCCAAAGGAGAAGGTGGCCCAATGGATGGTACGATGCTGTACTCACTGTACTTGTTCCGTCAGGCCTTTATGTTTAACAATATGGGTTACGCTTCGGCAATGGCCTGGATCATGCTCATCATGATTGGTTTGCTAACCGTAGCTGTGTTCCTGACATCCAAGTTCTGGGTGTTCTACGAATCTGAAGGAGGGAAGTAACGATGGTTTGGAAAAATGTAAAGTGGCCGATTTATCACCTGTTCGTTGCAGCTTTAGCCCTCCTGATGCTGTATCCGGTACTTTGGATGTTATTCAGTTCATTCAAGGAGAGCCGCACCATCTTCGTTACCGCGGAGTCTCTCTTCCCGGCGGAGTGGATCTGGAGCAACTACGTGGATGGCTGGAAAGGCGCGGGCGGAAGACCGTTTATGGACTACATCACCAATTCACTCGTGATCGTAGTCATTTCCACCATCGGTGCCGTGTTATCCTCGTCGCTTATCGCCTTCGGATTTGCCAGACTTAACTTCAGAGGCCGCAGCTTCTGGTTCTCCCTGATGATGTTGACTCTGATGCTGCCGCATGACGTGGTATTGGTTCCGCAATACATTATCTTTACGAAGCTGGGCTGGTTGAATACGATTCTACCGATTGTGGTACCTACATTTTTCGGAATGCCGTTCTTCATTTTCCTGATGGTACAGTTCATTCGTACGATTCCAAAAGAGCTGGATGAAGCAGCAACCATTGATGGATGTAATAAATTCAGGTTGTACATTCAGATTATCATGCCGCTGATTAAGTCCTCGCTGGCGACTGCCGCAATCTTCTCCTTCTACTGGAGATGGGAGGATCTTCTAGGGCCGGTATTGTATCTGAACTCACCGGATAAATATACAGTATCCATGGCGCTCAAAATGTTCCTGGATAGCGAGTCTGCCTCCAACTGGGGTGCGATGTTCGCCATGTCCATCGTGAGCCTGATTCCGGTAGTAGCCGTATTCTTCATTTTCCAGAAACAGATTGTACAGGGCATGAGCACCAGCGGACTGAAAGGATAAACTGTATTCACTGTGGATTATCACTTCATCCAAAAGCTTAAACAGGGAGGTTGTTCCTATTGGATAAAGCTCGGGGTAGTCAAGCCGTTGCCACCGAAGCAGCGGTCTGCAATGAAGAGAAAATTACGCATTGGAAATTTGACTTCGGTCCAGGTGCGGGCATTGAAGGGTACCGGAAAGTGTCAGCCCATAGTACCTACAGGGATACGATCGGTTACGGATTTGAGCCGGATTCTCGTGTTTATGAGAAACAGCGGTTTGGTGAGACAGAAGATCGGGATAGTGTACAGCAAAATCAGCAGTACTCGGGGCAGGCCAATGTGTCTGCCCGATTGCGTTCAAGCTTCTGTATTCCACTCAAGGCATCGTTTATCGTTGATGTGCCGGACGGCACTTATCAGGTACTTCTCATTGCCGGAGATGAGCTCGCTGAGACGGTCACCAGAGTGAAGGCTGGCGAAGGCAGATTAATGCTGCCAACGATCCGTACTCTGCCGGGACAGTGTGCCGAGGTCCGATTTTCGGTTGTGGTCAGAGGCGGAAGGCTTCGTCTGTCCTTCTCCGGTCCGGCCCCGCGGATCAACGCCTTGGAGATTACGCTTGCCAATCAGACGATGACCGTATTCTTGGCGGGAGATTCCACGGTAACGGATCAGCCGGAGAGCGGGTACCCATACTGTGGCTGGGGACAGCTGCTGCCGGCTCAATTCAAGCATGATGTTGCTGTGGATAATCATGCACAATCGGGACGGAGCTCGCGCAGCTTCATTAATGAAGGCCGTTTGGATGCGATCATGAAGCGTATTAAGCCTGAAGATTTCTTGTTCATTCAATTCGGACATAATGATGAGAAGCCGGACCCGGAGCGGGGAACAGAACCGTTCACAACCTATAAGGAGTATTTGAAAAAGTACATTGATGCGGCCCGCGGAGCCGGAGCACGCCCGGTATTGGTGACGCCTGTGCATCGGCGCTATTTTGCGGACGATGGCACGCTGAATGACACGCACGGTGATTATATTATTGCCGTGCGGGAGCTGGCACAAGAGGAAGGTGTTCCGCTAATTGATCTTGCTGAACGCAGCCGTATTCTGTTTGAGCAGGCGGGAATCGAAGGCACCAAGGACGATTTCATGTGGGTGCTTCCGGGTGAATATTTGAACTTCCCGGCAGGGGTGGAGGATAATACGCACTTTCAGGAACGCGGCGGACGGCGACTGGCAGCACAAGTCGCGGAAGGAATCCGCGAGCTTGGACTGCAGCCGCTGCAAATGTATTTACGATAGGGCTAAATATCATGCATAGAGGGGGATTCCTAGTGGCAAGAGAGCATACTGAAGCAGGCCGTTTGGCAAATAGTAGGGCAGCCTTGGCGACAGGTCACACCTATTGGGTTATTCCAGACGGATACATACCGCCAGATAGCCGGGGCTCGCTGGAGAGTCATGAGAGCATCTGTGTTCTCAATACCGGTCGGGAGGAGGCGGTACTCGATATAACCATCTTCTTTGAAGACAGGGAACCGATCGAGAACATAGAAGCGAGCGTACCGGGAAGAAGAACCAGACATATCCGTACGGCATCACTTCATGCCGGAGAGCAGTCTATTCCCTCTGGTGTGCCGTATGCCATCACCGTTTCCAGTAATGTACCTGTCATCATTCAATACAGTCGTTTGGATACCACACAGCCCGAACTGGCACTGATGAGTGTCATGGCTTTTCCCCTGACTTAAATTTGCATGCCAAGACGACGAGCCACCTTGCAACTACTGCAGGTGGCTCGTCGTTTTTTCATATATCACTCCGTGTATTTGTATGTGCTGGCATTTAGGATTTTCACATGGACTTTCACTTTTCCAAGTTTGAATCGTTTGATAGGATCTGCCCGGTTCTGAACCTGCTCTTTCCATAGAGCGAGATCATGACGATACAGATGTTCCACCAGCCCGTAAGAATCGATCTGGCGTGATTTGGTTTTTTCGAACGTATCACGGATTTCGGACTCAATCTGTTTCCCGGCGGCTTCCTCCATCGTTTGGGGAGACTGGTGAGGGCCATGTTCTTCAACGATGATCCCTTCTGCCGAAGTAACGAGGTCGAAGGTGACCCCGCTTCCTTCCTTTCTTGCTGAAATTTTGGTATGCGGGTCATGCAGTTTCAGTGTCAGATCTGGCGTCTTACCTCCATTCTTGTATACGTACAATGGATACCGGTAGACATGTTCATAATTCACGAATCGGGTACCATTCGCTTCCTCGCCCGTCACTTTGCCTTGACTGGTGCCGTTTGAAATGACAAAAAATCCATCCGTTTTGATTAGAGGGGGATTCTTATCCCCATTAGACCAGGTTTGGTTCCTGTTCGTTATGGATGGTAACAGAATGACCGAAGCGGGTTCGCGAAATCCATCAAGAAGCTGATGAAGACGGATCGGTTCGAAGGAAGAGAACTGCTTATACAGCTTGACCGGTTCGAATAGCTCAATGGTCTGGGTGGATTGATTTAACAGGGCAGAGGGAGCAAGTACATCAGGGATGCTTTGTTCCGTACCGTAAATCCAAGGTGTATATCTCAGCTCACCGGAGTGCAGTAGTGTGTTGAAAATATCCTCGAGCTTGCCGTTCAGGGCGTTTTTCGATAAAACGATGGCCTTAACATGGGTCCACAGAGTTTGCTGCTGCGAAGTTTGATAGAGAGCGTTAATAGCCATGCTTAGTGTTGTTCCTTCGCCTCGCCCTATCCAGATCTCGCCTGCTTCCCGAGAAGTTGGTCCCTCCTGTTTGGCAATACTGGAGAAATCGATCAGCTGGGCGTAAGCGATATATTTATTATTCTCATAATCTATCCCGATTCCGGTGATGAAGTTAATGCTCTGAACCTCTTTGGAATCCCAGCAACCCGTCAGGAGGACCATGCAGCTTATAAGCAAGCCACCCAGGGAAAGCCATCTATTCACGGACGTTTCCTCCGTCGGGTGGAATCCTGAGTATGAAGTGCGGCCGGACGTTTGGTCCTTTTCATGGAAGGTTTCATGGATACGGATTGGGTAAAGTCACCGGGAATATAGGGAGATACAGGAGACAAGTAGGACACGCCATAACATTCCAGAGATACGAGATGTACCAGTAAAGCAAATATGCCAATCATAAAACCGAATAATCCGAGGAGGGCTGACAGGACAAGCATTCCGATACGAACCTGGGCTGTAGCTCCACTCAGTACCGTATTCACCAATATGTAGCTGGAAATAACCGAGATGGCGACGGATACAATGATGGTTGGTGAAGTAATTCCGGCGCGAATAGCTGCGTCACCAATGATAAGCCCACCTACCACGCTGACAGTCTGACCTAATGCACGCGGCAGTCTACGGCCTGCTTCGTTGAATAGCTCAAACATGAAGATCATTAGAAATGCCTCCAATGTCACTGGCAAGGGCAAGCCCATACGTGTTTCGGCTATTGTCGCCAGAAGGGGTAAAGGAATCTGCTCCACATTAAAGCTGGTTAAACCGATATAGAAGGCTGGAAAAAAGCAGGCAATAAGCAGGCCGGAAATGCGCAGAATCCGTTCAAATGTCACAATAAAGAAAGGGGTACTCTCGTCTTCCGGTGATTTCAACTGATTAAACAGGGTTGTTGGGGCAATGATGGCTATAGGTGAACCCTCAATCAGAACAGCAAAACGCCCGTTTAAGAGTGAGTCCACGACGTAATCAGGACGCTCCGTATTATCGGTGAGCGGGAAAATACTGCGAATGCCTCCCATCATGGCACGTTCCATAATGGAAGTTCCAAGAAGGCCATCCAATTCAATCTGCTCCAGGTTTTTGCGAGCTTCCTTCAGAATTTCGGGATTAATAATGTCTCTCACATACAAGAGGGCAATAGAGGTTTGGGTTCGGCTGCCCTTCACATATTTTTCATAACACATGGAAGAGGTTTTCATTCGTTTGCGAATGAGAGCAATATTTACGCTTAATTCTTCGGTGAATCCATCACGGGGACCTTTAATCGATGACTCAATCGCTGATTCCTCAGGATTTCGGCCTGGTATACTTGCAATATCCAGACTGCAGGATTGCTCACCGTCTCCGAAAATGAGCAGCAATTGTCCACTGAAAATCAGAAGGTTGATATTTTCTGCATCGGTAAGATCTTCTATTGGATTCAGTGTTAATCCCAATTCTTTGGGGTGGGCTTCTTCAATAAGCAAAGAATGCTCTTCCAGCCGGGGAATAATGAACTGGTTAATTTGTTTGCCATCGGTCAAGCCGTCACAATATAGCATAATTACCGACTTATCGGTTTCATTTTTGGCAGGAAAAGTCTGAATAACGACATCCGCACAGGGATCGAATTGTTTTTTCAAAGAGGCAAGCAGTGTTTCATGGGACGTGATGTCAATCGCTTGGTGCTCCATGATGTTTCCTCCTCTGATGGCGTGAACTGACGAATCCAACGGCGGTGGCAATAATGGCTAATCCGCTTAGATAAATGAGATTGATGGGAAAGACGTAATCGACCAGCAGCTTTTCGAATGTCATATCGTCCAAACGGTACAGCATGGAAAGAATAAACAAAACAGCGATCGTAACCATGCTGATTAACCTTCTGGAGGTGCTCTTAATATTCCAAATTTCTACCACAATATACATGGCAAGGCTAATTCGGGTAAATGAACCCGCCAGCCATTGATAGATCGAGAAGAAATCGGTCTGTGCAATGTATTTGCCCAAGGAGGCAATCCGCCATTCCTCAAAAGCAGGATAACGCATTTTGGCCGCTTCAAACGGATTGAATTCTACAATAGCGCCAATGAGCGGGCCGAGTGTCAGTCCAAGGATAATAAACGCGAGCATAACATACTGCCATACACGGATTCGTTTAGCCAAGTGTGGCTGGATATACCAGATAAAGAGCAGCTCAAACATGCCTGAAAGGCTGTACATCATGCCATGGAAAACGGGTTGCCAGCCCTGTTCAAGTACAGGGAGGAGACGGCTGTAATCCTTGTATTGGGTATTTACGATTGAAACATAGATGCCAAGCACTACAACGAGAGGCAGAACGAGTCCTGCTGTAAATGCGAGCGAACGAATGCCTTTGTAGGCAGCATAGGCACAGAGCGACATAAGCGCAATACTTGTTGCCAATACCGGTGTCTCCGTCAGGTAATTGGTTTTGGCCCATGTGGTGGTATCGTGCAGGGTGAAGTAGATAACTGACAGGAAAAAAAGGCTGTTTCCGATCCGAAGGATGAAGCCCAGAGGCTTGCCCAGATGGGAAGTCAGCCATTCGTGTAAGGTTTGATGCTGAAGAAAACGGGAGACATAGGAAAGCATAAGCGCAAATACAAGATAGGGTCCTGCCGATAACAGGACCGAAAGCCAGGAGTCTCTTTTAGCCGCACTTAACAAGGCAGGAATGATCAGGACGTGGCTAATCAGACCGACAGATAACATGATTAACATCAAGGCTTGCAAAAAAGAAGGTTGTCTAGGTTTCATGCGGAGGGGTCCCCTTTTCGCGATAGACTATCCTCAGCATTGTTAACGTGATTGGGTTGCTTCATACAGTGAATAGTTAAGTTGATGTATCCCATGCTGTATTTCAGGTTTGTTCCTTAACTTCACAGATCAAAATAACGAATCCCCATCGCTTCTCGTACTTCATGCATCGTTTCCCGCGCGACTTTGCGAGCCTGACGAGTACCCTCGACAAGGATTTCTTTCACCTCATTCCCGCGCTGCTCATAGTAAGCACGCCGCTCACGAAAGGGTGAGAGCAAATCGTTAATCGCAGTGCCGGCCAAATGCTTGCAATCGCTGCATCCAATGAAACCCTGGCTGCAGCTGGCATGAATTTCTTCAGCGTACTCCTTCCGGAATAACTGATGGTATGCAAATACCGGGCAGATATCGGGATGGCCTGGGTCGGTACGATGGACACGTGCAGGATCGGTCTTGGCCTTGGTCAGTTTGGCATGCACATCATCCGGACTCGCATTCAAGGAGATAGCGTTGCCCATACTCTTGCTCATTTTGCCGATCCCATCGAGTCCGCCAAGCCGCTCACCAGTCAAAATGCGTGGTTCAGGCAAAACAGGAGCGTAGAGCTCATTAAATCTCCGGACCAGTTTGCGTGCAGTCTCAACATGTGGAATCTGGTCTTCACCTGCCGGAACGAGTGTCGCTTTGCAGAATGCAATATCAGCGGCCTGACTGACCGGATAGCCCAAGAAACCGTAGTACAGATCCGTATATCCGCGATCACGCGCTTCCGTTTTGATGGTGGGGTTGTGCCGAAGCGTGTTCACGGTGACAAACATGGAGAAGATCACCGTTAATTCCGCAATCTCCGGAATCATGGATTGAATGAACAGTGTGGCTTGGTTAGGATCAATACCTACAGCGAGATAATCGAGAGTCACTTGATGGACACTGTCTGCAATCAACCCTGGCTGATCATAGTGGGTGGTTAAGGCCTGCACATCTGCCAGTAAAATATAGGTCTTGTATTCATTTTGCAATTGCACCCGGCTGCGCAGGCTGCCCACGTAATGGCCGAGGTGAAGCTGCCCCGTGGTTCGGTCTCCAGTTAAAATAACATCCTTGCTCATATTCATGGTTCATTCTCCTTTGATTTTGGATTTGTTCGAGCATTCTAATCTGCTGACGCCACCAGCCATCTTCCACGACCATCACCCCCTTTCAGCCTGTTACAGTATGCAGGTATCAAAAAAAGCCTCGTCTTTCATCCTGATTCCCGTGAGGGAACAGAATAGAAGGACGAAGCTTGTGCTTCGCGGTGCCACCTTAATTGGCCGCTGGTTGCGGCCCGCTTGGAGATACGGATCAAGATTGATGGTCAGGCTGATTGAAAAACCAGACCGGAACCAGCATATCTATCGATCGATATCCTGTCCGTGGATAACGGCTGAACATGCCGCCTTGCCTACTTACCGTTCTGCACCCCGATTACAGGATACAGGCCGTGTTCAGCTTGGAACTCCGAAGCCCATTTCCATACGACCCGTGCACCGGCTTCCACCATCCGCCGGCTCTCTGGAGCACGCTGTCGTATGTACTTCACTTCATCATCGTTGATAACGTCCGTTTACAATTTTTCACATTGTATCATGCTTTGATTTTACTGACCAGCCTGTGTTTTTTGCCGCTCATATTGGTTCCGAGTACACCTGCAATAATCAGGATCGCTCCGATAACATGGTAACTGCTGACGGGTTCATGCAAAATCCAGGCGCCACCCGCGATGGAAATCAAGGTGGAGAAGTTGCTGAATACACTCATCTTCGAAGCTTCCAGATGGGTCAACGCGTAGCTGGACAGCAGAGTCGAAATCATGGTGGAGAGGATGGCCAGATAGGCCAGCGCCCCTAGATAAGATTCATCCCTGAGAGGTTCTACATAATCGCTTATTGTACCGCTGGATAGATGACGGATGACGGCAGAGACGTTAAAGACAAGACAACCGACGAGCAGGGTAACCCACGTTAATTCCATCGGCTTATACTTCTGGGTGAGCGGTCTGGCAAGCACGCCATACCCTGCAAAGCAAACCGTGGAGAGCAGCAGCAGGGCAATTCCTTTGAAATTACCTGAAGTCATTCCGCTGCCTTTCATCAGGAAGATGAAGACCACTCCGGCAACAGAAAGAAGCAGGAATAGCTTTTGCAGCACAGATGTCCGTTCTTTCAAGAATACTGAAGCCAGAATAAGGGTGAAGACAGGGGCCATGGCCTGAATGATTCCGGCCTCGGATGAATTGGATGATACAAGCCCAAAGGCCTGAAAGGCAAAAAACAAAACCGGCGAGAGCAGACCGAGCGGTATGATTCGCCATAGATCCCGCAGTGTGAGCCGGATTTCGATCCATCCCAGGACAACCGGAATGCTAACGACGAGAAGGGATAGGGCGAACCGATGTGCAAGCACATCCATCGGGTGTGCCACATGGACGGTCATTTTGACAAACAGAAATGATAAACCAATGATAGCCGCATACAATACGGCTGCGGTATAGGCATAAGCCTGGGTACGTGTCGTATTCATAATGTTCCTCCATATAGCCTGATTATGTTGATTGGACTAGGCAAAGACATTGATTGTTATCACGTCCTGTAAGATCTTTGCTTTATTCAATATACGGTCAGTTCAGTCATGGTACAATGATGAAAAGTAGAGATTGTACCGGTACAGTTATGTGGAAAGGAAAATTTAATATATGAAAAAATATGAAATAATCGCAGAGTCGCTGCAGCGTTGGATACAGGAGCAGCTGCAACAGCGGGGGCATCAGCAGTGGATGGACAAGGGAATCAAACTTCCGGCAGTGCGTGTGCTGGCTGAACAATATCAATGCAGTGTAAGCACGGCGATTCGTGCGTATCAATGGCTTGAGCAGCGACATCTGGTGTATGCCGTCCCTCAGTCGGGATATTACGCTGTCCAGAACGGAGTGGGGGCAGAGGATGTGGACTGGAAAGAGCCGCTGGACTTCGCTTCTGCTGCTCCCGATCCCCGTGTATTTCCGTATTCCGATTTTCGTCATTGTGTTGATCAGGCGATGGAGAACAATCAGGCGGAGTTGTTTCTGTATGGTACGGAGCAAGGATTGCCATCCCTGATTCATTTGTTACAGAGGCAATTCGCCGATTATCAGGTGTTTGCCCCTGCGGAACAGTTCTTTATTACATCTGGCGTGCAGCAGGCGCTCGCTGTAATGGCCCTGATGGCTTTTCCGAATGGCAAGAGACGGGTGCTGATTGAGCTACCAAGCTATCATCTTATGCCGTCCCTGCTGGAAGGGCTGAATGTACCATTTACGGGAGTAAGACGAACGCTGGAAGGTCTTGATTGGGAGTCGCTGGAACGGCAATTTGGTGAAGGCGATATTAAATTCTTTTACGTCATGCCACGCTTTCACAATCCGCTGGGGACATCCATGACTTTAGCCGAGAAGAAGAGATTAATTAAGCTGGCCGAACGATATGACGTGTACTTGGTGGAGGACGATTATTTAGCCGATTTGGAGGAAAATACAAAACAGGACCCGCTATTTTCTTACGATACTGTAGGCAGGGTTATCTATTTGAAAAGCTACTCCAAAATTCTGTTTCCCGGCCTGCGCATTGGTGTAGCTGTCCTTCCCGCGGCTCTTGCTCCTTCGTTCGGGAGACACAAAAAAATGCTGGATATCGACACCTCGGTGCTGTCCCAGGCTGCACTGGAGGTCTATATTCGCAATGGCATGTTTGCACATCACGGGAAAGTCATTCGCAGTCGTTATGCAGCCCGGATGCAGAAGGTTCATGAGCAGCTGGCTGCCGATCCGGAGTTTAGTCCCTTTGCCAATGCTCCGCGAACAGGGGGGGAGCATACCGTGCTGCCACTAGCCGGCAATATGCCGCTTGGCGTGTTGTTATCAAGGCTGGAAGAACGCGGAGTAATAGCAGGTACAACCGAGCGTTATTACCCTGAGGGAACGCAGCAGGATAAAATGCTTAGGCTGAATATATCCAATGTGCCGAAGCAGCGGATTGAGGAGGGTATGCGGATCATTCGTGAAGAGATCGTCAAGCTGCAAAGCGGTAAGATGAAGTGATATATTTGCGGCCCCAAAATACAAAAAGGCGTGCAGCCAAGCTGAATAATCAGCCTGATTGCACGCCTTTATCTGGTTCAATTGAAATCTTAGGAACTACTCTTGAGCCATCGCCTTGAAGGAAGCTTCAGCTGCTTCCAGTGTTGCCTGCACGTCCTCATCTGTGTGAGCTGTAGTCAGGAACCAGGCTTCGTACTTCGATGGAGCCAGGTTGATACCGCGGTTCAGCATATGCCGGAAGAAGGAAGCAAACCGTTCCCCGTCTGTATCTTGGGCTTGATCATAATTTGTTACCGGGTGATTGCAGAAGTGTGTGGAGAAAGCGCCACGAATCCGGTTAATCGTCAGATCAATGCCATGACGATCGGCAGACGCCTGCAGACCTGATGTCAGCTCAATGGCCAGTCGTTCCATTTCTTCATACACACCTTCGCCCTGCAGTACTTCCAGACAAGCGATACCTGCGGAGATGGAGGCAGGATTGCCGGCCATTGTTCCAGCCTGGTATGCAGGTCCAAGCGGAGCAACCTGTTCCATGACATGCTTGCGTCCGCCATAAGCTCCGATTGGCAACCCGCCACCGATGATTTTGCCGAGTGCAGTCAGATCGGGTTCAATCTCGGCATGATTGGCAAGACCGGCATACGTTTGGGTTGAACCATAGTGGAAACGGAAAGCCGTAATGACTTCGTCATAAATCACCAGTGATCCGTTAGCACGTGTCATGGCGCACAACCCTTCCAGGAAGCCTGGCTCTGGCATAACCATGCCGAAGTTCCCGACAATGGGCTCCACCATAACCGCTGCAACGTCATCACCCCAGCGCTCCAGGGCATCTTTCAGGCCATCCAGGTCATTATAAGGGACCGTGATCACTTCATGTGCGATGCTGGTTGGAATTCCTGCACTATCCGGAATCCCGAGGGTGGAAGGGCCGGAACCTGCAGCAACCAGCACCAGATCGGAGTGACCATGGTAACAGCCGGCGAATTTTACGATTTTATTACGTTTGGTGTAGGCACGGGCCACGCGGATGGTAGTCATCACTGCCTCGGTACCGGAGTTAACAAAACGTACCTTATCCATGGAAGGAATGGCTTCCTTCAGCATTTTGGCAAGCTTGATTTCAAGCTCGGTTGGCGTACCGTACAACACACCATTTGCTGCTGCTTCACTAATGGCTTGGGTAATATGAGGGTGAGCGTGTCCGGTGACAATAGGGCCATACGCTGCCAGATAATCGATGTAGCGGTTGTCGTCAACATCCCAGAAGTGTGCGCCCTGCGCTTTTTTCATAAAAACGGGTGCGCCTCCGCCAACGGCTTTGAATGAGCGGGAAGGACTGTTTACGCCGCCTACAATATGTTCAAGTGCCTCTTTATATAAGATTTCGGATTGGGGACGAGATGAGTTCATGGATTTAATTCCTTTCGGCTATGAATTTTGTTGCAAATTTTTCGTAACACAACACAGCGAGAGGGCAGCATAATGGCTGCCCTCTGCGTGTTTACATTACTGAGCCGGTTGCTCCGACTGTTGGTCTTCACCGCTTGCTGTTTTATCTTCGGTTCCAGTTGTACTGTCTTCCGGTTCAGCGGGCGGATGAATAATATCCTGAATATGCTGCTTCAATTTCTCTTCATTGGTTACCGTCAGGACTTGTGCTCCACCTGCGGTCCGCTCTTCCTTCAGCATGTTCATCGGCGGAATTTGTTCGCTGCCGTTCATGCTGCTCTGATATCCAAGTCCACCCAGCTTCCACATATCCGAGAGTGTCAGGTTTGTATCCACATAAGGGCTTACCTGTTCCAGAATGGTAGGAAGCTTGGCAATGGTAGTCGTAGATTGCATTTTCGCCGCTACGGCTTTCAGGAATTCACGTTGACGCTCGGAACGAGCGAAGTCGGACATCGCATCATGACGGAAACGCACATACATAAGTGCTGTTTCACCATCGAGATGCTGATAACCTTTTTTCAAATCAATATCGTATTCGTTATTGTCTGCCTTGCTTGTATAGTGCATGTCCTTCTCTACGTCAAAATCCACACCGCCAACGGCATCCACCAATTTGATGAATCCCTGGAAATCGGTATACACATAATATTGGACAGGAATCCCCAGCAGATCGCCAGCCGCTTTCATCGCTGCATTGGGACCGTGGGTAATCGCGGTGTTAATCCGCTCCTTGCCATATCCGTCTATATCGACGTAAGTGTCTCGCAGAATGGAGAACAGGTTGATTTTTTTGGTGAGTGGGTCGAGCGATACAACCATCATGCTGTCCGAACGGGGAATTTCCCCTTCTTTGAGGCCACGGGCATCAACACCCATAACCAATATATTTACTGTTTCAGTGCCTTCCCATTTTGGAGGGTCCGGTGTATTCACTTTTTCGACATTTTCAATACTGGCGAACGGAGATTCGTCGCCTTCCTTCTGCAAGCCATTCAACTGATTGAGAATAGAACCGAAATAAAATGCCGCTGCGCCTCCAACGATCAGAACAAAGGCGGCAAGAGAAATCCATATGGTTCTCTTCGTCTTTCTGGTCATGCTAGCTCTCCTTTGTATTTGAGATGAAATAAAAAAACGAGTTCAGTTTCCGTAGTAACATAGCCTGAAGCCTTCCGTGCACGTCCCTTCCCTAACAGCTGTCAGAGGACGCAGCTTCAGCTATTTTAAAAGCTTGCTGAATTTTGACTGATACCATTATAATTTCTTTTTGGGCTACAAGCAATTTCAACAAAATCCAAGTGAGGTATAATCATGCTGGCGATTGATGTCAAAGATTTGCGCAAGTCGTTTAGCGTCCAGAAAAGTCGGGGTGGACTGAAGGGCGCATTTCAAGATCTGTTTAAACGCGAATACCAGGAAGTATTGGCGGTGAACGATATTTCGTTTCAGATTCCCCAGGGTGAAATCTGCGGATATATTGGAGAGAACGGTGCCGGTAAATCAACAACGATCAAGATGTTGACCGGCATTTTGGTGCCTACTTCAGGGCATATATCGGTTGGTGGATATGTTCCGTACCAGGAACGGGAGAAATTTGTACAGAATATTGGTGTCGTATTTGGTCAGCGGAGCCAGCTGTGGTGGGACATTGGCGTGATTGAATCATTCCATCTGCTGCGTAAGGTATACCGTGTGGACGAATCCGATTTCCGCAAACGGCTGGATGAACTGGTTGAGCGGCTGCAGCTGCAGGATCTGCTGAATCGTCCGGTTCGCAAGCTCAGTCTCGGGCAGCGGATGCGCTGCGAACTGGTGGCCGCCTTGCTGCACAATCCGGATATTGTTTTTCTGGATGAGCCAACCATTGGTCTGGACATTGTCGTCAAGTCGGAGATCCGAGAATTCCTGAAGGACATGAATAAGGAACACGGAACAACCATTTTGCTGACAACACACGATCTGCAGGATATTGAAGCACTGTGCTCCAGAGTGATCATGCTTGATGCCGGGAATATCATCTATGATGGCGGTCTGGATCACTTGAAATCCCAATGGGGCAAGGAACGGGAAATTCGTTTCAAGTTCGGCACGGGTCACACCATAGCACAGATGCAGGAATGGACTGCCGCCATGCCCGTACGCTGGACGGTAGAGAACGAGCTGTCCGCATCGGTCTGGATTCCGCTGGAACTCAATGTATCCGATGTCCTTGGCCGTGTGGTGGGACAGGCTGATATTACGGATATTCAGATTATTGAGATTAATACCGATGAGATTGTACGGAGTATCTACCAATCCGGTTCTGCCGAGCGTCCCGAGATTGTGGGAGCAGGGAAAGAAGCGGTGGGTGTATCCTAGATGAATAGTGCATTTTTTGATTTTATGCGAATCCGGTTTCTGACGATGCTGGCGTACCGGGTGAATTATTATTCCGGCATTTTGATATATACGCTGAATATTGGCGTGTATTACTTTACATGGCAAGCCATTTATGGTGGAAGTGGAGAACTGGGTGGATTTACGGCAGCCCAGATGACCACGTATGTGGCGGTATCCTGGATGGCGCGTGCATTTTATTTTAACAACCTGGACCGTGAAATTGCCGCAGATATCCGTGATGGCTCCATTGCCATTCAATTTATAAGGCCGATTAATTACGTTATGGTCAAAATGATGCAGGGTCTCGGTGAGGGCGTGTTCCGTTTCCTGCTGCTGATGATCCCAGGCATGCTCATCGCCATCCTGCTGTTCCCGGTTGAACTGCCTACCGCGCCTTCAGCGTGGATCGGATTTCTTGTCATGCTGTTCTTCAGTTTCCTCATTAACTCCCAGATTAATGTCATTACGGGACTGGCAGCGTTCTTTGTGGAAAACAACGAAGGTATGATGCGCATGAAACGGGTCGTGGTCGATTTGTTCTCCGGTCTCATCATTCCGATCAGCCTCTATCCAGGCTGGATGTCCGCGATCATGAAGGTATTGCCTTTTCAAGCCATCACATATCTGCCAGGTTCTGTATTCACGGGAAGAGTGGAAGGTACCGGCATTTGGAGTGTACTCGGAATTCAGGTGCTCTGGTTTGTTATCCTGCTCGTTCCAATGATGCTGATCTGGCGTCAGGCGCGCAAGCGTCTGTTCGTGCAAGGGGGTTAACAGCATGTACTATTTAGGTCTAATTGGGGAATATTTAAAAAACTACATGAAAACACGGCTTACGTATCGTGCCGATTTCTGGGTTGAGATCATTTCCGATCTGCTGTTCCAGGCAACGAATCTGATCTTTATCTTTGTTGTTTTCCGCCACACGGATAACCTCGGAGGCTGGAGCGAAAGTGAAGTCCTGTTTGTATACGGTTATTTCATGGTGCCCTATGGCATCTTCAGCTGTTTTATCAATCTCTGGGGGTTCAGTGAGCGATATATTGTTAAGGGTGAGATGGATCGCATTCTGACGCGTCCGGCGCATAACCTGTTCCAGATATTACTCGAAAATGTGGACCCGCCTGCACTTGTGGGTTCGTTTATCGGACTGATTATCATGATCTTCAGCGGGGCGGAAATGGGACTTGTCCTGGAATGGTGGCATATTCCGGCGCTAATCATTTTGGCGCTAAGCTCTGTGTTAATCTACGCGGGGATATATACTACACTGACGTCGCTATCCTTTTATTCGGATGCTCCGACAGGTATTCTTCCATTGATGTACAACATTCAGGGTTATGGACGTTATCCGGTAACGATCTATAATCGTGCCATTCAGGTATTGTTAACCTGGGTCATTCCGTTTGCTTTTGTCGGGATCTATCCGGCAGCATTGTTCCTGGATCGATCAGAGATGCATCGCATGGCATTGCTGACCCCAGTTATGGGACTGGTTTTCGGGGCGATTGGACTTACGCTCTGGAACTACGGCGTGAAACGCTACCGTGGTGCAGGTTCGTAGAGAGAAGCCCGATAATAGAGGGTAAGATGAGAAGGAGGAATAGAGATGACGTTAACTGAAGGCAGCCTTGCTCCGGATTTTGAACTTCCATCGAGCACCGGGGAGACCGTGAAGCTTTCCGATTACCGCGGCCAGCGGGTACTGATCTACTTTTATCCCAAGGATATGACTTCGTCCTGTACGCAGCAGGCATGCGATTTTCGGGATCGCCATGAGGAGTTTAAGGGGTTGAACACGGTTATATTGGGCATTAGTACGGATCCGATGAGCAGGCATGATAAATTTATTGCCAAATACGGATTGCCGTTCACCCTGTTATCGGATGAAGAACATCAGGTAGCTGAGCAATATGGGGTGTGGCAGCTTAAGAAGTTGTATGGCAAGGAATACATGGGCATTGTCCGTTCCACATTCCTCATCGATGAAGAGGGCAAGCTAGTCAAGGAATGGTCGAAAGTCAGAGTCAAAGGACATATTGAATCCGCTTTGGAGACGGTAAAGTCCCTGTAATAAGTATTCAGCATCAACGAAGGCAGTGTTTCCGGATATTACCGTGGACACTGCCTTTTTATGAGGTTACACGTTTGGTAGGCCGTTTCTTTCTCTGGTAGCGAAGGCGATGAACGAGAAGCAGGAAGAGCGGGATAACCAGGCTGACGGTCACATTCCAGTCGAGCCATGCGGGCATGACGGTGCTGGTATAGAAGACGATATTGGGCCCGATTAGAACGGATGCAGCAAACATCAGCAAGGCTGAGGGCAGAATCAGGGGCTTGTAACTTTTTAACTCCAATAACTGGGCTATTCCCAGAACAAAACCGAACATATACAGCATGCTCTTAAAATAGGTCGAGATCAGCCAGGAGATGGCCATCAGTGCTTCGATTCGTTCGAAAAAGTTACCGATATTGATTTTCTGTGCAAGTGAATAGGAAATGTAGAAACCATGCTGCGTAAGGATAGGACCGAATACCATGAGAGAAACCAGCTCAAGCATAGTAAGCATAATTCCCCCTGCAATCGTTGCGAGCAATATATCCCGTTTAAGATGAGATGCCCTATTCACATAAGGAAGGAACATGGATAATACGATCAACTCGCCAAATGAAGAGAAAGCACCTCTAATCGTGCTGTGTAATAATTTGATCCACGGCGTTTCAAGAAAGGGCTGGAGTTTGGCAGGCTCTACTTGTGGCAGCAGCCCCAGCAGCAGAAGAATCATGAAGACAACGACAATGGGAGCGAGAAGTTCACTGCTCAAACCCATGGTCTTTAGCCCATGTATAATCCCCCATACTATGGGGATTAGAAACAACGTCAGAATGACTCGGATGGGGGTTTGAAGATAGATCTGTGTTGTCATAAAGTCCCCCACTTCACGGAGACATACCGCGGTGCCCATGATGAAATAGAACAGGTATCCGGCAGCCAGGACGGAACCCATCCATGGACCAAGCAATTTTTTGCAGATTTCGATCAGGGACAATTCAGGATGGGTACGATGGAGCTTGAACAGAATCCATATAATTAATATACCGATCGGTTGGCTTAGCAAGGAGCATATCCATGCATCCTGCCGGCCATATGCAGTCACGAGCGATGGATAGATGAGAATCATGTCCCCGACCATCGTTAGGAAGGTCAGCAGGGTAAATTGCCGTACCGTAAGGCGATCTTTAATCAGCATGGTACATGTGCTCCTTCCTATATGATCAGTTGGATATCGATTCTTTTCTTTTTCTGAATGTCACAATAAGCAGCAGCATCCCCGGAAGCAGAATCCCTAGGGTCGTATCCCAATCTACCCAATACGGAACGATGGTAATGACGATAAAGGTCAGGTTAGGTGCTACTACATTGGCCATTCCAAATACCAGCATGCATGCTGGCAGAAGGAGAATCCGATACTGTTTGAGCTTGAAGAGCTCCGCAATTCCCACGATGAACGCATAAAAATAAATCATTGCTTTGAAATAGGTTGAGATCAGCCAGGAGGTAGCCATAATGGCCTCGATACGTTCAAAGAACCCTCCGATACTGATTTTCTGAGATAAAATAAAGGATGCATAGATATTGTGCTGAGTCAGAAATGCACCAAGCACCAGGAGGGAGATGGTGACCAGCATTGCCAGCATCAAATTGCCCAGTCCAACAGCAGCGATGACGTCCCGGGTTCGGTGAGCTTGTCTCGCAGTATAGGGTAAAATCATGAGGATCGCGATGGCTTCGCCTACCGGATAGGTGACACTTACGAGTATGCCTTGTGCAAGAGACACAACATTAGTATCTGTGAAGGGCTTCAGATGACTGATTTCTACCTTGGGCAGAAGGCAAAATGAAAGAACGAGGATGAAAATGATCACAATCGGCAGCAGCAGTTCACTTGTCCGCCCGATGGCTTCCAGGCCGTTGTATATCCCCCAGCCCAGAGTAATGACAAACATCAGGATAATGATCCGAATAGGTGTGAATTGAAAAATCTGACTGGTCATAAAATCGCCTATTTCTCTGGAATGTGTGGATGTACCCACGAGAAAGTAAAATAGGTAGATGATAGAAAAAACGGTTCCTGGCCAGAATCCCAAATACTTACGTGCTATCTGAACCAGGTTTTTGCCCGGATTCATATTGCCCAGTTTAAGGAACATGGCCATGAGCGCCATACCAAGGGGAATTCCGATGAGGGCACAGATCCAGGCGTTTTGCTTAGCATAGGACGTAATGACAGAGGGATAGATCAGCATCATATCTCCTATAACCATCATGAAAGTCAGGGTTCCCAACTGCCTTGTTCCAAGCCGTCCTTGCTCCAGCATCTGTTGTACCCCCTTTCCTAAGTTCCGGTGATATTGGCCAAGAATTGATTCACAGGTTCATAAATCCACATAATGATATAGAGTGGACTTGGAAACTCCCATAAGTTTGCTGCAATCACGCTAAAGAAGGTGGCAACAAGCAGCATGCCGCTGTATACTACGGTCTCTTTCCATTCCTTGCGACGGATTAGACCAGGAAGATCGATCAACCCAACGATAACTCCCACAATAATGACCGTGATCGTAATCATGTTTGGTCTCACTCCTTCATATCATTTTTGAATGAATTGTCCAGTGTTCCCGTACGTTTAATCTGTACATTGGCTTCGTATTTCACGTCCAGATTGTCAAAGTACTTGTTCCAGTCATCCTCCATCTTTTTGAAAAGCTTGGGATCCGCATGGTAAACTTCCTGCCCGAATCCAAAAATATCCGCATGATATTTTCGTCTTACGGAGTTCACTGAAGTCTGCATGAGCTCGATTAATCGCTCCTCGCTTTCCTCTTCCAATTTTCTGAGCGTCTCCATTGAACCGATCTTGATGCCGCATTCCACGGCGGCAATGGAAGAAACATTTTCAAGCTTGATATGAATAACGGGCTTTCCATCCACGATTTTGGCTTTTCGTTTCGTCGAAGTGCGCAGTGCTTTGAAGGTTACGGCTCCACCTTTGCCGCAGGGAAGATGACTTACCGTGGAGACCACGTTATCCCGAATGTAGTTATATCCTTTGGATTCATCCTCGGTCAGCCAACCGATCAGCTTATCCTTTTTAAATACACTTAATCCGGTCGTGTGAAGGCTGGCTGGAGATTGGATGGAAGAGATATTGTCCTTGCTTCCGCTTATCTCCCGTTTTCCCATAATTTCCACACCAGTAATTACAGGCTGTATGCCAGGGGTCAGCATATTGTCGACCAGTTGGTCTCCAGTCACTGTGGTAGTAGGAGCCCACGTCTTGGCGGAAACATCCAGTGAATTAAACAGCTTTTCGGCAGGGATATTTTCCAGGGGTGTGAGCAGATCCAATACTTTGGAGGCCGTTGTCTTGCGAGCAACCATGACATAATAATCCGGCCGAGCAGAAGGTTCCCGCATCATGGCTTCCATGACATCATATATTCCATCCTTACGGGCATATTCTTCCCCGAAAACAAGGATGCGCACATGAGCCATGAATATGCGTCGTGGGCTTGTCTCGGTCAGCTTCTGAATGGCTTCAAACAGCGTAGGAGCAGTAGCCTGATATTGGGTAACAGGGGTTCCTTTGCCGCCTCCGGATTTGGAGGATACCTCATTGGGAACGACTACCTGGGCGCTAACTCTAACTTGATCTCCATCCTTATCCACGCCCAGACCCAGCATAATTCCAAGGTCATTGAGTTCCTTGCGATCCCAGCATCCGGTAAGGAGAGGAAGCAGAACCGCAAGCGATAAAACGAGCCGGATGCACTTGTTCATTCGGTGTTCTCCTTGCCGCGATCAGCGTTTCATTTTTTTAGTGGACTGCCTTGTTTTGTTCGGTGTACCCGTACTCAGAGGCCGGGTTTTCATATGAGACCAGGGTACGCGGAAGATGGTATCCTTCAGATCCTTCTGAACCAGCGGAGCAAATGGCGACATATAAGGTACTCCGAACGAGCGAAGGCTGCACAGATGGGTCACTGTAATGAGCAAAACGACCAGAATGCCATAGAAACCAAAGGCAGCCGCCAGAATCATCAAGACAAAACGCAATATCCGAACCGAGATGGATAATCCGTTCTCCGGAATGACGTAACTGGATATGGCGGTAATCGACACGATGATAACCATTGCTGCAGACACAACCCCCGCATCAACCGCAGCTTGACCGATAACAAGCGTTCCCACGATCGAGACGGCCTGGCCGACCGTTTTCGGAATCCGAATGCCGGCCTCCCGCAAGATCTCGTAGGTAAGCTCCATCAAAATGGCTTCAATGAAGGCCGGGAAGGGAACACCTTCACGCTGGGCGGCCAGACTGATCAGCAGATTTGTCGGAAGCATCTCCTGATGGAAGGTCGAGATGGCGATGTAGAAGGAAGGAGCGAGCAAAGCGATAAAAAAGGCCAGGTAACGAATCATCCGAATTAATGTGCTGATATCAGCACGCTGATAATAGTCTTCTGCAGATTGGAAAAATTGTACAAACAGGGCCGGCACCAACAAGGCGAATGGGGTACCATCCACAATAATGGCAACACGGCCTTCAAGGAGGGCAGCAGATACCGTGTCAGGCCGCTCAGTATTATATACCGTTGGAAAGATCGTCCCGGTCTTATCCTGAACCAATTCCTCGATATATCCGCTTTCCAGAACGCTGTCGATGTCAATCTCATCGAGTCTGCGCCGAAGCTCCTCCACCACTTCGTTATCCACGATATGCTCCAGATATAATACGGCTATCTTGGTCTTGGTCACTCGTCCGACCTCTCTCTCTTCGATCCACAGATGAGGGTCACGAATCCGTTTACGGATCAAGGAGGTATTGGTACGTAAGTTTTCATTAAAGCCTTCCATGGGTCCGCGGACAACGGTTTGGGATACAGGCTCAGTAACAGCGCGATCTTCCCAGCCGGCTGCACCAATCTTCAGGCCTTTGGTTGAGCCTTCAATTAGCAGTACTGCAGAGCCGGACAATAAGGCATTAAGTACATCCTGAATATTCTCTACCAGCAGCACGTCACTAGCAGCAAGGATGTCATTTTGGAGATAGCTTAGGCGTTCGTCTTCAGCCGAGAATGCTGGAAGATCATGTGTCTGAAGCAGGGATCCCAGAATGGCCTGATTCAGTATTTGAACATCGACTAACCCATCAATGTACAGCAGAATTGATGGCCACTTATGTAAACATTGGAGCGGGCGGATCATCAGGTCGTTGCTCTGGCCCATCACTTGTTTGCAATATTCCGTATTTTCAATCAGATTCGGAGAGATCAGTTTCTGTTCATGATCGCTCTGCGCTGCAGAACCCATAACCTTTCACCCCCATGCCTCCCTATATTTGCAAGTTAGTATGACCTGGATGAATTCAACTTATGTCAAAAAAAAGAAGTGACCTCAGAACGATGCACATACAAAAGGTGATTGCCAACCTCAATTAATTAGAATATTATCTAATTAGATTATTATCTAAATTATGAGTGAGGTATCGTAATGACATTCAGTTTTGGTTTTAAACGCTTGCTGCACGAAGAACCCGATTACAGGCAGCTTTTCATGGCAGGATTGGTAAATGGAATTGGTGACCGATTCAGTCAGGTTGCCATGCTGGCCTTGATTCTTGGTACAACTGGTTCCGGTCTTGCCGTAGGTTTGGCGCTCGGGTTGAGGGTGTTTCCTTTTCTTCTTCTGGCTCCGCTAGGGGGTGTATTGACGCTGCGTTTCAGCCGGCGAACGATTATGATTGTGACCAATCTTCTAAGGGTACCTGTGGCTTTAAGCTTTTTGTTCGTACATCAAGCAGATGATCTATGGATTCTCTATACAGCGAGTACGCTGCTTGCATGCGCAGAAGCACTATATGCGCCTGTCCGCAAATCGGGAATCCCCTTGCTTGTACGTTCCGAACACTTGCACCAGATTAATGGGCTCGAACAAGTCATGAACGGATCCGTTCTTATTGTGGGCGCTTTTGTAGGTGGTATCGTCTCGGCTGCATTGGGTCCTCAGGCTGCTTTTGCAACTAATGCACTTGCTTTCCTGATTGCTGCTGCTCTGATCCGCAAGATTTCGTTCCCACCACTTGGAACCAAACAAGTAGATGAATCGGTGGTGAAACAGCCTGGGTATGCTCCAAAGCGTAAAAGCAAAGGGGGGGCCCGTCTGCTGTGGCAGTTCATCTGCTCATCGGTCCCTTTGCAGATTCTTATTGCATTTGAGCTGTGGGTTCCCGTTATTAATGGGATTGATAATGTTCTGATCAGTGTATATGCGATTGAAGTGTTCAAACTCGGAGATTGGGGTGTGGGTCTATTTTACGCAGCACTGGGGATTGGACTTGTGCTCAGCAGCTGGGGTTCTCGTTACTTGCAGCAGTGGCTGCTCCCTGGCGTTATAGCATGTCTGTTGATCGAAGGCTGCTTGTTAATGCTGCTAAGTGAGACCAGGTTCGCATCGGTTGCTGTCCTGATGTATATTTTGCTCGCCTTTACGTCAGGTATGGGAAACACGTGTCTCGATACGCTCCTGATGCGGGAAACACCAGACAAATACCGCGGAATTGTCTATGGTTTAGTGACGGCATGCAGCAGTACGATGCTTGGGTTATCCATGTTTGGCGCAGGCATACTGCTGGAGGTGATGGAACCGCGTAGACTTGGTTTTGCAGGGGGAATGGGATTCGCATGTATTGCGCTCTTGCTCGCGACTTACGCATGGATTCGAAGGGATGCTTTTAAAAGGAGTTAATTCAAAAAGAGTCGCACTGGTGGCGACTCCGGGGATAAGCTTCATTCTGCATTTTGTTTTTGCCTGATTGGAGCAGACTTGCGGATGGAGCGTTGCCCCCAAGCTTTCCGATAGCGGTACAGCACGGCAGCGATCAGTAACAATCCAATGCCTGCAACGATATAGGCTGCATACTGATGTGCAAGATGGAACACCGCGCTCCACTGTGGACCGAATACTTTTCCAATGCCCAGAAATAACACGACCCAGAACAGTGCACCCGAGTATGCATATAGAGCGAATTTGCGAAAAGGAACTGCCGCTATACCTGCGAAGTATCCAGTAAAATGCCGGACACCAGGTATGAAATATCCGATGAAAATCAGAGCATTACCGTATTTGGCGAACCACTTTTGCGTTTTATCCAGCTTGTCCTGTTTGAATAGAAACCACTTTCCGTAACGGACAATGAAGGGCAGACCGGCTTTGGCACCAATGAAGTAAGTGATCGTCATGCCGATGGTTGTTCCGAGAAAGGCAAGGATGGCAAGAATTCCGAAGTCCAGTTGACCCTTGTATGACAGGTATCCTGCGTAAGCCATGGTTGTTTCTCCCGGGAAGGGAAGAGCGATAAATTCCAGCAATAAGCCAAAAAACAAAACGCTGTATCCATAGGATCCGAACAGATGTTGGATCTTCTCAAGCAATTCCAATAGATTCACTCTCCTGAAGACAGGGGAATCGGATGACTCTCCATGCTGTCTTGTATACGATCATTGCAGTCCGCCGTCACATGAAACATTTGCAGTGCTTATCCCCGTAATAGCAGTGATTCCGGTAATAAGTGCCTGTTCATTATGCTACCCAATCCGAAGCCAAGAATCAATCATGAGCTAACCCAAATTGTGAAAAATATAAAACAGAAACGCGTCTTTTTTCGATAAAGCCTCCATATAATTCTAACAAATCTGCTAAAGTCTATCAGCAGAATCACTAGAGACGTTGGAGGATGATTCGTAAATGATGCAGAGACCGGATTTCACAATGGTGGAAAAAGCAGAGCAATCCGTAAAAGCCAGATCCATACATAAGCATGGTTTTCCCGCATGGCCATCGTGTCTGCTTCGTCTTGCGGTAATAATATGCGTATTTGCTTCTTATGCCTGGACAGCATTTCCTTCTTACGCTGCTGGCGCAGAAGCTGCTGCACCTAACAAAGAGAGCAGTAAGGATAAGGTAGTCTATCTGAGTTTTGACGACGGACCAGGCAAGCATACCCGTGAAGTATTGGATATTTTGCGCGAGGAACAGGTAAAGGCTACATTTTTTGTCCTCGGAGAGCAGGCAGAACGTTACCCCGAGCTGATTCAGGCTGCTGTGGAAGAGGGACATGCACTTGGCAATCATACCTATAACCATCATTATGATGAACTGTATAGTGATTTTAAATCGTTCTGGAAACAGGTGAAGCAGACAGAAGACATCGTGAACCGGATCACCGGCTTCCGCCCCAACCTGGTACGTGCACCTGGCGGAACATATGGACATTTTGATCAAAACTATTTCGATCTGCTCCAGTTGGGCGGGTACACCGTGATGGATTGGAATGTCGACAGCGGTGATTCAAAGCGCAAGGGTGTGCCTGCCAAAGAGATTTTGCGCAATTCCACCAAGGTGCCTGCCGGTACCGGTTCAGTAATCTTGTTAATGCACGATGGTGGAGCTCATGCGGAGACGGTCAAGGCGTTACCCGGAATAATCAAATACTACCGGGATCACGGATATCGTTTTGACACCATGAGAGCGGAGGATCCACCTGTGCAATTCCGTGTTCATCCCGAAGGGAAATACAAATCTCGCAAGGCACCTGGCGCCGAGTGGGTGGCGGAGCATGTGAAATTCAATCGCAACCTGTGGTTATCCGGCAAGGAACTCAAGGTAGAGATTGGTCTTGCTGCGGGGACACTGAAGCCAGGGGAATTCCGCGTGGAAGATCAGCGAATTATGGTGCCATTAAGACCGTTTATGAAAAAGTTTGGCGGCAGCATTCGCTGGGACGTGGAATCCAGAACGGCGACTGCGCTATGGAAGGATAGAGTGATCCAGGCGAACAGCGTTAGCGGTGAACTGAAATCCACATCAGCGAATCGATCGAATGATAGAACGATAGAGGGAGCAGTGCAGAGTCAAGGGGGGACGATCTGGGTTCCACTGCGAGAACTGCTGGAATTAATGGGGCTGGATGTATCTTCGCTTCAGTCCAATGAATCCGAGTGGATCGTAAAGGCCAATATGCCTCTTGCGGCAGCGTTAAACTTCTACCTGTACAGAACAATATGAATTAACGCATCCAGACACGACTAATCTCTCTACTTCCGGGCAACAATGAATCATAGATTACTATGGCTCTGAATGCCCAGAATGGAAGGAGAATGAGGGATGTCGTATATTCGAATGGAACATGAACATGCGGTCGAGCTGCTGAGCAGGGTGATCAAGCGGGTCGAGAGTGTAATTATAGGCAAAAAACAAGAGATTCAATATGTCCTTACTGCAATGCTAGGTGGGGGTCACGTGCTTCTGGAAGATGTACCGGGGACAGGAAAAACAATGCTGGTTCGGGCTGTCGCCTCATCATTGAGCTGTTCCATGGGTCGTATTCAATTCACTTCCGATGTTATGCCTGCAGATGTTACTGGGACATCCATGTACCACCCTCACACGAGTGGATTTACATTCCGGCCAGGTCCTGTCATGTCCAACATTGTACTGGCTGACGAGATTAATCGGGCATCGCCCCGGACCCAGTCAGCGCTGCTGGAAGCAATGGAAGAACGACGGATTACAGTGGATGGTACGACACATGCCTTGCCAAAGCCGTTCTTTTTGCTGGCAACGCAAAATCCGCTGCAGTTCGAGGGCACATATCGGTTACCTGAAGCGCAGCTGGATCGTTTTCTAATGCGAATAGGACTCGGTTACCCGGAGCCGGAACAGGAAGTCGAGCTGTTAACCAGAGGGCAGAGCAGAGAGCTGCTGGATGAACTTCGTCCAGTGGTGCTCGCGGAAGAAGTGAGTGCGATGCAGCGCGAAGTTAGACATGTGCACGTTGATTCCGTAGTCAAGCAGTACCTGGTTGCCGTGACAGTAGCTACGCGTAATCATCCGGCCGTGAGGCTCGGCATCAGTCCACGCGGAACACTGGCCTGGATGGTTGCGACGCAAGCATATGCCTATCTGCAGGGGCGAAGCTATGTCATTCCGGATGATGTCAAAGAGGTGGCTCAGCCTGTGCTTGCCCATCGAATCGGGTTGAAAGGGCAGAACAGGACGGAGGCATTCCGAGGTCAGGAACAAGTCATTCAGGATGCACTAGCATCGGTTCCCGTGCCTGTGCAAATGACAGCTCAGGGAAGGGGCCGGCGATCATGACCGCGCCTGTTCAATGGCTATTCCATGCAGTCTTGGCAGCAGCTTTTGCTTGTCTATATCTATGGCATGGAGGCAAGGCGGCGCTGTTTTTGTCCATTACCGTCTCTCTCATCCTGATTAGCGGTCTGGTCAGTCATCTATTGGGGCCGCGCCGTATTCGCATTCGCCGGCAAATGAATTCGGAACGAATAATGGTTGGGGAGATGGTGCGTGTTCAGGTGGAAGTGGAGTTCGAATGCCGAATTCCACTGCTTTGGATCATGCTCTGTGAGGATACACCCGCTGGAGTGCATCGAAAATTACTTTTTCCGGGAATGAGACGCAAGTTTGCTTACCAATATCAAATGTCCGGCTTGCGAAGAGGGTTGTATCAATGGGGCTCAGGCCAACTGTACTGGGGAGATGTATTCGGATGGAATACCGTCTCTGCGGAAACGGTGGGCGGGACATCTCTTGCTGTCGTTCCATCTGGATCAACATTCGGTGATCGTGAGTCTGAAGCATTTGCTGCTATAGATGAGGGGAGTTCGGCAAATACAAAAACCAGTCAAGGTAACCGAAGTCCCGAGTTCCGTGAGTATCAGCCAGGAGATCCCTTGGGACGCATTCATTGGAAAAGTACGGCCAAGACGGGCAAACTTCAAACCTTTTTGCCTGAAATATCGGAATCAACATCTTTGGGTATTCTGCTGTATGAAGGTAAGACTGGCTACGAACGACGAGTCCAGGGGGCGAAGGAGCATCCGGCGTTTGAACGTGCCATTAACATGGCTGCCCGATGGGTGTTTACAGCTGTTCGCGATGATGTTCCCTATCAACTCTGGAGGACAGGGGTAGAGGCTGGTCCGGATAAGCAGCCCGGTTGGTTAAGCGATCTCATCCATGCCGATCATGTAAATCTGTCACTGGACAGCTTGGCCCAGGCAAGTATATCAAGTGCTGACTTATCTGTTTCATCGCTGGCGGATACAACCATGCTGGATCAGTGGCCTGCGGGGACACGCATTGTTGTCCTTACGGGCAGACTGGATGCCGTGCTGACGGGATGGGTGCTGGGTGCTGCTGAGCTCGGACATGAAATAGAAGTGCAGTTAACCGAAACACCAATGGGTGAGGAACAAGCCAAAGGAAATACAGTTCAGGGAGGGCCTGAGAATCCGGCTGAGCAGTGGACGGAACAGCTTCGGCTTAGCGGGGTAAGAGTCAGCTCAGTTGCAGACCAATCCATGCCTTTCGTTGGAAAGGCGGGTGTCTCGGATGTGGGAGCGTAATCATGGTGGTCGTGGTGATATGACGGTTGTCCAATCTGCCGAAGAAGTTTCGGTACTAGGTCAGGGATCCAAATCCCAGCGTTCTAAGAGAGAGCCTGCCGTGTATAAGATCAGCATTTCTGTTCTGCTGCTGCTTCTCTCCCTGGAATGGATCTACCCGATTACTTCGTCGGGACAGCAGGGAAGTGGGCGTTTTCTGACGGTGATGGCCGGACTTACGGGTGCACTCCTGATGGCAGGATTATTGCGTACAGGCTGGATGTTGGGGATGGCGGTTCGACTGCTTGTGGCTCTTACTGCTCTATGCCTGATGTATGGAGGCAGTGATCCTGCCGGTTGGGCTCTCGGTTACCCGGAAACATGGATGGAGGATATACGCTCATTCATGGAAAGTGGACACTTTTATTCCATCAGTGCGGAGACGAGAGGTTTGTTGATGATGTGTGGGTGGAGCATGCTCATGGCTTCCGTGCAGTCCCTTGTGTTGATGCGGCGGAGTGTGATGCTGTTCGGCAGTGCTACCCTGCTTTATTTGCTGCTCCTGGAAACATTGGCCGGGCTGGATGTCTACGCCTCCGTCGTGCGATCTGTTCTATGGATACTGCTGATCCAGACCATTCTCCAACTGCTCCGTCTGTTGGAAGGGGGCACAACACCAACCTTTCACCAATATCCCTATATTCGTTGGTGTACGGTGGCTGCTGCAGCAGCAGCGGGGATGGTATTGCTTGCTGCTCTGCCCGGACGTGTTGTCCCGGTACCTGAGCCTGAACGGATATCGCTTGATCAGATTGGAGAACGCCTTGCCCGCTGGGCAGGCTATACACCACGCGGCAGCATCCCTGCTTCGGCATCTGTCACGGGATACAGTACATCTGATGCGCCGATGGGATCTCCATTGGTACAAGGAAATGCTGTCTTTTTTACAGCGAAGAGTCCTCAAGTCACGTATTGGCGCGGGGAGACTCGTTCCTATTATAACGGCAGTACATGGAGTGATCCTGCACAAAACTTTCAAAAGGCCAGCCCGGCAGGGCTGTTTCGTGCCGATGGCTGGGAGAACCAAACCTACTGGACACGTATTCGCCAAACGGTCACGATGGAGCGTCCGTGGAGGGGACCTAATCCGCTCTTTACGGGAGGAGTACCTCTGAACCTGTCCTTTCAGGATACCAATGAACAGAACGAGGAAAATAGAATGGCCCTGCTCTCCAATGCAGACTCGGCTACACTCTGGCTTGCCGGATCCAGCAGTCGTGAACCGATCCAAACGTATACAACCGATGTCATGATTCCCACCGCGTCGCCAGAACAGCTTCGTCTATTGGGCGATGCGCATAGTTCAAGTCAGGATCCCGCAGCCATCCGCAGAACCTACCTACAGCTGCCCGAATCTCTCCCTGAACGGGTACGATTACTTGCGAGTGACATTATCCAGAAGAGCGAAACGCGTTATGATGCAGTCCAGGCAGTACGGACCTACCTGGCAGAGCATGCCAAATATACACTGGACACGCGCATGCCGCCTCGCGGAACGGATTTCGTCGATGACTTTCTGTTTGTCACAGGGGAAGGCTACTGCAATCACTTCTCCACGGCGATGGTTGTATTGCTTCGTGCAGAGGGAATTCCCGCCCGTTGGGTAAAGGGATTCAGTGCAGGTTCACCGGACCCTGAGGTACCGGGTCGGTATGTCGTTACCCAGGGCGATGCACATTCCTGGGTGGAGGTGTATTTCCCCGGCGCAGGCTGGATGCCGTTCGAGGCTACGCCGGGCTTCGCATTGCCGCAAGGTGGTGCCACGGACGCCGCAGCAGTCGCCGGGGCGCAGCCCGGCGAGGAGATCCCGCCACAATCTGGCGGCGGGATCGGTGGTGCGGGCGCCTGGCTGCTGGCCCGCGCGCGTGCTCTTGCCGCGGAGCCATGGCTCGCGGCAGCTTTTGCGGCAGCGGCGCTGCTGGCCGCTGCCGGGGCCTTGCGCATGCGGCGGCTTCGCCCCGCGCTGCGGCTGAGGCTGCTGCTGGCATGGCCGCGCAGCAGCTTCCCCGACCGTGAGCGGCTGCTCAGCGCCGCAGCTCCGGTCTGGGCCGCGCTCGCGCGGCGGTACGGCCCGCGGCCGCCGGGGATGACGCTGCGGGAGTATGCAGCGTCACCCGCCCTGGCCGCAGGCACGGACGCCGCGGACATCGCGCGGTTTGCAGCCGACTGGGAACGGCTGCTGTATGGGCCGGACCGTCCGCTGCGCGCGGACAGTCTTGAATTCCTGCGCCGGGCACTTCGCCTTGCCCGGCGCCTGCAATTACCATAACATCGCCCAGGGACGTCTTGCTCGCCGAAGTGCGGACAAGGCGTCTTTGGGCGATTTCTTATGAAGCGAATGGAAGTGGGGAATTTGTAGAAAACTCACAATGAAGGTGTCTTCATATCAAATGTTGTAAACTGCCCACAAAAAGGAGTTTCGTCTTTCCTTGACGGTATGTTTTGTCGTTGCGTATAATTAGTTTCATTAATTGAGGGAGGCACGGTAATGAATAAGCAAAATGAAATTGTGGTTGTCCTTGACTTTGGGGGCCAATACAACCAGTTAATCGCCAGAAGAATCCGGGATCTTGGCGTATACAGCGAGCTTTTGCCGTATAACACACCGGCAGAGAAAATCGCAGAATTGGCACCAAAAGGTATAGTTTTCTCCGGAGGTCCTTCCAGCGTGTACGCTGAGAACGCTCCGCATGTAGATCCGGGTGTGTATGATCTGGGACTGCCAATCTTCGGGATTTGCTACGGTATGCAGCTTATGGCACAGCAGCTTGAAGGTAAAGTAGAGCGTTCCGAGAAACGTGAGTACGGAAAAGCAGACCTTGAGTTTGCTGCAGGTGCTGCACTGGCACAGGGCATTGAAGGCGAACATACCGTATGGATGAGTCATGGTGACCATGTAGTTACATTGCCTCCGGGCTTCAAACTGGATGCAGGCACGGAAAGTGCGCCGATCGCTGCGATGAGTAACGATGAGCGCAAATTGTATGCTGTTCAGTTCCACCCGGAAGTACGTCACTCTGTTCGTGGTAACGATATGATTAGCAACTTCCTGTTTAACATCTGTGGTTGCGAAGGCAACTGGACGATGGAAACATTCATTGACGACACCATCAAGGATATTCGTGAAAAAGTGGGCGACGGTAAAGTACTGTGTGCACTCAGCGGTGGCGTGGATTCTTCCGTTGTGGCTGCATTGCTTCACAAAGCGATCGGTGACCAACTGACATGTATGTTCATTGACCACGGTCTGCTGCGCAAAGGCGAAGCCGAAAGCGTAATGGAGACGTTTGTTGGCAAATTCGACATGAAGGTTGTCAAAATCGATGCACAGGAGCGCTTCATGTCCAAGCTGGCTGGCGTGGATGATCCGGAACAAAAACGTAAAATTATCGGTAACGAGTTTATTTACGTATTTGATGAAGAGTCCAAGCAGTTTGATGATTTCGAATTCCTGGCGCAAGGTACGCTGTACACGGACATCGTGGAAAGTGGAACAGCAACAGCACAAACGATCAAATCTCACCACAACGTGGGTGGATTGCCTGAAGATATGAACTTTAAGCTGATTGAACCACTGAGCACCCTGTTTAAGGATGAAGTGCGTAAAGTGGGTACAGAGTGCGGCCTGCCGGACGAAATTGTACACCGTCAGCCTTTCCCAGGTCCGGGTCTGGCGATCCGTGTTCTTGGAGAAGTTACGGAAGAGAAGCTTAAAATCGTTCGTGATTCCGACTACATCCTGCGCGAGGAGATTGGCAAAGCAGGTCTGGACCGCGAAATTTGGCAATACTTCACGGCTCTGCCGAACATGAAGAGCGTAGGTGTTATGGGTGATGCTCGTACGTATTCCTACACTGTAGGTATTCGTGCCGTAACATCCATCGACGGTATGACGGCCGACTGGGCACGTATCCCTTGGGATGTACTGGAGAAAATCTCCGTACGTATCGTAAATGAAGTTGATAACGTTAACCGGATCGTCTATGACGTAACATCCAAACCACCAGCAACGATTGAGTGGGAATAGGTTTACGAACAAACGGTATTGAACGAAAAGAAACTCCCTTTGATCATGTATTACACATGTCAAAGGGAGTTTTTTTGTTATGCCAGTAATGGGTTTACAAAGGCTTAATTCATTCAGGCCTTTCAGTGTTATCGGTGTAGTACAGCCGGAAAATAATGTCCTGATTATGGTTACCGAATCCTTCTCCGAATAACGTAACGCCGCCGATGTGCTCTGCATCTTCCTTGACCGCAATGCGCAGGGACCAGTAGCTATTACGGATGCCAATATCATCGATGGTAACATCGGACAATTTCACACCATCCATAAACGTGCCTTCCTTTTTGATAATGAGATGTTTCAGGAGGCCGTATTGATTTACACTTTCAAACCACCAAGGCGGATTCAGTTTGCCTTTTCCTCCAAAGTCACCAGGGCTCGTCCACATTCCTACCTCAACGCCATTAACGATAAACGAAATATCGGAAGGCCAGTTGTTGTTGGTAAGAGGTGCCTCGGAAGAGATCTCCATCGATATCTCCAATTCCTCCGGATTCTCATCTCCCATTAGGTAATTGGGTACCTTGTATTCAATATATCCTTGACCAAACCACAGGATTTTGGCTTTCAGTCGGTCCGGATCAAGGAAATACCGGGGATCATCAAAGATACCAATGATGGAATCTCTTGTACATATGCCGCAAGTCGGCTTGATCTGCAGATCAGTGAAATGCCCTACGGATATTTCGGTTTTGTGAATCTCACGCTGGATGACGTCCTTGGTCGGGAATGCGATTTCAAGAGTGTCCATACGAAGAGAGCAGACCTTTTGGGCCGCTCCACCTTTGCCCGGAGCCATGTTGGATTCGATCACACCGGCTTTTTCTAATTTTTTGACATGCATGGTCATGATGGCACTACTAAGTCCAAGCGCTTCGGCCAGTTCTTTTATATTCATAGAGTTTTTAGACAGCAGATGAACGATCTGAATGCGCACACTGCTAGAAAGGGCTTCGAAGATATGCAGGTTTTTTTCGTTCAGGTCGATTTTCAATGTAATTCCTCCGAAGAAATGAAATATTAACATTTATATGAATAGTAAATGTAGAATATTATAATATCGGAATTCGAAAATAATCACAACGTTTTTATATAAATAATACCAGATATACAACTTAAAAACAGAACAATTCGGAAAAATGTAAAAACAAACCATGAAATAACCAAAAAAACCCTGCCAACTCATTGACACGTGCTGCTTGATAACTTAATATTTAGGTGAATTAATAACAGATTTACGAATATATAAACAAAAACATTAACCTATTGTGCAGAACAGGAGATGACAACGTGAGTACAGTTTCGAAGCAGGAATCATTTGTTAATCCGATTATACCGCAACGAGCCGATCCATGGGTATACAAACATACCGACGGCTATTATTATTTTACAGGTTCCGTGCCTGAGTATAATCGAATTGAGGTTAGAAGAGCTCGCTCTGTTCAAGAGCTGGATAGCGCTGAGCCGGTCGTAGTATGGCGCAAATATGACGAAGGACCGATGAGTGCCAACATTTGGGCACCGGAAATTCATTTTGTCCACGGTAAATGGTATATCTATTTTGCTGCAGCACGAACAACGGCTACGGTGGAAGGGCTTTTTGATCATCGCATGTTCGTGTTGGAAAATGCCTCAGCTAACCCGCTTGAAGGCGTTTGGGAAGAAAAGGGGCAAATCAAGACAAAATGGGAAAGTTTCGCACTTGATGCGACCTCATTCCTACATAATGACGTTCAATATTTGGTCTGGGCACAGAAAGATCCGGACATCGTGGGCAATTCCAACCTGTATATTGCATCCATGGAAAATCCGTGGACACTCGCTTCCGAACAGGTGATGATTGCTGAACCGACGCATGATTGGGAGAAAATCGGTTTTCTGGTCAATGAAGGTGCAGCAGTGTTGAATAGAAATGGCAAAATATTTATATCCTTCTCCGCAAGTGCTACAGATCATAATTATTGCATGGGGTTGCTGTATGCAGAGGAAGGGAGCGACCTGTTGTCACCGAAAAGTTGGACAAAGCTTCCAGCCCCTGTATTTCAAACCGATGTAGAGGCGGGACAATACGGTCCCGGGCATAACAGTTTCACCGTGTCGGAGGACGGAAGTCAGGATATTTTGGTCTATCATGCTCGCAATTATAAAGAAATTGAGGGAGATCCACTCTATGATCCGAATCGCCACATGCGGGCACAGGTCTTTGGTTGGGACGAGTTTGGATTCCCGTACTTTGGCAAACCCGTTCCAGATGGTCGTCCTGTGAACGTATAGAGCTATAACATAAATAAAAAATAAAAATGGAACAAAGTGGTTGACAAATGTAAGCGCTATGAATTACGATAAATTCACACAAATGTTAATGATTAATTTATGTATTAACGTTTGTGTGATAGAGCGAAGGGAGTGCTCCTAGGCAAGCTTCCTTCAGTAAGGGTACTTTAGCAGCAGGGCCGGTTTCCGAGAAGAAAATTGCAGAGCCCTGTGATTTTCTTGAATATTTGAATGCGTTTACAAATGTGCTTAGGATTGATTATTCTAGGGGGGTTCTTGTGTGAAACGTACAAAAAAAGGTTTTGTAATCATGGTATCTACACTGCTTCTGCTGGTTTTTGTGCTGTCGGGTTGCAGCTCAGACGACAAAAATACGATTACGTTCTGGACGCCTCTGACTGGAGAAGATGGAGCTTATATGGACCAGTTAGTTAAAGAATATAACGCCACTGAACCAGAAATCAAATTAAAACATGTAATTACGTCTGATATGTACACCAAGCTGTCTACGGTAATTAACTCCGGTAAAGGGATTCCGGATCTGGCTATTATCCATGCTGACCGTGTTCCGGGCTTTGTGAAGCAAAACGTACTTGAGCCCATGACTGCAATGCTGGCCGCGCAGCCGGAAATCAAGGAAGAGAACTATTTGCCCCAAGCATGGTCGACAGGAACCATTGATGGAACACAGTACACTGTTCCTCTCGATATCCACAGTAATGCGATGTACTACAACAAGGATTTGCTGAAAAAGTATAACGCAGAATCATTCCTGGATGATGATATTGTCACGATTGATGAGATGCTTTCCTTGCAAGGCAAATTAGATGAAGGAGACTTCGTCGTAAATGATGCTTTGCTCGGATGGGTTATCCTCGGACAATTGCAGAATGTGGGCGGAGATGTGCAGAAAGATGGGAAACCAGCGCTGAACACTCCAGAAATGAAGGCTGCATTTGAAAGTGTCAAAAAGATCGCCGATGCCGGTCTCATGACTCCGTTCGGTGAAGATGGTTACCTGATGTTCCAATCCGGTAATGTCCTGTTTTCTACAGATGGTACATGGAGCTCGACCGCTCATGCTACTGTTGAAGGTCTGAATTTCGGCGTGACCAATGTGTATTCACCTACAGCTGATAAGTTTACAAACCGTTCTTCGTCCCACCTGTTTGCCATGCTGAACAATGAAGCGAGAACAGATGAGAAGGAACAAGGGATCGGTAAATTCCTGGAGTTTATACGTCAGAATTCAATGGAATGGGCCAAAGCGGGACAGACTGTTGCGAGTAAACAGGTTATCGAGAGTCCGGAGTACAAAGACTACATGCAGTCGTTCTTTACTTCGAATGAGAAGGAGATTGAATCGCTCTACATCTACACGTACGAGTATTACCCGTATGTAGCTGAAGCGGTTGACAAATACGCGGCTGATATTGTTCGTGGCAATGTGGAGCTGGATGCGACACTGCAAACCATGCAAAAAGAGGTTGAGGACAAAATTGCTCAAGGAAGCAGTGGGGGCCAGTAACACTTGAATTGCATAACGGATGTACTGTACATCTCGCCATTCTACTGTAATAGAAGCAATGTGTCGCAAGAGTGACACATTGCTTTTCCCAAAGGAGAAATGAAAGGATATGAATAAACGATCATTTGCACCGTTCTTATTTGTCGGTCCTCATCTAATCCTGTTTTTGGTGTTTATACTGCTGCCGACGATCTACGGGATTTATGCCTCTTTCACCAGATGGAACCTAATCAACGATCCGGTTTGGGTCGGTTTTGAAAATTATAGGACGATCCTGTTCGACCAGGATTCCTCATTTCATTTTCAATTCTTTAATGGTTTGAAGAATACGTTGATTTTCGTAGCGCTGAGCGTTCCGCCGTTAATCATTATTCCGCTGCTTGTTGCTGTAGCCCTTGAACATAAAAAGGTGAAATTCAAAGGCTTCATGCAGGCGATTATCTATATTCCAGGTATGATCTCCATATCTGCCGCAGCGCTCATCTGGTCTCTTATTTTCAATAAACAGCTCGGCATCACGGGTAACGTATTTGGATCAGAGATATCCTGGGCTGCCAATCAACCGTATGCTTGGATCATTATTATTGTGATATCTGTGTGGGGAGCGGTCGGAGGTAACATGATTATCTATCGCGCTTCCATTAATGGTGTACCTAGCGATCTGTATGAAGCAGCCGAGATGGATGGTGCCGGTCCGGTACGCCGATTCTTCAGCATTACGCTGCCTTCCATCCGTTTCCCGTTGATCTTTACATTTGTCATGACAACAGCGGGTTCGTTTAACGTATTTGGTCAGCCGCTGATGATGACCGATGGTGGACCGCAGCAGACTACGCATGTTCTTATGATGTATATTCGCCAGCTTGCGTTTGGCTCCGGTGAGTCAGTGGCAGGTATGGCTTCCGCCATGGCTGTGCTGTTAGGACTGGTTATTCTGGTCATCTCCGCATTGCAATATTACGTAATGAACCGGAACGCCAATTAGAGGAGCAGGATCGAACGTGGATCGGGAAGGAGCAGGTATATCAACATGGTCAAAAAAATAAGTATCTCCAAATATATATCCTATCTATTTTTGGTAACCATTTGTGTCATATGGGTGGTGCCCGTTATTTTCGGGATTACGACTTCATTTCGCTCGCAGGCAGAAGTGGTGTCGGCCGGGTTCCGATTATTTCCCAAAGAGTGGGACTTTAATAACTACGTCGCCATACTGGACAATACATCCACGGCTCCGATTCTGAGATGGTTGAGCAACTCACTGCTCATTGCAGTATCTCACACGGTGCTTGTCGTTTTTATCATTTCCCTTACAGGCTATGGATACACAAGGTTGAAGTTCAAAGGGAGAGATGCCTTGTTTTTCACGCTTCTCGGGATTTCATTTTTCCCGGGTGTCGTTAACCTGATCCCTTCCTACAAAATCATTGAGGCGCTTGGATGGGTCAATACAGCTTGGGCCATGATTATTCCGGGACTGGCTGGTATGGGGAATATCTTCCTCGTTCGTCAGTTCATGAAAGGAATACCTGGCGAGCTGGACGAGTCTGCTAAGGTTGATGGTGCAAGTGATTTCCGGATCTATTACTCCATTATTTTACCCCTGGTGAAACCGGTATTGATTGTGTGTGGTCTTTTCTCGTTCATTGGGTCCTGGAATGACTTCTTATGGCCGGTTATCGTATACACAGATGTTGAGAAAATGCCGATTACCGCTGGATTGCTGTTACTGCAGGATATCTACGGCAACTATCGCATGATTGGACAACTGATGGGTTCGGCAATTCTGGCCATTATTCCGACACTCGTGCTGTTTATTTTTGCACAAAAGTATTTCCTGCAATCGATTAACCTGAATTCGGGAATTAAAGGTTAAATGCTGAGTTACTGCATTGTTTGTTAAACTGTTATTTTATAGTAGGAATGATGTATGGGTTGTATTATGAGCTGCCGTATATACGGTGGCTTTTTTACGATAAAATTTATAGCGCTTTCAAAACACGAACGTTCCCGTGGGAACATATAATTAACATTCGTTTTTATCATTGACAGAAAAGGCCGGCGCTTCTAAAATAGGGATGGGAAAACAAACAAATAGCGCATACTACTTCGTATAATCCTGGGGATATGGCCCGGGAGTTTCTACAAGATCACCCTAATGATCTGGCTACGAGCAGGAGAGGCTAAGCACAGCAAAAGTTCTATATGACTGCGTGGTTAACTATAATGGACGCACATTAGAATTTTTTTTGTTCTTGGCGATAGGCTACACCTCTCCTGATAGCTAACCCTGGGTGAAGTAAGTCCGTCCAGGGTCTTTGTCGTTTTTCAAAATGGCTTCAACATCTCTAAGGGGGAGTTAGTGGATTATGGATCGTTTCTTTAAACTAAAAGAAAACGGAACGAATGTTAGAACGGAGATTGTTGCGGGTCTTACTACCTTTATGA